>NZ_JARYTI010000017.1 GCF_029911635.1 Sphingomonas sp. AR_OL41
ACTTGCCGCCGCCCTCCATCGCCGCAACAACCCTAACCCGCAAATCATCAGAATATGGCCTGCCCATAACTCGCCAGCCTCCAACCCGGCTCGCGGGTTGAATCAGCTTTCACGCCCTATGGGAATCCCCCACGATTCAACTCGGTCGGATACGGGTCTAATATTGCCCGTAGCGCCCCGTCACCGACCCGAGCAGCGGCGCGGGATCATAACCCACGCCGTCCTTGAACACCGTCACCACCCGCTCGATGTCGGCAATGGTGATCGACGGGTCGCCCTCGACCAGCACGAGATCGGCATTCTTGCCCGGCGCGATCGTGCCGATGCGGTCGGCGAGGCCCAGATAGGTCGCTCCATTGAGCGTGCCGATCCGGATCGCCTCGACCGGCGAAAAGCCGGCCTCGACCAGCAGCTCGATCGCGCGCTGGTCGCCGAAACCGGGCAGCACCTGCCCGCCGCCCGTCGGATCGGGGCCGGCAAGCAACAAGCCACCCGCCGCGACAAAGGCGCGTTCCAGCGCCAGTTCGTTGGCCCACAGCTTCGCGCCCTGCACCACCCGCGCCGCCGGTCGCGTCGCGCCGAGCGTGCGGACATAGAAATAGTCGGTCCGCGCCTCGGGCGTCATCAGCGCGAGCTGACGCGGCGGCAGCGTGCGGTAATTGGGCGACGAGCCCTCGAACACCGGCAAGGTCGAGGTCAGTGCGACATGCCGCTCGACCAGCAGCCGGATCAGCGCCTTTGCCGCGTCGCTGTCGCGGGTCATCGCCGCGAGTGTCGCAGCGCCCGTTTCCTTCGAGCAGCGGTCGGGCGCCTTGCCCGGGTCGAGCTGGGTATTGACCCAGAAACCGTGCTCGAGATCGTCGATCCCCAGCAACGCCGCCTCGGGATAACTCACCGAGCAGAGATGCCCCGTCACCTTGATGCCGCGCTTGTGCGCCTCGTTGATCGCCGCGCCGAGTTCGGCGCGGGTGATGTTCATATAGGCCTTGAACGAGGTCGCGCCCTGCTCGGCCCAGAACGCCACCGTGCGCCGCGCGTCCTCGGCATCGCGCAGCGGATGCATCTGCAGGAAGGGGCTACCCGCTCCCTCAAGATAGGGCCCGGTCACGTCCATATGCGGGCCGGGCAGCGTGCCGGCGTCGATCGCCGCCTTCATGTTGAGGTCGGTGTACGGCTCGACGCTGCCGGCGGTGCGCAGCGTCGTGACGCCCGCCGCAAGATAGAGCCGCGGCGAGGAAAAGGCCATTTGCGGCACCATCAGCGGCGGCTCGCTGTGCCCGGCGGCGTCGAGATTGGGCCGGGCGATATAATATTGATGGTCGTGCATGCCGACGATGCCCGGCATCACGCTCTTGCCCGTTCCGTCGATCGTCACATAACCCGCCGGCACCGCATCGCCGCTGGCCTGCACGGCAACGATCTTGCCGCCATAGATCAGCAGCGTGCGATCGGCCTGGGCCGGCGCGCCCGTCCCGTCGATCACCCGCACATGGACCAGCGCGATCTTACCGCCCGCCAGCTTGACGAAGGGCTTCACCGCCGCGCCGGGCGTGGCCGGCGGCGGAAGGATCCGCGCCGCCATGTCGACCTTGCCCGGCGCCGCACCGACCAGCATCGTCGCCGCCAACAGCAAGCCCATCGCTCGTTTCATTGCCCTGCCCTTCATACCCGCTCCAGCACTGCCGCCATCGCCGGCATCAGCGCCATGAGCGCCTTGACCGGCCGCACCATCACCCGGAAAGACGTAATCCGCCCGGCCTCGTTCCAGTGGATGATGTCGACGCCGTTGAGCGCCTTGCCCTCCAGCGTCATCGTGAATTCGAGCACCGCCGAGCGCTCGCCATACCACCCTTCGACGTAACGGAAGTCGGGCGTGCCCAGCACTTCCATCGCGGCGCGGAGATATTTCATGGTGGTCGCCTTGCCGACCTGCGGCGTGTGCACCGCCGGCGACTGGAACACGCAATCCTCGTCGATCAGCGCGTCGAGAGCGGCCGGGTCGCGCCCGGCCACATAGTCATGCCACGCGGCAATCGTCGGTGGTGCGTCAGATACGGCCGTCATCGTGCTTCTCCCCTGGGCGAAGCATAGACTGCAGCGCCGCCGCCACAAGCGCGGTTGCCTCAGCCGCCGCCGTTCCCTACCTGTTCACCAATGACCCTGCCCGCCGAAACCCAGCACGAGCCGCCCTATCTCGCCGGCCTCAACCCGCCGCAGCGCGAGGCGGTGTTGACCACCGATGGCCCGGTGCTGGTGCTCGCCGGCGCGGGCACGGGCAAGACCGCGGCGCTCACTGCGCGGCTCGCCCATCTGCTATTCACGCGCAAGGCCTTCCCGTCGGAGATCCTCAGCGTCACCTTCACCAACCGCGCCGCGCGCGAGATGCGCCACCGCGTCGGGCGGATCGTCGGAGATGTCGTCGAGGGCATGCCGTGGCTCGGCACCTTCCACGCGATCGGCGCCAAGATGCTGCGCCGCCATGCCGAGCTGGTCGGGCTGCACAGCAATTTCACGATCCTCGACACCGACGACCAGCAACGCCTGATCAAGCAGCTGATTACCGCCAACGATCTCGACGAGAAGCGCTGGCCGGCGCGCGCGCTCGGCGGGCTGATCGACGAGTGGAAGAACAAGGGCCTGACCCCGGCCGATGTCGACGCCGGGGAGAGCGAGCGCTACGCCAATGGCCGCGGCAAGGATCTCTACGCGCAATATCAGGCGCGGCTGATCGCGCTCAACGCCTGCGATTTCGGCGACCTGCTGCTGCACATGCTGGTCATCCTCAAGCGCGACCGCGCGGTGCTCGCCGATTATCAGCGCCGCTTCAAATATATCATGGTCGACGAATATCAGGACACCAACAGCGTCCAGTATCTCTGGCTCCGGCTGCTCGCGCAGGAGCGCAAGAACATCTGCTGCGTCGGCGACGACGACCAGTCGATCTATTCGTGGCGCGGCGCGCAGGTCGAGAACATCCTCAAGTTCGAAAAGGATTTCCCCGGCGCCAAGGTGATCCGGCTCGAGCAGAATTACCGCTCCACGCCGCACATCCTCGCCGCCGCCTCGGGCGTGATCGCCAATAATGGCGGCCGGCTCGGCAAGACACTGTGGACCGAGCATGAGACCGGCGAGAAGGTCAAGGTGCTCGGCGTGTGGGACGGCCCCGAGGAAGCGCGCCGCATCGGCGAGGAGATCGAGAGCGTCCAGAGAGGCGGCAAGAGCCTCGACGAGATCGCCATCCTCGTCCGCGCGCAGCACCAGACGCGTGAGCTGGAAGACCGCTTCATCTCGATCGGCCTGCCCTACCGCATCGTCGGCGGCGCACGCTTCTATGAGCGCGCCGAGATCCGCGACGCGATGGCCTATCTGCGCATCGTCAACCAGCCGGCCGACGACCTCGCCTTCGAACGCATCGTCAACGTGCCCAAGCGCGGGCTCGGCGACAAGGCGGTGCAGAAGATCCACATGCTGGCCCGCGCCGAGGGCGTGCCGCTGGCCACCGCCGCCGCGCGCATCCTCGACACCGACGAACTGACCCCGCAGGCGCGGCGCGGGCTCGGCAATCTGGTCGGCGACATTGCGCGCTGGCGCGGCATGGCGGGCAGCATGCCGCACCCCGAACTGGCGCGACAACTGCTCGACGAGAGCGGCTACACCGCGATGTGGCAGGCCGAGAAATCGGCCGAGGCCGCCGGCCGGCTCGAAAACTTGAGCGAACTCGTCCGCGCGATGGAGGAGTATGAGAATCTCGGCGCGTTCCTCGAACATGTCAGCCTGGTGATGGACAATGAGGCGCAGGCCGACGAGGCCAAGGTGACGATCATGACGATCCACGCCGCCAAGGGGCTCGAGTTCGACACCGTGTTCCTCGCCGGCTGGGAGGAAGGGCTGTTCCCATCGCAGCGCTCGCTCGACGAGGGCGGGCTCGCCTCACTGGAGGAGGAACGCCGCCTTGCCTATGTCGCGATCACGCGCGCGCGGCGGCTGGCGGTGATCCTCCACGCCGCCAATCGCCGCATCTACGGCCAATGGTCGTCGAGCATCCCAAGCCGCTTCGTCAACGAACTGCCCGCGGCGCACATCACCAGCGAGAGCAGCATGGCCGGCGGCGAGAGCCTGTGGCGCGCCAACTGGTCCGACCGCAGCGACCCGTTTGCCGATGTCGCGCGCGGCACCGGCCGCGGCCCGGGCTGGCAACGCGCGGCGGGCACTGCCGGCGGAAAGATCGGCGGCGAATGGCAGGCCCGCACCTTCACGCGCGAGCCCGCCCGCGTGGTGGAAAGCCGCGCCTCGGCGGTCAGCATCGGCAACAAGGGCCGCGACGATCTGTCGGTCGGCATGCGCGTGTTCCACCAGAAGTTCGGCTATGGCGAGATCGCCGAGATCGAGGGCAACAAGCTGGAAATCGATTTCGAGGCCGCCGGACGGAAGCGGGTGATGGATAGCTTTGTCAGTTTGGGGTGATGCTTCGCCATCGATTTTCCGGGTGTCGCATCATCGGCCGAACCACACCGCGCGCGTTTCCCGCCCGGCAGACTAGGTCAGGCACATCTCGACACGCGCCTCACGAACGTCGCTTGCTGCGGCAAGCGACCTCGTAACCGATCACGACATCTCCCGTCAGCGCGCCATCCGAGTCCGCGGGTGACGTGTTGTTGAAGTCGGGATTTTCATCGGTTTCATCCCACACCAGGCCAAAGGAAAGCATGCCGGAGGGCGAGACATAGCGAAACTGGCAGTATCTGTAGCAGGCCTCGATCTCGGTCACACCGTGCCGATAATAAGTGCCATACTCGGTCGACTGCCGGTCGATCGGCGCGTCGCGATACGGGCGCCAGCCATAGCGAAAAAGCGCGCGGCGCGCCTGCAGGATGTTCATCCGGTAGATGTTCGGTACCTTCGCGCGCCCGCCACAATAAGTAGCGACCTTCGCGATTGCGGAGAAGCGCAATGTGCGCCCTGCGAGACTCAATTCGCCCAATGGCGACCCGACTTGCCAGACGTGTACCAGCAACGCCCCGCTCTCCAGCTTTTCGAGATTTCCGAAGCCGGCATGCAGACGATCTTCGCGTTGCACCACGCCGATAACGTGCGCCCCATCGAACAACGCGAGCACGCCATTGTCCTGCAGGCATGAACGCCAGGCGCCATAGCCTTGGGCAATCGCCACCACCGTCAAATGCTTGAGCGGCGCTTCCGATATGATGTGCCACCCCAGCGATCGCGCCAGCATCCCACCGGCCGTGCGCGGAACAACGTCCTGTCGCGCGCACCAGCTAGAATCATCAAGGGAGGGCGTTGGCGCAGGCACCGACACGGCCTTCGGCAATTGGGCGATGGCGGTAAAATGTATGTCGGGCACCGTCGAGTGCATCGGATAGCGACCCTTGCCGTCATGCGCCGGATCGAACTCCAATCGTTGTGGCGTGGGCGTTCCGCGCGGAACTGGTGGCGGCGCGGGCGCGACGCTGCGATCACTCGCCGTCTCATTTCCCTCGGCGCTGGGACGGCAGGCAGTCAGCATCGCGACGACCAGCGCCAGAGCGAGCCGGCCCCAGCGCCGGCCGTCGACAAACAGCCTCGTCATCGTCACCCCGGTCGTCCGCCATGCCGCTCGCGACATTTCACCTCGTACCAGATGGTTTCATAGCTGAGCAGCCAGTCGCTTTCGGTGTCGGTCTCGACGGTGATCGGGTCGAACCCGGTCTCGACCTCGAGCCGCCCGGCCGGCGATGAATATCGAAAGGTGCACTGCCCCGCGGAATCCGTCGCGCAGCCCTCACCTTCCGGGATATGCGCCCGGGCAAACCGCGCGAGCGTGACGTCGAGACCCCAGTGTTCGACCTTGTCCGGCTTCCATCCAGCCACAAACAACGTCGCGCGCGCGCGCAGGATCGGCTTGCCGTAGATATTGGGGATATGCACCCGCCCGCCGCAATAGCTGTCGACCGTCGCCATGGGGCGATAGAGCAGCCGCTTGCCGCGCAGCACGAGATCGCCACGAGGCTTCAATGGCCGGGGCGGTGCCACGCGAACCGCACCGCTTTCGAGCCTTTCCAGGCGGCCGATGCCATAGCCGTCATCGTCCTTGCGATGCAGGATGGCGATCGGCCTGTCGCCCGCGAAGATCGCGACATTGCCATCGATCTGCTTGTCGAGCGTACCCGGCAGATGCACATAACCGCGCGAAATCCCCACCGCCGTAAGCGCACCGATGCGCGCTTCCCCGACGACGATCCAGCCGAGCGCCTGCGCCACGCGTCCGCCCGGCGTGATCGGCTTTTCGATCACCATTGCCGCATTGTCGTTGCCGCAGTCGCTCAGGGCGATTGCCTGGCAGTCGACCTTGGGCAGCGTATCGATCCCGATGAAGCGCGTATCCGCGATCATCGAAGCTAACGAATAAGGGTGATGCCGCGCCACGCTCGGCGTGAAGACTACCGGCGCCGGAGCGGGCTCGTCCCCGGGTGCCGTGCGCTGCGCAACGGCCGATGTCATCGGGGTCGGCGCCGCGGCATAGGTGCGATTGGCCGTCTGGCTCGGTTCCTCGCGTCGCCCGCACCCCGCGATGATCGCCAACGCCATCAACACGACCGCACCGCCCCGCATCGCTTTTCCCCCGCCCGATTCGCGCTCGGGCTGGATAGGATAACAAGCCTCCGCGTTTGGAACAATGAGGGAACGCGAGCTTCCGCAGATGTGCTCAGCTAGCCGTGATCTCCCCCTGCTCCTCACCATCCCAATAATGCACATGCCCGGCATGGACCTTGATCAGCGTCAGGCCCGGCGTGTCGGTGCCCTGTTCGAACCAGCGCTCGAGGTCCTTGTTCCAATGCCGCTCGAACGCCGCCTTGTCGCGGATCAGTTCCGCGGTGCCGGCGACGGTGATGAATATCGGCGGCTTGCCGAGCAGGCTGCTATTGCCGTGCAGCGTCATGCCGACTTTCGGGTTGCGCGCGATATCACCCACCACCTGCGTGTCGCCCAGCGCGAAGAAAAAGCTGTCGCCGTCGAAATCGACATCGCGATTGTTGCTCATCGGCCGGGCCGCCAGCCCGCCGTCGGCGGCCAGCGTCGTCAACAGCGTGAAGTCGATGTCGCGCATCGTTTCGGCGAGGTTGGCCAGGGTCTTTGTCATTGATCTGTCTCCGCAATTTCCTGCGATACGTACCGTTCGGGCGTCGCTTCGGTTCCCATGCCCTTTGGGGAAGACCGCCGCCGCGACGCGCGCGCCCGTACGCACAATTGCGGATACCGACTCTCCGCCTGCCGCGCGACGATGAGGCCGCGCGGTTGCCCCGGCCGCGCATACAGGGAGAGCCGCCGTGACCGCCGACCAGCAAGACCGTAGCGACCCGATCACCCCGTCGCCCGCACTGGTATCCGATCCACTCGCCGCCATGGAGGCGGTCGGCGCGGCCGCGCTCGAGCCGTGGCAATACGGGCTCGCGCTCGGCACCGCCTGGTGGAACGCCGCGATCGGCCTGTGGTGGCCGCTGCCGCCGGTGCCACATCACCATGCCGAAACCGTGCCGCCCGAGCTCGAGCGCGACGAGCCGGCGCTGTTTGCCTGATGACGACGCGTCGCGCGTTTCTGGCGGCGGCCGGCGTCGCGGCGCTTGCGCCGCTGTCGCTCGCGCGTGCGGCGGTACCGTTGCCCGCGCTCGGGCGGGTGGTGACCTTGTCGGTGCGCTCGGCGCTGGTCGCGGCGCGCCCGGTGTTCGTCTGGCTGCCCGACGGCTATGACCACTATCAGCGCCGCTATCCCGTCCTCTACATGCACGATGGCGAGACTTTGTTCGCCGATGCGCCGGTCGGCGCGGTCGCTGCGCCGGGGATCGACGAGCATGTCGATGGCCTCGCCTTCGCCGGCGCGATCCGCATGCCGATCATCGTCGCGATCGGTGCCTCGCCGATGCGCGCGCGCGAATTGCTCCCTGCCGCGCCCGTCACGCTGATGCCCGGCGATATGCGCGCCACGCTGGAACGACGGATCGGCGGCGCACCGCTGTCCGACGCCTACCTCCACTTCGTCACCAGCGAACTGAAGCCGCTGGTCGACCGGCACTTCCGCACCCTGCCCGGCCCCGCCGACACCGCGATCCTCGGCACGGGGTTGGCCGGGCTCGCCTCGCTCTACGCGCTGACGCAATATCCGCAGGTTTTCAGCAGCGCCGGCTGCCTGTCGGCGCGCACGCCGCTGGTCGCGCCCGCATCCGACGGGAACAGCACGGCGGGCGAACAGGCGACGCGGCGCTATCTGCGACAGGCCCTGCCGCGCGCCGGCGCGCACCGGCTCTATGTCGACTTTGGCGATATCGACCGCGACACGGCCGGCCGCACGCTACACGACATCGTGCCCGACGCGGCACGGGCCAAGGGTTATGTCGAAGGCGTCGACCTGGTCAGCACGGCGCGAAATGGTGCGGTCGATAACGCAAGGCAGCGTATAGACCGCACCGACGCCGCGCTTACGCTGCTGTTGCAGAGGCCATACCCGCCCCGCGAAGGACGTTTCGATTGAAGCATCGCCTGTTGCCCCGGCCGCGTCGCGCGAGTGCGCCACGACCCACCACCATCGCCCTGCTCGCCGCCGCCCTGCTGGCCCCCTCCGGGTCCGCCGCCGCGCAAACGCTCGCCGTCCCCTCCACCACGGTGCAACAACTCCCCGCGCCGACGACCGAGCCCCAGCCGGTGCCCGAGGTCGGGCCGCTCAACAGCGGCACCGTGCTCGACGCGGTCAAGCGGCTCAAGCCCGGCGAGTTCATCTGGGCGCCACAGGTCGCGCCCGCCGGGCCGACGCTGCTGATCGTCAATATCGCGACGCAGCGCGCGGTGCTCTACCGCAACAGCCTGCCGGTCGCGGTCACCACGGTCTCGACCGGACGGCCCGGCCACCTCACCCCGACCGGGGTGTTCACCATCCTGCAAAAGGAGGTGACGCATTTCTCGAGCATCTACGACAGCGCGCCGATGCCCTATATGCAGCGCCTGACCTGGGGCGGCGTCGCGCTGCATGGCGGCCAGTTGCCGGGCTATCCCGCGTCGCATGGCTGCATCCGCCTGCCCAAGGCCTTCGCCAAATTGCTCTATGGCGAGACGCGTCTCGGCATGACGGTGATGGTCGTGCGCAGCGACCTGTTGCCGATCGTCGCCCCGGTGCTCGCGCCGCTGGGTGACGCCGGCACGGTGTCGGCACCACCGACGCCCTATGTCTGGCAACCCGAAATCGCACCGACCGGCCCGGTGTCGATCATCGTCAGTTCGACCGACCAGCGCGTGCTGGTGCTGCGCAACGGCAAGCTGATCGGCTCGGCCACGGCACTTTTCGACGCCCCGCTCACTCGGCCATGGCTGTTCGTGCTGCAGTCGGTCGACGCCGCCGGCCAGCACTGGACGCGGCTCGCGCTGCCCGGCCAGGATGACGACCTGACCGCCAAGCCAAGCCCCGAGGCGCTGCACGTCGCCGAGCCGTTCAAGGCGCTCGTCGCGCCGGTGCTGATGCCCGGCACGACGGTGATTCTCACCCCCGATGCGTTGAACGCCGACGGGCCGGTGCCGCTCGCCGGATTGATGCAAAGCGAATAAGGTTCCGCGCTTATGCGGCCGGCGGGGCGCTGAACACGGCGAACCGAGTGCACATCGCTAACCTCATCCTTACCATCGATACTATATGATAAGGACACGGTTCGGCTCGAAATATTGTGCCCAACCGCGACGCTGGAGCACCTGGTAGATGCAGCACGACGCGATGCATGGCGGAATCGAACGGCTCGACACGGGCGCATCGCGCCGCAATTTCTTCAAGATCGGTGCAGGAATCGCGGCGTCCGCGGCATCGGCGGCGATGCTCCCATCGATGGCACACGCCCAGTTCGCCGCTGAACCCGCCTATCCGCGCGGGCTGAAACCCGCTTTGCTCCGCCAGGCACTGGCGGCACTCAATCGCCTCGGCAGCGCCATTCCCTTTCATGATCGCATCGCGGTCGCCGATTTCAACGCACCCTCGTCGCAGCCGCGCCTCCATCTCATCGACCTGCCGAGCGGGGCGACCACCGCGCTGCTCGTCGCGCATGGCAGCGGCTCGGACCCCGAGCATAGCGGCTGGCTGCAACGCTTCTCGAACGATCCCGGCTCCTATGCCTCGTCGGAAGGCGCGTTTCTCGCGTCGGAATATTATGTCGGCAAGCATGGCCAGTCGCAGCGCCTGATCGGGCTCGATCCGACCAACGACAATGCGCTGACGCGCGCCATCGTCATCCATTCCGCCTGGTACGCCAATCCCGATATGTTGCAGACGCACGGGCAGCTCGGCCGTAGCGAAGGCTGTTTCGCGGTTGGCGACGATGATCTCGCCCAGGTGTTCCAACGGCTCGGGCCGGGACGGATGCTCTACTCCGCCAAGGTCTGAGGGCCCGGCGCGACCCGCGTGAAAAGCGCCGCGCTGGAGCGGGATGCTTTAAGCCTTAGTGCCGCGACACGCGTTCCGCTGTCCGCAATTCGGTGATGCAAATAGCGCACACCACCGCAAGAATGACGCGGGCCGCATGGCTATCTCGTCACAATTGTGTCACAGCGCATTCACACAATGCGGGGTAGCGTGACTACGACCGCCAGGGTCGTGGGATTACCAATTGCCGCCGATTGCCATCGCGTCAGGTTTCGACGCCGCCTTACATGCTTCGATCGCTCCCGAGATCGACCGCTCGGTCATTCCGGCGCGCTGGCTGGTGCTGGCGGCGACGCTCGGGCTCGCCGTCCTGACGCTGATGATGGAATATGAGCGGCTGTCGATCGCGCCGCTCGCCCCCGCCACGCTCATTTTCTCCGCAGCCTTCGCGGCCTTTGCCGGGGTCCACTATACGCTGCGCAACCCGGTCACCCATGCGCAGCGCGTCGCGCGCGACATCGCCGAATATTATGGCCTGTTCACGATCATCGCACTGACCGGCGCGCTGGCGAGCTATCCCGTCTCGGCGATGACGAGCGGTTATGTCGATGAAGGGCTGGTGCGCGCGGACCAGTTGCTGCGCTTCGACTGGCTGGCCTGGTACGATGTCGTCGCCGCGCACCGTTCGCTGCAGATCATCGGCACCGCTTTCTATCAAAGCATCTATGCCAGCCCGGCGATCCTGCTCGGCTGGTTCGCCTGGTCGAACCAGCGTGCCGCCGCGCGGCGTTTCCTCGCCGCCTTCTGGATCGCCGCGGTGCTCGCGCTGCTGCTGTTCCGCTTCATGCCGGCGGTCGGCCCGTTCGCCGCCTTGTGGCACGGCCCCTTCCCCTACATGCCCGAAAGCGCGCTGTGGATGGATCAGCTGATCCCCGAATTGCGCCTGCACATCGTCCATGTCATCGATCTCGGCGCGATCCGCGGCCTTGTCTCGGCGCCGAGTTTCCACACCGCCAGCGCGGTGCTGTTCATCGCCGCCGCCTGGCCGCACCGCACGCTGCGCTGGCCGATCCTCGCGATCAACGTCGCGATGCTGCTCGCCACCCCGGTCGAGGGAACGCATTACCTGATCGACATGATCCTCGGCGCCGCCGTCGCCGGCGCCGCGCTCGGCGCGGTCGCAGCGATCAGCGAGGCGCTGACGCGGCGCGCCGCGCGCTAACAGGCGTCTCGATCAGGCCGCGCCCCACAACCGCGCCGGCACCATCACCTCGCCATCGGTATAGAGCCCCGCCGCAAGCGGGTCGTCGAGCAGGAACCACGGGCCATCGAGATCGACGATGTCGCACAGCTGGCCGAGCACGAAGGCCGGCGCGGTGGAGAGCGTCGCACCGGCCATGTTGCCGACCATCACCTTGAGACCGAGCGCGCGCGCATGCTCGGCCATCATCAGCCCCTCGGTCAGCCCGCCGCACTTGTCGAGCTTGATGTTGATCACCTGGAAGCGATGCCGCTGCGCATCGAGTTCGGCCAGGTCGAGCACGCTTTCGTCGGCCGCGACCGGGATCGGTGAGCGCCAGCCGTCGAGCAGCGCCTCCTCGCCGCGCCGGATCGGCTGTTCGAGCAGCGACACCTGCTGGTCGACCAGCATCGCGACGAGCCCGTCGAGATCGTCGCCGCCATAACCTTGATTGGCATCGACCCCGAGCCAGACATCGGGCCGCGCCGCGCGCACCGCGCGAACCCGCTCGCGATCGGCGGCAAGGTCCCCGTCGAGCTTGAGCTTGATCGCCTTGGCAGGTGGCAGCGCGTCGAGCCGGCGCAATATCTCGGCGGGATCGTCGGCGGGCAGCGTGAAGGTGGTGATCAGCGGCTTTGGCGCCGCGACCCCGGCGAGCTGCCATACCGGCACCCCGGCGCGCAGCGATTCGAGTTCCCACAGCGCGCAGTCGAGCGCATTGCGCGCGCCGCCCGGCGGCAGCAGCGCTCGCAGCGCCTGACGGTCGATACCCGCCTCGATCGCGGCGCGGCAGCGCTCGATCTCGCCCGCGATATGCTCGGGATCGTCATGGAGATAATAGACCCCCGCCGCCTCGCCCCGGCCGGCGAATGCGCCATCCGACACCGTGGTGATTACCGCCGGCATCGACTCGAACACATAGCCCGAAATCCGGAACGGTTCGCGCATCAGCATGGCCTCGCGGCGATGGCTGAGCGTTAACGGAGCGAGCGTTGTGGCGGTCTTCATCACCGTCACATCACATGAAACGACTCACGTTTCAATATGTGAAACATTGTTCGCGTCTGTTGAACCTGGGCTGACCGCGACGTCGTGGGCGGCGACCAGGTTCCAGCTCTGCCCGGCGGATTGCGCCACGCGTCGCATCCCCGGCCCGGCGCAGACCGACAGCACCCGGCAGGGCGACTCGCTGGTCCGCACGTAACAATGCGCCATGCCGCTGTCGAAATAGACCGAGTCGCCCTGCGCCAGCGGCAGCGGAGCATAAAGGTCCGAATGCAGCTCCATCGCACCGGACAGGACGTAGAGATATTCCTCGCCCGAATGCCGCACCAGCCCGCCGACCTCGTCGACGCTGCGGTCGTTCACCTCGATCAGGATCGGCACCATCATCTTGTCGAGCAGATCGGCCGCGGGATAAAAATGCGTAAAGCGCTCCGAGCTCGCCTCGGCCCATGTCCCGGCGCGCACGACGCTGCGGCGCCCGAGCGCGGCGGGCGGCTTCTCGGTCGTCGCCGCGCCGGCAACGAGGCTGCCGAGATCGACGCCAAGTCCCTGCGCAAGCCTGACGAGCTTGTCGTAGGTCATCGCCATCTTGCCGTTCTCGAGCTTCGACAGCGTCGAAAAAGGCATGTCGAGCCGGGCGGCGAGCGCGCGGAGCGTAAGCCCCTGTTCGATCCGCGCGGCGCGCAGCGCAATGCCGGGGTGCGGCGGGTTGTTCTTCTTTACCATGGTTCCTCTGGTCATCACGCTAGCGCACTGGTCGGCGCAAGGGAACCATCGTGCACTTTCGAGAAAATAGTTGCCAATAATGAAACACGCGTCATGATGACCTGGCATTTCGAGGATTGAGAGCAATGGCGATCGCGTTTCGACCAAGAGCGGCGTGGCTGGTGACCACGGCGATGATGGCCTGGATCCCGGCAGCCCAGGCCCAGCTGGCGGCACCGGCGCCGGCCGAGTCGCCCTCCCCCACCGCCGACAATCTTCCGAATGGCGACATCATCGTCACCGCGCAGAAGCGCGCGCAGACGCTGATCGACGTGCCGCAATCGATCTCGATCGTCTCGGGCGCGGTACTCGAACAACGCCACGCCACCAGCCTGGTCGATTATGCCGCGCTCGTCCCCGGCCTCAGTCTGCAACAGCAGAATGCCGGCGAGGCACGCGTCATCCTGCGCGGCATCAACACTGGCGGGTCGAGCCCGACCGTCGCCATCTATATCGACGACACGCCGTTCGGCTCGAGCACCGGCCAGACCAACGCCGCCCATCTCGCCGGCGACATCGACCCTTTCGACATCGAGCGGATCGAGGTACTGCGCGGGCCGCAGGGTACGCTCTACGGCGCCAACTCGCTTGGCGGGCTGCTCAAATATGTCACGACCGCGCCGAAGTTCGACAAACTATCGATTCGCGCGCAGGTCGGCGTCGAAACCGTCGACGGCGGCGGCACCGGCTGGTCGGGCAATGGCGTGGTCAACGTGCCGCTCGGCGACACGCTCGCGATCCGCGTCAGCGGCTTCTACCGCGAGACGCCGGGCTATATCGACAGCCTCGGCGTGCTCGGTCACAACATCAATCATTCGACAAACTATGGCGGTCGCGCCTCGTTGCTGTTCAATCCGAGCGACCGGCTCTCGGTCAGGCTCACGGCCGTGGCGCAGAATATCCGCGCCCATGGCCGCGATACCGTCGATGTCGACGCGGCCACGCTGACCCCGATCACCGCCGACCCGTTCACCGGCGCACGCGGTACGGGTCTGCTGCGTTATCAGACCTTCCCGGAAAGCAACCGCGTCGATTACCGGCTCTATTCGGGCACGCTGGAATATGATTTCGGTCCCGCCACCCTTACCTCGGTCACCAGCTATGCCACGCTGATCCAGCATGAGGATATCGAGGCGACGCAGCTGTTGGGCGACATCAGCCCCTTTTACGGCGCATCGACACCTTATGGCGTCGACGAGCCCTCCAACATCAGCCAGAAGAAGTTCGCGCAGGAAGTACGGCTCACCTCGGCCAAATCGAGCAGCTTCGAGTGGCTGATCGGCGGCTATTATACCCGCGAGCCCGGCCAGCTCTACCAGCTCTATCGGCCGTTCAACCCGCTGACCGGGGCGTTCCTACCCGAGGCAGGCACCATCCCGCAGGATCTGCTTGGCCCCGGCACGCCTGCCGCGCCCCTTCCCTTCACCCATTTCCTGACCGCACAGCTCGATTCGACCTACAAGGAATATGCCGGCTTCGGCAGCGCGACATGGCATGTCAGCCACGCCTTCGATATCACCGGCGGCGTCCGCTACAGCCATAACGAGCAGCGCACGACGCAGAGCCTGGGCGGCGGTTTCGTCGTGGTGCAGGGCGCCGACGGTACGTTGCTCGGGAGCTCGTCGGAGGGCGTGTGGACCTGGTCGGTGTCGCCGCGCTACGAGATCAACAAGCGGGTCGCGATCTATGCCCGCGTTGCCAAGGGCTATCGGCCCGGCGGCCCCAATGTCGTCCCGCCCGGCGCGCCCGCCGATTATCCCGCGCAGTTCCGCGCCGACACGCTGATCAGCTATGAAGCCGGGATACGCGCCGAAACGCCCGACCGGACCTTCGGCATTGATGCCTCGGTCTATTATCTCGACTGGAAGAATACGCAGATCACCACGACCTTCCAGACCTCGGTCGGTCCGGTCACCGCCGACGGAAATGGCGAGGGTGCGAAGAGCTATGGCGGCGAAGTAACCGCGACGTTGCGCCCGACCCGTGGTTTCATCGTTACCGGCTCGCTCGCCTATAACCACACCGCGCTCACCGGCAACATCCTGGTCGGCGGATCGGACGGCGACCAGCTGCCCTATGCGCCGCGCTGGACTGCCAACGTCTCGGCCGACTATGATTGGGCGCTCACCGACCGGGTCAAGGCATTCGTCGGCGGGTCGATCATGGCGGTCAGCGACAGGCCGGCAGATTTCGATGCCGCCTATCAGGCGACTTTCGGTCGCCGGCTTATCCTTGACGGTTATGCGACCGTCGATCTGCGCGCGGGTATCGAGATGAAGCCCTTCACGCTGAGCATCTATGCCCGGAACCTCGCCAATTCCGGCGGGCAGACCTACGCCGGTCCCTATGGCAGTCGTTACGCCGGTCTGGTCGACGTCGGGGTGATCCGCCCACGCACCATCGGCCTCACAGCAGGATTTGAATTCTGATGCGCACGCGATTGATCGACTCCGCCACGCGGCTGCTCCGGCTCGCTTTGCCTTCGCTGCTGCTCGTTGCCGTGCCGATCGCGGCGCAGGCACCGCAGACGCTCCTTCCGACCGCGCCCGCCGTGCCCCATGCCGGCGCGGGACAGACTGTCGCCTCCGCCACACCAGCGGGTGCACCCGAGTTGACGAAGGCCGACGTCGACAGCTGGCTCGACGGGCTGGTGCCGTACGGCCTCGACACCGGCGACATCGCCGGCGCGGTCGTCGTCGTCGTCAAGGACGGCAAGGTGCTCACCCAGCGCGGTTACGGCTATGCCGACATGAAGACGCGCGCGCCGATCGACCCGGCCAACACGCTGTTCCGCCCGGGCTCGATCTCGAAACTGTTCACCTGGACGGCGGTCATGCAGCAGGTCCAGGCCGGCAAGCTCGACCTCGACCGCGACGTGAACGACTATATCGATTTCCGCATTCCGCCTGCCTTCGGCAAGCCGATCACGCTGCGCAACCTGATGACGCATACCGGCGGGTTCGAGGAAACCGCCAAATATCTCATCGCCACCAAGGTCTCCGACAACCGCCCGCTCGATGCCGCGCTCAAGCGCTCGGTGCCGACCCGTATCTACGAGCCCGGCAGCACTGCCTCCTACTCCAACTATGGCGCGTCGCTCGCCGGCTATATCGTCCAGCGCGTCTCGGGCGAGCCGTTCGAAGCCTATATCCAGCACCACATCTTCGCCCTGCTCGGCATGACGCAATCGACCTTCGCCCAGCCCTTGCCAGCGGCACTCGGCGCGAAGCTGTCCAAGGGTTATGCCGTGGCGTCGGGCGATCCCCAACCCTTTGAGATCATTCCGATGTCGCCGGCCGGTGCGCTGTCGGCGACCGGCACCGACATGGCGAAGTTCATGATCGCGCATCTGTCCGCCAGCAATCCGCTGCTCGACGCCAAGACCTCACAACTGATGTACACCACTGCCAACACGCCGATCCCCGGCATGCCCGGCATGGCGCTGGGTTTCTATCATGAGGATCGCAACGGACTGAACATCATCGGCCATGGCGGCGACACCGACTGGTTCCACTCCGACCTGCATCTCTATCGCGACAAGGGGGTCGGGCTGTACCTGTCGTTCAACAGCGGGGGCAAGGAAGGCGCCGCGCATGTCCTGCGCGAGCGCATGTTCGACAGCTTCACCGATCGTTATTTCCCGCATGCCGACGCGGCGCTGCCGACCCTCGCCACCGCCGCCGAACATGGCCGCGCGCTGGCCGGCCACTATGTCAGCAGCCGCGGCTCGGTCACCAACTGGCTGCGCATCGTCAACCTCATCGGCCAGGCCGAAGTGACGGTGAACGACGACAACACCATCACTGTCTCGGCGCTGACCAACGCCGCCGGCGTGCCCAAGCGCTGGCGCGAAACCGCGCCATGGCAATGGCAGGAGGTCGGCGGCGAGGATCGCCTCGGCGCCATGGTCAAGGACGGCAAGGTCACGGCCTTCGCGCCGCGCGGCTTCGCCCCGATCATCCTGTTCGTGCCGGCATCGACCGGCATGAACGCGGGGTGGATCATCCCGCTCCTACTCGCCGCGCTGGCCGTCATGTTCGTCACCGCCCTTTCCTGGCCGATCGTCGCGCTGGCACGCCGCCGATTCGGCTATCGTCCGACGATCGCCGGCCGCCCGCTGCTGCTCTATCGCACGACCGCGATCACCGCCTGGCTGATGCTGATCGTTGCCGGCGGCTGGATGGGCATGATCGCCGCACTGAGCAGCGACGTTGCCAATTTCGACGGCAGGCTCGATATCTGGATGCGCCTGCTGCAATTGCTGTCGCTCGCCGCGATCGTCGGCACCGCGCTGGCGGTGTGGAACGTCCGGGTGATCGCCTCCGGTCCGGAACGGCGCCGTCTCGCTATCGCCCGCGCGGTGCTGGTCGCGCTGTCGGCGGTGTTCCTCGTCTGGATGATGTTCGACATGCGGACACTGACGCCAAGCCTGAACTTCTGAGCGTGGGGACCGTCGCCCGTGTCCGATAACGCGGTGTCGGCGCCACTCGCGCCAATGTTCAAGCGCGCGCGACAGGTGACCCCGTCCAGATTGTCGCGACGGGCTATCGGAGCGAGCGGCAGGTTTCCGCCACTGCTCGCCCGATATCCGCCGCGCCGCCGTCAGATGGTCGCTTCGGTGAACGTCGTCGTCTCGGGCTTGGGCAAGCCGCCGGCCTTGTAGGTCGCGACAAGCTCATCCTTGCGCGCGCGCAGCTGCTCGCCGAGCGCATCCATGTCGAGGCCGGCATGGCGGGCTTGGGCAAACATGCCCTCCATGCGCTTTTCCTCTTCCTCGACATGGTGCTCGATCTGCTCGGACAGCACCTTGACCTTGGCGTCGTAATAATCGTCGTCCGGCCCCCCGGCCTCGATCTCGGCGATCAGCACCTTGGCGCCGTCATGCTCGACATAAGCTTCCTTGAGCAGATCCTCTTCGATCTTGCCCTCGCAGGCCGGGTAGAAAATCTCTTCCTCGATCTGCGCATGAACGGTGAGCTCGAGGCAGATCTGTTGCGCTATCTTCTGCTTGGCGCCGGCGCCCTTTGCACTTTCGAATTTCTCGAACAGTTCTTCGACCGTGCGGTGGTCTGCCTTGAGCAGTGCAATAGCGTCCTGCTTGGTGTCCGTAGCCATGCTGATTCTCCCGATTGTCGGGGTAGAAACAGCAATAGGCGCGCATCGTTCCGCGACTTTATGGCCTGATGATCCAGGTTAAGACGATTGTCGTCTATGCGGCGCGATAGCGCCGCAGACCGATACTTCGACTGTTGGCTAAGGGGGCGCACGGGACGGAGCGATCGGCTCTCGCCGGCGCGGCAGAGAAGCTCAGGCGGGTTCGACCGCCATCAGCGTCACGTCGCGATATTTGGCATCGCCCGGCTGGAACAGCGGGTCACGAAAGAACGGGCGATCGGTCAGCGTAATGCCGGAAAGGCCCGCCAGCTTGAACGTTCCGACCTTGGGCTCGCGCGGCGGCTGGCCGTCGCGCTCGACGACCACGCCATCGACGAACAGGTCGTCATGCTTGGTGTAGAGGATGTGCGGGGCGAGCACGATCGCCGTGCGGTTGTAGGTCGCGGCAATGCAGAAGGCCCGCACGATTCCCTCGAAGATCGTCGGGACGTCGGCATTGGGCGCCGCCGGCTGGATGCTGCTTTGCTCGGTCACCCTGCTTACATAGGCGAAATGGTGCAGTGCAACAATAGTGTGCATACGTAAAAACAGCGCCGGCCGACGATTTTCGTCGTCCTTGAGCGCGCAGACGACACCGGTTACCCAACGCGCAGTATCGACAGGAGCATAACCTTGGCCCGGCCCCACCCGCTGATCGCGAAGCTCGACCTCCAGCGGCATCCCGAGGGCGGCTGGTACCGCGAGACGATTCGCCTGCCGGGTTCGCCTGGCGAACGCGATGTCGCGACAGCTATCCTGTTCCTGCTCGAGGGGGGCCAGCGTTCGCACTGGCACCGGGTCGATGCCGACGAACTGTGGCTCTGGCACGCCGGCAGCCCGCTTGCACTAATGATCGACCTGGAGGAACATCGTCTGGGCGGTGATCCGCTGGAAGGTCAGGCACCGCAATTGCTTGTGCCGTGCGGGGCCTGGCAGGCCGCCGAGGCGCGCGAAGGCTGGGCGTTGGTCAGTTGCGTCGTGACGCCGGGATTCGATTTTGCCGGCTTCGAACTCGCGGCGCCGGGCTGGTCGCCGTCCTGAACTTCACCCGCCACCGACGCGGCAGCGGGTGAAGCGGAATGATTCAACTCTTCGGCGCGCTGGCTATAGCGCTGCCCTTCAATGCCAGAAAATCAGCAGCAGAATGATAATCGGAATCGGTATGCCGATCAGCCACATCAAGATTCCCTTGCCCATCGTCATCCTCCTGTTCGCTGTTGGTCGGGCAGGAACCAGCGACCGGGCGAGCAGTTCCCCCGCAGCCCAGTGATTGCGCCGCGCCACCCCTCGTTGCATGGGATCGCATAATGACTGATGGCCTTCCCCTGCCCCGCCGCTATCTCGCGATCGCCGCCCTCTGCCTCGGCAGCGCACTGGTCATCATCGATGGCGGCGTCGCCAATGTCGCCTTGCCAACCATCGCCCGCGACCTCGGCGTGGATTCGTCGGCAGTGGTGCTTGTCGTCACCGTCTACCAGCTCATGCTGGTCATGCTGCTGCTGCCCTTTGCCGGGCTCGGCGAGCGGATCGGGCTCAAGCGCACCTATCAGCTCGGCCAGACCATCTTCCTTATCGCGACCTTGTTGTGCTTCTTCGCCAAGAGCCTGCCCTTCCTGCTGATCGTCCGCGCCGCACAGGCGGTCGGGGCGGCGGCGGCGCTCAGCGTCTCCGCCGCGCTGCTCCGTGCGACCTATCCGGCCAATAGCCTGGGCAGCGGGCTCGGGATCAACTCCGCGATCGTCTCGGCCTCGGCCGCGGCGGCACCGACGATCGGCGGTTTCGTACTGGGCGCGGCGCCCTGGCCATGGGTGTTCGCCTGTGCAGTGCCATTCGCGCTCGGCTCGCTGTTCCTCGGCCGGTCGCTGCCCGATCCGGCGCCGCACGAAACGCGCTTCGACGTGCTCGGCGCAGTCATGTGCGCGGCGATGTTCGGTCTGGTGATCGGCGGGCTGGAGAGCGGCGTGCACGGCAATTCGCCCGTCGTCTCGGCGGCGATCGTGCTGCTCGGCGCGCTAATCGGGGTCAGCTTCGTACGGCGCCAGCGTAGCGAGGACAGCCCGATCCTGCCGATCGACCTGCTCGCCAGCCCGGTCATTGCGCTGTCGGCGCTGAGCGGCTTCGTCGCGTTCAGTGCCTCGATGACGCTGATCATCTCGACGCCGTTCCGGCTGCAGCACGAATTCGGATTCACCCCGCCCGAGATGGGCATCATGCTTGCGCCCTGGCCGCTCACCAACGTGCTCGTCGCACCACTCGCCGGCTGGCTGTCCAACCGTATCCCGGCCGGCATCCTCGGCGGCATCGGCATGGTCATTTCGATCACCGCGCTGCTGCTCATCGCCTTCATCCCGCCGCATCCACAATGGTACGACATCGCCTGGCGCATGGCGCTGTGCGGTTCGGGCTTCGGCATCTTCCTGCCACCCAATGCCCGGCTTATCATCGGCTCGGCGCCGCGCGAGCGGGCTGCGGCGGCGGGCGGGCTGGTCTCGACCGTGCGCCTGGTCGGGCAGACCACCGGCGCGACATTGGTCGCGACGCTGCTCGCCTTCGGCGTCGGCGGCGACAAGACCCCGCCGCTGGTCGCGGCAGGCCTCGCCGTCATCGCCGGCATCTGCAGCCTCTCCCGGCTGCGCCCCGCGATCCGCAACCCGCAGCCCGCCGAAATGCTCGACGAGGTTCCGGTGCTCAAACAGTCGCGCTGATGCCGCGGGCGATGTTCAGACCTTCAGAACAGGCCTTCCTCGCTCCCCAGCATCGCCTTGCGGACCAACGGGATCGGCGGTCCGCCAAAGCCGAGGAACGTGTCATGGAACGCCTTCCAGCTCTTCCGGCCGCCATGCTCGGCGGTCCAGTCGGCGCGCAGCTTGCGGATCATCAGCTTGCCCATCGTGTAGTTGAGATAGGCCGGATCATAGGTGCCGCGCGCGGCCTGCTGGTCGGCCGTGCCCTCGTCCTGATAGCATTGCTCGATGAACATCTGCTTCGACTGCGCCATGCTCATGCCGCGCGCGTGCATGCCGATCGCCGACAGATAACGGCAATCGCGCAGCAGCGCCTCGGAGATCTGGCCGACATGCGTCTCGGGGTCGCCTGCGCCGAGCCCGGCCTCCCACATCATCTCCTCGCTGTAATGCGCCCAGCCCTCGGCAAAGGCATAACCGACGAACAGGCTGCCGAACTTCGACGGCGAGCGGTTAGCATGGAGGAACTGGACGAAATGCCCCGGCATCACCTCGTGCACCGAGGTGAACAGCAGATTGCCATAGCCGGGCACGAAGGCGTCCTGCTTTTCCTTCGACCAGCTCGGGTCGGGCGGCGCGAGATAATAGACCGACGGCACGCCCTTATCGAACGGCCCCGGCGGGTCGATATAGGCCGAGTTCTGCCGGTTATAGGGCGGGCTTTCCTCGACCAGCGCCTCCTCGGTGCCGGGGATCGAGACGAGGTCGTTCTTGATCACGAAGGCGCGCAGGTCGGGGATCATCTTGCGCGCCGCCGCGACCGGACCGCCCTCGGCCTTGTGCGCCCCGGCCTTCGCCGTGCAGGCGACGATCGTCGCCCCCGGCGCATAGCGCGCACAGGCTTCCTTGAGCGCCGCCTGGTTGCGCGCCAGGTCGGCGCGGCCCGCCGCCTCGAGCAGGTCGAGCCGGACGTCGACACCCTCGGTCTGCTTGACCATCCGCGCGAAGCGGTCGGTGCCGAGCGCGAAGTCCTGCGTTGCGGTCGCCTTCTGCCCGTCGAGCCAGCTCGCCAGGTCGCGCATCGCCTTGGCGGCGGGTGCGGCGGCATCGTCGAACGCCTTTTGCAGCGCCGGGTCCTTGACGCTCGCGAACGCCGCCTTGGCGTCGCCGGTATAATAATCCGCAAAACCGTTGAACCCGGCGACGCCCAGCTTCACGAAGCTCAGCGGCATCGGCACGCGAAGGTTGGCGCGGATGTTCGCGGCGGCCTTGGGCACCTGTTTGAAATAGCCGATCAGCGCCTTCATCCGGGTCGGCGCATCGGCATAGTTGCGCGCGACATAGACATTGGGGTCGAGCCCGTTGCCGATATAATAAGCCGGGTTGGTATGCGGCTGGTCGGCATCCTCCAGCCAGAACAGCTTGCCCTGCGCGACGGTGACCAGATAATCGCGCTCGAACGCATCGTCCTTGCTCAGCTTGCTCGCGTCGAACCCTTGCGCCTTGGCGATCGCGTCGCGCAGGAAATCGCCCTGCGCCTTGAGCCCCGCCGCGCTCCAGTCGCCGAGCTTGCCGTCAAAGTCATGCTTGCCCTGATAGACCGCATTGGCCGGATCGATCACGAACCAGTCGTTGATGAAGGTATCGCGGAATTTCGCCCAGTCGTCGGTCGGCAGCGCGACCATCGCGGTCTCGTTGCCGCTCGCCACCATATTGTTGGGCGAACAGGCAG
Organism: Sphingomonas sp. AR_OL41; assembly: GCF_029911635.1. Taxonomy (GTDB): domain Bacteria; phylum Pseudomonadota; class Alphaproteobacteria; order Sphingomonadales; family Sphingomonadaceae; genus Sphingomonas. The sequence continues at coordinate 22,971 of NZ_JARYTI010000017.1, forward strand.
CGAGCGCGGCGAGGGCCGCCGTGGCAAACAGTTTCAATCGCATTGCGCTCTCCGGCAGGGATAACCGCACGATGCTGGCAGATCGATGGACAAAGCGCCAGACGGCGCCGCCGCGATTACTTCTTGCGCGGGACGATGACCTCGTCGGGATGCGCGACATTGAGGTCCTTGCGCACCAGCTCGTCGACCATGTCGGGATCGGCATGCCGCGGGTCGAGCAGATTGACCCGGTTGCGCAGCTCCGCACGGTGCTGATCGAGCGAAGCCAGCTCGACCTGGCGCTGCGCCAGCTGGCGCTTGATGTCGCCATAAGCGAGCGCACCGTTCGGCCCGAGCACCGCATAACCGCCGAAGAACAGCCCGACGATCAGCAACGCGGCCGGCGGGCCGGCGCGGCGCAACATCGTGCGGAAGGTCGATCGGCGCTTCGTCTTCATCACGTCCGATTCTCGCAGTCTGCGAGTCCGCGATCAAGCCCCTATTTTCACGGTATTGTGCGATTACTTTCGCAACCGCCGCAAGCCCCGCGAAATCGGACTGTCGCTCAGCCCCAGCGCGGAAAACAGCGCAACGACGACCCCGACCGGCGCGATTTCGGCAAAGGTCATGCCCATGCGCCACAAGGGATTGGCGTAGATCGCGCGCATGCTTTCGCCCTCCGCGATCACCTTGGCCAGCGCCGCGCCGCTGACGCCCTGCGCCTTTTTTGCGCGGATCAGCGAGGCGATGTAATCGTCCATGAAGGTATAGTGGGTCAGCGCGAGATACAGCTCCCACACCAGCACATAGGCGATGCCCGCCACGCCCGCGATCGCCAGCCCGAGCCCCAGCGCGCGGCCGAAGCGGATCACGCCGCCACGTTCGATATCGCGGTAGCGCTTCATCCCGACGAAGATGAACACCAGCACGACCAGCATCACCAGATAGCCGAACCACAAGGAGTGGCCGAACCCGCCAAACATCATGCCGGCCATGATCACCGCGATGATCACCGTCCCCGACAATGCCCCATAGATCAGTGCATAGCGTGCCATGTCGTCCCCCCGTCCCGTAAGCCGCAACGTTGCGGCCCCCGCGATGCCGCCCTCCCCGGCCGCGCACCATCACCCGGAAGGGTGATTTGTGCGAAATTCACCCCGCCGGCTGATCCGCTCCGGCGATCATCGCCAGCCGGCGCGCCTTTTCGATCGCGCGGATTCGCCGGTCGACGCCGAGCTTCTCGTAGACGCGGGCGACATGCGTCTTGACCGTGTTGGGCGAGATGCCGAGCGTCCGCGCCAGCTCCTTGTTGGAGCGGCCCGAGGCAAGCAGGTCGAGGATCTCGCACTCGCGCGCGGTCAGCCCGAGCGAGCGGATCGCCGCCTCGTTGCGCGCGAACTGGGCGGCGGGCGCAGGGCGCGGCGTCAGCCGGCGCCCCGCCCACAGGCCGAGCCCGGAGAAGCCCAGCGCGAGCAGCCCGATATAGAGTTCGGGCGAGACCGCGCGCACGGCGTAGCGCAGCTGCAGCCATTCGAGCGCGAGCAGCGCGACGGCCAGGGCAGCGGCATAAAGGATGACGGTCCGCGACATGCGGCAAAGCTGCCAGAATTCGCGCCCGCATTCCACCACTGCGCGACATATTGGCATTGATAATGCCATTACTTTCGCGCATAACCGCCCGCATAAGAATGGGGAGAGAGCCGTGCGCACACGCAGCAAGGTCCTGATCGCGCTGGTGGCGGTGCTGCTGGTGGTTGGGCTCGCCGTTCGTTCGCGACAGGCTGCGATCGGCGAGTCGCTGTTCGCGCGTGCCGTCGATGCACGGGTAGGGCGCGATGCGACCGCCGGGCTGCCCGACGGACTGCATGTTGCGCTCTGCGGCACCGGCTCGCCGCTTCCCAATCCCGCGCGTGCCGGGCCGTGCAATGTCGTGATCGCCGGCAAGCATATTTTCGCTGTCGATGCCGGCGAGGGCAGCGGGCGCAACATCAACGTAATGGGGCTGCCGCTCGGCCGGATCGAGGGCGTGTTCCTGACGCATTTCCACTCCGACCATATCGACGGCATGGGGCCGCTGATGATGATGCGCTGGACGGCGGGCACCAACACCGCGCCGCTGCCGATCCATGGACCGCCCGGCGTCGACCGCGTCGTGGCGGGCTTCAACGCCGCCTATGCCATCGACGACAGCTATCGCACCGGCCATCACGGCCCCAAGATCGCGCCGCCCTCGGGTGCGGGCGGCATCGCCCTGCCCTTCGCTTTGCCCGGCCCCGGCACGGGCGACCGCGTCGTGGTGCTCGAGGAAGACGGGCTGAAGGTGACCGCGTTCCGCGTCGACCATGGTCCGGTCAAGCCGGCGGTCGGCTATCGCTTCGATTACAAGGGTCGCTCGCTGGTGCTGGGCGGCGACACCGCCAAGTCGCCGACGGTGATCGCCGCCGCGCGGGGTGCCGATCTGATCGTCCATGAGGCCCTGCAGCCGCGCCTCGTCGGAGCGATGTCGCGCAGCCTTGCCGCCAAGGGGAGCGCCAACCTCGCCCAGATCATGCGCGACATCGTCAACTACCACACCACGCCCGAACAGGCCGCCGAGGTCGCCAAGGCCGCGGGGGTGAAGGAACTGGTGCTTAGCCACATCGTTCCCGCCATACCCAACAGCTTCTTCTACCCGGCCTTTCTCGGCGATGCGGCGACGCGCTTCGGCGGTCCGATCATCGTCGGCGAGGATGGCATGATGTTCAGCCTGCCGGCCGGATCGAGCGAGATCAAACAGACCAGGCTGATGTGACGGGAGAATAGAGTGACCAACCGCTTCCTCGCCGCGACGGGCGCGCGCTACCCGATCATCCAGGCGCCGATGGGCTGGATCGCACGATCGCAGCTCGCGCACGCCGTGTGCGCGGCGGGCGGGCTCGGCATCATCGAGACGTCGTCGGGCGAGACCGAGGCGTGCAAGGCCGAGATCCTGAAGATGCAGGCGCTGACCGATGCGCCGTTCGGGGTCAATCTGCCGATCCGCTTCCTCAAGGACGATGCGATGCTGCACTTCATCTGCGGCTCGGGCGTGAAGTTCGTGACGACCTCGGCCGGCAGCCCGGCCAAGTTCGTCGGGCCGCTCAAGCAGGCCGGCATCACCGTCTATCATGCCGTGCCGACGGTCGACACGGCGGCGAAGTGCGTCGCCGCCGGGATCGACGGGTTGATCGTCGAGGGATCGGAAGGCGGAGGCTTCAAGAACCCCGAGGAAGTCTCGACGCTGGTGCTGCTCCAGGCGATCCGCCGCATCACCGACATTCCGCTGATCGCGGCGGGCGGGATCTGCGACGGCAAGGGCATGGCGGCGGCCTTCGCGCTCGGCGCCGAGGGCGTGCAGATGGGCACGCGCTTCGTGTCGTGCGCCGAAAGCCCGGTGCACCATAATTACAAACAGGCGATCATCGACGCCAAGGAGACCGGCACGCTGGTGCTCAACCAGAAATCGACGCCGTGCATCCGCGCGCTGAAGACCCAGCGTACCGCCGCGATCCACGAGGCCGGGCTGATGCCGGCCGATACCTTTGCGCGGTTGCAGGAGCTCTATTTCGGCGGCGACATGGAGGCTGCGGTCGGGCTCGCGGGGCAGACCGCGGGGCTGATCGACGGCATCAAGACCGCGAAGGAGATCATCGACGAGACTGTCGCCGAGTTCCACGCCATCGCCGCGCGAATGGGCGCGATGGCGACGGCCGGTGATTTCGGCTGAGGCGCGGCGGCGATGTACACGATCAACGGCGCGCTCGGCTCCCCCTACTCGCTCAAGATCCGCGCGCTCATGCGCTATCGCCGGCTGCCGCACATCTGGCAGCATGGCGCCGCGACGCACGGCGCGGCCACGGCAAGGGTAAAGGCGCCGGTCATCCCGGTGGTCGCGTTTCCCGACGGCAGCTTTCACAATGACTCGACGCCGCTGATCTATGCGCTCGAAGCGCGCCATGCCGCGCGATCGGTGCTGCCGCCCGACCCGGCGCGCGCCTTCCTTGCGCATCTGATCGAGGATTTTGCCGATGAATGGCTGACCAAGGCGATGTTCGGTTATCGCTGGCTGGCCGAAATCGACCAGGTCCAGATGAGCCGGTGGCTGGCGTTCGATGCCTTCAAGGGCGGCGGTCTCGACCGGAGCCTGGCTTATGCCGCGCAATTCCGCGAGCGCCAGGTCGGGCGCATGGCAATCGTCGGTTGTACGGCGGAGAATTTCCCGCTCATCGAGGCATCGACCCGCGCGGTGCTCGAAGCGCTGGAGGCGCATGTCGTCAACCGCCACTGCCTGTTCGGCACGCGGCCGAGCATGGCCGAGTTCAGCCTTTACGGCCAGATTTCGCAGCTCGGCGTCGACCCGACCGCGCAGGCGATGATGCGCCGCGACTATCCTTATACCTTTCGCTGGCTGCTCCATATCGACGACATGTCGGGGATCGACGGCAGCTGGGACGATGCGGGGACGCCCCTCGACCCCGTGATCGGCCGGCTGCTGCGCTTGGTGGGCGAGGTCTATCTGCCCTTCCTGCTCGCCAATGCATCGGCACTCGATGCCGGCGAGGAGACCTTCGCGATGACCGCGATGGGGCTCCCCTATCGCCAAGGTGTGTTCAAATATCAGGTCAAATGTCTTGCCGAGCTGCGCGCCCGCTACGCCGCGCTCGATGCTGCGGCGCGCGGCCGGATCGATCCCCTGCTCGACGAAACCAACATCAGAAAGGCGCTGTAGATGAGATATATGCTTGCCCTGGCCGCGATGCTTGCGGCCGCCACACCGGCCGTCGCTCAGCTCAGCGCGACGACCAACGCGCTGCTGACCGCACGCTTCGCTGCGGCCGACAAGAACAGTGACGGCAAGCTGACGCTCGACGAGGCCAAGGCCGGCATGCCGCGCGTCGCCAAGGGCTTCAGCCAGATCGATTCCGCGCACCGCGGCTTCGTCACGCTCGAGCAGATCAGGGCATTCGCGGCAGCGCATCTGTGACACGGTCAGCGCGCCTGCGCGTGGTGGCGGCGCTGGCTGCCCTGTTGTTCTGCGCCGCGCCGGCGATGCCCGATACGCCGGCGAAGAAGCCCAACATCGTCATCCTGCTGGCCGACGACTGGGGCTTTACCGATGTCGGGGCGTTCGGCGGCGAGATGGCCACGCCCAATATCGACGCGCTCGCCGCGCGCGGGGTGCGCTTTTCCAACTTCCATGTCGCCGGATCGTGCGCGCCGACGCGCGCCATGCTGCAGACCGGGGTGATCAACCACCGCGCGGGACTGGGCAACATGCCCGAGACGATCCCGCCGGCACATGTCGGCCAGCCCGGCTATGAAACGCATCTCACCGACCATGTCGTGACGATCGCCGACCAGCTGCGCGCGGCGGGCTATCGCACCTATCTGACGGGCAAATGGCATCTCGGCCACACCCCGGCGACGCTGCCGACCGCGCATGGTTACGACCATGCCTTTGCGCTGTCGCAGTCGGGCGCCGACAATTTCGAGGAGAAGCCCAACCTGCTGCTGTACGACAAGGCCGACTGGAGCGAGGATGGCAAGCCGGCGCACCTTCCCCGGCCCTATTATTCGTCGACCTTCATCGTCGACAAGATGATGCGCTACATTGATGCCGGGCAGGCGAGCGGCAAGCCGTTTCTCGCCTCGGTCAATTTCCTCGCCAACCATATCCCGGTGCAGGCGCCCGACGCGGACATCGCCGCCTATGCCGGGCGCTATGCCGCCGGCTGGACCGCGCTGCGCGAGCAACGCCGCGCCGCGGCGATCGCGAAGGGCATCATGCCGGCGGGCGTCCGTATGGGGACGATGAAATCGACCGGCGACTGGAATGCGCTGAGCGCCGAGGACAAGACGCAGCGGGTCGGCGCGATGGCGGCCTATGGCGCGATGGCGACAGCGATGGACCGCGAGATCGGCCGGCTGGTCGCGCATCTCAAAGCAACCGGCGCGTATGACAATACGATCTTCGTGTTCCTGTCGGACAATGGCGCCGAGGCGATCGACCCGATGCATTCGGGCGCGTTCACGCGCTGGAACGCCAACCAGCATTACGACCAGAGCATCGCGCAGCAGGGTCGGCCGGGATCGCTGACCGCGATCGGCGCGGGCTTTGCCAGCGCGGCGGTGGCGCCGCTGCGCGGCTACAAGTTCAGCGCCAGCGAGGGCGGGTTGCGCGTGCCGCTGATCATCGCCTGGCCGGGCAACCCGGCGATCAGCGGCGGGCGGGTGGCGGGAAGCTTCACGCATGTCACCGACATCGTCCCGACCCTGCTCGCGCTGGCGGGCGTTCCGGGGCAGCAGGGCCGCTTCAACGGCCGAGCGGTCGCGCCGATGATCGGCTACAGCCTGGCACCGCTGCTCACCGCAACGGCAACGCAGGCGCATCCGGCCGACGCGCCGCTCGGCTATGAACTGTCGGGCAATGCCGCGCTGTTCAAGGGCGATTACAAGCTGGTCGAGAATCTGCCGCCGTACGGCAATGGCCGATGGCATCTCTACGACATCACCACCGACCCGGGCGAAACCATCGACCTGTCGGCGGCGCAGCCCGCGCGCTTCGCGACGATGCGGGCCGATTACGACGCCTTTGCGCGCGACAACCATGTGCTGCCGATGCCGCCGGGATATAGCGCGCCGCAGCAGATCATGGACAATGCACTGCACGAGCTGCTGATCCCGCGCCTGCTCGCGCTGTGGCCGTGGGCGGCGGCGCTGGTCGGGGCGATCGCCGGTCTGGTCTGGTGGCGACGGCGGTCGCGGCGAATGGCGCGAGCGCGCGGCTAGGCCGGCGGGCATGACAGCTGCCGCGCGACCTCGGCGTCGACGGCGGCTTTGAAGCGCGCCTTTTCGACGACTGCCTGCTTCGCGCTCTCGCGTGCGACGCGCTGGCGGCCCTCGGCGACGAGGCGGGCGATATCGATTTCGGGTTGTTCGGGCGTGCGTGCCCATGGTTTGGGCCGGCGAATGGCGAGCCAATGCAAAGCGGCGCGGACATCGGCGGGGACATGTACCATGAAGGGCATGGCGATCGGCGCGCCGCCGCGCGGCGTGACGATCTTTTCCGCGACATAATCGTAACCGACGGCGCGCTGGTAGAGTGAACGCTCGACGCGATCGTCGGCGGCGTCCTTGCCGACGCGCACGGCGGCGGTGAAGTCGTCATGGAGCAGGCACCAGCGATAAAAGGTGCGCACCGCGATGCCGAGAATATCGGCGACCTCGATATCGGTGGCGCCGTTGCGGCACAGCCGCCTGGCGATGCCGGCGAATTCGGGCTTGTAGGCCGTGGGGCGTCCGTTTGTCATGGCGGCGGCGGATAAAGCAGCGGCGCGAACTGTTGAATCACGCTGAACGTGGAGACGCGCGACTAAGCGATTTTTGCGTCGCGGGACCGCATCCTTTTGTCAGGGGCGGGACCGCATCCTTTTGTCAGGGGTCCTTGGCGGATAGCCAAGTCGGATCAGCATGTAGCGATAGTCGTATTTATATATTCTATATCAGATGCTTAACTATCCATTACTGAAAGCCGCGATTGCCCTAGCCGGCGCGCGTTGCGCGAACTTAGCGGAGTGCGCGGTTTATGGAGGATGGCGGATCATTTTTCCTGCCGCGTACTTCCCGGGACGGCGAATCGGCGGTTCAACTAATTGGCAAGGCAAATGGCATATGCTAAGCCATATGCCAGGAGATCTGGTTCATGAGCGTCGAGCGACATGTGAAATTGTTCAAGAACGGCCGCAGTCAGGCGGTGCGGATCCCGCGTGAATTTGAATTGCCGGGGGAGGACGCGATCATGCGCAAGGAGAACGGGAAGATCGTGATCGAAGCGGCGCCACCACGATCGCTGCTGGCGCTTCTCGCGACGCTCGCGCCGCTCGACGAGGATTTCCCCGACATCGAGGACCCCGCGCCCGAACCGGTCGAGCTATGAGCGGCTATCTGCTGGATACGAACATCATCTCCGATCTCGTCCGCAATCCCGCCGGGCGGGTGGCGCGCAAGATTGCCGAAGTGGGCGAGGATGCGGTCGCGACAAGTGTCATCGTGGCCGCGGAACTTCGCTTCGGCGCCGCCAAGAAGGGGTCGTCGGCGCTGTCCGCCCGGATCGACGCAATCCTCGGTGCGCTTCCGGTCCTGCCGCTCGAACCCCCGGCCGATGCCGCATATGGCGATTTGCGCGCGAAGCTCGAACAAAGCGGAACACCGATTGGCGCCAACGACATGCTGATCGCCGCGCATAGCCTTGGTCTCGGGCGGACGCTGGTTACCGCGAACGTCGCCGAGTTCGCGCGTGTCGCGGACCTCGTCGTCGTTAACTGGCTCGAGTAGCGATTTCGAAAGCTGGAAGACCGGCGGCAGTACGTCCGCCTGTTTCGTCCGTCCGGTTCGGGGGGGATAGATGCGCTGTCACCGGATCGCCGGATCGCCCTTCGCCAGGCGGGAAGGCCAACCAATGCGGACGAGGATACCATCCGGGCCGGCGATACCGACCTCATACAGCCCCCATTCCCGGTGACGAAGAACGCCGCCGGGGCGAATGACGAGATCATCGACCCGCGCGGCGATCGCGTCGACATCGGGCGTGCGGATGAAGACACCGAAGGGGTTGTGCTCCGCCGGCACGCGCCACAGGCCGGAGCCGGCCTGCGTCAGGTGAACCTCGCATCCCCAACCGGTCATGATCATATAGGCGCTATCGCCGCCCGTCCGCGCGAAGCCGAGGCGCTCCCAGAACGGGAGGGCGCCGGACAGATCATTGTGCGGAACAATGGCGAACGCGCCCGTCGTTTCGGGGATCGGCACCGGCGGCTCCACCTTTTTCGTAGCTGGTGCTGGCGATGCAACCACGGCGATCGGGAGGCGTCAACGACTGTCTGAATGTTGGCCCGGCGCGCTTGCTGCAAGGCGGCGTTTCATCGCGACACCAGTCGGTCGGCTATAAGCCAAATAGCCGTCGCATGACGCCAATTAGATAGGCGCCGGCCAGAATTATGAAAAACCCGCCTACTGTTCTGATAGCCCCTGACAATCCGGATACGGCGTAGACGCCTCCGGATACCGCCACCGCAATCAGTATTGGCAAGCCCAACTGCTCCGGATGAGCGGCAAGGCTGATGTCGCTTCCGAAGACGTGGAAGTGAACACCCCACCAGAACATCGCCCCAATGGCCGACGTCGCAACGACTGCCCCGTGATCAACCGCCGCTTTCGCAAGCCTTCTGGAGGATGCACCGTCATGCCTGCAGTCTATCAGGAAATTTGATGTGAGCTACCGGGCGATAGCTGGCGCTATCACCGCATGAGGCGTTCACCGGCGTCCGTCCAGCGACCGCCCCGTCCCGACGGCTCAATCATTCCGTGCTTCACAAGCTGGGCGACGGCTTCCTCGCCAGCCCCGATGCATTCATGATCGACCCAATCACCCTCCCCGATGTATTGGGCGCACATCAGAGCGAGCGCGCGGAGCAAGTGCAGTTCGTCATCAACCATCGGGTGAGACTGCCCTATGCGGTTGCATGGCGCAACGACCGCAAATGGGGCGGCTCCCGCCGGGGCCGCTTGCCGTCGCGGCCATCTCGCATGGAACGCATCACTCCTCTCAAGGATTGAACGTTTTCCAGGAGGTGACGATGTCAGAAAACGAAAAAGCCAACCCCGCAGCGGAGACCGACCCGGCCGAGACCGTCAAGGCGCCCGACGTGGAAGATCCGACGCCCGGCACCATCCCGGACGGCCCGACACGGAGCGACCAGGTTGGCGAGAAGCCGCTGATCGCGCCGGGAAAAAGCGGCCTCTGAGCACGAGATCGTGTCCGCCGCCGCCCGCCGGAATGCGAGGCGGCGGTGGCGCGCTGCGTCTCGCTCGATACTGCGCCGCCGGTAATGGCTTGCGCCGAAGTCCGTGCCCCTGCATCGCGGGCGGATGCGTACCGTCTCCGCCAGCGCCAATGTCCGGCTCTATTTTCTCGATGACGGCGATCCGGTCGCGGTGACGTTGTTCTACGGGCCGCTGGCCGAGGCGATGCAGGTTGGGCAGCGCGAGCCGGCAGAAGTCCAGGCCGCGCTGTGGATCGCTACCGAGAACGATGTCGTGGCGTTTGTGGATCTCGAAGCCGATTAGCGGGTGGAGGCGCTGCCTCCGTTGCTTTCAATCGCTGCCGTGAGGCGTGCAGCACCGTCGGATATTTTGTTCGCGCGGAGGCGCGGAGGCGCGGAGGCGCGGAGATGGTGCGCGCGGCGGCAATATTTCGCGCGTGCCCTTGTCTCGGCGCAACAGGCTTGGGCATCTTGTTGTTCGCCATCTCGCCCAGCCGCTGCGTGCTGGGCGAGATGGGATGCTACGCCGATATCACACCCTTCGACACGGTGGGGCAGCCGTCGTCTTGATGACGCGTGCGCGCCATCGGACCAACGTTGGGCCACGCGTGCCGTCAGAAGGCGTTCCAATCGTCGGCGCCGCCGGCGCTGGCCATGGACGGTGAGGCCTTGACGAGCGAGCGATAGGGCGCGGCGGCCTTTTTCGTTGCGCCGGCCCGAAGGGGCGCGGGCGATGCGGCGGGCTGCGCGCGGCGGGCGGGTGGACCATCTTCGACCCTGAACGCCGCAGCGTGTTCGGAGAGCGAGCCGACCTCGGCCGTGAGATTGCGCGCGGCGGCGGAGGTTTGCTCGACCATCGCGGCGTTCTGCTGGGTCGACTGGTCCATCGCGCCGATCGCGGCGGTGATCTGCGAAATGGCCGAGGACTGCGCAGTCGCATCATCGGCCATCGTGCCGAGCAGGGTGTGGACCTCGCCGACATCGCCCGAGATATTGGCCAGCGCGCCGTCGACCTTCTGCACCGCCTGTACTGCGGTGACGATATCGGTCTGCGTCAGCGTCAGCTGGTCGCGGGCGCGCTTGGCTTCTTCCTCGGCGCGCATCGCCAGTGCCGAGACGAGATCCGCCACCACGGCGAAGCCGCGCCCGGCGTCTCCCGCGCGCCCGGCTTCGACCGCCGCGTTCATCGCCAGAACGCGGGTCTGGAAGGCGATCTTGTCGAGCCCCTCGATGACGCTGTCGATGCCCTTGGCGCTGTCCGACACGCGCTCCATCGCCTGCACCGCCTGTTCGGCGGTGGCGCGGCCGCCGCCGACCGTGGCGATCGCCTGGTCGGCGCGTGCCACCGTCTCGCTCGACGACAGCGCGGTGGCCTTGAGCCGCGTGTCGATCTGCACCAGCGCAGCGCTGGTCTCCTCGAGGCTCGCGGCGTTGCCCTCGGTGCGGCGCGCGAGATCTTCCGACGCCTGCGCAATCTCCTGCGACCCGGTGCGGATGCCGTGCGCGCTCTGGGTGACGCCACCGATCAGCGCGCGCAAATTGCCCAAAGCGGCGTTGAAATTATCCTTGAGATCCTGAAAATTGCGCGGAAAGTCGCTTTCTATGGCCGCGGTCAGATCGCCGTCGGACAGGCTGGCGAGGCTGGCCGAGACGATTTCGACGACGCGCTGCTGCCGGGCCTCGTCCGCGACCTTTTCGGCGACGGCGGCATCCTGCGCAACTGCGGCATCGCGAAACACCAGAACGGTCTTCGCCATTGCGCCGACCTCGTCACCGCGCTCGACGCCGGGAACCTCGGCGCGGTGCTCGCCTGCGGCAAGGCGGCTCATGGTTTCGCGCAAGCTGTTGAGCGGACCTGTGATGCCGAAGCGCGCGACGAGGAAGCTGACGACCATGCCGCCGACCGCGCCGACGATGGCGAGGATCATCAACGTCCAGGAGGTTGCCGATGTCGCACTATCGAGCGTTTGGGAACCGGTGGTGCCGTTCAGTATCTGCTCCTCGTTGAAAGCCGTGACCGCCTTGGCAAGCGGCGCGCTCACGCCGTCGGACTGTTCGAGCAGCTTGACGGCCTCGGCGTTGCGATTCGCCAGGCCCAGCGCGACGGCTTCGCCGGTCAGGGCGTGCAGCGCCTCCACCCCGGCGCGAAATTCGAGGATTTTGGCGGCGAATTCGGGCTGGGCCTTTTCGATATCGGCGAGCCGGGTGCGCGCACTGTCATAGGCTTCCTTTTCGGCCAGAGCGGCCGCCTTGGCCTGACGGCTCGCGCCGTCATAGGCCATCGTTTGGTAGCCCGAGCGCGTCATCACGGCGATCCGCATATTGACCTGCGTCATCTTGATCGACGAGGAGAGATTACCGACGAGCGCCGTGTAGGTGCCATTGGTCCGGCGCAGCGCATTGGAACCGATCCAGCCGATCGCCACGGTCAACACGCCGAGCATCGCCAGAAGGCTGATGATCTTGGTCGTGATCCGGCTGTTGTCGAGAATCTTCATCATTGGCTCCGGGGCGTGCCGAAGCGGCCAAATGACGCGATCGGCTCTGAGTTTACGGGGACGGCTTCAGGATAATGCGGGCTCAAGCGGCGTTACGGCCCCATGAGGAGAGACAATTGCTGCGCTGGCATGTTCGATCAGTCATCGGCGGACTCCCGGCTTGGCCAAAATGTCGTATCCTGATGCTCGATCGAGGCGACGTTTCGCTCATTCTAGGACAGCCGCGCAGCGATAACCGGAATCGCGACAATTTTGCGCGCGGGCAGCACAGGCCAGGTGGCCGCACGCCCCGGCCGGTGCCCAATTCTTGCGGCCGCACCGCCGCATCCCGCCAAATGCCGCTAAAATGAGAGGGCCTCGATTTTGCGGCGCGGGAGGGACAGCAGAATGGGGCAATTCGGGCAGGCGCGGCTGCGGGGTCTTTCGGATACGCCGGAGGCGGGGATCAAGGCGTGGCACGCGCAGGTGACCGAGGGGACCCGCCGCGACGGGCCATTGGCGCGGTTGCGTTATCTCGCGCGCGCCAACTATGCCTATAACTATATCTTCTGGTTGCGCACGCGATCGAACGACCCGGCCTGGGTCGGCAAGGGCGCGCGGATCGAGCAGCGGCTGAAAATGCCCTTTGCGCGCCGCGGGCAAACCGAACGCGCGGCCGCGTTCGACGCGAACGATTTTCATTTCGAGTCGCAGGCAATCCCCGCTGCCGCGCTGCGCGCCTTTGCCGAGGAGCTCGACAACCAGCCAAGCTATCACGACCCCTATGCCAGCGACTTTCGCCATGAAGGAAGCCCGCGCCACGGTGCGCACCCGTTCCTCTATATGGACCCGCAGCGCATCGTCGACAGCGCGGCGTTCTGGGACATCTGCACCGCGCCGGCGCTGGCCGAATTCTGTCGTGAGGTGCTGGGACCATCGGCGGCGATCAGCTGGGCGTGGGCGTGGATCAGCCAGCCCGGTGCCGCGCCCTATCAGAACCAGAACTGGCACCGCGACTGTGCCGAACCGTTCAATTTCATCCGCGTGTTCATCCCGCTCGGCGCGATCGAGAGCCGCGACGACGGCCCGACCGAGGTGATACCCGGCACCTCCGGCCTGCGCGACTTCTACGAAGTGCGGCGGTTCGGCGACGATGAGCTGGCCGGACTCAAGCTCGAAAAGGGCGCCGGCGTGGTGCTGTCGGAGCCGGGCGACGTCTATTTCGTCAACACCTTCGCACTGCATCGCGGGACGCCGCCGCAGCGCCCGCGTGCGATGCTCACGCTGCTCGTGTCGCTGTCGCCGTCGCATCGCACGCCGTCGATCCGGCGCGTGAAGCGCGCATCGCTTTCGGCGCCGGTGCGCAGCGCGATCGCCGCCAACAAGCGCTTCTTCCGTTACCTCGTCTGACCGGAGACACCGACATGTCGATCAAGCTGGTCATCTGGGATCTCGACGACACCTTGTGGGCCGGCACGCTCGCCGATGATGCGCGGGTGACGCTGTTCGCGCGCCGTGCGGACATGATCCGCACGCTCAACGCGCGCGGCGTGCTGTCGTCGATCTGCTCGAAGAACGATTTTCAGACGGCGCAGGCGCGGCTCGTCGCGCTCGGCCTGTGGGACGAGTTCGTCTTCCCGCATATCGCCTTCACCCCCAAGGGGCCGGCGGTCGCCGCGATCATCGACGACATGCAGCTGCGCGCGCAGAATGTGCTGTTCGTCGACGATAATCCGGCCAATCTGCGCGAGGTGGCGCACGCCGTGCCGCAGATCCAGCTGCTCGACGCGAGCGCGGCGGATTGCGACGACGATCTACAGGCGCTGGTCGACGCGCATGCCGGGGCCGAGCGCAACCGCATCGCCGAATATCGCATGCTCGAGCGGAAGAAAGGCGACCGCACCACCGCCGGGGTTTCCAACGAGGATTTCCTGCGCGGCTGCGGGATCAAGGCGTGCGCGCCCTATCTGATGGACAATCTCGATTTCGCCGGGCGGATCGCGGAGCTGATCAACCGATCGAACCAGCTCAACTACACCGCCTCGCGCGTGACCGAGGAAGCGCTGGAACGCGACATCATCGACGTCGTCGCGTTCGACAGCTGGTCGATCTTCGCGTGGGACAGTTACGGCCATTACGGGCTGGTCGGCTTCGTCATGGTCGACCGCAAGACACCCGCGCTGGTCCACTTCGCCTTTTCGTGCCGCGTGATGCATATGGGGATGGAGGCCTATGCGCTCGACCGGGTGCGCGAGAAATTCCCGGCGATCGATACAAGCGCGCTCGACGGGCGCTTCAGCCGGTCGGCGCCCGACTGGATCGCGGACCAGTCGTTCCACGATCCGGCGGTCCGCACTTCGCTGATTGCGGGCCATGTGCCCGACGTCGCGCAGGCCGCGGCGCTGCGCATCATGTTCGACTGCCAGTCAGGCGGCATCGCGCATTTCAGTGCGCACCGCGCAGTGGTGGAATTCGACAACAACCCGCGGCTGTTCGCGCTCAAATCCCTGCGTGACGGCAGCGTCGCCGCGCAGCAGTTTCCGCCTTACGTCGTCTATGGCGCGGGGATCGACTATTCCGATCCGCGCTGGGGCGACGATGCGCAGTTTCTCGAGGTCGGGCTATATGGCTGGTGCGTCACCGCGATGTGCCGGACGCTGGGCGAGCGCGGTGTCACCGCGCTGATCGTGCTGCCGCCCGACAATGCCGCGCCCGAACAATATCGCGCGCATATGAACCACACGCGCGAGCGCACGCAGCGCTTCAACGCGATCTGGCGCGACGCTGCCGGGGCGTGGCCGCATGTGTCGCTGCTCGACCTGTCGGACCTTGCCCATGCCGGCGAGATGATCGACGTGAGCCATTATACCGCCGGGCTGCTGCAGAAGATCGCGTGGCGGGTCGATGGGTGGTATGAGGGCGAGACTTGTGCGCATGAACCGATGCGGCGCGTGGGGTGATGAACCAGCGATCCCCCTCCCCCCTTCGCTACCGCTCCTACCGCACGGGCGCGATCGTCAGATCCGTGAACAGGAATTCGCCGGTCGAGCAGACGAGCCGCACGACCGGGTCGCCGATCTTGATGGGAAAGCTGCGCGATTCATTGCCGAGCGTCACGAGAACCTTGCTGCCGTCGTACGACAAGGTGAAAGCCTGCACGGTACCCGGCGCTGTCATCATCGACAAAGGCAGGAGTTCGTCTTCCTTGCCGGCGACATTGTAGCTGAGCATCTGGATCGCGGAGGGGCCGTGGGGCGTCTTTTTCGGGTCCGTCGCCAGTGCGGCGAGCGAAAAGCCGGCATAGGCATCCGGCGCCTGCCCGGGTGCGGTGGACGCTCCGATTTGAATACGCGCGATGGGGATATAGGTCTTGCTTCCGGCAAACGCGTTCAGCTGAACGTTCCCGGAGACGGTGAACGGGACGCTCCCGGCCGGCAGGCTCAGTTCGGAGAAGTGATTGGCGGCCGTGTCGCAGTCATAGGTTATGCCCTTCGCTTCGGCTGTCGCCGGTAAAGCCAGGAGCGCGAGGCTCGCCCAATATGCGCGTGAAACCGACTTCATTGTGCTTCCCCTTTGCCGCCGATCGCGCGGTGCGCCGATATCGGCGAGGCAAAATAAAGTGAGCACGGCGAGAAGGTTACTGCAAGCCCCGCCGTGCCCCACCCTCATCGCAGCCGAAACCGCTCCCCCTCATAGACCCGCACCGCATTGCCGCGCTCGAGCGCGTGATGCTGCCCCCATAGTTCGCGTCGTCCACCGGCCTCACCCTCGCGGCGGCGCTCATCAAGCAGCAGCGCGAGTTTCAATCGCGCAAGCTTCTTGTTGGCGAATTGCGAGCGCTGGTCCTGCGCTGTGGTGGTCAGCCCGGTCGGCAGATGCGTCGCGCGCACCGCGCTGTTGGTGGTATTGACGTGCTGGCCGCCCGGGCCGGAGGCGCGGTAGCTTTGATAGGCGATATCGACCTCACGCAGATCGGGCGTGTCCTCGGCTTCGGCGATGGTGGTGACGGCGACGAACCAGTTGCGGCGCTTGTGGGTGGGGCGAAAGCGGCTGGTGCCGATCCAGCGGATCGTGCCCGTGCGGGCGCGGGCGAAGGTCTCGGCGCCTTCCCCTTCGACGCGGAGCAGCGCCGAAGCGATCGGGCCAGCGACGGGCTCGATGGCGACGCACGACAGGCGCTCCGCTGCCGCCTCATCGGCGAAGACGCGGACAAGTTGCGCGACGACCCAGCGACATTCCTCGGGCCCCTGCCCCGCCGATAGATGCAGCACGACGCTCATGAGCGGCGCATCTTGTAGGTGATCAGCGGGCGCAGCGTCGCGATGACGCGCACCAGCCCGGCATCGACAAGATCGGCGACGACGCGGTGGATGTCCTGATAGGCCTCGGGCGCCTCTTCACAGAGCAGCGCGCGATCCTCGCAGATCACGCGGCTGCCGAGGCGGGTGCGGGCGAGTTCGGCGACGGTAAAGCGGCGCGCGATGCGGTCGCGCGCGTCGCTGCGGCTCCAGCGGCGACCGGCGCCGTGGGCGAGGCTGTGGAGCGCCTCGTCCGCCCGCGCGGGCAGCGGCTGGACGACATAACTGAGCGCGCCGCGCGACCCGGGGATGACGATCGCGCCCTTGTCGGCGGGCGCCGCGCCCTTGCGGTGGAGCCAGCCGCCCGCGTGCGACGTGACGCTGTTGTGGCAGATGTCGAGCAGCCGCGTGCCGGCGATGCCGAGGCGATCGAACAGGCGCCCGGCAATGATCGTACGGTTGAGTTCGGCCCAGCGCACCGCCTGGTCGTGCGCGGCGAGATAGGCGGTTGTCGCCTCACTGCCTTCCGCCAACGCGCCGCCGCCTCGCGCGAGGTGGCGATCGAGGATCGCCTGGCCGAGGCCGCGCGAGCCGCTGTGGACGAGCAGCAGGAGCTGCGCCGGGTCGATGCCGAGTGCGGCCGCCCCGTCCGCATCGACCAGTTGCTCGACGCGCAGCGCCTCGGCGAAGTGATTGCCGCCGCCGATGCTGCCGAGCCCTTCGCCGTAGAGATCGGGTGGCAGGCCGGCTTCGGCGAGCGCCTCAGCATGATCGCCATCCCACGGGGCCTCCAGCCCATGCAGCTTCTTCTCGGCCGCATCGAGGCGGAAGCGGCGCAGCTTAAGGGCGGTGCGCCACAGCGCCATGCCGCAACCGATATCGCTGCCGACGAGATGCGGATGGACGACGCCGCGCGACCAGAAGGCCGCGCCGACGGCGATGCCGCGCCCGGCGTGGAGATCGGGCAGGCCGACGATTCGCGCGATACCTGCCAACGACGCGCTGGCGTTGAGTTGTTCGATCGCGACCGGATCGACGCGCGTCGGATCGGTCGCGACGAGCGAGACGAACGCGCCTGGAGGGTCTTCACGCATGACGGCCCTCCCCGGAAACGAGGATCGGCGGACGCGTGGCCGCACGCGGGATGCGCGACGGCGGATGTGGCGAGACGTAGGTAGAAAGTGCGACGCGACGGTCGCGGTCGGTCAGGCGGCGTGTGCCGCCCTGGCAGAAAGTGCCCATGCACATTGTCCCTGGATACGGAAATAGGAGGTCGAGCTGGCGACGGTCGCTGACATGGGACGCTTCCTTTCCGTTGGAGGGACGATGACATTCGCCGTGCCCAGGACGGGCATGACGCGGCGGCCAGTAGGGCAAGTTGCCACGTTCCGCAACCGCAGCCTCGTGCGGACAGATTTGATCAGCGCGATAAGCTCGCCCGATCCACCGCCGTCACGCCGGCCGGGCGCTGTTCTGTTCGAGTTGCGCCAGCCGTTGCTGCACCTCGTCGAGCACCGAGAGCACCGCCGCCTCGCGGCGATGGCCGGGCGTGGCGACGCGCAGCGCGGTGGCGAGTGCCCCCGACGTCTGGTTCAGCGCGGCGAGCTGCGACCGGGCGAAGCGCGTGCCGTCGTCGCGCGACGCGAGCACCATCCACCCCGCCAGCCCGTCCTCATCCTCAAGCGCGAGGACATGTCCGCCGCGCGACCCGGCGCTTTCCGGCGCGAGCGCGGCGGCGTCATCGTCCGGTGCGACGCCGCGGCTGGCGAGCAGCGCGTGGCCGGTCGCGGTGCGCTTGAACACGGCACCTGCCGCCGGATGAAGCGCGCGCATCGCCACATCAAGCGCGCGCATCGCGACCTCCCCTTCGCCGCACCGCTCGCGCCAGATACGCAGCCGATCGGGCAGACGTTCGAGCGCGATGCTCGACGGATCGAAGCGCTTTTTGGACCATTGCAGCACCAGTTGCTGGGTCGGCACGAACACCCCGACCGCGATGATCGCGCCCAGCCCCAGCCCGAGCAAGGCGTGATCCGGCCCGAGCAGCGTCGCCACCAGTTGCTTGGCGATGTCGGACAGCAGCGCCCAGACCAGCCCGACGCCCCCGGTGAGCAGGGTATAAGCGACAGAGCGCGAAATGATCTGGTCGACATCCCACAGCCGGTAGCGGATCAGCGAGATCAGCAGGCCGAGCGGCATCATCGCGAAACCGAGGTTGAACAGGCAGATCGTACCAAGCATCCATGCACCGCGTGGGCCGGCCGGCCAGTCGTCATAGGGCTGCAGCGACATCACCACGGCGATGCCGACGAGCAGAAATCCGGCCGAAAAACCCAGCGCCGCCCATTTGATCTGCTGGCGCTTGTGGCCGGGCTCTAGCCGGCGATAGCGGACGACCTGCGCCGCGAGCAGGGCGAGCGGCACGCCAACCCCGATCAGAATCGAAAACACCTCCATCAGCGGATCGAAGGCGAGGAGCAGGCCGAGCAAGGGCGCGACGACCAGCGACCAGCGCAGCCAGCGTGGCGTGAAGCGGCCATCGGGGAAGGCCGCGAGCGCGATGACGAGAATGGTCCACCACAGGCCGGTCATCGCATCGATCACCCAGCCGGCGCCGATCGACATCCACATCAACAAGGGCGGATCGACGCTTGCCGCGATGCCGAGGAAACCCAGCCCGAGCAGCAGCGCCACCGGATCGCGCGGGCGGCGGTGCAGCAACACGAGGCTCGACCCGATCAGCGCGAGCGAACAGAGCAGGGTGAAGAACAGCCGAACGCCCAAGCGGACATTGACGGGAATCGGCACGGGCGCTGCGGCGAGCGGTGCGCGGGAAGACCGGCTGGCGCGGATGCTGACCTCGCGGCCGTCGGGCTTGCGAAAGACGATGGGCACGGTGTCGCCGGGTACCGCCATGATCGCGCGCGCCATCGAAAATGCGCTGGCGTCGGCCGCAAAACGCCGTTTGCCGACCGCCGCGATCCGGTCGCCGGCGCTGACGCCGGCCGCGACGATATCGGCGCGCAGCGGGCGCACGACCGTCAGCGAGGCGTCGTCGAACTCGATGGCGATCCCGACCTTGTGAAGCGCCGGATCGATGCGGTAGGCGTCGAAGAGCACATAGGTGAGCCCGGCCAGCTGGACGACGGCCACGATCACCAGGAGGGCAAGCCAGACAAATCGGACCAAGCGCGGGACGCCGAGCGGCGCGCCGGGGAGCACTTCGCCAAGCCATCGGCCGCGCGGCGTTTCCTCTGCGAGCTCCATTGCGGACCGTCTCCCCCGGTTCGTCACGTTTGCACGGAATATCATAGAAAGCGTTGCATTTGAACGGCGAACGCGGGCCCGTGCTTCGCCGGAAGCGGCCTCGCCCGCCCTTAACTCAGCGATTCAGCCATCACGGTCGTGCAAACATCTCCGCCTCGATCAGCGCGGGCGGGACGATGCCCGCGGCGATGATCCGCGCCCAGGCGTCGCGCAGCACGAAGGGCTGGTGCTTCGCTTCGGCCTCATGCGAGGCGAGCGCGAGCAAATGATCGAGCTGCAGCTTGCCGACGATATAGCTGGGGCCGTAACCGGGCTGGCGCAGGTAAAGGAGCTGTTCGAAACCGACCAGCTTGCTTTCCGGGTCCGACCAATAGCGCGGGGTCCATTCGGCATGGCGGCGGCCGGCCTGGGCAAGGTCGATCGCGTTGGCCTGGACATCGAGCGAGGCGAGCCCGCGCGCGGCGCGATTGGCCAGCATGATCCAGACGATCTCGCGGCCGTGCGGGATGTCGTCATAGAGGCCGGCCTGCATCAGCAGCTCCTCCATCGCGGTGGCAAAGCCCTCCGAGCGATCGGCGAAGATGTTGAACAAAGGCGGCGTGTCGCGGATCGGGCTGGGATGCGGCTCGTGCTGGAGACGCGCCAGTTCGATCCAGTGGCTCGAATGCGACAGCAGCGGCAGCGGATCGAGCGCGGTGCCATGGAAGAAGAAATTGCGTTCGGCCGGCGGGACATAGTCGCTGGTCTGCGCCAGCATCGCCGCGCGATAATAGGGCGTGTCGGGCATCAACCCGGCGGCGACGAGGAAATCGTTGAACTTGCGGGTCTTGGCCTCGGCCATGGCGCGATAGGCGGCGGGATCGCTGATCTCGACGATCGGCGGCAGCGCGCGGTTGCGCAATTCCTCGATGCGCAGCGAGGCGAGCGCGCGGTCGAGTTCGCGTTGCAGCAGCAAGCGCTGTTGGTCCCAGTCATAGGGGTTGAGCGTGACGTGGCGCATATACCAATCGTAATTCGCCTTGCCGATGCCCGACGGGCCCGTGCGGCGCGGTGCCTCGGCGGCGACCCAGGCCGCGAACGCGTCGGTCGCGGCCTTGGCGTCGGCGATCGCGGCGAGGAGCGCCGGGCTCGCGCCGGTCATCGTCGCCGGCGTCTGGCCGTCGATCGTGCGCATCTTCAGCGTGCCGGCGGCAAGATCCGCGAGGACGCCGCTCTGTTCCCTGAAGGCGCGATCGCCATAGGCCCAAAGATCGTGCGCGTTGCTGCCGGCCAGGTTGACCTTGGCCGCAGCGAGCGAGGCGGGGATCGTGGCGATCGCGCGCGCCAGCTTCGCGTCGTCGGCGCGCGACAGCGGCCAGCGATAGGCGAACAGATCGATATTGGGCTGGGCCGACGGGCCTTCATGCGCCGGTACGTCGCTCTGCTCGCCGAACAGATTCTGGTAGAAGCCGGGATCGCGCGCCCAGGGCCTGAGGATGCGCAGGTAGAAATCGAAGCCGTTCATCTCCGCCTCGATCAGGCGATAGTCACCCTGCGCCGGCGCGCTCCACCCGGTGCGATCGATAGCAGCGAGCCGCGCGCGCCATGCCGGCAGCGCCGCCGCTTTCCGCGCCATCGCCGCGGCGCTGTAGTCGGGGATGCCATCGATGATCGCCGGCTGGACGAAGGCACGCCATTCACTGAACAGCACGACGAGGCGGGCATGGTCGGCAGGCGTCGCGACGGTGCCCGGCGCCGCGACCTGTGCAGTAAGCGGCAATGGTGTGACGGTCACCGAAACGGCAAGCAACGCGGCACACAGCAGGGCCAAGCGGATCGGGCGCATGATGTCTCCTCGTGGCCGGAACCCGGTACATTGCCGCGGCGGCTGGTCTCGGATCAGGCTATCGTTTTGCGACATCGGCGCAAGCTGGATGACGGCTGCCAATCACCCACTCGCGGCACGGAGACGCGTGCAAATGAAACGGGCCGCCCGACGATATATCGGGCGGCCCAATCAAGACCCAATCAAATAATTCTCGATTATGCTGCGTTACTGCGCCGGTGCGGCGACCGTCAGCGTCACGTCTTCATCGACGAATCCGTGAACGGCAGCGCCCAACGGCAGCGTAGCGCTGGTCCCCGTGGTGAAGAACCCGGCGACCGGCACGAAGGCGATCGCAGCGACCACACCAGCCGTACCGGTTACACCCTTGTCATCGAACACCCCGCGCAGCCGAATCTTGCGATTACCGACCGTGACGTAGAGCATGCGGGCGGCGATGCGGCCGGACTTGCCCCACATCCCCTTGTTGCGGACATCGGTGACTTCGGCGACTGCCGGACTGCCGACCGGGATGACCACCACGCCATTGACCATGACGGGATCCAACACCTCGAGATGGGCGAGATAGCCGGCCTCAAGCTTCTTGCCCTTGGTGGTAATGGTCTCCGACATCTTGAAGTTGATCGGCGTCCCGGTGCGCAACACGTTGTCGGCCTGGCCGGTGCCCGGTGCGACGACGATCGGCGCGGTTGGCGCCGGTGGTGCTAGCGTCACCGCAGGCGCGGTTTGCGCGAGAGCCGGTGCAGCACCGACCATCAGCGCGCCAGCAAGCGCGCCGAAAAGTACAATCTTCATGATGATCCCCCCTGATTGACCGACTCGCCAGCGAGTCGCGCGGCGATGAACACCGAATCCTCGCGGGCCGTCAAATTACTTATTGAAACCAAAAAATAATTTTGACGCCGTCGGATTGCCGCAGGCGCTCGATACGACGCTGCCAGCCGTGCTGGTGGCCGTCACGCGAATGACCCCAATCTGTCGCCGAACCGACACCAAAATCGCAAAATTGTGCAACGCACCACGCCTACGGGGAGCGCGACGCGCAACGATGCGTCGATCTGCGACATTCCAAGGGGACCCTCCATGCGTACCGTTTTCGCCTGCCTGCTCGCCGGCACCGCGCTCACCGCGCCGCTTGCCGCGCATGCCGCGACCGACCCAGCTCCCGCCGCTCCGGCGGCCGCCCCCGCCGCCGCGGACGAGCCGATGGTCGACGACATCGTCGTCATTGGCAGCGGCCAGACGCGGCAGGTGCAACAGCTGAGCCAGGCCGATATCGCCGAGCTCGCGCCGGGCACCAGCCCGTTGAAGGCGATTGCGAAACTGCCGGGCGTCAACTTCCAGTCGGCCGATCCGTTCGGTGCCTATGAATGGTCGGAGCGCGTCTCGATCCGCGGCTTCAACCAGAACCAACTCGGCTTCACGCTCGACGGCATTCCGCTTGGCGATGGCAGCTATGGCAACACCAACGGCCTGCATGTCAGCCGCGCGATCAGCTCGGAGAACATCGCCCAGACGCGCGTCTCGCAGGGTTCGGGCGCGATCGGCGCGCAGGCGACCAACAATCTCGGCGGCACGATCGAGTTCGTCTCGTCCGATCCCAAGCCGGTGTTCGGCGTCACGCTGAACGGCGCCTATGGCAGCAACGAGACGATGCGCGGCTTCTTCCGCCTCGACACCGGCGAACTCGGCGATGGCGGACCCAGCGCCTATGTCTCCTATGGCTATCTCAAGACCAACAAATGGCGCGGTTACGGCCAGCAGCGGCAGCACCAGGTCAATGCCAAGTTCACCGCCCCGCTGACCGGCACGGTGCGCCTCGTCGGCACGTTCGATTATTCGGACCGTCGCGAGCAGGATTATCAGGACATGTCGCTCGACATGATCAAGCGGCTGGGCTGGCGCTGGGACAATAACAGCAATAATTTCGCGCAGGCCGTGCTGGTCGCCGATGTCGGTGCCAACACCGGCTATACCGGTGCGCCGAAGCTGAACGCCGCCGCAGGCACGACCTATCCGGCACCGTTCGCCAACCCCGACGACGCGTATTTCGACGCTTCCGGCCTGCGCAAGGATTACCTCGCTTCGCTCGGACTGGAGACGATGAGCGGCCCGATCAAGGCCTCGATCAAGGCTTATTATCACGACAATCACGGCCAGGGGACGTGGTTCACGCCCTATGTACCGTCGCCAAGCGGCGTGCCGATCTCGGTGCGCACGACCGAGTACGACATTCGCCGCAAGGGCGTGTTCGGCTCGGTCGGCGGGTCGCTCGGCAGCTTCGGCGAGCTGACGGTCGGCGCATGGTATGAGCGCAACGATTTCCACCAGGCACGGCGTTATTACGCGCTCGACAGCCGCACGGTGTCGACGCGCTCGGCGCTGCAGTTCCAGACCAACCCGTTCTTCACGCAGTGGGACAATCGCTACCAGACCGACACCTTCCAATACCATGTCGAAGATAAGATCAGCCTCGGCGCGCTGACGCTCGATCTCGGCTGGAAGGGCTATGACGTCCGCGCCACCGCCACGCCAATCGTTGGTGGCGGGCTGGCGTCGGGCAAGATCAAGACCACCGACTGGTTCCAGCCGCATGCCGGCGCGACCTTCAAGGTCACCGACAAGGCCGAACTGTTCGCCGGCTTTACCGAGGTGACGCGCGCTTTCACCGCGGCGGCGACGAGCGGACCGTTCGCCACGACCCAGGCGGGGTTCGACGGGCTCGGCAATCTCAAGCCCGAGACCTCGGACACGTTCGAACTCGGCGGCCGGCTGCACTCCGGCATCCTCACGGCGTCGCTGGCGGGCTATTATGTCGACTTCAAGAACCGCCTGCTCGGCTTCGCCAATGGCGCGGGCATCGTCGGCAACCCGGCGATCCTGCGCAATGTCGGCGGCGTGCGCTCGACCGGCATCGAGGCGACCGCGCAGCTGCGGCTGCCCGCGGGCTTCGGGGCCTTCATGTCCTATGCCTACAACGTCTCGAAATATCGCAACAACATCTACAATGCCGATGGTTCGCTGTTCGGCGGCGTGGCGATCAAGGACAAGACAGTGGTCGATGCGCCGCGCCACATCGCGGCGGGCGAGATCACCTATGACAGCAGCATGTTCTTCGGCCGGTTCGGCGCCAACTACATGAGCAAGCGCTTCTTCACCTACAGCAACGACCAGTCGGTCGCGGCACGGGTGATCTTCGACGCGACGCTCGGCGTGCGCGTCAATCTGCCGGGCGACCACAAGGTCGAGCTGCAGGTCAACGGCACCAACCTGTTCGACAAGAAATATATCGCGACGATCGGCTCGAACGGCTTCGGCAACAGCGGCGACAACCAGACACTGCTGATCGGCGCGCCGCAGCAGTTCTTCGTGACGTTGAAGACGGGGTTCTGATCATCTTCCCCTCTCCCTTTGGGAGAGGGGCAAGCCGCGAAGCGGCGCGGGGTGAGGGCGGCTGCGATTGCGGCCCTCACCCCTCCGCCGCTACGCGGCTCCAACATTGGGTGCCCAACACCCCGTGTTGGGCAGGCCATGCCGGGGGCATGGCCGACCCAATGTTCTCTCCCGCTGGGAGAGGGAATGAACTCGCTTACGCCCGCAGCACGCTCCGGCCCGCATAGACCGCGCTGTCACCGAGTTCCTCGTCGATGCGGATAAGCTGGTTGTATTTGGCGAGCCGGTCCGAGCGGGCGAGACTGCCGGTCTTGATCTGGCCGCAGTTGGTGGCGACCGCGAGGTCAGCGATCGTCGCATCCTCGGTCTCGCCCGAGCGGTGCGACATCACGGCGGTATAGCCGGCGCGATTGGCCATCGACACCGCGGCGAGCGTCTCGGTCAGCGTGCCGATCTGGTTGACCTTGACGAGCAGCGAGTTGGCGAGGCCATCGGCGATGCCCTGCTTCAGCCGCTTGGGGTTGGTGACGAACAGATCGTCGCCGACGAGCTGGACCTTGTCGCCGATCAGATCGGTGAGCGCCTTCCAGCCGGTGAAATCGTCCTCGGCCATGCCGTCCTCAATCGAGAAGATCGGATAGCGGCGCGTGAGGTCGGCGAGATATTCGGCCATTTCGTGGCTGTCGAGGATGCGGCCCTCGCCCGAAATGTCGTACTTGCCGTTCTTGAAGAACTCGGTCGCGGCGCAATCGAGCGCGAGCATCACGTCGCCGCCGGGCTTGTAGCCGGCAGCCTCGATCGAGCTCATGATGAAATCGAGCGCGTCGCTGGTCGAGGCGAGGTTGGGGGCGAAGCCGCCCTCGTCGCCGACCGAGGTGGCGAGACCCTTGTCGTGCAGGCCCTTTTTCAGCGTGTGGAAAATCTCCGACCCGCAGCGCAGCGCCTCGCCGATATTGGCGGCGCCGACCGGCACGATCATGAATTCCTGGAAGTCGATCGGATTGTCGGCATGCTCCCCGCCATTGATGATGTTCATCATCGGCACCGGCAGGACATGCGCCGAAACGCCGCCGACATAGCGGTAGAGCGGCAGGCCGCGCGCATCGGCGGCGGCCTTGGCGGTGGCGAGGCTGACGCCGAGCAACGCGTTGGCGCCGAGCCGGCCCTTGTTCTCGGTGCCGTCGAGCGCGATCATCGCCTGGTCGATGTCGCTCTGGTCCTCGGCGTCCATCTCGCGGATGGCGTCGGCGATCTCGCCATTGACCGCCTTGACCGCCTGATCGACGCCCTTGCCGCCCCAGCGGCTCTTGTCGCCGTCGCGCTTTTCGACCGCCTCATGCGCGCCGGTCGAGGCACCCGACGGCACGGCGGCACGGCCGAAGCTGCCATCCTCGAGCAGCACATCGACCTCGACGGTCGGATTGCCGCGACTGTCGAGGATCTGGCGGGCATGGATGTCGATGATTGCGGTCACGGAACGATCCTTCTAACGATGCGGAGAACGATGTGGGCGGTATCGCGGCGAGCCTCTATCGGCTATCTTCGACGGCGGCAATTCGTCACGATCGTGGAACCGCCAGCGATGCTGACCGGTTGAACGGCCTGACCATTTCTATTGTGAAACGAGGACATCATGGCCGAAGACACTCCGAAGCCCGCCGCGCCGATCAAGAAGGCGCCGACCAAGACCGCACCCAAGGCGAAACCGGCAACAGCCGCGCCCGCGACCAAGCAACCCGCCGCCGCCAAGCCGGCAACCGCGAAGCCGGCCGCAAAGCCGAAGGCTTCCGCCAAGGACGCCTTTGCCGACGTCACGGGTGCCGCGACGCAGACGCTCAAGGAAGGCGCCGCGAAGATGACCAAGGAAGCGACCGGCAAGGCGCGGGCCTATGCCGAGGATGGCAAGGCGCGGGTCGGCGGCGTGCTCGACGAACTGTCGAAGATGATGGGCGACGCGGCCGGGACGGTCGATGAGAAGGTCGGCGCGCAATATGGCAATTATGCGCGCAGCGCGGCAGATGCGGTGTCGGGTTTTTCGGAGTCGCTCAAGTCGAAGAATGTCGACGACATCGTCGCCGACGCGCGCGACTTCGTGAAGAAGAGCCCGGCGATCGCGATCGGCACGGCGGCGGCGATCGGCTTCGTGCTGGTGCGCCTGATCAAGTCGGGCCTCGACAGCGACGACCGCGCCTGATCGCCCGAAGCGGGGGCCGGCATGGACGCAGATGAGCCGATCGGGGCGCCGCATGACGAGCGGCGGCGCGACCCGAACAGCATCGGCTATCTGTTCTCGCGGTTGATCGACGACGCCGAACGCTTCGTGCGGGCGGAGATCAACCTCTACCGCGCCGAAGCCTTTGCCCGCGTCAACGAGGCCAAGCTGGCGGTGCTGCTCGGCGTGACGGCGTTCCTGCTGGCGCAGGCGGCGCTGATCGCGCTGCTGGTCGGCTTGATGTTGATCGCGCGGCGGCTGATGGGGCCGGCGCTGGCGACGCTGACGGTGGTCGGTGGCGCGCTGATCGTCGCGGGCGTGATGGTCGCGGTGGCGGTCGCGAAGATCAAGCAGATTACCCGAATCAAGGACGGGCCGGAATGAACAAGCCCGACGCCAGCCTCGCCATCGCCGCGCAACGCTCGGCCCGGGCACGGCAGCGCCTGGCCAGCACGCTCGTCGAGATCCAGGCGCGCCTCAACCCCAAGGCACTGGCGCGCGAGGCGGCGCAGGATCTGCGCGAGGCGGGCGAGGAACTGGCGCGCGAGGGGCTAGAGTCGATCAAGCGGCATCCGCTGCCCGTGGCCGGCGTGCTGGCCGCGATCGGTCTGTTCATCGCGCGACGCCCGGTGCGCGCGCTGCTCGCCAAGCTGCCGGACGAAACGCCCGCCCGTGAAACTCCAGCGATACCCCCGCGTTTGCCCCCCAAGCCACGGACACGAGGAAAGTCACGATGAACGACATCAGCAACACCAAGTCTGCCGACAAGAACGTCGTGCGCGAGACGATGGAGACGACCTATCGCAGCGCGCGCGACGCCGCCGGCAAGGCGATCGAAACGACGCGCGACGCGACGCGCGATGCCGTCGCGCGCACCGCGAAGAGCGTTGAGGCCAACCCGCTGGCGATACTGGCCGGGGGGATCGCGGTCGGCATGCTAGCAGGCGCGTTCCTGCCGCACAGCGAACAGGAGAAGAAGCTGCTCGGCCCGGTCGGCAAGCGCTTGACCGACACGGCGACGGGCGCGGCCCTCGCCGCCAAGGAGGCCGGCAAAGCCGAGCTCGATGCGCTGGGCCTCAATCGTGAGGCGGCGCATGATCAGGTCGGCAAGATGATCGGCGGCGTGCTCAAGGCGCTGGCCAGCGCGGGCGCGGCGGCGGTGGACAGCAAGCCGAAGGCCTGACAGTAAGCGGGGGACGTGGGAAATTGTCGCCTCCCCTGCCCGTCCGCCTGGCCGGACGAGGGAAATCACGGCAACCCGCATTTCATATTTCGGAAGAATTTCCGCTACAGGTTCACGACGGGGAGGATGCTGGCTAAGGCAGCCTCGAATCCTTTCAGTGCGGAAAAACCATCATGAGCAAGCTCCATCTCGTTTTCGGCGGCAAGGTCACCGATCCGCAGACGCTCGACTTCAAGGAAGACACGATCGAGGTCGTGGGGATCTTCCCGACCTATGCGCTGGCCGAGAAGGCGTGGCGCGCCGCGGCGCAGCGCACGGTCGACGATGCCGAGATGAAATTCGTCGTCGTTCACCTGCACCGGCTGCTCGAACCCGATATCGATCTCGCCAAGGGCTGAGTCCTCAGGCCCCGCGATAATGCCATAGCAGGATCGGCTGGGCGAGCGCGAGGCCGGCGACGAACCCGGCGATCGACGCGCCGATCGTGACCGTCGCGCCGACGGCGTGATCGGCGAGACCGATCAGCAGCTGGATGCCGATCCACGCCGCCGCCAGCCACAGGATCGCAACCAGCCGCGCCGGGATAGGCCCGACGGCGCGCGCGCGACGGCGACCGAACAGCAAGGCATAGGCGCCGAGCATCGCCGAGACCGCGCCATTGGCGCCGATCAGCGGCCACGGGCTGGACGCGTCCTGCAGCCAATAGCCGGCGGCAGCGGCATAAGCACCGATCAGGTAAAGCGCCGCCGTGCCGCGCCAGCCGAGCGTCCGCTCAAGCTCATCGCCGCACACCACCAGGATCAACAGGTTGAAGCCGAGATGCACGATCCCGGCATGGACCAACGTCGCGCTGAGCGGCGTCAGCCACACCGGCAACATCAGTGGTGCGCCCGGCGGCGTGGCACCATGCGCGCCGACCATCGCCGGGATGAAACCACCGCCGATCACCGCCTCACCGACGATCGCGAACAGCATCAGCAGCAGCGACACCGTGCTGGTGATTGCCACGATCGTCAGCATCGCGGGCGTGTCACGCCACTGCGCGGCGATCCGGTCGCGGATCACCGGCCAGCCTTCGCGCCTGGCGATCAGATGAACTCGATCTTCGAGACCACGTAGAAGCGGTCGCCGGCCGGGACCGAGACCTCGATCTCGTCATCGACCTTGCGGCTGATCAGCGCGCGGCCGAGCGGCGAATTGTACGAGATGCGCCCGCCCTTGGCATCGGCCTCGGTCTGGCCGACGATCTGGTAGCGGATCGGCTTGTCGTCCTCGTCGAGCAACGTGACGGTCGCGCCGAACACGATCTTGTCGCCCGACAATTCCTTCGGGTCGATGATCTGGGCGCGGCTGAGCTTGTCCTCGATGTCGGAGATCGATGCCTCGATCTGACCCTGGCGCTCTTTCGCGGCATGATATTCGGCGTTTTCCGAAAGGTCGCCATGGGCGCGCGCCTCTTCGATCGCGTCGACGATCAGTGGCCGCTCCGCTTTCAGGCGACGCAGATCCGCCGTGAGCTTGTCGTGCCCCTCAGCCAGCATCGGCATCTTGTCGACCGTCGCCATCACTCTAGTCCCTCGTAAAATCTCCGTCCCCAAGCGAACCCGAAGATCCGCCCGCACCAGTTTCTCTTCTTTCGGGGATTAATTGTGCGAGTGCGAATGATAGGATTGCAACGGCCGAACTTCAAGGTCTCGCGTCGATAGCGCGATGATCGCCTGTGCCGCCTCGACACTGGCGGCGGCGGTGGTGAAGTAAGGGATCTTCTGCGACAGCGCCGAACCGCGGATCGGCTGCGAGTCCTTGAGGCTTTGCCAGCCTTCCGTGGTGTTGAAGATCATGTCGATCCCACCATCCTTGATGCGGTCGACGATATGCGGGCGCCCCTGCGCGACCTTGTTGACGCGCTCGACCGGCACACCCTGCGCGGTGAGGTAATCAGCGGTGCCGGCGGTCGCGACGATGGTGAAACCATGCGCGGCGAGTGCACGCACACCGGGCAGGATGACGGGCTTGTCGCCATCCTTGACGCTGACGAACAGCGCGCCGCTCTTCGGCAGTATCGTCCCTGCCCCGATCTGCGCCTTGCCGAAGGCGATAGCAAAATCCTTATCGATCCCCATAACTTCGCCGGTGCTCTTCATTTCCGGTGAGAGCACCGGATCGACCCCGGGGAAGCGGTTGAACGGGAAGACGGCTTCCTTGACCGCGAAATAATCGATCGCGCGGTCGATCTTCGGCAGGTCGGCAAGCTTCTCGCCGGCCATCACACGCGCGGCGATCTTGGCGATCGGCGCGCCAATCGCCTTGGCGACGAACGGCACGGTGCGGCTGGCGCGCGGGTTGACCTCGATCAGGTAGACGAGCTCGTCCTTGACCGCGAACTGGATGTTCATCAGCCCGTTGACCGACAGCGCGCGGGCGAGCACTTCGGTCTGGCGCTCGATCTCGGCGATGATCGCGGGCGACAGGCTGTAGGGCGGGATCGAGCAGGCGCTGTCGCCGCTGTGCACGCCGGCTTCCTCGATATGCTGGAGCACGCCGGCAACGACGACATCGGTGCCGTCGCTGATGGCATCGACGTCGACCTCGATCGCATCGCGCAGATACTGGTCGATCAGCACGGGCGAGTCGCCCGAGACCTGCACCGCGGTCTGGATGTAATTGTCGAGCTGGGCGGGGCCATCGACGATTTCCATCGCGCGGCCGCCGAGCACATAGCTCGGCCGCATCAGCACGGGGTAACCGATGCGCTCGGCCACCGCGATCGCCTCGTCGCGGCTGCGCGCGATGCCGTTGGCGGGCTGGCGCAGGCCGAGCCTGGTGATCAGCGCGGCGAAGCGCTCACGGTCTTCGGCGAGGTCGATCGCATCGGGCGAGGTGCCGAGGATCGGGATGCCGGCCTGTTCGAGCGCATGGGCGAGATTGAGCGGGGTCTGGCCGCCGAACTGGACGATCACGCCGACCAGCGTGCCGTTCTGCTGCTCGACATGGAGGATTTCGAGCACATCCTCGGCGGTGAGCGGCTCGAAATAGAGCCGGTCCGAGGTGTCGTAGTCGGTCGACACCGTCTCGGGGTTGCAGTTGACCATGATCGTTTCGAACCCGGCATCGGCGAGCGCGAAACAGGCGTGGCAGCAGCAATAGTCGAATTCGATGCCCTGGCCGATGCGGTTGGGGCCGCCGCCGAGGATTACGATCTTGCGCCGTTCGGTCGGCAGCGACTCGCATTCGGGCTCGCCGAAGCTCGGCGCCTCATAGGTCGAGTACATATATGGCGTCTTGGCGTCGAATTCGGCGGCGCAGGTGTCGATGCGCTTGAACACCGGGCGCACGCCGAGCTTGTGCCGGTGCGCGCGGACCTCGTCTTCGGTCACGCCGCCGGTCATCGCGACGACGACATCGTGGATCAGCCCCGAGCCGCGCGCGATGCTGCGCGACATGCCCTGGCGCAGATTGGCCGATTTGAGCGCGAGATAGGCGAGCCGCTTGTCGCTGAAGCCCATGCCCTTGAGGCGGCGCATGCCGGCAGCGTCCTGCGGCAGGCCGTTGGCGCAGACCTGTTCCTCGGCGGCGATGATCTCGGCGATGCGCTCGAGGAACCACGGATCGTATTTGGCGATCGCGTGGACTTCGGCGACGGTGAAGCCCTCGCGCAGCGCCTGCGCGGCGACGAGCAGCCGGTCGGGTGTGGCAATGGCGAGCGCGGCCTCGATCTCGTCGCGCGGCGCGCCGACGAGGCGATCAACCATGTTGAAGCCCGAGAGACCCGTCTCCAGCCCGCGCAGCGCCTTTTGCAGCGACTCGTGGATGTTGCGGCCGATCGCCATGACCTCGCCGACCGACTTCATCGCGGTCGACAGCACGGCCTCGGCGCCCTTGAACTTCTCGAAGGCGAAGCGCGGGATCTTGGTGACGACGTAATCGATCGTCGGCTCGAACGCAGCCGGGGTCGCGCCGGTGATGTCGTTGATGATCTCGTCGAGCGTGTAGCCGACCGCCAGCTTGGCGGCGACCTTGGCGATCGGGAAGCCGGTGGCCTTGGAGGCGAGCG
Source organism: Sphingomonas sp. AR_OL41 (assembly GCF_029911635.1). Lineage (GTDB taxonomy): Bacteria > Pseudomonadota > Alphaproteobacteria > Sphingomonadales > Sphingomonadaceae > Sphingomonas. Next base: position 55,498 of record NZ_JARYTI010000017.1, read on the forward strand.
CCGAGGAACGCGACACGCGCGGGTTCATCTCGATCACGACGAGCCGGCCATCCTTCGGATTGACCGCGAACTGCACGTTGGAACCGCCTGTTTCGACGCCGATTTCCCGGAGTACTGCGATCGATGCGTTGCGCATGATCTGATATTCCTTGTCGGTCAGCGTCAGCGCCGGGGCGACGGTGATCGAGTCGCCGGTATGGACGCCCATCGGATCGATATTCTCGATCGAGCAGATGATGATGGCATTGTCCGCACGGTCGCGGACCACCTCCATCTCATATTCCTTCCAGCCGAGCAGCGATTCCTCGATCAGCACTTCGGTGGTTGGCGAGGCGTCGAGACCCTTGCGGACGATCTCGATGAATTCCTCGCGATTATAGGCGATGCCGCCGCCGGTGCCGCCGAGCGTGAAGCTGGGGCGGATGATCGACGGCAGGCCGGTGCGCGCCAGCCCTTCCAGCGCCTCCTCGACCGTATGGGCGATTGCCGAGCGCGCGGATTCGAGCCCGATGCGCGTCATCGCGTCCTTGAACTTAAGCCGGTCCTCGGCCTTGTCGATCGCCTCGGCATCGGCGCCAATCATCTGCACGCCGTATTTCGCCAGCGTGCCGTCGTTGAACAAAGCCAGCGCGGTGTTGAGCGCCGTCTGCCCGCCCATCGTCGGCAGCACCGCGTCGGGGCGCTCCTTCTCGATGATCTTCGCCACCACTTCGGGCGTGATCGGCTCGATATAGGTCGCGTCGGCGAGGTCGGGATCGGTCATGATCGTCGCCGGGTTCGAATTGACCAGCACGATGCGATAACCCTCTTCCTTGAGGGCCTTGATCGCCTGCGTGCCCGAATAATCGAACTCGCACGCCTGGCCGATGACGATCGGGCCGGCGCCGATGACGAGGATCGAGGTGATGTCGGTGCGTTTGGGCATTATTATTTCCAGCCGAAAGTGCAGGACCAGACCAGAGCGTCCAGCGCCTCATCGGTAAGGTGGGGAAATTGGATCGCGAGACGTTCTCGCGCCCATTGTCCCGCGCTCACTAAATTCAAGTGACTCCAGTCGGGCTCAAGCTTTTCGGCAAAATCCAAAACCTCGCAAACTCTATGGCGAACGAGAGGATCAACGATGGCGTCAGCATTTGATTGAGGCCAACTGAACGAACCATATCCCAGATACGCCACGATCGAATCTGAGAATGGATCACTCACCTGCTGCCCCCAGCATCCCCACGAACTTCTCGAACAGATACAGGCTGTCCTGCGGCCCAGGGCTCGCCTCGGGGTGATACTGCACGCTGAAGGCGGGCCGATCGGCCAGTTCGAGCCCGGCGTTACTGCCGTCGAACAGCGAGACATGCGTTTCGCGCGCCGTGGCCGGCAGGCTGTCGCGTTCGACCGCGAAACCGTGGTTCATGCTCGTGATCTCGACCGCGCCGTCGCTCAGGCGCTTGACCGGGTGGTTGGCGCCGCGATGGCCCTGGAACATCTTGGTTGTGGTCGCGCCGACCGCGAGGCCGAGCAGCTGGTGCCCGAGGCAAATGCCGAACAGCGGCTTGCCGGTGGCGAGAAGCTGCTGGATAACCGGCACGGCATATTCGCCGGTCGCGGCGGGATCGCCCGGGCCGTTCGACAGGAAGATGCCGTCGGGCTTGAGCGCCATGACCTGATCGAAGGTGGCGTTGGCGGGCACGACCGAGACCTTGGCGCCGGCGGCGACGAGGTTGCGGAAGATGTTGCGTTTGGAGCCGTAGTCGATGGCGACGACGTGGGGCCGTTTCTCGACTTCGCTCGAAACGAACGGGGGTTGTAAGGCGCCGTCACCCACCCCGGCTCCGTTCGCTTCGAGCGAAGTCGAGAAGCCGTCGCCGTCATACCCGAAGCCCAGCCGCCATACGCCGCCGGCCCAGCCATAATGCGTTTCGGTGCTCACCTCGATCGCGAGGTCCATGCCTTCGAGGCCGGGCCAGGCGCGCGCCATGGCGAGCAGCGCGGGCACGTCGAAATCGCCGCTCGCCGAATGCGCGATGACGCCGTTGGGCGCGCCGCCTGCGCGGATGCGGCGGGTCAGGGCGCGGGTGTCGATGCCGGCGAGGCCGATGCGCGTATGGCGCTTCATCCAGGCGTCGAGCCGCTCGGTCGAGCGGAAGCTCGACGGGTCGGTGACGTCCTCGCGCACGATCATTCCGAGCGCGTGCGGGTTGTCTGCCTCGACGTCGTCGGGGTTGGCGCCGACATTGCCGATATGCGGGAAGGTGAAGGTGATGATCTGACCGGCGAAGCTCGGATCGGTCATGATCTCCTGATAACCGGTCATCGCGGTGTGGAAGCACACCTCGCCGACCGCATGGCCTTCGGCGCCGAAGCCACGGCCCCACACCACCTCACCGCTGGCAAGGACGAGAACGCCGGTGGCTCCATTCGGATCGTAGCCTGACATGATCAGGCGGTCCGATCCGAACAACGGAAAATCTGCACGGGATAAGGCTTGGCGTCGGCCATTGCGGGCGGGCACTCCGTCGGGTGGTTTTACGATGTCGCTAAGGCGCCGTCGCTAGAGACGCGGCCCGGTTGCGTCAATCTGTTAAAGACGGGCGGGTCCGGCTAGAGTGACCGATTACCGCAAAGGACCGGGAATGATTCGCGACGATATCAAGAACGCGCTCGTCAGCGCCATGAAGGGCGGCGACAAGGCGACCACCGCCGCGCTGCGCCTCGTACAGAGCACGATCAAGAACCGCGACATCGAGGCGCGCACCGGGAGCAGCCCGGCCGATGACGATACGCTGGTCGTCGAGGTGCTACAGAAAATGGTCAAGCAGCGCCGCGAATCGGTCGAGATGTTCGTCAAGGGCGGGCGGCAGGAACTGGCCGATACCGAACTGGGCGAGATCGCGGTGATCGAGCGCTTCCTGCCGACGCAGATGGGCGAGGACGAGACCAAGGCGGCGATCGAGGCGATCAAGGCCGAACTCGGCGCATCGGGCATGAAGGACATGGGCCGGGTGATGGCCGAACTGAAGGCGCGCCACGCGCAGACGCTCGACATGAGCAAGGCGAGCGGGCTGGTGAAGGCGGCGCTGGCGTAGCGCGACAAGCGCTTCTCGCTACCGCTCGAAGCGCACGCGCGCGCCGCGAGCGGTCGCTCTCCCCTCCGTTCGTTTCGAGCGAAGTCGAGAAACGGTAATCTGGCGAGGCGCTTTCGGCGCGCGCTCCCTCGACTCGGGACGGCGCCTCTTGCTAAAGTCCAACATGGCTTTTTGGACGTATATTTTGCGCTGTTCAGACGGCCGATATTACACGGGCCACACCGACAATCTCGAACATCGCGTTGGTGCGCATCAGACGGGTGGCTATTGTGACTACACCTCTCGGCGCCTGCCAGTGACGCTTGTCTGGTCGCAGGACTTTCCCTCGCGGATCGAGGCGCTCGAGGCGGAGCGGATTGTTGGTGGGTGGTCACGCGCCAAGAAGGAAGCGCTGATCGCGGGTGATTGGGCGGCGGTTTCGCGGTTCGCCAAACCTCCTGCCGAGCGTGCTGTGGAGAAAGGTTTCTCGACTTCGCTCGAAACGAACGGTGAGAGTGGCCAGGTCTCGCCTCAGCAACATGCGAAGCGGCTGCAAGGGCGTAGCGAATGACCCTCACCCCGCAATTCCTCGACGAGCTCCGCTCGCGCACCCTGCTGTCGACGCTGATCGGCCGCACCACCAAGCTGCAAAAGGCCGGGCGGGAATGGCGCGCCTGTTGTCCTTTCCACAACGAGAAGAGCCCGAGCTTCTACGTCAACGACGACAAGGCCTTCTACCATTGCCTGGCCGGCGAAACGATGGTGATCACGCGCGAGGGCACGCGGCGGATCGACAGCCTAGACGGCACATGCACGACGGTCCTGTCGCGCAACGGACAGTGGATCGACTCGTCCTTCCGCTGTTACGGCACGCAGCGGCTGTGGAAGATCGACCTGACGCGAAACGGGCTGAAGAAATCGGTCTGGGCCACTGACGGCCATCGCTGGTTCGTCAACGGCCGCGCGTCCGAGGTGGTGACGGCCGACCTCAAGAAAAATCACGCGCTGGAAAGTGCCCTGCCGCCGCGCCGGCACAACTGGCAGCTCGACCCGGAAGGGGTGCGCCATGGCATCATTTTCGGCGACGGCACGATGTATCAGGGCGTCTATGGCACCATCAATCTGCACGGCGCCAAGGATGCGGAACTGGCTTCCTGGTTTCCGGACCAGCAGCACCATCGACACGAGCGCGCGCCGGGCAAACACTATCTCCGCGTCTATGGCGGTCGCGCATTCGAGGCGATGAAGCAGCTTCCCGACATGTCGATGCCGGATGCTTATCTGCTGGGCTTCATCGCCGGATATCTCGCCGCCGACGGGCATGTCGCCAAGGACGGCACCGTCATGCTCAACTCCGCCGATCCGGCGGCGCTCGACGCGGTGCGTGACATCGCGTTGAGAGTGGGAATTGCGACTTATGGCCGGACCACGCTGATGCGAAAGGGATTCGGTACGGCGCCATCCGCACTGCACCGGATACATTTCGTCTCGTCCACGCTGGACCCGGCGCTGTTTTTGCTCGCCGAAGCACGATCGCGCTTCAGCGGACACAGCAAAGCGTTCGATCGGCTGCGCTGGGTAGTTTCCTCAGTCGAACAATCCGACCGCGTCGAACCTGTCTTCTGCGCTGAAGTCCCGGGCGAGCATGCCTTTGCCCTGGAAGACAATATCCTGACCGGCAACTGCTTCGGCTGCGGCGCGCACGGCGACGCGATCCGCTGGATGACCGAGCAGCGCGGGCTGCCATTCATCGATGCGGTCAAGGAGCTGGTCCAGGCGGCGGGCATGGAGATGCCGGCGCTCGATGCGCGCGCGGCGGAGAAAGCGGAACGCGCCAAGGGGCTGCACGAGGTGTGCGCCGATGCCGCGACGTGGTTCACCGAGCAGCTGAACGGCATCGCTGGCGCCGAGGCGTGCGCGGTACTGGAGAAGCGCGGGATCAGGGCGGAGACGGCAAAGACCTTCTCGCTCGGCTTCGCGCCGGATTCGCGCGGCAAGCTCAGGACCGCGCTGAAGGAATATGGCGACGCGATGCTGGTCGAGTCCGGCATGCTGATCAAGGTCGACGACAAGGAACCCTATGACCGCTTCCGCGGCCGGCTGATGATCCCGATCCGCGATCCGCGCGGCCGCGTGATCGCGTTCGGCGGTCGGGTGATCGGCGATGGCGAGCCGAAATATCTCAACTCGCCCGAGACGCCGTTGTTCGACAAGGGGCGCAACCTCTACAATCTCGATCGCGCCGCACCGGCGAGCCGCAAGTCGGGACGGCTGCTCGTGGTCGAGGGCTATATGGACGTGATCGCGCTGGCGCAGGCCGGGTTCGGCGAGGCGGTCGCGCCGCTCGGCACCGCGCTGACCGAGGCGCAGCTCGAGCGGCTGTGGCGTCTGGTCGATGTGCCGATCCTGTGTTTCGACGGCGACAGCGCGGGGCAGAAGGCGGCGATCCGCGCCGCGCAGCGCGCGATGCCGATGCTCGCGCCGGGGCGCAGCCTGTCGTTCGTGACGCTGCCGGCGGGGCAGGACCCCGACGATCTGGTGCGCGCCAAGGGGCCCGGCGCGTTCGAGGCATTGCTCAAGGAGCCCGAGTCGCTGGTCGCGCGGCTATGGGCGCATGAGGTGGCCGCCGAACCGCTCGACACGCCGGAACAGAAGGCCGGATTGAAGCAGCGACTCGGCGAACTCGCCGCGTCGATCGCCGATGCCAATGTCCGCCAGGAATATCTCGCCGACTTCCGCCGTCGCTTCGACGACCTCTACGCCAAGAAGCGCACGCCGTATGTCGAACGCAAGCCGCAGCGCAACGCGCAGAAGAACGGCCGCTGGGCACCCCCCGTCCCGATCGGCGGCAATCACCCGGCCGCGCAGGGCATCCGTGCCGGCGGAATCGACCGCGTTCTCGCCAAGGCCGTGCTGGCCGGCCTGATCAACCATCCGACCGAAATCGCGCGGCACATGGACGTGCTCGACCGGTTGAAACAGGCCGATGGCGCGCTGGGTCAGCTGTTCAAGGCGGTGGTCGATTTCGCGATCGAAGAACAGGCGCTTGATAGCGCGCGCCTCGTTACCATATTGGCCTCATCCGGATTCGATGATGTGACGGGCGATTTACTCCGTGCGGATCGGGCCACATTCGCGCCGAAAGGTGCGGATGAAGCCCGGGCGCGCGCCGATCTTGACGAGGCGATCCACATTCTGGTGTCGCGTCCCGAGATCGACGCCGAGCTGGCGGAAGCGACGGCCGCACTGATGAGAAATTACACGGATGAAGCGTTCGAGCGGCAGGTGTCGCTCGTAAAAGACAAACAGGCGCTGGACGCACGACTTGCAAATCTGGTTCAGTCGGATGAAGACGCGCGAGCATTAGGTACCGAGGGCAGTTGATGGCGAAAACGGATATGGCGGACGTGACGGACTCGACCGAGACGAGCGACGCGCCGCTGATCGATCTCAATGACGCGTCGATCCGCAAGGTGATCACGCGCGCCAAGAAGCGCGGCTACATCACCTACGATCAGCTCAACGAGGCCTTGCCGCAGGGCGAGATGTCGTCGGACCAGATCGAGGACATGAGCGCCGCGCTGAGCGAGATGGGCATCAACATCGTCGAGAATGACGAAGCCGGCGAGGATGGCGAAGACGCCGAGGCGCAGGAGGACGATGTCGAGGCGGTCGATTCGGCCGAGGAGAACGCCCCCGCGCTCGAAACCAAGAAAAAGGAAATCATCGACCGCACCGACGATCCGGTGCGGATGTATCTCCGCGAGATGGGCGCGGTCGAGCTGCTCAGCCGCGAGGGCGAAATCGCCATCGCCAAGCGCATCGAGGCCGGCCGCGACACGATGATCCTCGGCTTGTGCGAGAGCCCGATCACCTTCAACGCGATCATCGACTGGTCGACTGCGCTCAACGAGGGCACGATGCAGCTGCGCGAGATCCTCGATCTCGACGCGATGCTGTCGAAGGACCCGGCGCCGGAAAGCCTCACCGAGGATGGTGAGGAAGGCGATGGCGAGATCAGCGAGAAGAATGCCGGCCCGTCCTTCAAGGAAGAGGAAGAGCCCGAAGAGGTCGCCGCGGTCGACGAGGACGAAGAGTCGATGACCGAGCGGCGCACGCCGCGCCCGTCCGACGACGAGGAAGAGGACAATACCCTCAGCCTCGCGCAGATGGAGGAGCAGCTCAAGCCGCTCGCGCTCGAGCGTTTCGCCAACATTACCTCGATCTACAAGAAATTCTCCAAGATGCAGGCCAGCCGCCTGGATCAGATGGGCGCTGGCGGCGAGCTGACGGCGGCGGACGAGCGCAAGTACCAGAAGCTGCGCGAAGAGCTGACCGCCGAGGTAGAGAGCGTCCAGTTCCACAACGCCAAGATCGAATATCTCGTCGACCAGCTCTATGCCTTCAACCGGCGCCTGACGGCGCTGGGCGGGCAGATGCTGCGCCTCGCCGAGCGCCACAAGGTGCCGCGCAAGGATTTCCTCGATCGCTATATCGGGCATGAGCTCGACGAGAACTGGCTGCCGACGGTCGGCAGCCTCGACAAGAAATGGACCGCCTTCGTCACCAACGAGGCCGACGCGGTCGATCGGGTGCGTGTCGAGATCGCCGAGATCAGCCAGGCAACCGGCATGTCGCTCGGCGAATTCCGCCGCATCGTCAACATGGTGCAGAAGGGCGAGCGCGAGGCACGCATCGCCAAGAAGGAGATGGTCGAGGCCAATCTCCGGCTCGTGATCTCGATTGCCAAGAAGTACACCAACCGCGGGCTGCAGTTCCTGGATCTCATCCAGGAGGGCAATATCGGCCTGATGAAGGCGGTCGACAAATTCGAATATCGCCGCGGCTACAAATTCTCGACCTATGCGACGTGGTGGATCCGCCAGGCGATCACGCGCTCGATCGCCGATCAGGCGCGCACCATCCGTATTCCGGTGCACATGATCGAGACGATCAACAAGCTGGTGCGGACCAGCCGGCAGTTCCTCCACGAGCAGGGCCGCGAACCCACGCCCGAGGAAATGGCCGAGCGGCTGAGCATGCCGCTCGAAAAGGTCCGCAAGGTGATGAAGATCGCCAAGGAGCCGATCTCCCTCGAAACGCCGATCGGCGACGAGGAGGATTCGCATCTCGGCGATTTCATCGAGGACAAGAATGCCGTGATCCCGGTCGATGCGGCGATCCAGGCGAATTTGAAGGAAACGGTCACCCGCGTCCTCGCCTCGCTCACCCCGCGCGAGGAGCGCGTACTGCGCATGCGCTTCGGCATTGGCATGAACACCGACCACACGCTCGAGGAAGTTGGCCAGCAGTTCAGCGTGACGCGCGAGCGCATCCGCCAGATCGAGGCCAAGGCGCTAAGGAAGCTCAAGCATCCGAGCCGCAGCCGCAAGATGCGGTCGTTCCTCGACCAGTGAACTGACCAACGATCACCGAAAAGGGCCGCGACGGGACACCGCCGCGGCCCTTTTTTCATGCGCTCAATGGTCGCTGCTATAGACCGCGACGCTCGGCGCGACTGCGTCGAGCCGCACCCACAAGGCGATCGCCAGCGCAAGCAGAACGAGCACGCCCGCCGTCACCAGCGCCGTGCGACGCGAAACCGCCGGGATCAGCGGCGCGGCCAGCACGGCGGCAAGCGCCAGCGGCACGGCCGCGACCATCGGCATGGCCGGCCCGACCGCTTCGATCAGCTGGAAACCGAGCGCGAGCATGTAACCGATACCGAGCATCGCGCCGATCACACTCGCCACCGTTCCGGCGCGATCACCCGCGAAACGGCCGATCGCCGCCGCGCCGCCGCCCAGCAACAGCGGCACGATGATCGGGAAGGCTGCGGTCGGCGCCGTCGCCTGTGCGAACAGCCCGAGCAGCAGCAACGGCGCCGCCATCCCGCCCGTCTGCCCGGCACTACCGGGTCGTGCGGCGGCGATCAGACCCCATATCGCGGCAGCGCCCGCAAGGCAGAGCAACAGCGCCTGGACTTCGAGCCGGGGGATCGCGGCGAGACGGTCATAGTAATTGACCTTGCCATCGGCGCCCGAGACGAGGTTGCCGACGTAGAGCAGCACGCCTGTCCCGACGAGCAGAGCCGGCGTCATGCCCGAGCCGCGCGCCATGTCACCGAGCCGCGCGCGACCGAAGGCCGCCACGCCGTAACCGAGCGCGCCAATGGCGAGCAGCACCCAGCCGACCCACACCGCATAGCTGATCAGCGTCAGGCCGAACGCGTCGAAAAAGACGCGATCGGGCGCTGTGCCGGGGAGCGTCGGCGCGGCGAGCAACGCGCGCGTGAGATCGAGCACCTGCCGCCCCATATCCTGCAACGCACCCTGATCCAGCGCGTCGGGCGTCGCGAGCGGCGAATGGTACAGCGCGGGCCGGCCGATAAAGGCGAAGTTGAAACCGGGGTAACCGAGCTTCTTGGCCACGGTATAGTCGGTCGAATTGGGCAGTTTCTTGTAGATGAACACGCTCAGCGACGTGCTCACCGGACGATGCACAGCCTTTGCGAACAGCCGCATCATCGCGCCATTGTCGCTACCGGTTTCGAACATCGAGGCACGGCCGCCGCCGCCGCGCGTCTCCATATTGACGATCACGCCGACATGAGCGCGACGCGGATCGTTGGCGAAGAAGGCCCTGGCGCCTTCGAGTCCGAGTTCTTCGCCGTCGCTGAACAACACGATCAGGTCGCGGCGCTGTGGGCCGGCCGCCTTGATCAGTCGGATCGTTTCGAGCGCAGCCGCAACACCGGCGCCATCGTCCGCCGCGCCCGGCGAGCCCCAGACGCTGTCATGATGCGCCATCAACAGGACGGCGGGCAGCGCGCGATCCTGCCCCGGAAGGACCGCGACGACATTGACCAGCGGTGGCGTCGGCGCGGGATGCCCGCGCCACACCGCGAGACGCTTCGCGGCCGCCGCGCTCATGGTACCGGTCGGCATGGACACTTCCAGCCCCATCGCTTGCAAGCGCGCACCGAGATAAGCGCGAACCGCGGCGTCTTCCGCGCTTCCCGTGGGATGCGGCGCCCGGGCGATCACCGCGACGTCTGCCATCGCACGCGTGGCCGAAAATTGCGGCGCGGACGCAGCCAATGTTGCCGGCATGGGTGGTGTCGTCGCGATGATCGCAAGGACGATCGCTCCGGCTATCGCCGCCAGAATTGCCCACCATTTCGTCATCATGCCCACTCCCCTGTGCGCCGATGCTATGGGATGCCGGGTCAACCGACAAGCGCCGCGCCTATCTCCCGCGCGACCAAAAACCCCGGCGAAAGGGGCCAGCCGTTCGCCGGGGTTCCGATGGGACACCGCACCGATGGAAGGCAACGGGTGCAGCGTCGTGATAGCAGCACCGTTGTTAGGATTGTTCGAACGATAGCGCCAAAGTGGCAGCAATCGCGCCATTACATGCGGCGGGCTACCAAGCATTGAGACAGACTTAACTGCGCCTAAACCACGTCTTTACGTGGTTCGGTATATCACTTGCGGCGAAACCGGCGTGCGCGCGCAATCATTGGCGCGTTCGCTCGGAATGACGCGGGGTTTCATGGCTTTCGAATCGACACAGCTACGCGGGATCGGCACAGGATGGGACGTCATCGCCGCCCTCGCCGAATCCGATGGCAATGCGCGCCACCCGCACCTGCTGCGGCTGTCGCTCGCGGGTGCCGCGCAGCGCGATCTGGCCGATGCGGTTCATGCAATTTGCTCGGTACACGGCCGCACCACCGATCTGTTCGATGAAGCGTCACGCCACCGCGGCGGCGCGCCCGACGCGGGCCGCGTGGCGCCGGCCTGGGTGGAGGTCGCGACCGAAGGATTTGCCGCCGAGCGCGCCTTTCTCGCCACGCTGACGGCGGCAGCGGGCCCGTTGCCCTCGACGCCAGGCCAGGCCGAGACCGACGCAGCGCTGGTCGCGCAGCGCCATGCCTTCGACATGCTCGCCCGTTCCGGCCGCGCCGGGTGCGCGACCGGCGCGGCGATCGCGCTGGTGATCGACTGGTATGCGTTTCGCGACACCATGGATGTGGCAGCGGCGCGCTTCGGCGTTGCCCCGCCAAAGATGGCCTTGCCCGACGCGATCGAGATCGCGACGATTGTCGCGACCTTGTCCGATTCCCCGATGCTACAACGCGCCATGGCATTCGGCGCGCAACAGGTCTTCGCGCAGCACCGCGGCCTGTGGGACCTGCTCGAGGCCCGCGCCAGCGCCCGCGACCGGCACTAACCCCATCAGGGACGCTTGCGCAGCGCGACACATTCCCTCTATCCCGTACCCGATTTTCAAATGAAACGGGATTGAGCCGCATGAAGCGCTTCGAGGGCACGCAAAGCTATGTCGCGACCGACGACCTGAAGGTCGCGGTCAACGCCGCCGTCACGCTGCGCCGCCCGTTGCTGGTCAAGGGTGAGCCCGGCACCGGCAAGACCGTGCTCGCCTATGAAATCGCCAAGGCGGTCAACGCGCCGCTGATCGAATGGAACATCAAGTCGACCACCAAGGCACAGCAAGGCCTGTACGAATATGACGCGGTGGCGCGGCTGCGCGATGGCCAGCTTGGCGACGAGCGCGTCCATGACATCGGCAACTACATCCGCCGCGGCAAGCTGTGGGAGGCGTTCACCGCGCCCGAGGTGCCGGTGCTGCTGATCGACGAGATCGACAAGGCCGATATCGAGTTCCCCAACGATCTGCTCCAGGAACTCGATCGCATGGAATTCCATGTCTACGAGACCAAGGAGATGGTGCGCGCGGCCGAGCGGCCGATCGTCGTGATCACCTCGAACAACGAGAAGGAACTGCCCGACGCGTTCCTGCGCCGCTGTTTCTTTCACTATATCAAGTTCCCCGATCGCGAGACGATGCAGGCGATCATCGACGTGCATTTTCCGGGCATCCAGAAGATCCTCGTCAACAAGGCAATGGATATCTTCTACGACGTCCGCGAGGTGCCGGGGCTGAAGAAGAAGCCGAGCACGAGCGAACTGCTCGACTGGCTCAAATTGCTGCTCCACGAGGACATGCCGCTCGAGGTGCTGCAGAACCGCGACCCGACCAAGGCGATCCCGCCGCTGCACGGCGCGCTGCTCAAGAACGAGCAGGATGTCATGCTGTTCGAGCGGCTGGCGTTCATGGCCAAGCGTCAGAGCAACCAGCGGCCCTAGGCTTTCCCATCCGTCATTGCTGTTCTAACCTCCCAAAAAAAGGGGAGCGGATGATGACGGAAGATGGCGGCGCAGTTTCACGGCGTACCGTGATCGGCGGATCGATCGGCCTGGCGGCCACATTGGCGTCGACAGCGGCGCCGGTCGATGCCGCGCAATCCGGCCCAAAGCGACGCAAGGTGCTGCCCAAGGGCTTTCTCTGGGGCACGGCAACCGCCGCGCACCAGATCGAGGGCAACAACAGCAACGCCGATTTCTGGCTCGCGGAGAACGTCAAGCCGACGCTGTTTTCCGAACCCTCGCTCGATGCGTGCGACAGCTATCATCGCTATGAGGAGGATATCGCGCTGGCCGCGAAGCTAGGCTTCAACGCGCATCGCTTCGGCATCGAATGGGCGCGGATCGAACCCGAGCCGGGCAGATTCAGCATGGCCGAGCTCGACCATTATCTGCGCGTGCTCGAAGCGTGCCACGCGCACGGCCTCGCGCCGATCGTCACCTATAGCCATTGGACCGTGCCGCGCTGGTTCGCGGCGCGCGGCGGGTTCGAGCAGGCCGACAGCCCCGAGCTGTTCGCGCGCTTCGCCGAAAAGGCGACGGCGCGGCTCGGGCCATTGATCAGTGCGGCCTCGACCTTCAACGAGGCGAACATCGCGCGTATCGTGCGCGCGCGACCGGACGCAAAGGCGTTCGAGCCGGCGGTCCGCGCCATGCTCGCCGCGTGCGCCAAGGCATCGGGATCGGATCGCTTCGCCTCGGTGCTGTTCGCCGATATCGAGAAGAGCGAGGCGAACATGGTCGCGGCGCACGAGCGCGCCTTTGCCGCGATGAAGGCCGGGCCGGGCAGTTTCCCCGTCGGCGTGACGATCAGCATGCAGGCGATCGAGAGCGTCGGCGACGGCGATGCCCGTAAGGCCGAGGCCGTCGCGGCGCAGCTTTACGGCCCATGGATCGAGCAGGCGGCGAAGAGCGATTTCGTCGGCGTGCAGACCTATACGCGCCTGCGCGTCGGGGCCGACGGCACCCTGCCCCCGCCGTCGGGCGCCGAAGTGACGGCGGCGGGTTACGAATATTACCCCGAAGCGCTGGCGCACACGATCCGCTACGCCGCCGCGAAGACCGGCAAGCCCGTCTACGTCACCGAGAATGGCATCGCGACCAATAACGATGCGCGCCGCATCGCCTATATCGACAGCGCGCTGGCCGGCGTGCGCGCGTGCCTCGATGAAGGCATCGACGTCCGCGGCTATATCCACTGGTCGCTGCTCGACAATTTCGAATGGGTGTTCGGCTACACCCAGAAATTCGGTCTCGTCGCGGTCGATCGCAAGACCTTCAAGCGCACGCCCAAACCGAGCGCGGTGCATCTGGGGCGGCGAGCACGGGCCAATCTCGTTTAACGGCTGTTCGGCGCGACCTAGTCGATGCGGTAGGCGATTTCGAGGTCGCCCCAGCGGCGGCCACGGATGACCATCGGGACATAGACGTTGCGCACGACATTGTAGCCGCCATCCTCGCGTTCGCGGCGGAACACGGCAATGTGAAAGGGCTTGGTGCTGGCCTTGGCGATCGCGTCGGTCGCGTCGGAAAAAATGCGACGATTGCGGCAATAGGCCGCGTCGTGGACAGGATCGCCCGTTGGCGCGCGGCTATATTGCGTGGTGTGCGTCGGCAGATAGCCGTTGATGTCGGTCGCTGCGGTCGACACGATCCCCGGCATCGAGGCGATGATCTGGTCGAGCAGCGCGCGCCATTCGCCATCGGCGAAGCCATTGAGCGCGGTGTCGAAGCGCGGTGGATTTGAGCGCGGAATCGGCACGTAATGCGTATCGAAAAGCGCGGCCTCGCTGAGCTTGCCGCTCACCAGCGCACGCTCGGTCAGCGCGACGACCTTGTCGCGCCAGCCGATCGCGGCATCGACAAAGGCACGGTCGGCAGTTTCCAGCCCCGATCGCACCAGCGTATCGAGCACACCGTGCGCCTGCGCTTCGAGTGATACCATGCGATCGTGCGCATCGCCGAGCCGCGCGCTGTTGGCGCTCGCTGCGGTGGAGAAGCCGTCGAGCTCATCGCCAAGCCGACACACGCCGTCATGGATCAAACTGGTCGAGCGCGCGATGTCGTCGGTCTGGCGGTCGACATCCTGCACCAGCCGCGTCACCTCGGCAAAGGTATCGGTCGCGATGGCAAAGCCGCGCTCTGCATCTCGGCTGCGCTCGACGCCGATACCGACTTCCCCGGCAAAGGCCTCGGCCTCGTTCGACAGTTGCGACATGGTGACGCTGATCTCGTCGGTCGCGGCCTGGGTATCGCGCGACAATTTCTTGATCTCGTCGGCGACGACCGCGAACGAACGCCCCGCATCGCCGGCGCGCTGCGCCTCGATCGCTGCATTGAGCGCGAGCATCTTGGTGGTGCGGGCAATGTCGTCGATCGTCTGGGTAGTCCGGCGAACCTGGGTCATCGCGGCAGCGAAGCTGGTGATCTTGTCGCCGAGCCGCGCGACGAGCGCGGTCAGTTCGACGAATTCGCCGATCGACACCGCGATGGTCGTGCCGCTGGCGTCGAGCCGGCGTCGCGCATTTTCCGACAAGGCGCGCGCTTCGGCGGTGGCGTTGGCGACCTGGCGCTGATCCGCTTCGAGCGCGGCGAGCACGCCGCGCAGATCTTCGAGCACGGCGGTCTGGGCGGCGATGCTGTCGGCCACCTCACGAATCTGCCCGGCCGCGTCGGTACAGCCGATGGCAAGTTCGCCCGACTGCCGCGCCGCGGCGTCGATATGCTGTACGTCAACGGCAGGCACGGGACCCATTTTCATATCGCCTGCGTTACAGCACCTTGGTTTCCAACGAATTAACCGTGGCGCGCAACCGGCTGGTCACGCCGCGCCCGCTAGGCGATCGATATGCACGTTAGTTCGTCACTGCTACGGATATGCCTCGTCGCGGCCGCGCTGGCGGCCGTTCCCGCGCAAAGTGCCTCGCTGCTCGACTATGTCGGCGAATGCGTGCCCTTCGCGCGCGCCGCCTCGGGCATCCAGATTTATGGCGATGCCTGGACCTGGTGGGACCAGGCTGACGGCCGCTATCGTCGCGGTTATCAACCCAGGGTCGGCGCCGTGATCGTGTTCGCGCGCAGCGCGCGCCTGCCGCTCGGGCATGTCGCGGTAATCAGTCGCGTGGTGACATCACGCGTCGTGATGGTCACCCACGCCAACTGGTCGCGCATCGACGGCGCGCGTGGACATGCCGAACAGGATGTGACGCTGACCGACGTTTCGGCCAATGGCGACTGGAGCGACGTACGGGTATGGTATCGCGGCGTCGACGGCCTCGGCTCGACCGCCTATCCGGTCTACGGCTTCATCTACGGCACACCTGTCGGGCGGACGCAGGCCCGTGCAAAAACCGCGCCCGAACTGACCGGGCGCGATCCGGATTATGTCGGCGCGCTGATCGACGCCTATGTCCGCTGACGCGG
Organism: Sphingomonas sp. AR_OL41; assembly: GCF_029911635.1. Lineage (GTDB taxonomy): Bacteria > Pseudomonadota > Alphaproteobacteria > Sphingomonadales > Sphingomonadaceae > Sphingomonas. Next base: position 71,210 of record NZ_JARYTI010000017.1, read on the forward strand.
CGTCGATGCATCACGCTGTTATTCGTGAATGCGCCAGCTCGCTTCGGTGCAGACGTTGAAACCACGCCGGATGGTCGAGGTATCGTCCGAGAACACCGCCTTGAGATCGAAATTGCAATAGCACGAGCCGTCGTCGAAATTGACCGTGACGGTGTTTCCCGGGCTCAACACCTTGCGGCCGAGCACGTCTTCCTGCCACGAATCGGCGCCGACGTTCGAGCCGTAAAGCTCGCGCATCGAGAAGGTCGTATCGTTGATAATCTTGATCCGGCGGTTCTTGCCGTCCTTGCACTGCGCTTCGGCCGAACTGGCGAGGAACAGAGCGGCGAAAGCGACTGCGCCTGCGCCAATGAGCTTCATCTTCATCACAACCCCCGTCGTCGTTCATGATCGGGCACCGGCCCGGTCGATAAAATGCGCGCGAGCGACATGGGATGATTGGACAAAAGGACACGAAATCTGCCGGCGCCGCGCGATCCGCTAGTCAGGGCACCCTGCGTCGCACTCCTGGGCTGCCTCGCTTTGGCTCTTCACGCGACGCGGAAAATCGACCATCCAGAGGCTATGCGATCAGCTCCAGCGATGACGGACCGTGCGCCATGTTCCTGAACTTCCTCGACGAGTTGCGTGCAGCGGGCATTCCGGCGAGTCTCAAGGAGCATCTCATCCTGCTCGAGGCGCTCGACCGCGAGGTGATCGAGCGGACGCCGGAGGATTTCTATTACCTCGCCCGCGCAACCTATGTGAAGGACGAGGGGCTGCTCGATCGCTTCGACCAGGTCTTCGCCAAGGTCTTCAAGGGCATTGCCACCACCTATGGCACGCAGCAGGCCGAGATCCCGGCGGAGTGGCTGCGCGCGGTGGCGGAGAAGTTCCTGACGCCCGAGGAGATGGAGGCGATCAAAGCGCTCGGCTCATGGGACGAGATCATGGAGACGCTCAAGAAGCGGCTCGACGAGCAGGAAGGCCGCCACCAGGGCGGCAACAAGTGGATCGGCACCGGCGGCACCTCGCCCTATGGCAATTCGGGCTACAACCCAGAGGGCGTGCGGATCGGTGGCGAGAGCAAACACAAGCGCGCGCTCAAGGTGTGGGACCAGCGTGAGTTCCGCAACCTCGACAACACCAAGGAACTGGGCACCCGCAACATCAAGATCGCGCTGCGCCGGCTGCGCCGCTTCGCACGCGAGGGCGCGGCGGACGAGCTCGACATTGACGCGACGATCGACGGCACCGCGCGGCAGGGCTGGCTCGACGTCGTGATGCGGCCCGAACGCCACAATGCCGTGAAGCTGCTGCTGTTCCTCGACGTCGGCGGCTCGATGGATCCGTTCGTCAAGCTGTGCGAGGAGCTGTTCTCGGCCGCGACGAGCGAGTTCAAGAATCTCGAATTCTTCTACTTCCACAACTGCCCCTACGAAGGCGTGTGGAAGGACAATCGCCGCCGCTTCGCCGAGCGCACGCCGCTATGGGATGTGCTGCACAAGTTTGGCCACGACTATAAGCTGGTGTTCGTCGGCGATGCCTCGATGAGCCCGTACGAGATCACCCATCCGGGCGGTTCGGTCGAGCATTTCAACGAGGAATCGGGCGCGGTGTGGCTGCACCGCATGACGACGACCTATCCGGCGGCGGTATGGCTCAACCCGGTGCCCGAACAACAATGGGGTTATTCGCAGTCGGTCAAGATCATCCGCGAGCTGATGAACGACCGGATGTATCCGCTGTCGCTGAGCGGCCTCGACGATGCGATGCGCGAGTTGACGCGCAAGCGCTAGCGCGCCGCCGCCGCATAGGCGTCGATGCCGGCGAACACCGCCTGTAACGCTGCCCGATCGGCCTCGCCGACCTCCGGCCGCCAGATATCGAAGATCAGCACGACGCGGTCTTCGTCGCTCTCGTTCCACGCCTCATGTTCGATCGTGTCGTCGAAAATCAACAGCTTGCCGACTTCCCATTCGCGCACCTCGTTGCCGACCCGAAAGCCGCAACCCGGCGGGACGACGAGCGGCAAATGACAGATCAGCCGTGCATTGATGATGCCGGTATGCGCCGGGATGCGCGCGCCGGCGCGCAGCAACGAAAACATGATCGTCGGTGCGCGCGGTGCGATGTCGCATAGCGGTAGCTGGCGGATTGCGTCGAAGGTGCGCGGGCAGCGCGCGATGTGATCGGTCACCGGCTCGCCATTTTCCCACAAATAGAGCGTACTCCAGTCGGGATTGTCGGTGAGCCCGTGAAACTCGGTGCGCGGCCGGTCGGGCGCATTTACGAGATAGGGGCGGAAGCCTTCGCGCGTCTCCAGCAGACCGGCGAGTTCGGCCCGGATCGCATCGACCTGGGCCTCGAGCGGCGCGACCCAGTCGAACTCCTCACGTTCATAATATTGCCGCTGCGGCAGCTGGGGATAATAATAGGCGCTCGGCTGCTGATAGAAGATCCGCTTCTCGCCGAACAAGATGTCGAGAGATTCCTGAAACCGCGGGCTCCGCGCACCGGACGAGAGACCCTGCGACGTCAGGAAATCTTCGAGGTGAGTCCGATAGCGGAGCGACGCGGCCTGCGCCGCCGCACCTGCCCTTTCAAGTTCGGTTGCGAGATCGGGCGGTATCGACTGACCGTCGGCCAGCCGCATCGCGCGCTCGTAGAAACTCATCGCACCCTGCTCGTCGCGCGCGGCGACACGCGTATCGCCCTTCCAGATCAGCGCGCGGATATTGTCGGCGTCGCGCCGCAAGACCTCGTCGATCGCACGGTCCTGCGCTGCGCCGTCACCCGTCGCACGACAGACATGGGCGAGCAGCATCCATATCTGGACATTGGTGCGACCGGTCGCCGTCACGCGTTCCAGCAGCGCCCGAGCATCGTGCGGTTTGCCGGCTTGCAGCGCAGTAACGGCATCGCGCACCCAGGCTTCCAGTTCGGCATTGGTGGCCGTCATCGCGAATCTTTCAGTAGAGCAGATGGGCGCGACGGGCATCGACCCACGCCGCCTCGTCGGGAAGGGTCAGCGCGTCGAGATCGCCTGGCGCAGCGTTTGCGTCGTCGACCCATGCGCGCAGTCCTGGACCGGCGTTGATCACGTCGATGGCGAGCTTGTCGAAGACATATTCGTACGGGAAGTCGCGCCACAAATCATAATCGGGATAGAGCGCGCGGATCGCCTTGAAGCCGAGCGCCTGGAGCCGCCACGGGCGAAAGGCATTGTGATCGTAGGACGGACCCTCGGCGTGGATGAAGACGCCGTTGCACAGCGTCTTCGCGTGCTTGTGGAAGGTCGGCTCGAACCAGATGTCGCGCAGCGTGCAGCCGATCAGCCAATTGGGCGCGATGCGGCGCATTTCCGCGATCACCGCGCGCGCGTCGATATCGGGCGCGCCGAACAGTTCGAGCGGCCGGGTGGTGCCGCGACCTTCCGACAGGTTGGTGCCTTCGAGCATCACCGTGCCGGCATAGGCGCGCGCCATGTTGACGTTGGCGGCGTTGGGGCTCGGGTTGATCCACACGCGCTCGGGCGGCCAGCCGAAGCCGGGTCCGGCGTCGGGCGCCCAGCCCTCCATCGCGATGACGCGATAATCAACGTCGAGCTTGAAGTGATCGACGAACCAGTGGCCGAGCTCGCCCAGCGTCAGGCCATGGCGCATCGGCATGGGGCCGGCGCCGACAAAGCTTTCCCAGCCGGGCAGCAGCGTCAGCCCCTCGACCGGGCGGCCGGCGGGATTGGGCCGATCGAGCACCCACACCGCCTTACCGTGCGCGGCAGCGGCTTCGAGCACGTAGAGCAGCGTGGTCACGAAGGTGTAGATGCGGCAGCCGACATCCTGCAGGTCGATCAGGATCGTGTCGAAGGTCCCCATCGACTGGCCGGTCGGGCGACGCACCTCGCCGTACAGGCTGAACACCGGGATGCCATAGGTCGGGTCGGTGAAGTCGGGCGACTCCATCATATTGTCCTGCAGATCGCCGCGCAGGCCGTGTTGCGGGCCGAACGCCGCGCTCACCTTGATGCCGTCGCACGCCATCAACGCATCGATCGAATGCGTCAGGTTAGCGGTGACCGAGGCGGGGTGCGCGAGCAGCGCGACGCGCTTGCCCACAAGCGGCGCGCGCAGCGCGGGGTCGGCGAGCAGGCGATCGATACCGAATTTCATGCCCGCTCAGGTGCCGCGAGCCGCGCGGTAAAGCAATCCGCGTTGTGGAAATCGGGTTTGCCGCGCGGATGGGCGAGCGCCCAGTAGGATTTGGTGCCGTCCGTTGCTTCGATTATGGCGGAGAGACCCAGGCGCCATTCGCGTGGCGCAGCGAGGTCGGGGAGAATGAAGTGAATTACGGCACAACCCTTACCGGGCAACCAGTGACCGGAGCTTACGACTTTCTCAATGTCGCTCATCCCGGTGCGGTAAGTATCGAAGCGATAGGCGGCCCATTTCATCGACGTCGCGAAGTTCAATTCACAATAGTCCGGTTCGTCGACGAACCCCACGAACGCCTCAAAGCAACTATGCTGCCACAGACCATCGGTGCGACGGGCAGGGCTGTCGAACTGAGGCCAGATCACCCCGTCCAGATCACCCTCGACAAAAAAGCGCAGCGTTAACTCACCTCCTTCGTGCCGGCCAACGTCGGTCCCGATCGCTGTCACAGCGACACTCGGAAAGTCGGGGTGTGGCACCAGCGTCAGCATCACGCACCGCCATCCTTCCCCGGCGAAGGCCGGGGTCCAGTTGGGACGTCGCTCATGGAAGCGAGATCCGCTCGTACAAATCTTCCCATGTCGGATTGAGCCCCTCGATCTCACGCACCTTCCAGGCGCGCTGCCAATCCTTCATCTGGAATTCGCGGCGGCGTGCCAAGGACAAATCACCGAAAGCCTCGTACCAAACCAGCAATTTACAGTCGTAGCGCCTGGTGAAGCCTTCGATCAGGCCGTTGCGGTGCTACTATGCGCGGCGGACGAGATCGTTGGTCGAACCAAGATAGATCGTGCCGTTGCGGGCGTTGGCCATGATGTAAACATAAGCCTGCTCTTCCATCACAATGGCCTTTCCAACTGGACCCCGGCCTTCGCCGGGGAAGGTCAGGGTGTAAGCCGAAAAGGGCTCACTGGAAAAACCCGCGCACATGGCCTATGTGCCCCGCCTCCCATGGCTACTGTCCTCCCCTCCCCGCCGCGCGTCGGCATGGTTTCGCTCGGCTGCCCGAAGAATCTGGTCGACAGCGAGCGCATCCTGACCAAGCTGCGCGCCGACGGCTATCAGATGTCGCCCGACTATGCCGGTGCCGATGTCGTGCTGGTCAACACCTGCGGCTTTCTCGATTCCGCCAAGGAGGAGAGCCTCGAGGCGATCGCCGAGGCGATCGCCGAAAATGGCCGCGTCATCGTCACCGGCTGCATGGGCAAGGAAGCCGAGGCGATCCGCGCGCGCTTCCCGCAGGTGCTCGCGGTGACCGGCGCGCATCAATATGAGGAAGTGGTCGGCGCGGTGCACGAAGCGGCGCCGATGCCGCCTTCGGCCTTTCTCAACCTGGTACCCGATGCCGGGCTCAAGCTGACGCCGCGCCACTACAGCTATCTCAAGATCTCCGAAGGCTGCAACCATCGCTGCGCCTTCTGCATCATCCCATCCTTGCGCGGCGATCTGGTCAGCCGACGCCCCGATGCGATCCTGCGCGAGGCGGAGAAGCTGGTCGCGGCGGGCACCAAGGAACTGCTTGTCATCAGCCAGGACACCTCGGCTTACGGCGTCGACATCCGCCACCAGCCGCGCCCCTGGCATGGCGGCGAGGTGCGTGCGCACATGACCGACCTGTCGCGCGAGCTCGGCAAGATCGCGCCCTGGGTACGGCTGCACTATGTCTACCCTTATCCCCATGTCGACCAGGTCATACCGCTGATGGCCGAGGGGCTGATCCTCCCCTATCTCGACATCCCGTTCCAGCATGCCGCACCCAATGTGCTGCGAGCGATGAAGCGCCCGGCGAACGAGGCCAAGGTACTCGAACGCATCCGCAAATGGCGCGAGATCGCCCCCGACATTACGATCCGCTCGACCTTCGTGGTCGGCTTCCCGGGCGAGACCGAGGCTGATTTCCAGTATCTGCTCGACTGGCTCGACGAAGCGCAGCTCGACCGAGTCGGCGCGTTCCGTTTCGAACCCGTCGAAGGCGCCGCCGCCAATGCGCTCCCCGACCATGTGCCTGAAGCGCTCAAGGAAGAGCGTTACGCGCGCATCATGGAAAAAACCGCGGCGATTTCCGCCGCCAAGCTCCAGGCCAAGATCGGGCGTACGCTCGACGTGATCATCGACGTGGTCGATGAGCAGGGCGCGACCGGCCGCTCGCAGGCCGACGCGCCGGAGATCGATGGCGAGGTGCATTTGCGCGATGCCGGGCACCTGACGGTCGGCGACATCGTCGCGGTCGAGATCGAGGATGCCGACGAGCACGACCTGTTCGGGGTGCCCGTGACACCCTGAGCCATTGCGCGGCGCTCCGGCGGCCTTAAATGGTTAACGATGCGCTGGCGTAACGGATTCGCGATCGGGCTGCTGGCGTTGTTCGCAACGCCGGCGTCGGGGCAAACCTATGTCCCGCGGGACATCGCACCCGTGATCGAATCGATCGACCCGCTGACCGTCGCCGACGAGGATTTTGCGCGAAGCCGCGACCCCGAGGCGTGGGAAGGACTGTCGGTCAGCCGGATCAGCTTTCGCGAGGGGCCGGTGACGTGGCGGCTGTGGCGTATCGCCAATCTTCGCCACCGCGACGGGCCGCTCTGGGTTTTGCCGCACGATAACGAGAATGCGACCTTCGCCGCCGCGCTGATCGCGGTGCGCTCATGGGGCGGCGTCGTCATCGCGGTCGACAGCGACCCAGTCGCCCACAGCTATGCCGCGCGCTTCAACACCGGCGCGGGCGCGGCGCCGGTCGACCCCAACCGCAATTTCTACGACGCCTTGCCGCTTTATGCCGGCACGATCCTCGCCGACCTCGGCATGCCGCCACGGCTGATCGTCGCCCTGCACACCAACGAGCCGGGCTTCGACGCGTCGCTCTCCTCCTGCCCGCACCCGCCTTATGGCGGCAGCGGCACCATCTCGATCAAATTGTGCACCGCGCGCTTCCACCCCCGCGCGTCGGTCGGCCGCGCCTGGCCTTTCGACGATGACGACACGCTCGCGCTGGTGCCCTACCCGGTCGATGGCGACCCGCGCGGCGCCTTTTGCGCGCGCCGTCTCGGCGGTGCCGACTTCAACATCGTGTTCGAGCGCGTGACGACCAGCGACGGGTCGCTGTCCAACTATGCCTCGCTGCACGGCCTGCGCTACGTCAATCTCGAGACCGCCGAGACCGGATCGACGCCGGTCGGCCTCGCCGGCGCGCGCAACCGGCTGGTCGCCATGATCGATCGCATGATGACGCTATGCGGCGACGGCCCGACCCTGGCACTGAGCCCGCCTGCGGCGCATCTCGCGACGGCCGGAAGACATTAGCCTGGGCGGTGCGGCGCTCGCTCGCTGCGATAATAGCCAAAGGTCAGCCACAGCGAGAACGCGCCGAGCAAATGCCACGCCGCGTGCCCCTGCAACAGGCTGTGCGGCGCACACACCACGCCCTGCTGGTCGAGGATCCAGATGACGAACGCCAGCGCCGTAGCGAGAATCCCGCCGAGATAGAGCGCGAGCCGCGCGCCCGGCCGCAGCGGTCGTGCGAAGCCCAGTTCGATCAGGATGGCGAGGTTGAGCAGCACCGCGAACAACCACCGCCGCACCTCCGGCACGACGATCAGCCCGACCGTGAGACATGCGCACAACGCGATATAGAGCAGGATCGCGCGACCATCCGGGATGCGCCGCCACCGCGCCAGCGCGCGGACCAGCAGGAACGAACCCACCAGATACATGCCGAGCACGTCGAGAAACTGGCCCCACAGCGTCAGCGTGGCATGCATCAGCACCGAGCCGAGCCCGACGATGATCGCGGTAATCCCGAGCGTGCGCGCAGCGAGTGGCGGCATCGCCGATCCGCCGTCATGCCCACCGGCGATCAGCATCATCAGAAAACCGATCAGGACATAGCCGTAGGACGACCAGCTGTCGGCCGGCTGCAATACCAGCGCGCCGATCCGCGGCAGCTCGCAGAAGCAGTGCGTCGCAGTGCAGGTCGCCGGAGCAAAAGCCGCCCAGTTCGGACCAAGCCATGCCAGCAGCGCGAGCACCGTCAGCGCGGAGAAGCCGGTCAGCAGGAGCGCTGTCGCCATCGCGCGCCGCGTGATTGCAGTGGTCATGTCTCGCTCCCCCGTCGCGCGCCAGCCTAGCGCAGCGAACGCGAAAAGCCATTGCTACGGGCTCTGGCGCACGGCGCGCCATTCTGTAAGGTTCGCGACCTCGTCCGTCGCGTACCGAGGATTTCCATGCGCCCGTTCCGCTCTCTCGCCATTGCCGCCACCCTGCTGTTCGCCGCGCCCGCCCTCGCGCAGGAACTGACCGCCGCCGAACAGGCGCAGGTCGACAAGATCGTCACGGCGCAACTGGCCGCCACCGGCACGCCTTCGGCCTTGATCGCGGTGGTGCGCGGCGGGCGGATCGTGCTCGCCAAGGCCTATGGCAAGGCGTCCGAGACGATGCCGGTGGCACCCGCGACGGCGCCATACCAGATCGCCTCGATCTCCAAGCAGTTCGCCGGCGCCGCCGTGCTGCTGCTCGCCCGCGAAGGGAAGCTGAGCCTCGATGACGTGGTGGCGAAATATGTCCCCGGCATCACCGAGGGCGACCATATCACGATCCGACAGCTGCTCAGCCACACTTCGGGGCTGCAGGACTACTGGCCGCAGGACTACAGCTTCAAGGCGATGGCGACGCCGGTCACGCCGCAGGGCATTCTCGATCGCTGGGCGAAAAAGCCGCTCGACTTCGCGCCCGGCACCCAGTGGCAATATTCCAACACCGGTTATGTCGTCGCCGGGCTGATCGTCGAGAAGGTCGCCGGTCAGCCGCTGCTCGCCTTCCTCCAGCAGCGCATCTTCGCGCCGCTCGGCATCACCGCTTATGATCAGGATCTCGCGATCGGGCCCCATTTCCCGCAAGGCTATGGCCGTCACGCGCTCGGGCCGCTGCGTCCCGAGCCACCTGCTGCGCAGGGCTGGCTGTTCGCCGCCGGCGAATTGTCGATGAGCGCCGCCGACCTCGCCAAATGGGACATTGCACGGATCGACCGAACGATCCTCACCCCGGAAGACTGGAAGATCCAGGAGACCCCGATCCGGCTGAACGACGGGAGCAATTCGCGCTATGGCCTCGGCGTGTTCATCGGCACGCAGGACGGCCGGCGGATGATCGATCATGGCGGCGAGGCCGTCGGCTTCATCTCCGACAATCTCGTCTTCCCCGACGACAAGGCGGCGTTCGTCGTGCTGACCAACACCTGGTCGAGCGGCGCGGCGTCGAGCATCGCCCAGGCGCTGTCCAAAACGCTGCTTCCGCCGGCCCCGGCGAGCGCAGCCGATCTTGCGGCGGGAATCCGCGCCCGCGCGCTGTTCGACCAGCTGCGCGCCGGCCAGCTCGACCGCACACAGCTTACCGACAATGCCAATTTCTACTTCACGCCGACCGCGATCGCGGATTACCACACCAGCCTGGCGCCGCTCGGCACCCCGACGAGCTTCACCCAGGCCGGCCCAATGCGGCTGCGCGGCGGCTTCGTGCTGCGCAGCTATCGCCTCGCGTACAAGGGCAAGACATTGATCCTCAGCACCTTCCTCGAGCCCGGCGACAATGGCCGGTTCGAACAATTCCTCATTTCGCCGGCCGACTGATGGCTGACCGTTTCGCAGGATTGCTGCAGGCCGATCGCGGGCAACCCGCCCGTCTGATCCATGTCGTCCATCCCGATGCGTGGGAGAAATGGCTCGCCGCGCAACCGCCGCGCGTCCGCACCGCCGTCGCCGCGCATCGGCTGACCGGCAAGGCCGGCAACCGCGCCGTGCTACCCGGCGACAAGGCCGATGACTGGTCGATGCTGCTGGTGTGCAACGAGGCGGAAAGCTCGCCCTGGCGCATCGCCTCGCTCGGCGACCAGTTGCCCGAGGGTAGCTATCGTCTCGCCGAGGGAGAGCCGGGCGCGGCAATGCTCGGCTGGCTGCTCGCGCAATATCGCTTCGATCGCTACCGTAAGGACGACAAGCCGACCGGCCCGCGCGTGTTGCTGACCGGCGAGCCGGCGCGGATCGACGAGATCACGCGCATCGCGGCGGCCACCGCCAAGGTCCGCGACCTCGTCAACACCGCCGCCGCCGATCTCGGCCCGGCCGACCTCGAACATGAGGCGGCTGCGCTGGCCAAGGCGCATGGCGCGCTGTTCCACGTCACCAGGGGCGATGCGCTCGCCAAGGGTTATCCAATGATTCTCGCCGTCGGCCAGGCGGCCGCCAAGGGGCGCGAGCCACGGCTGATCGAACTCGAATGGGGCAACCCGGCGCATCCGCGCGTCGCGATCATCGGCAAGGGCGTGTGCTTCGATTCGGGCGGGCTCGATATCAAGCCGTCATCGGGCATGCGCCTGATGAAGAAGGACATGGGCGGTGCGGCGCATGCGTTGGCGCTGGCCGGGCTGGTGATGGCCGAGCGCTTGAAGGTGCGGCTGCATTTGCTGATCCCGGCGGTCGAGAACAGCATTGCGGGCAATGCCTTCCGCCCCGGCGACGTGCTGGCGACACGCAAGGGACTGACGGTCGAGAACACCAATACCGATGCCGAGGGGCGGCTGGTGCTCGGCGATGCGATCACCAAGGCGGGCGAGGACAAGCCGGCACTGATCATCGATTTCGCCACGCTGACCGGCGCGGCGCGCGTCGCGCTCGGGCCCGATCTGCCGGCGACATTCGCCAATGACGATGGCCTGGCCGAGGAACTGCTGGCGGCCGGCACCGCCGTCGGCGACCCCTTGTGGCGGCTGCCGCTATGGGACGGCTATGACGAGATGTTCGCCTCCGACGTCGCCGACCTCGTCAACGCGCCCGATGGCGGTTTTGCCGGTGCGGTGACGGCGGCCTTGTTCCTGCGGCGCTTCGTCCCCGAAGGCACCCCCTGGGTGCATTTCGACACCTTCGCCTGGCGCCCCACCGCCAAGCCGGGCCGTCCCAAGGGCGGCGAGGCGCTCGGCCTGCGCGCCAGCTGGGCGGTGCTCAAGGCCCGGTACGGATCGTGATTTAGCCCGACGGCTTCCCCGGCGAAGGTGCTCAGGCGCCCGCCGCAATAATCGGCACGAACTTCGCCGCCGTCAGGCTCGCGCCCCCGACCAGCGCACCATCGACATCGCCCGCGCCCAGCAATTCGGCCGCATTGCCGGCGGTGACGGACCCACCATAGAGCAACCGCATCGCCCCGGCGTCATCGCCGATCAGATCGCGCAGCTTCGCGCGAATCGCCCCGTGCATCGCCGCCACATCGTCGACCGTCGGGGTGCGCCCGGTGCCGATCGCCCACACCGGTTCATAAGCGATCGACAGCCAGGACGCGGCCGCACCCACGGGTAGCGAACCCGCCAGCTGCGTCGTCACCACGTCGACCGCGCGCCCGGCATCGCGCTCGGCCAGCGTCTCGCCGACGCACAGGATCGCCGTCAGGCCGTGCCGGCGCAGTGCCTCCGCCTTGGCCTTCACATCGCCATCGGTCTCGCCGCAATCGGCGCGCCGCTCGCTATGGCCGACGATCGAGAAGCTGGCGCCAGCCTCCCTGATCATGCTCGCCGAAATGCACCCGGTATGCGCGCCCTTGTCGGCCGGATGGACATCCTCGGCGCCGATCGCGAGGCCCGGTGCGCGCGCCGCCGCCGGGGCGATCAGCGTCGCCGGCACGGCCATCGCCACGTCGATATCCGGATGCGCCGCCGCCGCGACGGCGATACCATCGAGTTCGGCAAGCGCGGCATGATCGCCGTTCATCTTCCAATTGCCCGCCACCAGCTTGCGTCGCATGCGTCCCCCTGTCTGCTTTACGCCCGCTTAGCGCGGCACGTCGTGCGCACAAGCTTGAAGCGGCCGGCACCTGTCCGTAAAGCGACCGCTTCGTACTTCGTCTTCTGCATAGATCGGCCCTGTTCCACCATGATCAGCCTTTTCCGCCGCATGATCAATTCCCGGGTCGGCCTGACCCTCAGCTTCCTGGCTTTGTTCGGCTTCGCGCTGCTCGGCCTGGGCGGCAGCGGAATCTTCACCGGAGGCGGTTTCGGCGGCACGACGGCGAGCGGCGACGATGTCGCCAAGGTTGGCAAGGTCGCGATCTCGGGCTCTGAACTGCGCGCGCGGGTCGAATCCGAATATCAGAATTATTTCCAGGAGGCGCAGCAGGCGCGCCAGCAGCCGCTGCCGATGGCGCAATTCATCACCCAGGGCGGCATGGATGGGACCTATGAGCGCCTGATCAATTCCCAGGCGATCGAGCAGTTCGCGACGCGGCAACGCATGTCGGTGGACGACAAATATGCCCTGGCGCAGATTACCCCGCAGTTTCTGAATGCCGCGACCGGCAAGTTCGATCAGCGCAAGTTCGACCAGGTTCTTCAGGCACAGCGTCTGACGGTGCCGCAGGTCACGCGCGACCTGCGTCAGGGCCTGCTCCAGCGCCAGCTGATCGACCCGATCGTGCGCGCATCGCAGGTGCCGACCAGGCTGGCCTTTCCCTATGCGTCGATGCTGCTCGAGCGCCGCGACGGCCAGATCGGGCTGATCCCGGCAAGCGCGATCCGCGGCGGCGCGGCACCGACCGACACCGAGCTGGAAGGTTTCTACAAGCGCAACACCGCGCGCTACATGGTCCCGGAGCGGCGCGTCGTCCGTTACGCAATCATCACGCCCGACCAGGTCAAGGCGCAGTCCACGCCGACCGACAAGGAAGTCGCCGACACCTATCAGAATCAGCGCGCCCGCTACCTGCCGAGCGAAAAGCGCACGATCGTTCAGGTGCTCGTCGCCGACCAGGCGGCTGCCGGCGCACTCGCCGCCAAGGTCAAGAGCGGCACGTCGCTCGAAGCCGCCGCGCAGGCGATCGGCCTGTCGGCTGCGACGATCAAGGACACCGAAAAGGCGGCCTATGCCGCGCAAGGGTCCGAAGCGCTGGCAACCGCGGCGTTCGGCGCAACCAGGGGCGCCATGGTCGGCCCGATCTCGACGCCGCTCGGCTATGCCGTCGCGCGGGTCGAGGCGATCACTGCCGTGCCCGGCAAGTCGCTCGCCCAGGCGCACGACGAAATCGTCAAGGCGCTGACCACCGTCAAGACGCAGACCGAGTTGGGCAAGCTCCACGACGCGATCGACGACGCGATCAGCAACAAGGCGAGCTTCGGCGATCTCGTCAACACCAACAAGCTGACGGCGGTCACCTCTGCGCCGCTGACCGCGAACGGCGCCAACCCGGACGATCCCAAGGCGCAGCCCGACCCGAAAATGGTCGCGATCGCCCAGGCTGCGTTCGCCATCGACCCCGCCCAGGGGCCGCAAATGGCACCGATCGGTGAGGATGGCAGCTTCGCCCTCGTCGCGATCGATCATATCGTCGCCGCCGCACCGCGCCCGCTGGCGCAGATGCGCGACACCGTGGCGCGCGATTTCGTGGCGGAGCGCAACCTCAAAGAGGCGCGAAGCGTCGCCTATGCGGTGACTACGCAGCTCGCCAAGGGCGTCCCGATCGCCAAGGCGCTGGCCGGCACCGGGCTGGCGCTCAAGCCGGCGCAGTCGGTCTCGGCGGCACGCGTCCAGTTGCTCAACCGACCCAATAGTGCCCCGCCTCCGCCGCCGCTCGTCCTGCTGTTCAACATGGGCGCGCGCACCGCCAAGGTGATGGAGACGCCCGATCATGCAGGCTATCTGGTGATCTGGCTCGACAAGGTTACCCCCGGCGATGCCACGACCCAGCCGCGCGCCGTGAGCGGCCTTGTCACCGATATCGGCCGCACGATCGGGCGCGAATATGCCGAGCAGTTCGTCAAGGCGATGCGCTCGACGGTCGGCGTGAACAAGAATGACGCCGCCCTGGCCCGGCTGCGCGCGACGCTGTCGGGCCAGGCCAGCCCCGATCAACCCTGACATGGATGACGGACGGGCAAATGCCGTCGCCGCGCTGGCCGGCGGCCGGCCCGCGCTGGTGTGGCGCCGCCAGATTGCCGACACCGAGACACCGGTCGCCGCCGCGCTCAAGCTGATCGAGCCGGGGCGCGGCGACTTTCTGCTCGAATCGGTCGAAGGCGGCGAGACGCGCGGCCGCCACAGCCTGATCGGCCTTGCCCCCGATCTCGTGTTCCGCGCCGAGGGCGACAGCGCGTCGATCAATCCGCGCTGGCTGACCGATCGCGCCGCCTTTTCGCCGTGCGCGCAGCCCACGCTCGCCGCGCTGCGCGATCTCGTTGCGTCTTGCCGCATGGACGTGCCCGCCGAATTGCCGCGCGCGCTCGCCTGCCTGGTCGGCTATTTCGGCTATGAGACGATCGGCCTGGTCGAGCGCCTGCCGCGCCCGACGCGTGACGCGCTGGGCCTGCCCGACATGATGTTCGTGCGCCCGACCGTCATCCTGATCTTCGACCGGCTGGCCGACGCGCTGTTTCTCGTCGCGCCGACCTGGCCAGATGCGTCACGCACGCCGGAGGCGATCGTCGCCGAGGCGGCGGAGCGGATCGACGCGGTCGCGGCGCGGCTGGCGAGCGCCGGGTTGCCGCCACCGGTCCGCGCCGATGCGGTGGCCGAGGTCGCGCTGGCGGCGACGCTGCCCGAAGGGCGTTATGCCGCGATGGTTGCCCGGGCGAAGGAATATATCGTCGCCGGCGACATCTTCCAGGTCGTGCTCGCGCAGCGTTTCACTGCCCCCTTCACGCTCCCGCCGATCGAGTTGTACCGCGCACTGCGGCGCATCAACCCCTCGCCCTTCCTCTATCATCTCGACCTGCCCGGCTTCGCGCTGATCGGTTCGAGTCCCGAAATCCTCGTGCGCGTGCGCGACGGCGAGGTGACGATTCGCCCAATCGCCGGCACCCGCCCGCGTGGCCGCACGGCGGCGGAGGACGAGGCGAATCGCGTCAGCCTGCTGGCCGATCCCAAGGAACGCGCCGAGCATCTCATGCTGCTCGATCTCGGCCGCAACGATGTCGGGCGCGTCGCCGCGGCCGGCAGCGTCCAGGTCACGGCGAGCTACACGACCGAATTCTACAGCCATGTCATGCACATCGTGTCGAACGTCATCGGCCGGCTCGACGCGAAACATGATGCGCTCGATGCGCTGTTCGCGGGCTTCCCGGCGGGAACCGTGTCGGGCGCGCCCAAGGTGCGTGCGTGCGAGGTCATCGCCGAACTGGAGGGCGAGGTACGCGGCCCCTATGCCGGCGGCGTCGGCTATTTTTCGCCCGACGGGTCGATGGATTCGTGCATCGTTCTGCGAACCGCGGTGGTGAAGGACGGCGTGATGCACGTCCAGGCCGGCGCCGGCATCGTCGCCGACAGCGATCCGGCCTATGAGCAGCGCGAATGCGAGGCGAAGGCTGGCGCACTCCTCGCCGCCGCGCGCGAAGCGATCGCGCGGGCGGGTGAGGCGGGCTTCGGCCAGTAGGTGACGCTTTATTAATCCTGGCTGGTGGGCAACGTCAGGTTAAAGGTCGCGCCGCGCCCTTTGACCGGACGGTTAGGCCAAAGTCGACCGCCATGCGCCTCCACGATGGTCCGACAGATCGACAGACCGAGACCCATACCTTGCGGCTTGGTCGTAAAAAAGGGTTCAAACAGGCGCCCAAGAGTGTCATCCGCCAATCCCGGGCCGCTGTCTTCCACGACGATCTGTGTTTCGCGCGCGGTCTCGCGGGTCGAGATGGTGAGCCGGCGAAGCGCGCTTCCTTCCATCGCCTGGACCGCGTTGACAAACAAATTGGTGAGCACTTGCTCGACCTGAAGGCGGTCGACGACCACATGGGTGCTCGCCGAACTATATGCGTGCACCACGTTGACGGTGGAAACTTCGGGGACCGCAGCCAACGCACTGTCGATGATACCGCGAAGCGCTTCGGGCCTCCCGACTACCTCCCCGCTGATCAAGAAATTACGCATCCCCTTGATAATCTCAATCGCCTTGACGGTCTGCTCCTGCGCCCGCTCGATCATACTCAGCATCTCGTCCGTCCCGGTGCCGCGTCTGCGCAGCTGTACCGCACAGGCCTCAAGATAATAGGCTGCAGCAGTGAGCGGCTGTGAAACCTCATGAATCAGGGTCGGCGTCAGCGTCTCAAGCGCGCGCAGCCGGCCGCGGCCCTCACTATGGATTTCGCGCGGCAATGCCTTGTCGAGGATTGGGCAGACCATGCGCGAACGTCGCGGCGGCAAATCGGGCGTTGAAGAATATACGTCAATCAGATTAGCCATCGTCGCCATCCCCGAAAGCACGGCAATTGCATCGTCCGGCGATACGGAAAAAGCTGCCATGAACCTGAATGCCGATTGGGAAGCCCGCCAACAATCAGATTTGCGGAAGGCGAGCAGGTCCTGTGGCGTAACCCAGCTGATACCTTTGTATAGATCGGGTCGTTATATCGGACGACGCCTGGTTGTTGCGCCTAACCGCGATTTGCCTGGATCGGGCCGACCGCGCTCTGGAGCAGCGCTTGCAGATCCGCCTCCTTCGCCGGCTTCGCCAGAAAGCCCAGCGCGCCGGCGGCTAGCGCCTGCGGCCGTATGCGCGGATCCGTGCACGCTGTCAGAAAGATGATCGGGACCAGGAATCCACCAGCGAGCAACCTGGACTGAACTTCCAATCCGTTAAGGCCGGGCATTTGATAGTCGAGAACAAGGCACGAAATCGGACCAAGCAAGAGCGCCTCGAACAGGGCTCCAGCACAGGCAAACCCCTGCGCATCATAACCCAAGGCCTGTATGTGGCCCAAAATCGCGTCGCGAGACGAGAGATCGTCATCGAGGATCGCGATTGGGGCGAGTGTGTTCGACACGGTCCGCAAAGCTGCTCCATTTTTTGGGCCAAGGGCTCCGGCCGCAACGACAATCGTCAGCGTAAGCCCATGTTTTTGCATTGTGCCTCCGCAATCGGCTTCAACCAATTATACGTTGGTATCGATCGTCAGGATTGCTGCTTCGCGAGGCCCAGCAGGTCCGCCATGCGAACGATTTCGGCCACCGAACGTGCGCCCATTTTGCGCATGGCCTGTCCTCGATGCACCTTCACGGTGACTTCGCTGAGGTTCAATTTCCCGGCGATCTGCTTATTGAGCAAGCCACTTGCGACCATCCCCATCACTTCGCGGGCGCGCGGCGTAAGTGCTTCATACCGCGCGCGTAATTCGGACTCGACCATCTGGTTCGCGCGTTGCTCACGATCCCGGTCAATCGCAATCTGGATCGCATCAAGAAGATCCTGATCCCGAAACGGCTTTACCAGAAACTCCACCGCCCCAGCCTTGATCGCGCGTACCGACATCGGAATATCGCCGTGTCCGGTCAGGAAGATGATAGGTGGTGGAACGTCCCGTCCAGCCAGTTCGGCTTGCAGATCGAGACCGCTGCGCCCCGGCAATCGTACGTCCAGGACGAGGCAGCGAGGTCCCTCGGGAAGCGGCGCAGCCAGGAACTCCTGAACCGATCCGAACAAGACTGACTGCAATCCGACCGAGTCAAATAACCCTTGAAGCGCCTCGCGTACCGAGATGTCGTCATCGACGACGATGACTGCGGGATTGCCCGAAGGATATGTCACTGCCGCGTCTCGATTTTGGCGGGTAGGTTGCATCGAAAGATCACACCGTGGGGCGAGACCGCCTCGGCCCAAAGCATGCCATCATGGGCTTCAATGATTGAACGCGAAATTGAAAGCCCCAACCCCATGCCGCCGACCTTGGTCGTGAAAAAATGATCGAACAAGTGGGTTTCTGCTCCCGAGAGCAGGCCTTCGCCATTGTCCTCGACCGAAATATTAATACACCCATTGTCCGCGACGGCCGATCGCAAGTGAACAACTCTGGGTCGCCGCTCCACGTTCTGGAGCGCGTCCATTGCATTGGCAATGAGATTGATCACTACCTGTTGTATTTGGACGCGATCGCCAAACATCCGAGGCTGCTCGGGCGAAAGGTTCATCGTTGCCGTTACACTTGCCTTGCGCAATCCGTCCGACAGGAAATCAAGCGATTCGGCAATCATCTCGTTCACGTCGAAAATGCCATGGTCCGGCGCTTGTTTGGTCAGGAACGACCGGGTTCTTTTGACGATTTCGTCCGCGCGTCCGGCGTCTCGGGTGATCCGATCCAGCGCAGCCCGCGCCTCATCGAGTTTGGGCTCGTCCTTCGCCAACCAGCGCCGTGCTGTTTCGCAGTTGGTCATGATTCCCGCCAGTGGCTGCATTATCTCATGCGAAAGCGACGACGCGAATTCACCGACTGCCAGGGCCCGCGCCACGCGCGCAAGCTCGGCTTGCTTCTCGCGGATGACCGCTTCGGCCTCGCGCTGCGCGGCTTCGGCCACCTTCAGCCGCGCACGATTCTTCAACACGGACATCGCAAATGCCAGTTCGGCGCCGAGTTCAGAAAAGACCCGTACCGCACTGTCCGTGAACGCTGCCGGTTGAGCGCCATATACCAGCACGGCACCGACCACTCCTTCGTTCGACCTGAACGGAACCGTTACGCTGGACCTTATGCCGTAACGCAGCGCACGATCACGCCAGTGAGCAAAAATCGGATCATGTAGCACATCATACATCACCACCGCTTCGCCGCTGCGGATAGCGCGACCAGTAGGGCCTCTGCCCTCTGGGACATCCTCTGACCAGCTGAGCGTCAGGCCATCCAGATAGGCAAGAGCCAGGCCGGCGCTCGCAATTTGTCGCATTCCCTTGGTAGGCTCGTCGTCCGCCAAGATGATGGTTGCCAAGGCATAGTCGTCATCCTGAATTATCGCACGGCAGACGCATTCGGCCATCTGCTCGACCGACTCCGCATGGATCAACGCGGACGCCGAGCGGGTATAAGCCTCCAGCGCCCAGTTTAATCGACGAAGTTCGAGATCGGCGTCCGATCGGCTTGCCGGTTCCAGGCTGCACAGACAAATTTGCGGGTCAGCCGTCTTGTTGACGGTGAGCACGAAAGTCGCGGCGTCTGCCGCGTCACCATCCGGATAACGCAGCGTCGCAGATCGGTGAACGAGCGTGCCGGCCCGGTCATCCGCAGCCCACCTCCTGAACGCATCGCCGGATACCGCGTCCAGCAAATCGGGCAGCGCATTATCGCAAAGGCGCGCTCTGGGAATCTGCCAAAGTGACGCTGCAGCGGGATTCGCGTCCACCACCCTGCCTCCGCTTGCGAGATCCACCGCCAGCTGCGCACTTTGATGGTCTTCCCACAGAGCGGCATACCAGTTTACCGCGCCACCTTGAATCTCTGTATCCTCCCGGCCCAGATCGTTTGCTGCAACAGGGAACGCGGTACGATCGGGCGCCTCTTCGGCGCCATCATCCCCTCACTTTACAATTAGGACCAGATGCCAACTTGGCACAAGATGGTACGCCGCCGCACCGACCGTTTCAGCTGGATCGGTCTCGCCCAGGTGCAGCGGCACCGATCCCGATTTCAGGCTCGCCGCGCCAGCCGCTCAACCCAACGCTCAGGGCGTGGTCGAATCGTCCGGTGCGCGGCCGGCGCGCTTGGCCTTTTCCTCCGCCGTCCACTGACGCAGCATCTGCGCCGTGCATCCTGTCGCGCCGCCCGAGCCGACCGGCGAACAGGTGTCGGGCAAACCGCCGGCCTTGCGACCGACCTCGTCCATCGTCGCGGCGCGGTTTACCCAGCTCTGGTTCTGCGGCGGGATCGGGCCCGAATCGCGCAGCGGCTTGGGAATGCGGTACGGATCCTCGAGCGTGCGGCATACCACCACCTCGTCACCCTCGGCCTTCGGGCACGGCTGACCCGCCGTCAGCGTGATATCGCGAATCCGCTTGGGCGGCTGGCCAGACTCGGCCTGCGTCGAGGGCGATTGCGCGGCCGCAGCCGACGGTGCGGGCGCGGTCTGCGCCATGGCGCCGGCCGGAAGCCCGAGCAACGCAAGGGCGACGATGATACGGGACATTGGCTGAACTCCTTGTCGATACAACGTCCGTCCGGCCGCCTTGCTCCATCCTGAACAAAGTCCGTTGTCGGGGGCCATAAGTATTATCCGCGAGGTGGCGATGCGCGGGCCGATTGTCGAGTCCCCATAAAAGCGTTAGCGGCGCAGCGCATGATCCTCGTAATCGACAATTATGACAGCTTCACCTGGAACCTGGTCCATTATCTGATGGAGCTGGGCGCCGAGGTCAAAGTGGTGCGCAACGACGAGATCAGCGCCGCTGACGCGCTCGCCAGCAACGCGCACGCCTTTCTCATCTCCCCCGGCCCCTGCACGCCCAACGAGGCCGGCATCAGCCTCGACCTTGTCGCGGCCTGCGCCGAGACGGGCAAGCCCTTGCTCGGCGTATGCCTTGGTCACCAGTCGATCGGGCAGCATTTCGGCGGCCATGTCGTTCGCGGCGGGCTGATGCACGGCAAAACCTCGCCGATCAGCCATGACGGCAGCGGCGTATTCGTCGACCTGCCCTCGCCCTTTACCGCGACGCGCTATCACTCGCTGATCGTCGATGACATTCCGGCCGAACTGATCGTCAACGCCACCGCCGATGACGGCTCGGTGATGGGCTTCCGCCACGTGTCGCTGCCGATCCACGGCGTGCAGTTCCACCCGGAGAGCATCGCCACCGAGCATGGCCACCAGTTGCTCGGCAATTTCCTGAAAGCGGCCGACCTGCCGGTACGGTCGCTGGCGTGACGAGCCTTGTGCGCCTGCCCGACCCGTCACACGCCTTGTCGCGTGACGAAGCGGCGCAGGCTTTCGCCGACATTCTCGACGCAAGGACCTCCGAAGACGCCATCGCTGAATTCCTGATCGGCCTTTCGGACCGCGGCGAGACTGCGGTCGAGATCGCCGAGGCGGCGCGCGCGCTGCGCGCTCGGCTGATCCCAATCGACGCGCCCGTCGGCGCGATCGACGTCTGCGGCACCGGCGGCGACGGGCACCATACGCTCAACGTGTCGACGGCAGTGTCGATCATCGTCGCGGCGTGCGGCGTGGCAGTCGCCAAGCACGGCAACCGGGCAGCCTCGTCCAAGGCCGGCGCCGCCGATACGCTCGAGGCGCTCGGCCTCGACATGGAGCGCGCCGGCACCCGGGCCGAGGCCAGCCTCGGCGATATCGGCATCTGTTTCCTGTTCGCCGCCAACCACCACCCGGCGATGAAACGCATCACGCCGATCCGCCGCCGCATCGGCAAGCGGACGATCTTCAACCTGATGGGCCCGCTGGCCAATCCCGCGCGTGTCACGCGCCAGTTGATCGGCATCGCGCGGCCCGATTACGCCCCGGTTTACGCCGATGCGCTTGGTCAGCTCGGCACGGAAGCCGGGCTGATCGTGTCGGGCGAGGAAGGGCTCGACGAACTGTCGGGCGCCGGCCCGAGCGTCGCGATGAGCATCGGCGCGCTGGGTCTGCCCGATCAAATCGTGCCCGAGGATGCCGGCCTGCCGCGCCACCCGCTCGCCGCGCTGCATGGCGGCGACCCCTATTACAATGCTGCGGCGCTGCGCCGGCTGCTGCTCGGCGAGCGTGGCGCCTATCGCGACGCCGTGCTGCTCAACGCCGCCGCCGCGTTGATCGTCGCCGGCGCCGCCAACAACCTGATCGACGGAGCAGCGCGCGCCGCCGAAGCGCTCGACAGCGGCGCGGCAAGCGCGTTGCTCGATCGCTGGATCGCCTATTAGGGCCCGATGCCATGACCAACATTCTCGACCGTATTCTGGAAACCAAACGTGCCGATGTCGCGGCGCGCAAGGCATCGATTCCGCTCGCCGAGATCGACGCGCGGATCGCCGCGCAGAGCCCGCCGCGCGGCTTTCGCGCCGCGCTCGACGCTCGCGCCACCACCGGCCACGCCTTGGTCGCGGAGATCAAGAAGGCCAGCCCGTCCAAGGGGCTGATCCGCGCCGATTTCGATCCCCCCGCGCATGCCCGCGCCTATCAGGCCGGCGGCGCCGCCTGCCTGTCGGTGCTGACCGACGAACGCTGGTTCCAGGGCGCCGACGCCTATCTCACCGCCGCGCGCGAGGCCTGCACGCTGCCCGTGCTGCGCAAGGATTTCATGGTCGACCCATGGCAGGTACCGGAATCGCGCGCGCTGGGTGCCGATGCGATCCTGCTGATCATGGCGGCGCTCGATGACGGCCTGCTCGCCGAGATCGAGGCGAGCGCGAACGATTGCGGCATGGACGTGCTGGTCGAGGTCCATGACGAGCGCGAAATGGAGCGCGCGATGAAGCTCAAATCGCGGCTGATTGGTGTCAACAATCGCGACCTGCGCGATTTCACGGTCGATTTCGCCCGCACCTATGAGCTGATCGGCAAGGCTCCGGCAGGCTGCACCTTCATCGCCGAAAGCGGGCTGATGACGCATGCCGACCTCGACGAGATGGCGACGCACGGGGTCCATTGCTTCCTGATCGGCGAGGCGCTGATGCGTCAGGAGGATGTCGAGGCGGCGACACGGGCGATGATCGGGTGAGCGGGCTCACCCATCTCGACGCCGCTGGCGCGGCGCATATGGTCGACGTGTCGGGCAAGGCGACGACCGTGCGCGTGGCGGTTGCGACGGGTCACATCGCCATGTCAGCCGCTGCGCTGACCGCGATCCGCGACGGCGCCGCCGCCAAGGGTGACGTCCTCGCCGTGGCGCGCGTCGCCGGGATCATGGCGGCGAAGAAGACCGCCGAGCTCATCCCGCTCTGCCACCCGCTGCCACTCAACCAGGTCGCGATCGATTTTGCCTTCGACGATACGGGCATCATCGCCACCGCGAGCGCCACGACCGAGGGCAAGACCGGGGTCGAGATGGAAGCGATGACCGCGGTGTCGGTCGCGCTGTTGACGATCTACGACATGGCCAAGGCGGTCGATAAGGGCATGGTCATCGCCGGCGTGCGGCTCGTCAGCAAGACCGGCGGTAAATCGGGCGATTGGCACGCCTGACGCACGTTGCCCGAACCGTGCGCGGCCGATTCAATCGTTGAAGATATGTGCCATGGTTCGGCGACGAATCGCGCACGCTGCCGATCTGTCCCGGCTCTTTGACATCGTCGCCATCGACGTCGACACGTCGCGCGACACCGCATTCCCCCCTTGCTCCGCCGGGCGCGCTCCCCTGCTTTTCGCGAAATTCTACCCTGCTCTTTCCAAGCAGGGTAGGCGCCCAGTATCCCATTGAACAAACGTAACTATTTTCGCGAAAAATTGACTGAATCCGGCATATTTTTGCGCTATTCGCGGACGGCGCGAAAACGGACCGTACGGCCGTAGCGATCGAGCAGCAGATCGCCGCCTTCCTGCCGCAACACCGTCCCGCGAAAATCAACCTTGCCGAGATCGTTCGGTTCGAAGCGAAACGCCAGCTGCGTCCCCTTGGCCGGATCGATCGTCACGCGGTCGCCGGCGAGTTCGAACATCGGCAGGGCAAGCCTGATCGCGACCGGCGGGACAGCGGGCGGAAAGGCGATGACCGTCTCGCCCTCGGCGAGCTGCCGCCGCGCCGTATGACGGTCGGCAAAGCTGATCTCTGCCTCAAACAATTGCCGCGTCATCCCGGCGCCGGGCATGTCGAGCGTGATGCGCAGTTCGCCCGCCGGTCCCGCTCGCTGCCCCGTCATCTCGATCCGCGGCGCCGTGACCGGATCGCTGGTCAGCACGACGGTGCCATGATCCGCCACCCAGTTTCCCGTCGCCGCTTCGTCGAGCGCGCCATAGGACAGCGCGTAGCGGAAACGCCCGTCGGCCCTGAGTTCCAGCCCCGCCGCCATCTCCATCTGATGCCCGTCATAGGCACCGACCAGACCAGCGGGGTGCGCGCGATCCTCCGGCAAAGTCGCGGGCGACAACAGCAGTAATCCGGCGAGCAGCGATTTGAGCATGATCGGTCTCCGCGCGCAGAATAGGTCGCGATGTGTCGAACGCCTAGCCGCGCGGCGCGACGCGGGATAGGAACGCGCCCGTGAGCAATCCCCCATCCCTCCTTCCCGTCGCCGAGGCCCAGGCCCGCCTGTTCGCGCTCGGTGCCCCCGTTGCGGTCGAAACCGTGCCACTGCCCCAGGCTGTCGGTCGCTGGGCAGCGCAGGGCGTCGTCGCGCTGCGGACCCAGCCCGCCGCCGATCTCTCGGCGATGGACGGTTATGCCATCCGCTACGTCGATCTGCCCGGCCCGTGGCGACTGGTCGGCGAGAGCGCCGCCGGCCGCGCCTTTGCCGGCACGCTCGCCCAGGGTGAGACGGTCCGCATCTTCACCGGCGCGCCACTGCCCCATGGCGCCGACAGCGTGCTGGTGCAGGAAGAGGCTGATGCCGACCAGGGCGCGGTGCGCCTGAGCGGCGAAGGACCGAAGCGCCAGGGCAGCAATGTCCGCCGGCGCGGCCTCGATTTTCACGCCGGCGACGTGCTCCTGGCGGCCGGCGAACGGATCACGCCGGCGCGACTGGCGGTCGCGGCGATCGGCGGCCATGCCGGGCTGCCGGTACGCCGCCGCATCGTCGTGGCAATCGCCGGCACCGGCGACGAGCTGGTCCGCCCCGGCGCGCCCTTGCGCGACGATCAACTCCCCGAATCGAACGGCGCGATGCTCGCCGCGATGCTGTCCGACCTCCCTGTCGCGGTGATCGACCTCGGCACACTGCCCGACCGGCTCGACGCGCTGCGCGACGCCTTCGCGGGCGTTCGGGCCGATATCCTGGTGACCACCGGTGGTGCCTCGGTCGGCGACCACGACCTCGTCCGCCCAGCGCTGCTCGCCGCCGGCGGCAGTCTCGATTTCTGGCGCATCGCGCTGCGCCCGGGCAAGCCGATGACGGCCGGGCAACTCAACGGCGCGGTCGTGCTCGGCCTGCCGGGCAATCCGGTATCGGCCTTCGTCACCGCGACCTTGTTCCTCAAGCCGCTGATCGCCGCCTTGTCGGGCGCCGCCGATCCCCTCCCGGCCATGCGCACCGCGATCCTCGGTGAACCGCTCGGTGCCAATGATCACCGCACCGATTATCTGCGCGCGGCAACGCGCGACGGCCGGGTGTTCGCGGCCGCGATCCAGGATAGTTCGATGCTGCGCACCCTCGCCCGGGCCGACTGTCTGATCGTCCGCCAGCCGCACGCGCCACCCGCCGAACCGGGCGATTTGATCGAGATCATGGCGATCGCTTGACAAGCCCTCGGAACGTTGCGTAAACGTTCCTCGTCTGTTCCGACGGAGGATTGCCGGATGTTAACCCGCAAGCAGCATGAACTGATCTGCTTCATTCATGACCGTCTGGAGGAGAGCGGCGTCTCGCCCTCGTTCGAGGAAATGAAGGAGGCGCTCGACCTCAAGTCGAAATCGGGTGTGCACCGCCTGATCTCTGCGCTGGAAGAGCGCAAGTTCCTGCGTCGCCTGCCCAATCGCGCGCGTGCACTCGAGGTGCTGCGCATGCCGGAGCGCGCCGAAGCGCCGCGCAAGGCTGCGGTCGCGGCAACGCCGCCGTCGAACGCACGCACCCTGCCCCAGCCCGCCAACGACGTGATCGAAATCCCCTTGCACGGCCGCATCGCGGCGGGCGTGCCGATCGAGGCGTTCGAAGGCAGTTCGATGCTCGCGGTGCCCGCCGCGCTGCTCGGCGGCGGCGAACATTACGCGCTCGAGGTGGCCGGCGATTCGATGGTCGAGGCCGGCATTCTCGACGGCGACTATGCGCTGATCCGCCGCGCCGACACCGCCCGCGACGGCGATATCGTCGTCGCGCTGATCGAGGATAGCGAGGCGACGCTCAAATATTTCCGCAAGGAAGGCGCGATGATCCGACTCGATCCGGCCAACCGTGCCTACGACCCGCAGCGCTATCGCCCCGAACAGGTGCGCGTACAGGGCAAGCTCGCCGGGCTGCTGCGCCGCTACTGATCCGTTTCGGGCGGCGCGCGGTGGAACCAGCAATTCACCGAGAAGCGCGCGGCGGCAAAGCCGCCTGACGGGCAGCTTACCGGCATTACCTCGTGCGGCGCCCAGGACGGAAAGGCGATAAGGCGGTTTTGCGCAGGCGCCAGATCGGTGAACGCGCCCGTCCTGGCGCGAGGCGAAAAGGGATGCAGGCGCAGTTCGCCGCCGGAAAAACCCTTCGGCTCGGCGTGGAAATAATACACCGCGCTGATCATGCGTGTCGCGACCGGCCCCGTCGTGGTGACGGAAGTGTCGATGTGGCGCCGGTAATAGTCGCCATCATTGTGGCAGACGAGTCCGAGTTGGACCCTCCCGACCGTAAAGGGCTGCAGGCCGAGCGCGGTGCACAGATCCGGCACCAGCGGCAGCAGATGGTCGAGGAAGAAGGCGCGCTGCGGCACGAAGGACTTTGGCGGCAAGCTGCGCGACGCCCGGATGGCGGTATCGACACGGCCGTGCGGCCCGCCGACCAACGTGTTCGCGAAATCCGCCTCGCGCGCGAGCGTCCAGGCGATCAACATCCGGAGATCGTCGGCCGACAGGAAATCGTCGCGCACCACATAAGGGGCGATGCGGTCAAGCGGCGATGAGGCGGCAGTCATTGCTGCTCCTTGCGGCGGCCTGGTCGATGTGGCGCGGTCGTGACGCGCCAGGGATGTTCGTCGATGCCGCTGCGTACTGTGCGCACCGATGCGCTGCTCAGCGCGATCGCAACGCCGCCCGTATGAGCCAGCGTCGCACGATCGAGCCGCAGCCAGCGTGGGCGACAGCGCGCCGGCGAGCGTCGCTCACTGATCACGATGTCCGCCGTGGCACAGGCCGTGACCAGTTGGTCTGTGGGCAGAAGATAAGCACTGCGCGTGGCGAGAATGCGCCAGTGCCGCCCGCCGGCCACCCGTTCGGCAAGGCACAGATCGCGGCTGCATCGCGCGTCCGGCTGGTCGGCCAACAGCATCGGTTCGCCGTCCGCGCCGCTATTCTCGGTCATCATATCGGCAACATAGTCGCCGGTACGATCGCGCAGCAATGCCAGACCGCCATCGGCGGTACGCAACGCGACGTGACGGCCGTCCCCGGTCACCAGCAGATCGGGCGCCGGGGTGAGCAGTGCCCAGGTCGCGCCGGCAATCAGCGGGAGCAGGCCAAGCCGTCGCCACCGTGTCCGCCACAATGCGATCCACAAGCCGCCCGCCACCATCAGCGCATAAGCGCCACCGGGCATCGAGGGCAGCGCTGCGACCGAACCCGGTATGCTCGCCGTGCTGTGGGCGATCCACAGCAGCAGATCGAGCGAGCGCGCGGTCAACCACCAGAAGGGCGCGCCGGCGCCGACCAGATCGAACAGCAGCGCGAGCGCTTCGAGTGGCATGGTGACAAAGGTGGTCAGCGGGATCGCGACGATATTGGCGACCGCGCCGTACACGCCGGCCTTGTGGAAATGGAACAGCGAGATCGGCAGCAACGCCACTTCGACGACGAAGCCGGTCAGCAACAGCGACGCGATCTCGCGCCCGACCTTGCGCAGCCAATGCTCGTCGCGCTTCATAAACCAGCCATGGACCCGCGGATGCTCGTGCAGCGCAACGATCGTCGCGACGGCGGCGAACGACAGCTGGAAGCTCGGCCCGGCCAGCGCGTCGGGGAACAGCAGCAGCACGAGAAAGGCGCCGGCTGCGACCAGCCGCAGCGTGATCGCCTCGCGGCCGAGCATCAGCGCGACGATCACCAGCACCGCCGCCACGCATGATCGCACCGTCGGCACTTCCCAACCGGTCAGCGCGGTATAGCCGATCGCCGCCAGCGCCCCTGCCGCAGCGGCGAACAACCGCAGCTGGAAACGCAGCGCCAGCCATGGCCAGAGCGCCAGCAGCCGCAGCACGACGAACATCGTCGCCGCGACCACCGCGCTGATATGCAGCCCGCTGACCGACAGCAGATGCGCGAGCCCCGAGCGGCGCATCGCATCGGCATCGACCTCCGGCATCGCACCCTGATCGCCCGTCGCCAGTGCGGTGGCGATCCCGCCGGCGCCGCCGGGCACGCTGGCCTGGATATGCCGCGAGAGGCGATCGCGCAGACCGTTGTTAGCTACCGGCCCCGGCGTAACGATCTCGATCGGCGGAAAGGCGCGCCCGGTGCCACCGAGATCGCCGAACCACGCTACCCGGGCAAAGTCATAGGCGCCGGGCACCGCCGGCTCCGCCGGCGGCATCAACCGCGCACCGAGCCTGATCGTCGCGCCCGGCACCAGCCCCGCAGGAACGTCGGCGTCGGCGATGTTGACGCGCAGATGCGCGGGCAGGACCGGCAGCGCGTCGGGCCTTCGCCGGCGGGAACGGCGATCCTGGTGGCTGTCCGGCACCGCGACGACTCGCAGCGGCGTCAACCGCAGCCGGACGAGCTGGCGCGGCGGCAGCGGCTGAACCTGTTCCACTTTCGCCTCAAAGGTCGCGATCGTCGGACCGGTCAACGTTCTTCCCGCGTAGCCGGCGGCACGCCACCAGATCAGTGCCAGCCCGATCGCCATTGTCGCCGCGCCGATCGCGACAACCCTGCCCGCACGTCCGCCGCGACCTGTTGCCAGCGCAATGAGCGCCACGGCGCCCAGCGCAAAGATCAGTGCGCGCCACTGATAGGTCAGCGAAAGGATGAACCAGGCGGTAATGCCGGCACCAAGCGCGACGGGCAGCCACAGCACCAACTGGTCGCGTTCGGCTTCGAGCCACAATTCCAGCCCGTCGCGCAAACGACGGGCAAAGCCGGTGATCCGCGCGATTTGAAGCCGCGAAGGTCGTGTGCTAGCGGCATCGGCGGCTGAAATGGCCATCGAATTTCATTTTCTGGGAGCAAGCGCGTTTGGGCGCAAGGTCTGACACTGCGGCCGCCGGTTCCGGCGCGCCCGAGACACCGGCAGTGGTGACGCGATTCGCGCCATCGCCGACCGGCTATCTGCACATCGGCGGTGCGCGCACCGCCTTGTTCAACTGGCTGTACGCGCGGCACCATGGCGGCAAGTTCCTGCTGCGGATCGAGGATACCGATCGCGTGCGCTCAACCCAGCCGGCGATCGACGCGATCCTCGACGGGATGCGCTGGCTCGACCTCGACTGGGACGGCGACACCGTGTTTCAGTTCGAGCGCGCAGCGCGCCATGCTGAGGTGGCACACGCGATGGTCGAGGCGGGCGCGGCCTATCGCTGCTACCTGACCCAGGACGAACTGGCGCAGATGCGCGCCGAGGCCGAAGCGGCGAAGAAGCCGCTACGCATCCGCTCGCCATGGCGCGACAAATCAGCGGACGATGACGGCAAGCCCTTCGTCGTCCGGCTGAAGGCGCCGACCGAAGGCGCGACGACGATTCTCGACCGCGTCCAGGGCGAAGTGACCGTGCAGAATGCCGAGATCGACGATCTTGTGCTGCTGCGCTCCGACGGCAACCCGACCTATATGCTGGCGGTGGTGGTCGACGATCACGACATGGGGGTCACCCATGTCATTCGCGGCGACGACCATCTCAACAACGCTTTCCGGCAATTGCCGATCTATCGCGCCATGGGCTGGGAAGAGCCGATCTATGCGCACATCCCGCTGATCTTCAATCCCGATGGCAGCAAGATGTCGAAGCGCAAGAATGCGGTCGCCGTCGATGTCTATCGCGACGAATTCGGCATCCTGCCCGAGGCGCTCGACAATTACCTTCTGCGACTCGGCTGGGGACACGGCGATGACGAGATCATCAGCCGCGCACAGGCAACCGAATGGTTCGATCTCGCCGGGGTCGGCCGCTCGCCGTCGCGCTTCGATCTCAAGAAGCTCGAAAACCTCAACGGCCACTATATCCGCGAGGCCGACGACGCGCGGCTCGCCGATCTGGTGACCGCGCGGCTCGATTTCGTGCCCACGCCGGCGCAGCAAGATCTGTTGCGGCGCAGCATGGCATCGCTCAAACCGCGCGCCGCCAACCTCGTCGATCTCGCCAGGGGGACCGATTTCCTGTTCGTCGCCCGTCCCTTGCCGATCGACGAAGACGCCGCCCCGCTCCTTGCTGGCGATGCACCCACATTGCTCGCCTGTGTTCACACCGCGCTTGACGCGGTCGAAAGCTGGGATACGGGGGTTTTGGAAGATGCGGTTCGCCGCGTTGCGGAAGAAGCGGGGGTCAAGCTTGGCCAGGTCGCGCAACCGCTGCGCGCCGCGCTGACCGGTCGCCGGACCTCCCCCGGCATCTTCGACGTGCTCGATCTGCTCGGGCGCGACGAGAGCCTGGGACGGATCGCTGACCGGATGGCGTCTTGAAGCAATCGAAGGAAGGGCACGCGCGATGACCGATCAAGCCACGATCAGCCTGGGCAACCATGACTACAAGGTCCTCTCGGGCAGTGTCGGTCCCGATGTGATCGATATCCGCCGGCTCTACGCCGACAGCGGCATGTTCACCTATGATCCCGGCTTCACCTCGACCGCGAGCTGCGAATCGGCGCTGACCTATATCGATGGCGATGAGGGTGTGCTGCTCCATCGCGGCTATCCGATCGGTCAGCTGGCCGAGCAGTCGAGCTTCATGGAAGTGTCGTACCTGCTGCTCAATGGCGAGCTGCCCAGCGCAGCCGAGCTCGACACTTTCACCTACACCATCACCCGCCACACCATGCTGCACGAGCAGCTGGCGACCTTCTATCGCGGCTTCCGGCGCGATGCGCACCCGATGGCGGTGATGTGCGGCGTGGTCGGCGCACTGTCGGCTTTCTATCACGATTCGGCCGACATCACCGATCCGCATCAGCGCATGATCGCCAGCCACCGGTTGATCGCCAAGATGCCGACGATCGCCGCCATGGCTTATAAATATTCGGTCGGTCAGCCTTTCCTCTATCCCGACAATTCGCTGAGCTACACCGGCAATTTCCTGCGCATGACCTTCGGCGTCCCGGCCGAGAAATATGAGGTCAACCCGGTGGTCGAGAAGGCGCTCGACCGCATCTTCATTCTCCATGCCGATCATGAGCAGAACGCCTCGACCTCGACCGTGCGGCTCGCCGGGTCGTCGGGCGCCAATCCGTTCGCCTGCATCGCCGCCGGCATCGCGTGCCTGTGGGGCCCGGCGCATGGCGGCGCCAACGAGGCCGCGCTCAACATGCTGCGCGAGATTGGCACGCCTGACCGCATCCCGCATTACATCGCCCGCGCCAAGGACAAAAACGACCCGTTCCGCCTGATGGGCTTCGGCCACCGCGTCTACAAGAATTACGATCCGCGCGCGACGGTGATGCAGAAGACCGTGCGCGAGGTGTTCGCCGCGCTCAAGGTCAGCGATCCGGTGTTCGACGTGGCGCTGCAGCTCGAGGAAATGGCGCTGAGCGACCCCTATTTCATCGAAAAGAAGCTGTTCCCCAACGTCGATTTCTATTCCGGCGTGATCCTCTCGGCGATCGGCTTCCCGACCACGATGTTCACCGCATTGTTCGCGCTCGCCCGCACCGTCGGCTGGGTCGCGCAGTGGAACGAGATGATCGCCGACCCCGACCAGAAGATCGGTCGCCCGCGCCAGCTCTACACCGGCCCGACGGCGCGCGATTACCAGCCGATCGACAAGCGCTGATGCGGGCGCTCCGCCCGGTGATGCTCGCGCTCGGCGTGCTCGCCGTGCTGATGGGGCTGCTGTGGGTCGGCCAGGGGCTAGGCTACATCCATTGGCCGGCCTCGAGCTTCATGCTCGATCAGCGCGAATGGGCCGCAAAGGGCGCCCTGGTCGCGGTGGTCGGTGTGGTCCTGATCGTGCTCAACCGGCCCAAGCGGGTCGGCTGAAGCGGTCGCGATCACGGAAACGGATCGCAGCGCAACTACTCTAGCAATCGCCCGCACAGGGCAAGGTAAACACGAAGCGCGCGCCCTGCCCCGGCGCGCTGTCGACCGTCACGTCGCCGCCCATCGCGCGGGCGAGCCGGCGTGCGATGTATAGCCCCAGCCCGCTGCCGCCCGGCTCGCGCGGATCAACCCGCTCGAACTTCTCGAAGATGCGCTGCTGGTCGGCCAGCGCGATGCCCTTGCCCTGATCGGCGACGATCACCGCGCAGATATCGCTCTCGCGCTCGATACGGATCCACACCATCCCTTCGGGCGGTGAGTAGCGCACCGCATTGCCGATCAGATTGACCAGCACTTGCAAGGCGCGGCGGAATTCCCCGGTCGCGGCAAGCGTTTCTTCAGCCGAGGGCTTGTCGATCCGCACGCGTGCCTCGCCCGCGCGCAGCGCGAGCAGCCCGGCGGCGCGGCGCGCAACGTCGGCGAGGTCGATCGGCTCGGCGGCGACCGCGAAATCGGGCCGCTCGATAAACTGGAGATCGACCAGATCGTCCACCAGCCCGGCGAGATGCCGCCCCGCCGTCGCGATGTCGGCAGCGTAATCGGCATAGTCCTGGCGCAGCGGCCCTTCGGCCTTGGCACTGATGCTGTCGGCATTGGCGATGATGCGGTCGAGCGGCCCGCGCAGCGCCTGGTCGAGCCGCGCGGCGAAGGCGGTCGTCGCGGCGTCGGCCTGCGGCATGTGCGGTGCGACCCGGGTCTCGTCGGCGACCGGCTCGGCCGATCCGACGAAGCCGGCAAAGCCACCGCTCTCGTCGGTGCGCGGCGTCGCCGACAAGGTGACGCGCCGCCCGGTCGCCCGGATCGTTGCCGGCTGTCCGTCGAATCGCTGATGCAGCGCAAGACCGCCGAGAATTGGAAAGCTGCCCTCGCCATCCTCGCCGAGCACGAACAATTTGGTCAGCGGCTGACCGAGCAGGCCGGCGGCATCGAAACCATAGCGCGCACCGGCCGAGATCGACACGAAGCTCAGCCGCAGCGCCGCATCGGCCTCCCACAGCCACTCGGCACCGCTGCGCAGAAAGTCGCCCTCGCGCTGCTGCGCCACGGCAGCGGGCTGCCACGGCGTCCGCATGCGCCAGCCGGTGATCGCCAGCCGCACGCCGCTGCCATCGGGCTCGGCACGCACCCAGAGCTCGACATCGTCATCGCCGTCAGCTGCCACCACGGCACGCGATACGAGGATGCCGAGCCGCTGCGCGAGGCGCGCAATGGTGGCGATTTGCGGCACGGCGAGCGGCGCATCGAGCGATCCGCCGGCGCGCGCATTGAGATCGTGCAGTCGCTGTTCCGCCTCGACCAGCCGCCCGCTCGCATCGACCCGACCGCGCACCGGCGGCATCATCGGCTCGACCATGTTCATGCCGCGCCGCCACGCGCCAGCGAGCGCATCGCCGCGCGATAATCCGGGTGGAGCAACAGCGGCGCGAGCGCAATGCGCGCGCTGGCCGCGGGGAGCTCGGCGATCGCGTCGAGCCGGTCGGCAAAGGCTTCCACGTCGCGGCGCGGATCGGCTTCGGTCAGCGCCAGCCCGATTCGCGCGATCGCACTGCGATCAAGCTCGAGCGCGCGCAGCACCGGCCATAGCTGGTCTCCGGCCGGATCGAGCGCGATGTCGCGTGTCTCGCCATAATCGAGCCCGAGCGCATGCGCGATGAAGGCGATGAACAGCGGCAGGCGCCGGTCCGCGAGCGCCTCGACCAGCAAGGTCGCGAGTTCGTCGGCATGCGCGTCGACCGCCGCGGCAAGGCGCATCGCCGCCGATTCGACGCGGTCGCCCTCGTCATGCGCGCCGACCTGGCGCAGCGCCGCCTCGGCCAGCGCGCGATCGAGCAGCACGACATTGTCGCCGGCATCCTCGCTGTTGCGCTCGCGTAGCGCGGCCGCGACCCACCAGACCAGCCGGTGATGCAGCTCGGCGGGCAGATCGCTCCAGCCCTGCGCCTCGCCCGGCGGGGCGGCGCGGCGCCGGCTTTCCGCAGCGAGCAGGGCCATGGCGCTACTCGCCACCACGCTGTCGGGGCTTTGTGCGAGCCGCGCAAGCAGGCTCGGCCAATCGGGTTCATCGGGCGCCTGCACCGGCAGCGCCTCGCCCAGAACATCCGCCCTCACCCGGCCGACCAGTTCGCGCATGAGCTCGGTATCGCGCATCAGCCCGGCCGATACCAGCCGGTCGAGCACCGGCCGGTGATCCGACACCAGCGCCTGGGCCAGTTCAGGCTCGCCGCGTCCGGCCAGCAGACGCGCGGCATGCTGGCGCAGCGCCGTTTCGACCGCGCCGGTCATCCCGGTGATCGCTGTCGCCAGCGCAGCGCGCGTGCGGTCGTCGAGTCGTGCTTCTTCGGGCAGAAAGAAATCGTCGATCGCCACCGCCAGCCGCTGGTCGGCGCGCGGGATCGCGGCTGCCGCGCGTGCGAGCAACCCCATGGCGTTCTTGCGAACGCCGTCATCAATGCCGCCAACGTCGATCGACATGCCCTCCGCTCTAGGCAAGTGTCGTTAAAACCGCCCTAAGGCTTTTCGCGCAACGCCTCAACGGCGGCGGCCAGCGTCAGCGCGGCATAACCGGCCGCCACCGCCAGCGCCGCGATCGGCTGCCCACCGATCGCCAGCGGCAGCATCACCAGCAGATAGGCCAGCGGGCTGGCCCACCAGCGCCGCCGCACCGCCGCACCGCCGGCGCGCTCGACCAGCCCCGCCGCAACGATCCCAGCCAGCGCAATGACGAGCCCGGTGGTCGTGCCGCTTGCCAGCCGCGCGCTGTCGCCGAGCAGCAGCGCCG
>NZ_JARYTI010000152.1 GCF_029911635.1 Sphingomonas sp. AR_OL41
TCCGCGTGATCCAGGTGCTGCTCGGGCACAGCAAGCTGGAGACGACCGCGCTCTACACCAAGGTCGCCACCCGCACGATCCGCGCCGTCACCGGTCCGCTCGACCAGCTGATGGCGCTGATGGAGGGCAAGACGCCCGCCGGTTGACGCGACGTGCGCGCCTCATTGGAGGTCGCCGACATCTTCCGCAGCGCCGGTCCTGCATACCGGATCGCCCATGCCGGGCACCTGGGCCTGGACAAGCTGAAGGTCATGTCGGCGATCGAGCATTGCAGAACCGCAGCACTCGGCGGGCACGTCGAGGCCTGCACCGACTGCGGGCATTGGCGGGTCGCCTATAACAGCTGCCGGAACCGACACTGCCCCCGGTGCCAGGGCGCGGCTGCGCGCGCCTGGCTCGCCGAGCGCGAGGCCGACCTGCTGCCGGTCGGCTACTTCCACGTCGTGTTCACGCTGCCCGCCGAGATCGGTGACATCGCGCTCCAGAACAAGGCAGCGGTCTATGGCCTGCTGTTCCAGGCGGCGTCCGAGACGATGACGACGATCGCCGCCGACCCGAAGCATCTCGGCGCGCGCATCGGCATCACCGCCGTGCTGCATACGTGGGGCTCGGCGATGACCCACCACCCGCACATCCACATGATCGTGCCGGGCGGCGGGCTGTCGCCGGACGGACGTCGCTGGATATCCTCGCGGCCTGCGTTCCTGCTGCCGGTCAGGGTGCTGGGCAAGCTGTTCCGTCGGCTGTTCCTGACCCGGTTGATGGCGCTGCACGATGCCGGTCGGCTCGCGTTC
>NZ_JARYTI010000018.1 GCF_029911635.1 Sphingomonas sp. AR_OL41
CCCCGGCCGCCGCGCCACCGGCGACAAGCCCGCCGGCGGCAAGCGCCGTGCCCGCCGCGGCACCGGCACCGAGCTGCGGGCCGCCCGAGACAATGCCATTGGCGATGCCGGGGCCAAAGATACCCAGCCCGAACAGGGTGAGTGCGGCAAGCACGATGGTCATGGCGTCCTCGATCGTCGGCTGTGCGGTGCCGATCGCGGCGGTGAACTGGTCGAACAGGGTCGAGCCGATCCCGATAATCACTGCCAGCACCAGCACCTTGATCCCTGAGGATATGACGGTTCCGAGAACGCGCTCGGCCATGAAGGCGGTCTTGCCGAACAGGCCGAACGGGATCAGCACGAAGCCGCACAAGGTCGCGAGCTTGAACTCGATCAGGGTGATGAACAGCTGGATCGCGAGCGTGAAGAAGGCGAGCAGCACGACCACCCAGGCGAACAGCAGGATGACGATTTGCAGGAAATTCTCGAAGAAGCTGACATAGCCCATCAGCCCCGAGATCGAGTCCAGGATCGGCTTGCCGGCATCGAGCCCGACCTGTGCGACGCGGCCCGGCTGCAGCAGCTCGGCGGCGGAGAAACCGGTGCCGCTCGCCTTCAGGCCGAGCCCGGCAAAGCTTTCGAACACGATCCTGGCGAGCGTGTTCCAGTTACCGATGAGATAGGCGAATACGCCGACGAACAGCGTCTTGCGGATCAGCCGCGCGACGATGTCGTCGCCCTCCCCCAGCGTCCAGAACAGGGCGGCGAGCGTGACGTCGATGACGATCAGGGTCGTCGCGATGAACGCGACCTCGCCGTGCAGCAGCCCGAAGCCGCTATCGATATAGCGCGTGAAGACCTCGAGAAAGCGGTCGATGACGCCGGTGCCGCCCATCAGCGTGCCTCCCCGCCATGCGCCTGTGCCTGCACCGCGACGAGCGAAGCAGGATCGGGCAGGCGGGGCGCGATCGGCGCCTGGGGACGGGCGCCCGGCGCGAGAAAGCGCCGACGATTTTCGGCCCAGGCACGCAGGCAGTCGCCGTCCGCCGAGGCGGCGGTCCCGATCGCCTGGCAACGCGCCAGTTCGGCGCGGAGCGGATCGGCTGGCGCATCGGACACCGCGGCCGCCGTGATCGGCGCGGTCACGACCGGGCCACCCTGCATCTCGAGCGCGCTGATCGCGATGACAAGCGCGACGAACGCGCCGGCGCCGATCCGGGCGATGGTGCTGGTGCGCATCGCCCTGTCCTATTGATGGAACATGCTGACGGTGCCGGGCCGGTAGCCCGTCCCCGGCGCCAGGAAGCGGCGCAGCTGCTCGCGCGCCTGGTCCTGCGCCGCGGCACGCTGCGCGGCATCGAGCGACTGGGCGCGGCCTTGCGCCGCGAGCGCGGCGGTCAGATCGGCAAGTTGCTGCGACTGGAGTGCGAGCAGCTGGTTGCCCGCCTGCGCGGCCTGCAGCGCGCCGGTTGCCGACTGGCTGGCGCCGACCAGGGTCGTCATCGTGTCGCGCGCGCCGTCGATATTGCCGACCACACCAGCCTGTATCTTCAGCGCATCCTCGAACGCCGCGACCGAATTGCTCCACCGCGTTCGCGCGCCATCGACCAGCGCCTGGTCAGACGCCGACAGGCTCGCGCCGCGATAATCGGCACCGAACGCCCGGTCGACCGACTGCACGTCGAAGGCGACATGCCGCGCGCTGGCGAGCAATTGCTGCGTGCGCTGCAGCTGGGCCTGGAGCTGGGCGACCTGCGAGACCGGCAGCGTCGCCAGGTTGCGCGCCTGGTTGACCAGCGATGTCGCCTCGTTCTGCAGCGAGCGGATCTGGTTGTTGATCTGCTCGAGCGCGCGCGCCGCGGTCAGCACATTCTGCGCATAGTTGGACGGGTCGTAGACGATCCCGCCGAACTGGGCCCGGGCGGGCAGCGCGGTCGCGGCCAGGATAAGGGCGGCGACGCCGGCCAAGTGACGGTAACGCATCATGGTGCGGACTCCTGCAGGATGGTGGGGAGAAGCTCGGCGGCCCAGCCGGCGCCGCCCGCACGCAGCCAGGCATCGGCAAAGCCGTCGAAATCACGGCTCTCGCCGAGCGCGGCGATGCGCAGCTGATCGGCCCTGGACGAGGTCGCGAGGAAGGCGAGCGCGATCTCGCCGAGACCCAGCTCGAACAGCCGGTTGCCGCGCCGCGACTGGCAATAATAATCGCGCTTCGGCGTCGCGCGGGCGAGGATCTCGATCTGCCGGTCGTTCAGGCCGAAGCGCCGGTAGATCGCACTGATCTGCGGCTCTGCCGCGCGCTCATTGGGCAGGAAGATGCGCGTCGGACAGCTTTCGATGATCGCCGGAGCGATCGCGCTGGTCTCGATATCCGCCAGGCTCTGCGTTGCGAACACGACGCTCGCATTCTTCTTGCGCAGCGTCTTCAGCCACTCGCGCAACTGTTGCGCAAAAACCGGGCTGTCGAGCACCAGCCAGCCCTCGTCGATGATGATCAGGGTCGGCGATCCGTCGAGCCGATCCCCGATACGGTGGAACAGATAGGACAGGACCGCCGGCGCCGCAGCCGAGCCGGTGAGCCCCTCGGTCTCGAACGCCTGGACAGAACCGCCGCCGAGTCGCTCGCATTCGGCATCGAGCAACTGGCCGAACGGGCCGCCGACGCAATAAGGCGCCAGCGCCTGCTTGAGCGGCTGCGACTGGAGCAGCACGGCAAGCCCCGTCAGCGTGCGCTCGGCGACCGGGGCCGAGGCGAGCGAGCCAAGCGCCGACCAGAGATGCTCCTTGGTCGCAGGGTCGATCGTTGCGCCCTCGTTGCCGAGGATTGCGGCAAGCCATTCGGCCGCCCAGCTGCGCTCGGCGGGTTCGTCGATCCCGGCCAGCGGCTGCAGCAGAACCCCGCCCCCGGTGCCGTGCAGGCTGTGCCCGAGATCCTGCCAGTCGCCGCCCATGGCGAGTGCCGCGGCGCGGATCGATCCGCCGAAATCGAAGGCGAAGATCCGGGCTCCGGCATAACGGCGGAACTGCATCGCCATCAGACCGAGCAGCACCGACTTGCCCGCACCGGTCGGCCCGACGACCAGGCTGTGCCCGACATCGCCGACATGCAGCGCGAAGCGAAACGGCGTCGAGCCTTCCGTTCGCGCCAGGAACAGCGGCGGCCCGCCCAGATGCTCGTCGCGCTCCGGCCCGGCCCACACTGCCGACAGCGGGATCAGATGGGCGAGATTCATGGTCGAGATCGGCGGCTGGCGGACATTGGCATAGACGTGACCGGGCAGGCCGCCGAGCCACGCCTCGATCGCGTTGAGGCGCTCGCCGATTACGGTGAAGTCGCGGCCCTGCACGATCTTCTCGACCAGTCGCAGCTTCTCTGCGGCAATCACGGGATCGGGATCGGACACGGTGACGGTCGCGGTCACCAGCGCCTGGCCGATCATGTCCGAGCCGAGCTCCTGCAGCGCCAGATCGGCATCGGCCGCCTTGTTGGCGGCGTCGCTGTCGAGCAGCGTCGATGCCTCGTTGGTCATCACCTCCTTGAGGATGGCGGCGACCGACTTGCGCTTGGCGAACCACTGGCGTCGGATCCTGCTTAGCAGCTTCGTCGCATCGGACTTGTCGAGCATGATCGCGCGGGTCGACCAGCGATAGGGAAAGGCGAGACGGTTCACCTCGTCGAGCAGGCCCGGAAAGGTGACGCTCGGGAATCCCGTGATGGTCAGCGTCTTCAGATGATGTGTACCCAGCCGCGGCTCCAGTCCGCCGGTCAGCGGCTGGTCGACCAGCAGCGCGTCGAGATGCATCGGTGTGTCGGGCACCGCGACACGCTGCCCCCTGGTCGAGATCGTGCTGTGCAGGAAGGTCAGCGTCTCGCCGTCGTCGAGCCAGCCGATCTCGGGCACGAACCCCTCGACCAGCTGCAACAGGCGGTTGCTGCGGTCGGTGAAGGCGGCGAGCGCCTCGCGCGGATCGACGCCGCGCTGCGCCCTGCCCTCAAACAGCCAGCCTTCGGCGCGCGCCGCGTCTTCCGCCGGCGGCAACCATAACAGGGTGAGGAAATAGCTGCTCTCGAAATGCGCGCCTTGTTCGGCAAATTGCGCGGCGCGCTCGCGGTCGACCAGCGCCGACGCCGCGTCGGGAAAGCGGCTTTCGGGATAATGCTGCGCGGCATGGCGCTGCGCCTCGACAAAAATCGCCCAGCCCGAGCCGAGCCGCCGCAGCGCGTTGTTGAGCCGGCTGGTGGTCGCGACCAGCTCGGCCGGCGTCGCCGAATCGAGGTCCGGACCGCGGAAGCGCGCGCTGCGCTGGAAGCTGCCATCCTTGTTGAGCACGACGCCGGGCGCGACCAGCGCCGCCCAGGGCAGGAAGTCGGCGAGACCGGTCGGATGCCGGCGATATTCACGAAGCGAGAACATCGCCGGCCTCAGGCGCGCAGATAGTTGGGGTAGCGCAGGTGGCGCCGCGCGACATCGACAAACTGCGCGTCGCGCCGCGCCGCCCATACCGCGCAACCATGACCGACCGCCCAGATCACCAGGCCGGCGATCCACAGCCTGAGACCGAGCCCGATCGCGCCGGCAATGGTGCCGTTGGCGATCGCCACGGCGCGCGGCGCGCCGCCCAGCAGGATATGGTCGGTCAGTGCCCGGTGGACCGGCGCGGTGTAGCCGGGGACCATCTCGGCGATCATCAGACCAGCGCCCCGCCACCGAAGCTGAAGAAACTGAGGAAGAAGGAACTGGCGGCAAAGGCGATCGACAGGCCGAACACGATCTGGATCAGCCGCCGCGAACCGCCCGAGGTGTCGCCGAACGCCAGCGTCAGGCCGGCGACGATGATGATGATCACCGCGACGACCTTGGCGACGGGTCCCTCGATGCTCTGGAGGATCTGCTGAAGCGGCGCCTCCCATGGCATGGACGACCCCGCAGCAAAGGCCGGCGGCGTCAGCGCAATGCCGACCAGGGTTCCGGCGGCGGCAGCGAGCAGGTCGGCGCGACGGATCCGACGAGGATGCGAGACGCGGTGGGCGGGAATCGTGATCATGCTGCAACTCCGACAGGTTTGTTGGTGATGGGGATGAGGCGATAGTCGCCATCGGCGCCGAGGCCTTCGACGCGGGCGAGCTCGGACAGGCGGCGGCCATGGCCATCGCGCACCAGCACGGCGATGATGTCGATGGTCTCGGCGACCAGCGCGCGCGGCACCGTGACCACGGCTTCCTGGATCAGCTGCTCGAGCCGGCGCAGCGCGCCGATCGCGGTACCGGCATGGATGGTAGCGACACCGCCGGGATGCCCGGTTCCCCAGGCCTTCAAAAGGTCGAGCGCCTCGGCACCGCGCACCTCGCCGATCGGAATCCGGTCGGGCCGCAAGCGAAGGCTCGAGCGTACAAGGTCCGCAAGGCTGGCGACGCCTTCCCTCGTGCGCATCGCCACGAGATTGGGCGCGGCGCATTGCAGTTCGCGGGTATCCTCGATGAGCACGATCCGGTCGCCGGTCCGCGCGATTTCGGCCAGCAGCGCGTTTGTCAGAGTCGTCTTGCCGGTGCCCGTGCCGCCGGCGACCAGGATATTGGCGCGCGATGCCACGCCGGCGCGCAACGCGCCCGCTTCCGCGTCGGACATGATCGCGGCCGCGACATAATCGTCGAGCCCGAAGATCGCGACCGCAGCCTTGCGGATGGCGAAAGCGGGCGCTGTCACGATCGGCGGCAGCAACCCCTCGAACCGCGCGCCGGACTCAGGCAGTTCGGCCGACACGCGCGGGCTGCGTGCATGCACCTCGGCACCGACATGGTGCGCGACGAGCCGGACGATCCGCTCGCCATCCTCCGGCGACAGCGAAACACCGCTTTCGGCAATGCCA
This sequence comes from Sphingomonas sp. AR_OL41, assembly GCF_029911635.1. Classification (GTDB taxonomy): domain Bacteria; phylum Pseudomonadota; class Alphaproteobacteria; order Sphingomonadales; family Sphingomonadaceae; genus Sphingomonas. The sequence continues at coordinate 5,851 of NZ_JARYTI010000018.1, forward strand.
AGGCCAAGCCGGTCGACCCACAGCCGGCCGTCCGGATTGAGCATGACCTCGATGACCTGCGGGTCTTCGAGCCATGCAGCAATCGCGCTGCCAAGCGCCGTGCGCAGCATCCTGGCACCTCTTGTGGCGGCGGCGCTATGGTTCGAATGATCTGCCATCTCGGTCCCTGCGACCCGGCCGGGCACAAGTTGCCCGGCCGTCGGGGACGATCAAAAGAGCCAGAGACGGTGCCGGTTCAACAACAAACGCCGCGTGTCGTACCCTGGCGTAGAACGACAAGGGATCGGCGAAAGGGTTGCGTTTCCCGCGCGCCGCGCGATGCTCGGCGGATGAGGAAAAGCATCGTTGCCGCGCTCGCTACCCTGGCCCTGTTCCCGACTCAGGCGCTGGCCTGGGGGAGCGAGGGACATGTCCTCGTCGCCGCCATCGCCCGGGCGCGGCTGAGCCCGGCGGCGCTGGCCAAGGTCGATGCGATCCTCGCGCAGGACCATGACGGCAGCACGCCCTCGGACATGCTTTCGCGCGCCGTCTGGGCCGACATCTATCGCCGCGATCACCGCGAGACGGCGCAATGGCATTTCGCCGATGTGGAGAAGGACCATCCCGATTTTGACGCGGCATGCTTTGGCCACCCGAGCAGTGCCGGGCCCGCCAGTACGGGCCCCGAAACGGCCTGCGTGATCGACCGCACCGCCGATTTCGCGCGCGAGCTGGGCGACCCGGACACCGCCATGGCCGAACGCATCCTCGCGCTGAAGTTCGTGCTGCACTTCGTCGGTGACATGCACCAGCCACTTCATGTCGCCGACAATCACGACCGTGGCGGGAACTGCGTGCTGATCAGCCTTGGCAGCGCGCGGACCGTAAACCTGCACAGCTATTGGGATACGGTGGTGATCGGCGAGCTCGGCACGGATGCCCGCAATATCCTGACACGCCTCAGCGCCGAGATCACGGCGGACAAGGCGGCCGCATGGTCGGTCGGCGATCTTGCGTCATGGGCGCGTGAGACGAACGCGGTCGCGTTGGGCACAGCCTATTCCTTCGCCACCCAACCGCGCTGCGAGCAAAGCCCGACCCCGCTCACATTCCCCAAGGGCTATGACGAGGCGGCGCAGCGCGCCGCGGCGACCCAGATCGAGCGTGCGGGCGTGCGTCTGGCCGTCGTGCTGGAAAAGGCCATGCGGCCGCTCAACATAGCGGGGCTTTCGCCGGCGCAATGAGTGGGGATCGCGTCAATGCAGGCGGCTCTCCGCCGCGGCAACGATTCTCGACCTTCGCCCCCTCTCTGGTACCGCCCTGCGGCGCGGTCGCCGACATTCACCGCAACGTGCTAAAACGAAAAGCTGCCGGGCCGGACGCAACCACTTCTCCCCGTTCCCGCCCCGTCCAGCGGCACGACCCGCCTGAAAGCCGAGCGGCAGGTAGCGCTGCCAGCAAATCTCGAACAGGGCCGGTTCAGCGCGCGGACCGAGAATGGCATACGCTCAGTAGGTCGGCACGATCTGCAATTTTTGGGTTGCCCGGATGGGTTTGCACGCGAGGTCAGGCCCACACCCGCCCCCAGCACTAAAGGTGCCCTTTTTCACCGCAGCCTTAGCGGCCTTATGTTGGGCTCGCGTGACGGCGGCTATCGATTGCAACCTGCGTCTCGTGCAAATCGGTGTCCGCCCGATCGTTGTCGGTTTGTGCAGCGACACAGTGCGCGGCCACGACCCTTCGCTTCGTTATTCTGTGCGAGCTTAGCCGTCGCCTCGGCGCCTTTTTCCGCGCTCGCTTTTGGTGCCCGCTCGGCCGTCTTGGTGCGATGACGGCGAACGAACACCAGCGATGCTGATCAGACTTGGCCGCGTCGCCACCGAATGGCGGACAGTCGTTGCGGGTACGAAGGCCACCGAAAGCTTTGCCGGTAGGACGGTGCATGGCCAAATCTCTGATCAACGCTGACATTGCGCCGACGACCGCGGAACAGCGCAGCTGGGCATGGTATCATTATGTAGCGCTTTGGTTGGGCTTGGTGATCGCGGTGCCGGCTTATATGCTTCCAGCAGGCTTTCTCGAGCAGGGCATGTCGCCAGCGCAAGCGGTCGCGATCGTTCTATTGGGCAATCTCGTGGTCTTGGTGCCGATGGTCCTGATCGGTCACGCCGGAGCAAAATATGGCGTGCCCTTTCCGGTACTCGCGCGCGCATCGTTCGGCACGATCGGCGCGCGACTGCCGGCGTTGGCGCGCGCCCTCGTCGCCTGCGGCTGGTACGGCATCCAGACCTGGATCGGCGGCAGTGCGCTGCTGACGCTGCTCGGGGTGATCGTCGGACGCAAGCTCAACGGCGTGCCACTTCCGTGGCTGGGCATAGGCTTCGGCCAGCTAGCCGCCTTCGCCGTCTTCTGGCTCGCGCAGCTGATTTTCATTGAAAAGGGAATCAACGCAATCAGGCGATTCGAAACGTGGACGGCGCCGCTCAAGGTGGTCGTGTGCATTACGCTCGTTTGGTGGGCGCTCGCCCACGCTGGCGGCCTTGGGCCGATCGCCTCGCAGCCGTCAGCCTTCGTTGCAGGTGGACCGAAGCAGGGACAATTTTGGACGGTGTTCTGGCCTTTGTTCACTGCGATGGCGGGATATTGGGGGGCGCTGGCGCTAAACATTCCCGACTTTACACGTTTCGCGCGCAGTCAGCGCGATCAGATCATTGGGCAGGCGCTTGGATTGCCCGCGCCGATGGCTCTCCTGGCGCTAATGAGCGTCGTGGTGACGTCGGCGACGATGGTCATTTACGGTAAGGCGATCTGGGATCCCGTCGCCCTGTCCGGCAATTTCGCAGGCATTGGCGTAATGATCGGACTGCTCATAATCACAATCGATACCGTGTCCGTGAACATCGCCGCCAACCTCGTCGGCCCCGCATACGATTTCTCCTCGCTGTGGCCGCAGGGGATATCGTACCGCATCGGTGGCTACATTACCGCAGGCTTGGCAGCGCTAATCATGCCGTGGAAGCTCCTGGCGAGCACCGATGGCTATATCTTCGTCTGGTTGACAGGCTATGGCGCGCTACTGGGCCCGATCGCCGGTATCATGATCGCCGACTATTGGGTCGTCCGCCGCACTCACTTGGATGTGAATTCGCTCTACGACGCTCAAGGCGAATTTGGTTATCGCGGGGGGTGGAACCCGGTTGCCCTGATTGCCTTCGCCGTCCCGGTCGCGCTCAACCTACCGGGGTTCCTGCATAGCGCGCTGCCCATGATGTTTGCCGGCGTATCGTCGTTCTGGACCGAACTGTACAAATATGCCTGGTTCGTCGGCGTCTTATTGGCGTTGCTCATCTATGCCGGCTTAACGCGGCGCGTGCGTGCTTAGCCTTGCCACCTCGCATTGCACGACCGATTTTGGTTGATCGGTCCGCCTCGGCACCACCCGTACCACGGGTGGCGGCTCAATGGCGTTCGCTGCTGTTCGTTCCGGCGCAAGACAGCGCAAAGATCGTCAAAGCGCTCCGCGCTGGCGCCGACGCCGTGATCCTCGATCTGGAAGATGGCGTTGCGCAGGATGCCAAACCAGCGGCGCGCGACGCAATCGCGCACGCCTCCGGCGAACTCGCCCGCGCGGGGTCGCAGGTTGTCGTGCGAATCAACGCGAAGTGGACGACGGCCATCGCCGCCCTTCGCGCGGCGATCGGCCCAAATGTCGATGCGATCATGCCACCAAAAGTGGAAAGCGCGACGCGGGTGGCCGTACTGGCCGAAATCATATCCGACCTCGAGGAGGAGGCCGGAATCGCGACTGGCGCCATGCAGATTGTCCCGCTGCTCGAATCGTCTGCCGCGATCTTTTCGTTCCCCTTGATCGCGGCCGCGCCAAGGGTTGCCGGGCTGGCGTTGGGCAGCGAGGATTTCTCGCGCGGGTTGGGCGTGGATCCGACCGGGGACGTGCTCGATCTCCCCTGCCGCGCGATCGCTATTGCGGCAGCAGCGGGGGGCGTGAGCGCGTTTGCAATCCCGATGTCAATCGCGGCGCATCGCGACGATAGCGGCATGCGAGCCGCAGCCGAACGCGCACGGGTGTTCGGCGTGACCGGCGCTTTGTGTATCCATCCGCGTCAAGTAGCGATCGCAAACGCCGTTTTCCGCGCTACGGCGGACGAGATCGCGCGCGCAGAAGCGGTAATCGAGGCATGGACCGCCGCCAAGGCGCGCGGCGACGCGGTCACGACATTGTCCGGTATGATGATCGACCGCCCGGTTGCCGCGCGTGCGGCCCGGACCTTGGCGCGGCGATGAGCGCTCGCACGATGCCGTTTGCGAGATCGATAGCCCGCTATTCGGCCATCGCCACGATCGATGCTGGCGCTAGGAAGGCACGCGTCTATCTGCCGCTGCATGGCCGGCACACTCTACGACAAGCTATGGGAGGCGCACATAGTCGCCGCTGACGAAAGCGGGCAGACGTTGCTATATATCGACCGCCAATTGCTCCACGAGGTGAGCAGCCCGCAAGCCTTTGCCGGATTGCGTGCGGCTGGTATCGAACCCCATCGACCGCATACCCAGCTCGCAGTTGCCGATCACGCCGTGCCCACACATGATCGTGGCCGACCGATCGCCAACGCCCAGGCGCGTGACCAAATAGCGCTCATAGAGGCGAACTGCGCCGAGTTTGGCATCGAATATCTCGCGCTTGACGGAACGCACCAAGGCATCGTGCACGTCATCGGGCCGGAACAGGGGTTCACGCTGCCCGGCATCACTTTGGTCTGCGGCGACAGCCACAGCGCAACCCATGGCGCATTCGGCGCACTGGCATTCGGAATCGGAGCGAGCGAGTGCGAAACGGTTCTGGCAACCCAGACCCTGTGGCAGCAGCGCGCAAGTACGATGCGCGTCACTTTTGTCGGCAAACCAATGACCGGGGTGGGCGCCAAGGACATGATCCTCGCGCTGATCGGCAGGATCGGCGCATCCGGCGCAGTCGGCCATGCTATCGAATATACCGGCGAGGCGGTTACGGCGCTGTCGATGGAAGCCCGCATGACCTTGTGCAACATGAGCATCGAGGCAGGATCGCGCACCGGGTTGATCGCGCCGGATGCGACGACCTTCGCCTATTTGAAGGACCGCCCGCGCTGCCCCTCTGGCGCCTTGTGGGAGCACGCGGTCGCGTCATGGCGCGGGCTCGCCAGCGCACCCGACGCAATGTTCGACCGCGAGGTTACGATCCATATCACCGACCTTGCTCCGCAGGTCAGCTTCGGCACCAGTCCGGATCAGGTATTGCCGATCGACGGCCGCATCCCCGACCCTGCGGACTGCACCGATGAGGGGGCACGCGACCGGCTGGCACGCGCACTGGACTATATGGCGCTGATGCCCGGTACGGCGATGACCGAGGTCGCGATCGACCATGTCTTCATTGGCAGCTGCACCAATGGCCGGATCGAGGATCTGCGCGCTGCCGCTGCGATCGTGGGATCGGGCCATGTAGCGCAGGGAGTCCGCGCGCTCGTTGTGCCAGGCTCGGGCGCGGTCAAGCGGCAGGCGGAGAGCGAGGGGCTCGACCGCATCTTCACTGCCGCCGGCTTCGAATGGCGCGAGGCGGGTTGTTCGCTGTGCGTCGCGATGAACGATGACCGGCTGCCGCCGGGCGCGCGCTGTGCTTCGACGTCGAATCGCAATTTCGAGGGGCGACAGGGCATGGGTGCTCGCACCCATCTGGTCAGCCCCGCTATGGCCGCCGCAGCAGCGCTGGCCGGCCATTTTGTTGACATCCGGACGCGCTGAGCATGGAGCCCTTCGTCACCGTCAGCGGCCCAACCGTATCGCTGCCTGCCGCCAATATCGATACCGACATCATCTTTCCAGCACGGTTCCTGGTCATCACCGAGAAACGCGGTCTCGGCCGCTATGCCTTCCACGACCGGCCCGACCTAACGCTGCCGCCCGACGTCCAGATCCTGGTTGCGGGCGAGAATTTCGGCTGCGGTTCGAGCCGCGAGCAGGCGCCCTGGGCGCTTGTCGATCGCGGCATCCGCGCGATCATCGCGCCCGGGTTCGGCGAGATATTCCAGTCCAACTGCTTCAAGAATGGTATCCTGCCGATTGTCCTGTCGGCCGACACCGTCGACCGGCTTCACGCGGCCGCACGTGGCGGCGAACCCTTCACCGTCGATCTCGAACGACAGGAGATCCGGCTGCCACAAGCCGGGATCTTCGTCTTTGCTGTCGACCCGGCGCGGCGCGAGGCCCTGCTCTCCGGACTCGACGAGATCGGCCGCATCCATCGCCAATTCGCCCCCGCGATCGCGGACTTCGAGAACAACCAGCGCACCGCCGCCCCGTGGCTGTGGTCGACCGAACAAGGTGCCCCCGCATGACCGACCTACGCTTTCGCGCCAAACTGGCCGCGGGCCAATTCTTCGTCGTGCCCGGTATCCACGACATGATCGCGGCGGTCGTCGCGGACCGGGTGGGTTTCGATGTGGTCTATGGTTCCGGCTATTGGCTGACGGCCTCCGCCTACGGCCTGCCCGACGCCGGCATCGCCAGCTATACCCAGATGGTCGATCGGATGGCGACGCTGGCGCGCACCAGCAAGGCAGCGGTAATCGCCGATGCCGATACCGGTTATGGCGGACTGCTCAACGTCCACCATACCGTGAAGGGCTATGAGGCGGCCGGGGTCAGCGCGATCCAGATCGAGGATCAGGAATTTCCCAAGAAATGCGGTCATACGCCGTTCAAGCGACTGATCCCGCTCGAGGACATGGCCGAGAAGATCAAGGTCGCCGTGGCGGCGCGCAGCAGCGGAGACCTGCTAATCATCGCGCGCACCGACGCGCGTCAGTCCGAAGGCCTGGACGGCACACTGCGCAGGCTCGAGGCCTATGCCAAGGCCGGCGCCGATGTGGTGTTTCCCGAGGCCTTGCAGAGCGAGGAGGAAATGCGCACCGCCTGCGCCTCCTTCGATCTGCCGGTGATGGCCAACATGGCAAATGGCGGGCTGAGCCCCGTGCCCAATGCTAACGTGCTGGCCGAGATCGGCTATACCTTCGCCATCTACCCCTCGCTGACCAGCCTGGTCGCGGCACACGCGATGGAGCGTGCACTGATCGGCCTGAAGGAGCAGGGCATCGGCGAACCCGACGATCTGTTCGACTTCAAGACCTTCTGTTCGATGATCGGTTTCGACGAGGTTTGGGCGTTCGAGAAGAAATGGGGAGGCAAGGCCTGATGGGACGGACAATCACGGCGGCGGTGCTCGACAAGTGCGGCAACAATCCTCGCCCCTATGCCACCCATACCCCATTGCGCCTCGCGGAACTGTCGCTCGACGATCCGCGGCCGGGCGAACTGCTGATCCGCATCGACGCGGCCGGGCTGTGTCATTCCGACCTGTCCGTGGTGAATGGCGACCGCCCACGCCCGATGCCGATGGCCATCGGCCACGAGGCGACCGGCATTATCGAGGCGTTGGGCAGCCCTGACGACGCGCATTTCGCAATCGGCGACCGGGTCGTGCTCGCTTTCCTCCCAGCATGCGGCGAATGCGTGCGCTGCCAGTCGGGCGAAGGTTATATGTGCGCCAATGGTGCCGCGTCGAATGGCGCGGGCCGGCTTCTCGGCGGCGGCTGTCGCTTGCATGAGCATGGCGATGACGTGAACCACCATCTCGGCGTCTCGGCCTTCGCGACCCATGCAGTGGTCGATCGTCGCTCGGCGGTGAAGATCGATCGCGACATTCCGTCCGAGATTGCCGCCTTGTTCGGTTGCGCGGTGCTGACCGGTGTCGGCGCGGTGATGAATTCGGCCAAGGTCCGCCCGGGCGAAAGCGTGGTGATCTATGGCCTAGGCGGCGTCGGGCTTGCTGCACTGCTCGGCGCCCTCGCGAGCGCGGCGGTGCCGATCGTCACGGTCGATCCGTCAGCGGAAAAGCGCGCTATCGCAGCGACGCTGGGTGCGGTCGCGGTCGACCCGGTCGAAGCCGCCGAGGTGATCAAACAGACCATCCCCGACGGTCCCGATGTGGTGATCGAGACGGTCGGCAAGGCCGTGGTGCTGCAGGAGGGCTATCGCCTTGCGCGGCGCGGCGGGCGAATCGTCACGGTCGGGTTGCCAAATCCGGCCGAGCGGTTCGACATCGCCGCCGTCTCGCTGGTCGCCGAGGGCAAGACGCTGATCGGCTCCTATATGGGCTCGTCGATTCCGGCGCGTGACATTCCCCGCTACATCTCGCTGTGGCGTGCCGGCCGCCTGCCGGTCGAGACTTTGCTGACATCGGTCAGCCCGCTGTCAGAGATCAATGGCCTGCTAGACGCGCTGGCCGAAGGTCGCGCCGTGCGTCAGATCGTGCGCCCCTGATCAAGGCAGATCTTCGACCAGGCGGAAACCCAGCACAGAGGTGCGCGCTACGATCAGATCCGGGTGCTGAGCCGCCGCCCGGACATATTTGCGGGTATTGGTCCATGACGCGCCACGGTCGATGCGCGACGCGCAATCGCCGGTGTTGCGCGGGCGGGTATCGGTGGGGGCACCGACCTGATTCGCATTGAGGCAGTCGAGCGTGAGCTCCCAGACATTCCCAATCATGTCGTACAGGCCCCAGCGGTTGGGCCTGAACGATCCGACCGGCGCGGTGTCGGGATAACCGTCGTTGCACGGAAAGGTCACTACCGGATCGGCCACACCGCGATTGTGCGCCCGCGCGTTACTCGCATCGAGGACATTGGCAAACCGGCAGGCGTCGGCGGCCGGCCGATCGCCCCAATAGACCGCCGTGACCGTGCCGGCTCGCGCGGCATATTCCCATTCCGCATTCGATGGCAGGCGAAAATGACGCCCTGTCTTCCTGCTCAGCCACGCGGCATAGGCCTCGGCATCTGTGGTATTCACGCAAACGACGGGATGGGCATCCGTCTGGGCAAAGCCGGGATGCTGCCAGTCATGAGCGCGGTCGGTGTCCCAGCGACTGGGCGGGCCATCGACCAGGAAACTGCATGGGCCGTCCGGTGCCCAGCCGGTCGCCGCGGCGAACTTCGCGAACTGGCCGCGCGTGACCTCGGTCCGGCCGATCGCAAAAGCGCGCGCGACGGTGACCATATGGGCGGGCTGTTCGCGCGCGGCGTTGAGATCAGGATAGTGCACCGCATCGGTTTCTGCCCGGTCGCTGCCAGCGAGGAAGTGCCCCGGCGCGATCCGTACCATCGCCGGAATATCGGATGGGTTGCGTCGATCGGTAGCGCAGCCGGCGAGCGGCAGCATGGCGACGATCGGTAGCAAAGAGCGCAGGCGCAGCATCATACCTCCGGGACTGGTCGCCCAGGCTAGCGCCTCTGCGACCCACGCGGACAAAAGTTTCGCAGACGCCACCGCGTGGCGGGTATCATCCGGCGACGGTCGCCGCGCAGGCGGCATGCGGGCGCAAGGCACGCACCAGCAGCCAGAGCCCGCCCAGCACGCTGGGCACGGCGACGAGCGCGACGGCCACGCCAACCCGCGCAGGGTCGGCAATGACATGCTGCAACAGCAGGCCGACAATCGGCGGCCCCAGTCCCAGCCCGACCAAATTTCCGAGCATCAGATATAGCGAGATCACCCTGCCACGCAGCGGCGGCGGCGTGACCGCGACGAAGCTCGCGGTGGCGACACCAAAACACAAGGCGAGCGCGAAATAGATCAGCAGCACGGCGAGTTGCGCCAGCAGCGGATCGCTTGCCAGCGGGCCGCAGATCGCCAGCGGCGCGAGCAACACCGCGCCGCCGGTCATGGTCAGCAGCGCACCCTCCGGTCGCCCACGCCGCACCAGCATGGTGGCGACGACGCCGCTCAGCGCGTTGCCGGCCAGCGCCCCGGCCAGAATCACGCCGCCGAGCCGGACCCCGACCATCGCCGGCTGCCAGCCGAAGCCGCGCATGAACAGCGCCGGCATCCAGCTCGAAAAGGCGTTCGAGAAAAGATAGAGCAGCGACGCGCCGAGCAGAAGCGGCACGAACAGCGCCTGATGTTGGCGCAGATGATCGAACAACCGCGCCGCGCTTTCGCCGTCAGGGGTCGTCCCCACTTTATGGCGCGCCGGATCCCGCATCGCGGCGATGGCTGCCGCCAGCGGCAATCCGGCGAGGCCCGCGATCATCAGTACGGTCTGCCACGGTGCCCGCCCGGCGAACCACGGACCGATCAGCGGCAGGTCGGACGCCCCGGCATGAGCAAAGGCAATCAGCCCGCCCCCCAGAATAAGCGCCAGACCAGCACCAACCGAAATGCCTGCCGTGAACGTGGCCAGCGGCAGCGCGCGCTTTGTCGGTGCAAAGCTGTCGGCCAGCAATGATACTGCGGCCGGAACCAGCGCCGCTTCTCCGACGCCGACCCCCATGCGCGTCAGGAACAGCATGGCGAAACTGCCCGACAGCCCGCCGAGCAACGTCATCATCGTCCAGAGCAGCAATCCGATCGAGATCAACCGGGTTCGGCTTACCTTGTCGGCGAGCCAGCCGAACGGGAGCCCCATCGCGGCGTAGAAAATGCCAAAGGCCGGCCCCTGTAACAGGCCGATCTGCGAATCGCTGATCGCCAGATCATGTTTGAGATCCTGAACGAGCAGGCCGAGAATTTGCCGGTCGACGAAAGATATGGCGTAGGCGGCGACGAGGATGGCAACGAACGACCATGCGCGCAGCGCCGACGGGTAGGCCGGCGTCACCCGCAATGTGCTGCCAATAGCTCTCGCCTGGAGCGAAATGGGTGGCTCGCGCAGTTCGGCCAAGGGATCGTTGCCATTCGCAAGGCTATGATCATTGTGGGCTGGACGGCGAATGATGTTGAGGAAAAGTCATAGTGCCCGGCATTCGGTGCAAGGTCCTTGCCGACGGTCGATGCTCTGATAGCCTGCCTGCATTGTCACAAGCGAATGACGCTGGGCAAGTAGATCGACAGGAGCGCAGTATGAAGGCGGATCAGGAACTTCGTTCGCTCAAACGCGGACTCAAGGTTCTCGCACTGCTCAATCAAACCGAGAATGTGTCAATTACAGAGTTGGCCCGTCATCTCGAACTGCCGCGCACCACCGCCGAGCGCATCATGCTGACGCTACTTGCCGAGGGCTATGTCCAGCGCGTCCCCAACGACAAGCGCTACCGGCTCAGCCCCAAGGTCTGCTCACTGGCCGGCGGTTTCTCGCAGGACTGCTGGATCGTCCAGGCAGCAGGGCCGATGCTGCTGCGCGTTACCGAGCAGATCGGCTGGCCGCTGGCCATCGCCGCGCCGTCAAGCGACCATATGGTGCTGCGTTCCACTACCGATTCATCGACCTCGCTATGGCTCGCCCGGCGACGTGTCGGCGCGGAGACGCCGATCCTCAATTCCTCGAGCGGTCTCGTCGCCTATGCCTTTTCCAGCGAGGCCGAGCAGAATGTGTTGCGGCATCTGCTGATGCAGTCGTCGGACCCGTACAACCGGGAGCGCGCCGCCAATCGCCAGGCGCTCGACCTATTAATCCAGCCGGTGCTCGAGAATGGCTTTGCCTTCCAGCCGCCGCCCAACAACAATCCCGAGCGCAGCATCGCCTTCCCGATCTTCGTCAACGGCAAATATGCCGCCAGCTTGCTGATGATCTTCATCACCCGGGCAATGTCCAGCGCCACGGTGATCGAGAAATATGCCCCGCATCTGCGTACGCTGGCTGGCCAGATCGGCCGCGCGGCCAGCGCGCACGAAGAACTGGAATATGACAGCGCCATCCCCTTCCCGACCTTCTTGTCGGGTCGGGCCCCGGTCGCGGGCTTCGCCCACGTACCGGCCATTGGTGCGACCCACACACCCACCGGCGGCGCGGCCTAAGCCCTCCAACGGCGATTCTGCCGCGGCGTCGCCTTGCCGAAAGTCATCATGCCGCACGCCACGACCTTCCCCGCCTATGCCGACGCCTTCGCCAATATCGTGCTGACCCGCACGGCGGCGGGCGTGCTGGAAATGCGGCTGCACAGCCATGGCGATTCGTTCCGCTACAGTGCCGCCGCCCGCACCCAGTTGCTTGACGCGTTTCAGCGGATCGGCGCAGACCGCGCCAACCGCGTCGTTATCCTGACCGGCACCGGCGATGACTGGTGCGCGGCCTTCGACCGCTCGGCCGAGGTCAGCCCCGATCCCTCCCTGACCCTTGCGGAGCGCTGGGATGTACAATTTCGCGAAGGCCGCCGGCTGCTTCAGGCAATTCTCGACATCGATGCGCCGATGATCGCGGCCGTCAACGGCCCGGTCCTGATCCACAGCGAATATCTGCTGACCTGCGACATCATCCTCGCCTCGGACACCGCCGCCTTCCAGGACAAGCCGCATCTCGACAATGGCGTCAGCCCGAGCGACGGGGTCCATGTCCTGTGGCCCTATGTGCTCGGGCCGGTGCGCGGCCATTATTTCTTGATGACGCAGCAACGCCTCGACGCGGCGCAGGCGCTGGCCACAGGTGTCTGCAACGAGGTGCTGCCGCGCGAGGCGTTGATGACCCGCGCCCATGCGCTGGCGGCGAAACTTGCCGAGCAGCCAGACCACAGCCTGCGCTACGCCCGCGTCGCGCTGACCCAGCGCCTGAAGAAACTGGTCACCGACGAACTGGCGCTGGGCCTAAGCCTGGAAAGCCTGTCGGCGCTCGCCAAGGCGTGAGCCTGGGCGCTATCGTCAGCCCCACAAGCGACCGGCATGCCGCACCGCGTCATCGACACCGAGAATCTTCAGGGCATGCCACAGCAGTGCCTGCGTGCCGCTAATCACCGGTCGATCCGTCGCGATCTCGATCGTCGCGATCGCTTCCATGGTCTGGATCGCGGTGCACGGGATCCACAGTGCGTCGGCATCGGGCAAGGCCGCCATGCCGGTAATGGCCAGTGCGGCAATCTCCTCGGGCGGGAGATTGCCGACGGTGACGATCGACACCGGCGTGGCGATGAAGCCCGCCACCGCCAGCCCCTGGGCCGCGACATAATGTTCGACCCAGCCGTTGGTCTCCGCAGTATAGGGAGTCATGACGGCCAGGCGGGTCGCGCCGACACTGCGCAGCGCGCGGATGCAGGTGTCGCTAAGGCTGATGACCGGCTTGCCGCTCGCGCTGGCGAGCGTATCGACCAGCGCCCGCTCGGCCGCGACGCCCTGGAACAGGCTGCCGATCGTGCAGGCGTAGGCGATAACGTCCGCGCCGGCGCTGGCGAGATCGCGCGCCATTTCCGGTGCCGCAGCCGCGGCAGCGGCATAACCTTCCGCTGTCGGCCCGCTCAGCCGGATGCGCCCGACCGGAAAGAGAATGTCGTGCGGCAGCCAGTGCGGCCATTCATGTTCGAGCATCACCCCCGGGGCCGGCTGGATCACGCCGATTCGGCCCCGCGCACCGGGGCGCCGTCGTTCCGGGAAAGCCATGCCGCATGGTGCTCCGTCAGCGACCGTGCGTGTTGCACAGCCGGCGCGAACCATGCGCGTCGCGCGCTGTGGATCGAACCCCGGACGCGACGGTCACCGGCAATCGGGCAAAGGTGCCGGCGTCCCCGTATAACGGGCAGGGCGATTTCCGTGGGTTGCGATGCCCACGATCGAGGCGTCTTTCGACCACATTGCAGCAACTGGAGGACGTATGTTTCACCTCGCCTGGTTCACCAATCCCCGTGCGCATGGCTGGACAGCCAACGGGGCTGACCGCTGGGCGGGTAACGACATCCTTCCCGACCGCTGGCAGACGCTCGACTTCCTCAAGGACATGTCGCGCCAACTCGAAAGCGCCGGATTCGATTTCATCATGATCGAGGATCATGTCGTCCTGACCAACGACAAGCAGAATCTCGAGCCGCGCATCGACCCGATGATCGTGATGTCGGTGCTGAGCCAGGTCACCGAGCGGCTTGGCATTATTGGGACCTTTTCCAGTTCCTTCTATCCGCCCTTCTTGCTCGCCCGGCAGATCAACTCGATCGACCATGTGTCACGCGGGCGCGCCGGGTGGAATGTCGTCACGTCGAGCGAGGACTGGGCGGCGCAGGCCTTCGGCCGCGACAAGCAGCCGCCGCATGACGAGCGCTATGCGATCGCCGACGAGATGCTCGATCTGGTCAAGAAATTGTGGGACGCGTGGGAGCCCGATCCGTTCGAGATGAGCGCCGAGACCGGTCGCTATGTCGATCCGACCAAATTTCGCGAATTCAAGTTCGACGGCAAATATCATAAGTCGATCGGGCCGCTGAACGTGACGCGCTCGCCGCAGGGCCGGCCGGCGATCTGCCAGGCGGGCTCGTCGCCGGCCGGGCGCGATTTTGCGGCCAAACACTCCGACGTCATCCTGTGTTCGACCTTCGGGCAGAACAGCGTCAAGGCGCTGAAGGATTTCCGCGACGACATCCGTACCCGGATGATCGCGCATGGCCGCGATCCCGACGAGGCCAAAGTGATGTTCCTGATCAGCCCGGTGGTCGGCGATACCGAGGAGGCGGCGCAGCAACGCTATGCCGAGGTCGTCGGGATGACGCCGACGATCCTTGCGCAGCGGATCGGGCGGCTGACGCTGCATACCGACATCGACTGGTCGAAGTTCGACCTCGACGGGCCGTTTCCCGACATCGACCCCGCAACCGTGACCCAGGGTTTCCAGGGTATGATCGCGTCGCTCAAGGCGTTCTCACGCGGCAAGACGCTGCGCGAGACACTGGCCGAGCAGGAGACGACCTCGCTCAAGCTGATCGGCACGCCGGAACAGGTCGCCGACCAGATGGAAGCGGCGATGGTGGAGATCGGCGGCGATGGCTTCCTGATGCATGCGCGCCCGCTGACGCGGCGCTATCTCGCCGAGATCCTCGACGGACTGGTGCCGATCCTGCAACGCCGCGGGCTGGTGCGGCGCGACTATGCGACGACGACGTTACGGGGGCATCTGGCGGAATTCTGACGCCGCCGTCCGATCACACCACCGGCGCGGCTAATGACCGGCGGGGTGGTCGCAAGGTAAGGATCAACCCGGCCGATACGGCGAACAGCGCCGAGCCACCGTGCAGCGCGAGTCGGTAGTCGCCGGTCGCCTCGACGACCTTGCCCGCGATCAGCGGGCCGACGCCGCTGCCGATGCCGTACAGCGTGTAGAGCAGACCGTAGATCTTGCCGTAGTGCTGCCGCCCGAAATGGCGCGCGCAGAAATAGGCGGCGATGTCGTGCTCGGCACCGCCGGCCAGCCCGATGATCACCACGGCGAGGCCGCACAGGATCAAGTTGCTGCCCGCTACCGCGAGCAACAGGCAGGCCAGAGCCGGCAGGCCGAACATGCCGAACGCGACGAGCGGCCCGCGCACGCGATCGAGCAGGAAGCCGCTGACCAACCGGCCGCCGGTCACCGAAAGGCCGATCAGCCCGGCGATCCCGGCGGCGGTCGCCTTGTCGATGCCGCGATCTGTCAGCAACGGCACGCAGTGCACGATGACCGCGGCGATCGCGACCGCAACGACAGAGAAGGACAAGGTCATTTGCCAGAAGCAGGTCGTGCGCAGCGCATCGCCGAAACTGTAACTGCCGGCTTCATCGGCGGCCGCGACGAGATCGCTGCGTCCGAGCTCTTCGGGTTCGCGGAAGAACAGCCAGGTCAGCGGCATGCCCAGTATCAGCGGCAATGCCGCAAGGCCGAGATACCCACCCTGCCAGCCATGGTGCCCGATCAGCCAGTTGATATAGAGCGGGAGCGCCGCGCCGATCAGGCCGGTCCCGACCAGCGAAAGGCCCAGTGCCAGACCGCGCCCGGCGACGAACCAGCCGGTGATCGCGCGGCTCCACGTCATCGTCATGGTACCCGCGCCGAGGATCGCGACCAGCGCATAGCCGAGATAGAAAAGCGGCAGCGACGCGGGGAGCAGCGCGAAACCGGCAAAGGCAACCACCAGCAGCGCCTGCGACCATAATACCACCCGCCGCGCTCCGAAGCGATCGGCCAGCGCGCCGGCCAGCACACCGGCGATCAGCCCGCCGATCGTCAAGAACAACGGCGCGGCGGTGACCTCGGCACGCGTCCATCCAAAGGCAGCGGTGAGCGGGCCGATGAACGCACCGAAGCTGTAAAAGGCAAGCGGAACGGCACCAGTGCCCGCGCCGAACGCGCTGGCGAGGACGACCCGCCACGACCGCTTGAACTCGGCGGTGCGCGCGCCGCTCAATGGCCGTCCGTCGCGCCGCCACCGAGCAGCGTTTCGAGTTCGGCCATGTCGTCGGCGGTCGCGACCCAGTCCGCCGCTGCGGCATTGGCGACGACCTGACTGGCACGGGTGGCACCGGCGATGACGCAGCCGACGCTCGACTGGAACAGCAGCGCGCCGATCGCAACATCGACCATCGAAACCCCGCGCGCCGCGGCAAAGGCAGCGAGCGCCTCGATCACGTCATAGGTCCGCTCGTCGATCGCGCGACCGGCCATGCGCGTGCCCGCCGGGGCGGGTGCGTCGCGCCGGTATTTGCCGGTGAGCCAGCCATTGGCGAGCGGGAAATAGGGCAGTAGCCCGACGCCGAAGCGCTCGCATGCCGGGATCAGTTCCTGTTCGGCGCTGCGTTCGAGCAGACTGTAATGGTTTTGCGCCGAAATGAAGCGCTCCCGACCGGCGTCGCGCGCGATCCAGTCGGCATCCGCGACCTGCCAACCGGTGAAATGCGAATGACCGAGATAGCGGACCTTGCCCTCACTGACGAGCTCGTCGAGCGCGGCGATCGTTTCCTCGATCGGCGCGCGCGGGCACGGCCAGTGCATCTGGTAAAGGTCGATATAGTCGCTGCCGAGACGTTTCAGGCTCGCCTCGCACGCCTGGCGGATATAACGCCGCGACCCCCAGGCGATGTCGGTCCGGTCTTCCATCCCGGAGCCCCATTTGGTCGCGATGACGACCTGGTGCCGCCGGTCGCGCAGGACCGTCCCCAGCTGCTCCTCGGAGCCGCCGCCGCCATAGACGTCGGCGGTGTCGAAGAAGGTGATCCCCGCATCGAACGCGGCGTCGATCACGACGCGCGCCTCATCGAGGGACATCAGGCCGTAGACGGTCCCGCTCGGCGCATTGACCGGGGCGCCACCGAAATTGTTGCAACCCAGCCCGACAGCGGAGACCGTGAGACCTGATCGGCCGAGCTGGCGATAGCGCATGGTTAGAGTCCAATCCCCGGCGCGCAATGGCGGCGCGTGACGATGCTAGCGTCGTGGTGATCTTTCGCCCGATCTTTTTTGAACCCTTACCCGTTCTGCGGGGGCGCGGCGCCGACGATCACCACGGCGATGGTGGGCCAGCCGTCACCATGATTGTGCCAGCGGTGCCGCGTGCCGTTCTGGACCATGACGTCGCCGGCAGTGAGCTCGACTTCGACGCCGTCATCGAGTTCGCACCAGATGCGACCGGCAATGACGATGACCACATCGGTGCTGTTGCTGGCATGGAAACCGGCGGCGTCGTTGATATCGGGCCAGTCGCCCGGCGCCGCCGCAGCGGCGAGGCAATCGGGCTTGCGGCTCGACAAGGTGACGCGAACGCCGCCGGGCGGCGGCCACCAGCCGGCGATCGCCGGTGGCGCCGGGTCGCCCGGCACCGGCGGCGCATCGGTCGCCCACAGCAACAAGCCGCGCGGGTCACCGGTCAGCAGTGCGTCGGAAGCGATCACCGCCTTGCCCGCCTCGTCGATGGCGGTAACGACTCGGCGAACGCCGCGATCGAGCGACGCGGGAAAGACAGGCTGGTTCATGGCGCGATTCCTTCATCACGGCAGGCACGAAGGCGGGTCGCTTCGCCCTTTTGTCGAGGGGCAAACGGGCGCTATGAGGAAAAAGCAAGCAGCCCGACTTACCGCGCCTAGCTTCTGTTTTTGCGTGCGATTCTTAGGTGGTGACAGCGCGCTTTCGGAACTTGCCACAGGCGGAACGCAACATTTACCCGCTAGATGGGTGCGCCCTGTCACATGACTGTCGCCGACCCGACTTCGTGCGCAACATAGGAAGGTCAGTCGGAGGCCGACAAGACCCCAAAAGGGGTTGTCGCCGCGTAGCTGAAGCGAACCACAACAGGGGGGTTTAATGCGCAATCGTTTCATGACCGCGCTTTACGGCGCAACGGCACTTGCCGGCGTGATCAGCATACCACAGACGGCCTCGGCGCAGGCCGCGGCACCCGCAGCCGCTCCGGCAGCGGACGACCCAACGGCCGGCGAGATCATCGTGACCGCCCGCCGCCGCGATGAATCGATTGTCGACGTTCCGCTGGCCATCACGGTCGTCTCCGCCGAAAAGCTCCAGCGGTTGAACCTCACCTCCACCCGGGATATCGCCAATTTCGTGCCGGGCCTGGAGTTCAGCGACTTCACGCAGGGCAATTCGCGCAACGATCGCGGCGGCAATCGCACGATCATCTTCCGCGGGCTGAACCTGGCCAATAATGGCGGCGGCGTTCAGCAGGCGGCATCGATGTTCCTCGACGGCGCAGCAGTGCTCGGCAACGAGATCCCTGGCAGTCTTGATGTCGGCGCTGTCGAAGTGCTGCGCGGACCGCAGAACGTCTATTTCGGACGTTCGACGATGACCGGCGCGATCGCGTATCGCACCGCGTCGATTTCGAAGACGAAAATCGGAATTCAGAGCAATATCACACTCGCCGAGCGCGGAACCTTGCACCTGGAAACGAGCATTTCCGGGCCGCTCATCCCCGACCTTCTCGGCTTTCGAGTGACCGGCCTGTACGAAAAGAACAATGGTTTCATCACCAACGCTTACGACCCCACCGGCCAGAAGCTCGGCGCACGGTCGCGCAGGTCGCTGTCGGGTACGCTCGATTTCACACCGAGCAGCAAACTCGAAATCAAGGGCTATGCCAACTACTTTGCCGATGAAGACGGTCCCTCGGCGACCGTCAACATCTTCCCCGACGCGCAATATACGCTCAATGCCCTTAATCAACCGGTATTGACCAGCTTGGGCACGGTGACCAACTGTCTGGTTGGCACCGCCGCCACGCTGAACGGCACCACCACCCAGGCGCGCGCGACCATCTGCGGTCGCGTGCCTGATATCTCGAACGCGGTTGCCTATTCGCGGACTGACATTCCCGCCGAATACGCGGCACTTCTCTTCAACTACTCGCCCTATATCGCAGCCGAGCATTTCAAGCATATGGCCGGTATGCAGCGCCATGTGTTCAACGCACACGCGGTCATCAACTTTCAGGTCAGCGACTATCTGAAGCTGCAATCGATCACCGGCTATCACGTTACTACCGTTGTCCAGGACATCGACGGCGCGGCCCAGCCGATCAAGGCGGCGTCACCGTTCAGCATATTGTTCTTCGGCCTGGCCAACAAATATAAGGATTTCAGCCAGGAATTCCGCCTGAGTTCGGATCCCCAGCGGGCACTCAGCTGGACCGTCGGCGCGAACTACGTGAACGCCCGGAGCATCAATCAGGCCTGGAACCTCACGACGACCAATATCCAGCCGACCTTGGCGGCGCCGAACCCGGTGCAGACGTTCAACGGGGCGGGCGGGGTGTTCAGCCCCGGCGACAACCGCGCAACGACCTATGGCTTCTTCGCCGGTGCATATCTGAAGCTGTTCGACAACAAGCTGACGCTCAGCGCCGAGGGTCGTTATCAGATCGACGATCGTTTCGCCCAGACGCTCAATGCCGCGACAATGGCGGTTATCACGACATCGCCGATCCTCGATGCCAAGTTCAAGGCGTTCTATCCGCGTGTTTCGGTCGATTACGATGTCGGTGAGGGCAAGAAGATATACGCCTCGTTCGCGAAGGGCGGTCGCCCAGGCGGCTTCAACAGCGCCTTGCTGAGCTTTCTCGATCCCAACAATTCACGCTATGGCGGTGCCGTACCCTGCGGGTGCTATGCTGCCACCGTTGCCAAGATCAACGCATTGTTCGGCACCACAAATCCGGCCTACAAGCAGGAAAGCCTGAGCATCGGGGAACTCGGCTTCAAGGGCTATCTGCCGCACGGCAAGGGCTATTTCGACATCAACACCTATTACGGCACGGTCAGCAACCAGCAGGTGACCCAGGCCCAGATCATCGACACGCTCTCGCCGCCAACCACGCTGAGCATCGTGACCAACACCGGCAAGACCGAGATCTACGGTATCGAATTCACCGGCAACTATAACTTTACGCGCGAAATCTCGCTCGATACGACCTTTGCGTGGAATCACACCCGTCGCGTGTCGTATATCGATAACGCTCCGGGCAACATCGCGATCTATGGCCGGACCGATTATAGCGGTCTCAAATTGCCGTTGGCACCCTTCGTCACTGCTTCCGCCGTTCTGTCTTACGAAGAGGCGCGCTCAGATCATTGGTCGCCGTTCGGCAACGCGGCGCTGGTCTATCGTGGCAAGCAATATGCCGATATCGGCAACCTGGCCTACACGCCGGGTCGCGCCACGCTCGATCTGCGGATCGGTGCCAAGAACGACAAGTTCCGGGTCGAGGCGTTCGTGAGCAATGTTTTCCAGAACCGGACCTATCCGGCCGGCAACGTCGCAGCCGACTTCGGGATCAACACGGTCGGTGGCGTACGGTCACAATATAGCGGCTTCTTCGGCGCCTATGCCGATCCGCGTACCGTCGGGGTTCGTATGAGCGCGGGCTTCTGATCGACCAGAACTGAGATCAGTCTTTGGGCGCCGCTCCACCACGGAGCGGCGCCCTTTTTCTTTGCCGTGCGGGCGGGCGGATTTCCGGGTGATTTCGGCAATGCTGACGAGTCATGACGCATCTTCAGCCATGACGGCTGTCGGGCTGGCTCAGCGCCCGACGATCACGGCTTTCGTAACGCGCGAAAGCGTGACGACGGTGGCTTGCAGCCTCGTCGACCTGCCGACGAAAAGGTCAGCGCGGCGCGGGTGCCGGCCGCCAGTTCGCCGCGTCGTTGACGTCGCCGTGACCGGTGTAGCGCACCTGCACCGGATAAGGATAAACCGGCCGTGAAAAGGCGACGTTTTCCGGCATCATGTACGAGGCGTAGGTGACCGGCCCGGCGAAGCGCGCCAGCGTCTTCATCTTCTGCGCGAGCAGTATGTCAGGCGCCTCGCCGCGTTCGACCCACCTCTCGAGATAGCTGAAATAATCCACCGTCTCGGCACCGCCGCCGACCTGCGGGATGTGGTTCTCACCCGGGATCATGAACAGGCGGAAGAAATCCTGCGTGTTGGCGCGGCCACCCATAAGCCGCTCGACGGTTTCGTAATAGGCTGGCGGATTGCCCGGATAGGTCGCCTCATCGGCCCAGCCCTGATAGACGATCAGCTTCCCGCCTTTCGCCTTGAAAGCGCGCAGATCGGGGTTGGTGGCGTCGTTGAACACCCAGGCATAGGGATATTTGTACGGGTTCTTGAGGTGCCAGACATAGCGCCCCGCCCCGCCGTCCGCACCGACATAGGCACCCACCCAGCCCTTTTCGGACCCCGGCATCGCGCCGTTGCGATAGACGCGGTCGAGCGCGGCGACCTGCGGCGCCGACAGGCATTGCGGCGTCTTGTCGCCCGCGCACAGCAACTGCGCCGGCTTGAAACCGCAGTGGCGCGGGTCGGAGATGATCCCGTCCTTGGCATTGTCGTCCATGTCGCATTGGCGAACGGCGCTATCGTGGACCAACATCACCTCGGCAACGCTCAAGATCGAGCGGCCATCGGGATTGAGCGCGGCGACGCTGTCGCGCAGCGCCGGCCCGACCTCGGCATGCGGCGCGCCGGGCGTGCCCATGGCGGGCTCACCGGCGACGATCCCGTCGAAATCCTCGGGGAAGCGTTGCGCCTCGATCAGGCCCTGGCGGCCACCGGTGGAGGCGCCGAAATAATAAGAGAAGCGCGGCTTTGTGCCATAAAATGCCTCGGTCACCGCCTTGCCGGTGATGTTGGTGACGTGCGTCGCGCGAAAACCGAAGTCAATTTCGCCGGGGACGTTATCGATCGCCCAGAGATCGTCGTAGAAGGTGCCCTTGTGGCCGAGATCGGCGGCAATGCAGGCATAGCCGCGCGCGGCGACGATCTGGCAGCCGTCGTCGAGAATGTCGCCGCAGCGCCCGCCGCAGCCGGTCTGGGCGAATTTGCCGTTCCACGTCGTCAGCGGCAACCACATCCGGTAGCCGATCGTCGGAGCGATCTGGCCGTTGATCAGGCAGGTGGCCGGCATGTCCTTGTCCGCCGGGCGCACCGCCGCGCTGACCACCAGTGACGGCGCGTCCTTGACGGTCGAGAAATCGGCGCCCTTCAGTGCCGTGCAGGCAGCGGCGGGGTCACCGGCAGGGGCGCCTGTCCCCGGCGGCATCGGCCTGGGGGAGAAGGGACCGGCGGCGAGCGCGGGTTGGACGACCAGCGCAAGCGCGCCGGCCGATCCGAGCAGGTGGCGCACCCCGATCACTTGGCGGGCGCCGTGACGGCGGCGTCACGTTCGACCGGCCAGCCCGACCCCTGCCCCTTGCCGTCCTCGACATGCGCGATGATTTCGACTTCGTGGATCAGGCCGTTTTTGATGCGAAAACGTTCCGCCTCATGCACGGTATAGGTGCCGGCGGGCTTGGTGATGGCGACGCGATATTCGGTGCCGCCCGCCATGGTGGTGCTCTGCCCGCCGCCATTATGCTCCTTGAGATCGATATCGAGCAGGAAGAAGGCCACCACCTCGCCTTTGCTGACATCGGTGTAGAAGCGGATATCCTTGATCGCCTCGATCATGTCGGTGCGCACGAAGCTCTCGCGGATTTCCTCGCCGCGCGCGTTGGTCAGCGCATTCTCCGTCCGCCGGGCGTCGGGTGCGAGCGGGATCTTGGCGCCACTATGCGCCAGCAGCCCGTCGATATAGGTCCGTGCCACCGCCTCGAGACAGGCGCGGCCGGTATCGACGCAGGGCGGCTTGACGTCACCGGGAGCCGCGACCGGGGGTGCGGCGCCCACCAGCCCGATGCTCATTGCGGCAAGAGCGAACTTCCTGGCGGTGCGGTTCATCATGGTCGGTTCCTTCGTCTGTGACGGTTCGCCGCGTCGCTCTCGCTGCGGGGCCGACGAACATCTCATGCGGGCGAAAGCGTAGCCGTGCGCCGACATCGGTCAATCATTGCCGCCGACCAATCAAGCGCGTCACCGGCATGCGGTGAGTGATGGCGCAACCGTATGCCGGGCGACCGGAAGATCGCGCGCGGAACCGGTGCCGCAGGTGGATAGCGGGGCGGCAGCAGCTACGAAAAGGCCCGCATGACCGCATCGTTGAAAACCCTGTTCGACCTGACCGGCCGGGTCGCGATCGTCACCGGCGGCTCGCGCGGGCTCGGACTGCAGATTGCCACGGCACTGGGTGACTATGGCGCGACGCTGGCGCTGATGGCGCGCAAGCCGGACGAGCTCGATGAAGCCGTGGCGACGCTCGCCGCACGCGGGATCATTGCCCATGCCTTTCCGGCCAATCTTGGCGATGCCGACGCGGCGGCGGGGCTGGCGACGCAGGCCCGCGACCGGCTCGGGCGGATCGATATTCTCGTCAACAATGCCGGCACCACCTGGGGTGCGCCGGCGCAGGATCACCCGCTCGATGCGTGGCGCAAGGTCATCGACCTCAACGTCACCGGCGCCTTTGCGCTGACCCAGGCGGTGGCGCGTGTCGCCTTCCTGCCGCAAGGCAAGGGAGCGGTGATCAACGTCGCCTCGATCGAGGGGCTGCTCGGCCACCATCCCGCGCGACTCGGCACGATCGCCTACAACACCGCCAAGGGCGCGATCATCAACATGACGCGTGCGCTGGCGGCGGAATGGGGGCCGCACGACATCCGCGTCAATGCGCTGGCCCCTGGCTTCTTCCCCTCGAAGATGACCGAAGTGACCGTCGAAGCGCATGGTGCCGCGATCATCGAGCAGACACCGCTCGGCAAGCTTGGCGGCGACACCGACCTGATGGGGCCGGCGTTGCTGCTTGCCTCCGATGCCGGCGGGCATATCACCGGCCAGGTGATCGTCGTCGACGGCGGCATGACGGTTATCTAGGCAAGGCCGCATGACCCATCCGCTCATCGTCCGCCGCGATCTCGACTTTCTGCTGCATGACTGGCTGCGCATCGACACGCTCTATGGCAAGCCCGGCTTTGCCGAACTCGACCGCGAACTGGTCGATGGCGTGCTCGACCTGTCGGCGAAGCTCGCGGTTGAGCGCTTCCTGCCGCATTACAAGGCATCCGACGAAACGGAGCCCCGGCTCGGGCCGGACGGCGTGCATATCCTGCCCGCGATCGGCGAGGCGCTGGCGCATTATGCCGAACTCGGGCTGTTCGCTGCCGGCTTCGCGCCCGAGCTGGGCGGGCTCGGCCTGCCGTATCTGCTCTGCTCGGCGTCGTTCGCTTATTTCGCCGCCGCCAACATCGCCACCGCAGCCTATCCGATGCTGACCACCGCCAATGCGCGGCTGATCGTCACCTTCGGTACGGCGGCGCAGATCGACGCGTTCGCGCGACCGCAGATTGCCGGCCAGTGGTTCGGGACGATGTGCCTGTCGGAGCCGCAGGCGGGATCGAGCCTCGCCGATGTCGCGACGCGCGCGGTCGCCGATGGCACCGACCAGCTCGGCGAACGCTACCGGCTGAGCGGCAACAAGATGTGGATCTCGGGCGGCGACCAGGATGCCTCGGCCAATATCGTTCATCTCGTGCTCGCCAAGGTCGCGAACGCGGACGGCAGCTTACCGGAAGGCACGGCGGGACTGTCGCTGTTCATCGTGCCCAAGATCCTTGCCGACGGTGCGCGCAACGACGTCACCGTTGCCGGGCTCAATCACAAGATGGGTTATCGCGGCACGGCCAATTGCCTGCTCAATTTCGGCGAGGCTGGCGGCGCGACGGGCTGGATCGTCGGTGCGCCGGGCGAGGGCCTGCGCCAGATGTTCCTGATGATGAACGAGGCGCGGATCGGCGTCGGGCTGGGCGCGGCGGCATTGGGCTATCGCGGCTACCGCCATGCCGTGAGCTATGCGCGCGAACGGCTGCAGGGGCGGTCGATCGGGCAGCGTGGCGGGGCGCCGGTAGCGATCATCGAGCATCCCGACGTCAAGCGGATGCTGCTCGCGCAAAAGGCCTATGCCGAGGGTGCGCTGGCGCTGTGCCTCTATTGCGCGAAGCTGGTCGATGAGCATGATGACCCCGACAGCACCGCGCTGCTCGCCTTGCTGACGCCCGTCGCCAAGACCTGGCCGTCCGAATATGGTCTTGCCGCCAACGACCTCGCGATTCAGGTCCATGGCGGTTATGGCTATACCCGCGATTTCGATGTCGAGCAGCTCTACCGCGACAACCGGCTCAACCCGATCCATGAGGGCACGACCGGCATCCAGGCGATCGACCTGCTCGGCCGCAAGATCCTGCGCGACGATGGACGTGGCATGACGGTCCTGCGCGCGCGGATCGCCGATACGGCGCGGCGGGCGACCGAACTGCCCGAGTGGAGCAACGCGGCATCTGCGTTGGCGCTGCTATGGGCCGGGATAGGCGAGACGCTAGAATGGCTGGACGCCGCCCCGGGCGCAACCGCGTTCGACAATGCCACACCGTTTCTGTCGGCGTTCGGCCATGCCGTACTCGCCTGGCTATGGCTTGATCAGGCAATGACGCCGGTGGCGGAGAGCGGTGACGACATGATCGTCACGGGCAAACGCCATGCCGCGCGCTTCTTCTTCGATCATGAAGTACCCAGGATTGCTGCCTGGCTGGCGCCGGTACGTGACAATAGCAACGCGGCGGCGCAGGCGCCGACATCGATTTTCTGAGCGCGATCAGGGCAGTTCGCGCATCACCCGGAAGCCCAGGCTGCTGCTGCGCATGGTCGGCGGCAGGCTGAAGCGGACTGCCGGCCGCAGCGAGGCGGCGCCATTATGCCACGACCCGCCACGGATCGAGCGCCCGGCACAGGGGCCGGGCGGCGCGGGTGCGCCGGGCACGGGGGTGAAGCAGTCGGCGACCCATTGCCACGCATTGCCGAGCATGTCGTAGAGGCCGAACGGGTTGGGCGGGAAATGCCCGACCGGGCTGGTACGCGCAAACCCGTCCGAACAGCCCAGATTGGCGCCCTTGTCGGCCGGCATCGTCGCGGCATAATTGCGGTCGCCGCCATTGGCATGCGTGCAGAGCGCGGCAACGTCATCACCCCACCAGCGCGCCGTGGTGGTGCCGCCCCGCGCGGCATATTCCCATTCGGCTTCGCTAAGCAGGCGATACCGGGCGCCGGTCTTCGCTGAAAGCCAGGCGACATAGGCGTTGGCATCGTCCCAGTTGACGCACAGCGCCGGCTCATCGTCACGCTGGACGTGGCCGACATGGCGATAGTCGAAACCGGGTTGCGGGCCGTCGCTCCACTTGCCGTCGATGACCACGACGCAGCCATGCATCGGGCGCTTCGTTGCCCGGACGAACGCGGCGAATTCGCGCCGCGTTACGTGAAATTTCCCCACCGCGAACGGCCGCTCGAACGCGACCTCGCGCTGCGGTCTTTCAAAGGCGGCGACGGCCGCCGGGCGGCCCTCGCGCTTCGTTTCAGCTTCGGTCGAGCCGAGCATGACATGGCCGGCCGGCACCACCACCAATTGCGGTGTGTCGCGCGCCTCGCGGAACGTCGCACCAGGCAGGCGCTCGCGCGCGCTGGCCGGCGCGGCGGACAGTAGGGCGAGCATCACAAGCGGGACAAAGTTCGTCATTGGCGATGTCCCCATGGTTTCATGTCATGCCCATAAGCGGATCGTCACGATATGACCGCCGGCGGCTTCGTCTTCACCGAATAGTGGGGGAGGTTCCGGCGCCGCTAGGTTTTCCGCAACGGCACCCGCATGATAGCACCATGCTGCCGCTCTGGACATCGCTGCGTCTGATCATCGCCTCGCTTGGGTTGTGCATCACCCTGATCCTGCCGCTGCCCGCCATGGCAGAGGCAGCCACGCCTGCGACCGGTGGCGCGACGTTGCAGGATTGTGCCGATTGCCCGACGATGGTGACCGTGCCCGCCGGCACTGCGATGCTCGGCTCGACCGCCGAGGAGCGCGCGCGCGTCGGCATCGTCCCGCTATTCGGCGACCGCGAAGGACCGCGCTACCGCGTCACCTTCGCGCAGCCCTATGCGATCGGCCGCACCGAGGTGACGCGCGGCGAATATCGCGTTTTTGTGGATGCGACCGGTCGACCCGATCCGGCAAGCTGCGGCGTTCACGAGCCCAAGGCTGACAGCTGGTCGCCCCAGCCGGGCTTCACCTGGCGCAAGCCCGGCTTTGCGCAGGATGACCGACATCCGGCAGTCTGCATCAGTTATGACGACGCCGTCGCCTATACCGTATGGCTGAGCAAGCGCACCGGAAAGGCCTATCGCCTGCCCAGTGACGCCGAATGGGAATATGCCGCGCGTGGCGGCACCGAAACGACATGGTATTGGGGCGACGCGCCCGAGGTGGGGTGCGCGACGGCCAATCTGCTGTCAGCCGGCACGGTGGCGGCGCTCGGCTGGCCGAAGAGTCTGGCCAGCCGCATGGTCTGCGCCGATCAGCGCAGCTTCACCGTGCCGGTCGCCTCCTACCCGCCCAACCCGTTCGGCCTGTATGACATGGCCGGCAATGCGTTCGAATGGGCAGCCGACTGCAACAACAAGGACAATAGCGACGCGCATGCCGATGGCGCACCGCGCACCGGCACTGTGTGCGACCGCCATTATCTCAAGGGCGGTGCGTTCCACACGCCGTTCTGGCTGACCCGCCCGGCGGTGCGCGGCGCGCCGATCCCCGCCGATCTCCACATGTTCGCCATCGGCTTTCGCATCGCGCGATCGCTGCCCTGATTGAGGACAAGCCATGAAACCCGACCGTTCGATCAGCACCGCTCTTGCCCTCTTCGCGCTCTTCGCCCCGGCGGGCATGGCGTTCGCCGCCGGTGCGCCCGACGCCGCGGCGGGCAAGAAGCCCGGCGAAACCTTCCAGGATTGCCCCGATTGCCAGAAAATGGTCGTCATCCCGGCCGGGATGTTCAAGATGGGATCAACGCCAGAGGAGCGCACGCGCGAGGGCGTGCCGGCGAGCTTCGGCGACCATGAAGGGCCGGTACGCGACATTACCATCGCGAAGCCGTTCGCCATGGCCACGACCGAGACCACGCGCGGCCAGTTCGCGCGTTTCGTCAAGGAGACCAATCGCCCGATCCCGACCGAATGTGCCGACTACAACGCCGCCGATGACAGCTGGGCCGGCACCAAGGGCAAATTGGTCAACTGGCAGAATCCTGGCTTTGCCCAGACCGACGACCATCCCGTCGTCTGCGTCAGCTGGCAGGACGCCACCGACTATGCCGCCTGGCTCGGCAAGAGCACCGGCCACACTTATCGCCTCGCCAGCGAGGCCGAGTGGGAATATGCGGCGCGCGGCGGCACCAGCACGACGCGCTATTGGGGCGACAGCGTGACGCCGATCTGTACCAAGGCCAACATCATGACGAGTGGCACCTATGCTGCGATCAAGAGCTCGGATGGCTGGACCAGCGAATTGCTCTGCGCCGACAATGGCAGCTGGACCAAGCCGGTCGCCAGCTACGACGCCAATCCGTTCGGGCTTTACGACATGCTCGGTAATGGCTGGGAATGGATCGCGGATTGCGCGGCGGTGGACCATGCCAAGCTACCCGCCGACGGATCACCGCAGACGGCGGCCAATGGCGGCAATTGCGACGAGCGCCTGACCAAGGGCGGCGCCTTTCACAGCCGCGTCTGGCTGGCGCGCCCCGCGACCCGTGGCGGCGGGCAGAACGGCGCCAACCGGCCCGTCGCCTCGACCATTCGCGTCGTCCGCGTCCTCGATTGAACCCTGAGCGAAAGGCCGAAACCATGATCCTCCGCCTGCTGACCGCCGCAAGCCTCGCCACCATCGCACTGCCCGCTTTGGCGCAGACCGCGCCCGACCCGGTTATGGGCCAGAAGCAGTTCGGCCAATGCCGCGTCTGCCACACCGCCGAGGCCAATGGCGCCGATGGCGTCGGACCGAACTTGTTCGGCGTCTATGGCAGCAAGGCAGCGACGCGCCGCGCCAAATTCTCCTATTCACCCGCGCTGAAGGGCGCCAAACTGGTGTGGGACGATGCCACGCTCGACCGCTGGCTGACCGACCCGGCAGCGGTGGTCAAGGGCACAAAGATGACCTTTGTCGGCATGCCGCGAAAGCCCGTCCGGCAGAACATCATTGCCTATCTCAAAGGCCTGAAATAGCCACTTCCGGGACGGAAGGCGTGCGTGCCAGCACACGCGCGGCGACGAGATTGGCGAGTGCTGCCAGGACGAACATCGGCACCAGCGCCTGAAACGCCACGCGCAGCGATTGACCGCCATGGGCTGGCAGCGCGGCGTCGCTGACCATGCCGAGGAACAACGGTCCGCAGCCTAGCCCGATCAGATTGAGGCAGAACAGCATCATCGCGCTGGCGGCGCTGCGCTGCGCAGGCGGCACCAGTTGCTGCACTATCGCGACGGTCGGGGCGAGATAGAAAACCGACAGGGCCAGCGTAACGCCGAACACCGGCAGCGCCAGCCGCCAGTCGTTGAGTATCGTCGCCGCGAACAACAGCGGCGCGCCCAGCGCGAGCGCCGCCGCCGGGATCAGCGCGAACATCCGCCGATCCGTCGCGGCGAGCCGATCGGTCAGCACGCCGCTCGCCCAGATGCCGGCACCGAGCCCACCGGCCAGCGTCAGGCTGAGCCACAGGCCGATCTGGCCAAGATTCATGCCCAGCACACGGATCAGATAGGCCGAGATCCATGCCATCAGCCCGTAACAGGCGAACGCGCCGAGCCCGCCGGCGAGCGACACCAACATCAGGGCCGGCGACGAAACGAACAGCGCTACCGCGCGCGGTAACGAGACCGCGCCATGGGCACCTGCGGCGGCGTTGACCTGGCCGCGCGCCGGCTCGCGGACTAGGGCAAGGAGCAACAACGACAGCAGGATGCCGGGCGCCGACACCGCAAAGAAGGCGACGCGCCAACCATAGAGCGACGCGATCCAGCCGCCCGTCGCGGTGCCGATGCCGATGCCGATCGGCACGCCGAGCGAGTATATCGCGATCGCCCGCGCGCGCCGTTGCGGCGGGAACATGTCGGCGATCAACGAATAGGAGGGCGGGACGCCACCAGCCTCGCCGACTGCGACGCCGATCCGTGCCGCCGCCAGCGAGCCGAAGCCGGTCGCCAGACCGCACGCTGCGGAAAAGCCGCTCCACAGCGCGCATGACCCGGCGATCACCCAGGTCCGGCGCGTGCGATCGGCGAGCCAGGCGAGCGGGATGCCGAAGCTGGTATAGAAAAGCGCGAACATGAAGCCGGTGAGCAGGCCGAGCTGGCTGTCCGACAGATGCAGTTCGTGCTTGATCGGCTCGATCAGCACGCCGAGGATCTGACGATCCATGAAGTTGAAGACGTAGATCGTCATCAGCAGGATGAGCGCGACGGTTCGGTCGCCTTGTTTCGTCATGGTTGGTTCCCTCTCCCACCGCGCTTGTCGGCGCATGACGCGCGGCACGCCACCCGCCGGGACACCCGCCACCGCTACTCGGTGACGCCGAAGCCTGCCACTGGCGATGCCACGCCGCGCCGCTATCATCTGCAAGTGTGACGACTGACGAGGGTAAAGGGATGAAACGGAGCGGTCCCATGGCCATGGCAGCGCTGGCCGTGCTTGCGGTCAGCCCGGCGCGACCGGCCGACAAACCGGTCACGGCAGGCGCAGCGCCGGTCGTCATCCTGCATCAGGACGTCCCGCTCTTTACAATCTATGCGTGGGAGCGCTGGGGCAATTTCATCAACGCGGAGGCCGGCAGCAAGACCGAAATTCCCTATGATGCCGCGCGCCTGCAGGTGAAGGTCTATACCTTCCCGAGCGGCGAAATCCGCGCGATCCGCTTCGGCAACGGCGTGCGCACGCATCGCCACATCAACCAGACCGACACGATTCTGTACAGCTGGCAGGCGCACCGCGTCCACTTCGTCGATGATCAGGCGATGGTGACCGAACCGGGGGACTTCGCGCTGCACCAGAAGGGCGTGTACCATTCCGGCGAGGAGACCCGCCACGGCGGCGGCATCGACCTGGAATTCGCCATGACCATCCCTGGGCGCCACAACGACCCGCACGGCTATTGGTCGCTGGCGCGAGATCACCCCGTCCAGCCGGCGGCGGCATGGCAGCTGGGCGGTGTCTATCAGGAGGCGATCGGCCCGGCAGCTGCGAACGCGCCGGCGGGCGCGACGCGCTTTCGCGTGCGGCTGGCCGAACTGCCCGATTATCAGGCGCGCGAAGTCTATCTTCCCGCCGGCGCGACAATCGCGGGCCGGCTGGCGGGCAAGGACCGCCTGTTCTTCGTGGCCTCGGGGCGGGTGACCGCCACTGCCGGCGGCACTGGCCATGCCCTGGTGTCGGAGGATACCGCCTGGGCCGAGCACGACCAGCCCTTCGCGATCACCGCGCGCGAGGACAGCATGATCGTCGAGGCTTTCGTACCGCCCAGGGCGGCGCCGTGATCGCGGCCACCCGGCATTCGGGCGTGAGATCGAAAGAATGCGGCTGCGGGACGGCGCTTGTTGCAGCATGACGCCGAACACTGGAGAGAACCCTTGACCTTTACGACGTTGCGTTTCGAGCAGACCGACGGCATCGCCGTCATGACCTTCGCCACGCCGGACAATCTCAACGGCATCACCGAGGCGCGCATCGACGAGATCGAGGCGGTGCTCGGCATCTGCGAGACCGACGAGTCGATCCGGGCGCTGATCATCACCGGCGAGGGCCGCGCTTTTTGTGTCGGGCTCGACCTCGGCCTGCTCGACCGCGCCTTTGGCGATCTCGATTATTTCGACAGCATCGTGGCGCGCATCAACGGTATCATCACCCGGCTCGAGGGGCTGTCGATCCCGACGATCACCGCGCATAACGGCTTCACCCGCGCCGGCGGCTTCGAAATGGCGCTTGGCTGCGACTTCATGATCGTCGCGGACGAGGCCAAGGTCGGCGACGTCCACACCGATGCCGGCGTCGTCCCGGCGTGCGTTACGCTACGGCTGCGTCGCCGGGTCGGCGATATGCGCGCCAAGGAAATCCTGTGGACCGCGCGCTGGTACAAGGGGCCAGAGGCAGTCGCGGTCGGGCTGGCGATCAAGTCGGTGCCGCTGGCCGATCTGCTCGATGAGGCCAAGGCCTTTGCCCGGACGATGATCGACAAGCCACGCCCGACGCTCGCCGCGCTGAAGGGCATCCTCCGCGACGGCGAGGGCATGAGCATCGCCGAGGGCGCCGCGATGGAGCTGCGCGTGTTCGGCCATTACAACCGCACACAGCCTTATGGCCGCGAGGGCTATGCCGCGTTTCGCGAGAGCCGCACGCCAAGCTGGAAGACCGCCTGATGCGCGCGCTGCTCCGCCTGTTGGTGGTTGCCGTCGGTCTTTGCCTGGCGATGCCGGCGCTCGCGCAGCAGCCGGTGGCCAGTCCATTGGCCGGCGCGGCGAAGATCGTGC
Organism: Sphingomonas sp. AR_OL41; assembly: GCF_029911635.1. Taxonomy (GTDB): domain Bacteria; phylum Pseudomonadota; class Alphaproteobacteria; order Sphingomonadales; family Sphingomonadaceae; genus Sphingomonas. The sequence goes on from NZ_JARYTI010000018.1 coordinate 38,381, forward strand.
TCGACGCCGAGCGCTGCGAAGCGCTAGCCGGAGGTCGCTTCCAGAGGCTGGCAGGCGCGGCGACGTGGGTCACCAAGGCCAGCTTCGTGGCGAAAACCGAAAGCCGACAGGCCTATTGCTCGTTGATGGGCTATGTGAACCCGACGAACGTCTTCGGCATGTACCTGCCGGTCACCCACTGGAACGGCCGCTATCTCGTTCGCGGCTGCGGCGGAAGTTGCGGCAACGCCGCGGTGGAACTTGCCTGTGGGCTGCACCTGCGCGACGGCTATGCCTGCCTGATCACGGATATGGGACACACCTCCACCACGATCGACAACAACTGGGTCGACAACAATCTGCAGGGGTTGGTCGACTTCTCCTATCGCTCGACCCATGTGACGACCGTGGCGGGCAAGGCGATCGCCACCGCTTTCTACGGCAGATCACCGATAAGATCATATTTCTTCGCATGCTCGACGGGAGGCCGCCAGGGAATGATCGAAGCCGAACGCTTCCCGGAGGATTTCGACGGCATTGTCGCCATCGCGCCGGCCAGTATGGGGCCGTTCGGGTCGAAGCGCGCGGCGACGGTGTCGGACGTTGATGCGTTCAACAGCAACCCCGACGGATCGCCGATCCTGCCGGGGCGCAAGGCGATGCTGATCCACGCCGCCGTGGTGCGTGCCTGTGACGGCAATGACGGCGTCAAGGATGGCCTGATCGGCGATCCGCGCCTGTGTCGCTGGGAACCCGAGGCGATCGCCTGCAAGGCCGGCGGCGAAACGCGCGACTGCTTGACCGCCGCACAAGTCGCCGTGGTGCACAAGATGTATGGCTGGCGCGGGGCGATGAAGGGCTCCGAACTCAACTGGATCGGCAATTTCATCCGCAGCGCGCCGTTGCCCGGCGAGGGCTGGAAGCCGCTTTTCGACCTCGGCGTCGGGCGCGGCGACCCGACCACGATCGAGACGATGATCAACCCCAACAACCCCGATCTGCGCCCGTTCCGCGACAATGGCGGCAAGCTGATCCTGGTGCAGGGCTGGTCGGACTATTCGGTGATGCCGCCGCCGACGCTCGATTATTATCAGACCATGACCAAAACGATGGACGGGCCGGTGGCGACCAAGGGGTTTGCGCGGCTGTTCATGATCCCCGGCATGGATCACTGCGCGGGCGGCGAGGGTGCCAGCGCGATCGATTATATGGGCGCAATCACCAGCTGGGTCGAAGGCGGCAATCCTACCGAGTCGCTCCATGGCGTGCATACGGTGCCCGGCGCACCGCTCGACTATTTCGGCGTCGGCCTGCCCTATCTCGACCGCAAATATTATGCCTTTGAGCGCGACCATCACGCCTTTCCGGGCGCGAGTGTCGCCAGCGGCAAGGATCCCGTCGCGGCGCCCGACAACCGCCCGCTTGCCGAGCGGCTGGCGGATGCGGTCCGCAATGCCGAGGCTGTCGCCACCGGTGCGGGCTACCCGCGATCGAGCACGCTCAACATGACGCAGCGTGCGATCTGGGACCTATTCTATCGCAGCGGCGCCGACAGCGCGGCGCAGACCGCAGCGCTGGCTGCGGTGGCAGCGACCAATCTCGACCCGATCGCGCGCGAAGCCGTGGCACGGATGCGCGCCGAACTGGCGCTTGGTTAGGAGCTATCTGTTTTGAGTGGTTACATCGACATCGTCTGCAACATCTACACGCCCGAAGCCGTCGCCAATGGCTGGACCGGTCTCGATGATGATTTCAAGCGCCAGGTCCGCATGCCCGCCGAGATGTTCGGCGGTGTTTCGATCGACGATTATCTCAAGAAGATGGATCGCGCCGGGATCGAGCGTTCGCTGCTGATCGCGGTGCGCGCCGGTGACCTGCGCGTGCGCGGATCATGGGAAATCCCGTACAAGGTCATCGCCGATATCTGCGCGGCGCATCCCGACCGGTTCTCGGCGCTCGCCGGGATTGACCAGACGCGCGGCATGGAAGGTCTGCGCGACCTGACGCAGGCGGTCGAGGAATATGGCTTTGTCGGCGCGCACTGGTACCCGCACTGGTTCGCCTGTGCGCCCGACGCGGCGCAGATCTACCCTTATTACGCCAAATGCTGCGAGCTCGACATTCCGATCATGCTGCAGGTCGGGCAGAACCTCGTTTATTCGAAGGAACGGCGCCTGCCGTCGGTCGCGCGGCCGATCCTGCTCGACCAGGTGGCGATCGATTTCCCCGATCTGCCGATCATCGGCATCCATATAGGCGTGCCATGGACCGACGAGATGATCGCGATGTGCTGGAAGCACCCCAATATCTACACCGCCGGGGACGCCTACGCGCCCAAGCACTGGCCGCCGCAATATGTCCGCTATGCCGACAGCTATGGCAGCCACAAGGTGCTGTTCGGCACCGACTGGCCGGTGATCGACCCCGAACGTGCGGTGAGCGAGGTCGCGGCCCTTGGCCTGCGCCCCGCCAGTCACGCCAGGATGATGCGCGACAACGCGCTCGCCGTGTTCACGAAACTGCCGCGGTGACACGCCCCGCCACTCTGCCCGATACCTTTCACGCCATGACCTTCGGCGCGGCGTTGCGCGCAGCGGCGGCGCGCGACCCGCACAAGATCGCCATTCTGCACGGCGAAGAAAGCCGCACCTTCGCCGACCTGTCATACCGCGTCGGTCAGTTGCGCGATGCCGCGATCGGCCTCGGCGTGACCAAGGGCGATGTCGTGGCGATCGTCTCACGCAACCGACCCGAGTTCATCGAGGTGGTGGCGGGCGTGCCCGATGCCGGCGCCGCGGTCGCCACGATCAACCCGCGCCTCGCGCCCGGTGAAGTGGCGCAGACGCTGGCGGATTGCGCCGCGCGGATTGTGTTTGTGGATGCGGAATCGCGCAATTTGGTCGAGGCTGCATGTTCCCCGGCGCAAGCGGGGGTCCAGTTGGGGGAGGTGGGTAACGAAGCGCAGCTCTCCGTAACATCGGGCGTTCCAACTCGGTCCCGGCTTGCGTCGGGGAGCATGAGAGTCGTCGAATTCGGGCCGCAGTACGAAGCTCTGCTCGCCGAAGCGCAAACACCGACCACGCTCCCCCACATCGAGGAATGGGATGGCTGGACCATCCCCTACACCTCCGGCACCACCGGCAAGCCAAAGGGCGTCATCCTGTCGCACCGCTCGCGCATGCTGGTCGGGTTGATCTGTGCCGCCGAGTTCGGCTGTTTTGGCCCCGACGACCGCTTCCTGGCGATGACGCCGATGAACCATGGCGGCGGGCTGGGCTTCCCGACCGGCGTACTCGCGGCCGGCGGGTCGATCGAGATTCTCGACAAGTTCCATCCCGAGATCGTGCTCGAACGGTTGAAGTTCGGCGGCATCACCGGCCTGTTCATGGTGCCGACGCACTTCCAGATGATTTTCGCGCTGCCGCCCGAAACGCTGGCGCACTATGCGCGCCCGCCGATCCGTTCGATCCTCGCCAATGCCGCTCCGTTGCCGCAGGCGCTGAAGGAAAAGATCATCCCCTATTTCGGCGAGACCGTGCTGCACGAGCTCTACGCCGCGACCGAGACCGGGCTGGTGTGCAACCTCCGGCCGAAGGACCAGCTGCGCAAGGTCAGCTGTGTCGGCACGACCTTTCCGCATGTCGAGGCCGAGGTGCGCCGCGACGATGGCAGTGTGTGCGATCCCGACGAGGTCGGCGAGCTGTGGAGCCGTGGTCCCGTGCTGTTCAACGGCTATTGGGACCGCCCCGAGGAAACCGCCAAGGCAGTGAAGGACGGCTGGGTCTCGGTCGGCGACATGGCGCGGCGCGATGCGGAAGGGTTCCTCTATATCGTCGATCGCAAGAAGGACATGGTCATCTCCGGCGGCGTCAACATCTACCCGCGTGAGGTCGAGGAAGTGCTGTTCGCGCACCCCGACATCGCCGACGTCGCGGTGATCGGCGTACCCGATGAGACCTGGGGCGAGCGCCTCAAGGCGTTCGTCGTGCCACGCGGCGGGGCGACGGTGACCGCCGAGACGATTGCCGCCTACTGCACGGGCAGGATCGCCAACTACAAGATTCCGCGCGAATTGACCTGTGTCGCCGAACTGCCGCGCAACGCCAATGGCAAGGTATTGAAGACCGAACTGCGCGCCACCTGATGGCGCGCAACAAAGCAGGGGGGACAGGTAATGACGACGGACGAAAGCCGCGAGACCAGGCGCTATGCGGTCTGGTTCGTCGCGGTGCTGATCCTCGCTTACACCTTCTCATACATCGACCGCACGATCCTCACGCTGATGGTGGCGCCGATCCGCGCCAGCCTGAAGATCAGCGACGTGCAGTTGAGCCTGCTCCACGGTTTCGCCTTTGCGATCTTCTACACCTTCATGGGCATACCGATCGGGCGGCTGGTCGATCGTTATCGCCGCACGATCATCGTCGCGATCGGCATCGCGATCTGGAGCGTCGCCACCGCGCTGTGCGGGTTCGCCACCACCTTTACCGCGATGTTCGTGGCGCGGATCGCAGTCGGGGTCGGCGAGTCGACGCTGTCGCCGGCGGCCTATTCCATGCTCGCCGACAAATTCAGCGGCAAGAAGCTCGTCCGCGCGCTCGCCTTCTACCAGAGCGCGATCTATCTCGGCCCGGCGATCGCCACCGTGTTCGGCGGCGTGATTCTGGCGAAGCTCGCACCGGTCGATGGCGCGTTCGGGCATTTCGAACCGTGGCAGATCGTCTTTCTGATCGTTGGCCTGCCGGGCCTGCTGATCGCACTGCTGTTCGCGACGTTGCGCGAGCCGGCGCGGCGCGGTGCGGGCGCCAACGTCACCGTGCCGTCGCTCGGCGCGGTGCTGGCGCATATGCGGGCAGCGCTGGGCGCTTACGGCCTGCTCATCCTTGGCCTGTGCCTCCAAAGCATCATGTGGAACGGCGCTGCGGCGTGGTTCCCGACGCATCTGATCCGTGCCTATGGCTACACCACCAGCGATGTTGCGTGGAGCTACGGGCCCATCATCGCGATCTGCGGCACGGCGGGCGGGCTCACCGGTGGCTGGCTCGCCGGCTGGTTGCGAGACCGGGAGCGGAGCGATTCCAATGTGCTGATCGGCGTGATCGCGGCAGCGGGCGCCTGCCCGTTCGCCTTCGCTGCGCCGTTGATGCCGACCGCCGGAGCGTCTTTGACGCTGATCGGCATCTTCCTGTTCATGGGCGCAATGCCTTATGGCGGCGCGGCGGCGGCGTTCCAGGAGATCACCCCCAACCGCATGCGCGGCCAGGTGTCGGCGGTCTACCTCTTCTGGCTCAACCTTGCCGGCATCGGCCTCGGCTCGACGCTCGTCGCGCTCGCCACCGAGCATCTCTATGGCGGCGACAAGGGCGTCAGCGCGGCGCTGTCGACCGTCAGCGGCTGCGCGGCGCTCGCCTCGGTCGTGGCGCTCCTGGCGTGTCTTGCTCCCTATCGCCGCGCGATGGCCTCAGGCGCGACGGAATAGCGCCAGCATCTCGGCCTCGCTGACGACCTCGGCATATTTCGCCTGCAGGTCGAACAGATTGGCCTCGTGCGGCGCGGGTGCCCGGTCACCGCACGCGTCACGCACGACAAAGGGAATGAAACCGTGCTGCAGCGCGTCGAGCGTGGTCGCACGGACGCAGCCCGAGGTGGAAAAGCCGGTAATCGCCAGCGTGTCGATGCGCATCGCATTCAACGTCGCTGCCAGCGACGTGCCGAAAAAGGCCGAGGCATATTGCTTGGTCACCAGCACCTCATCGGCGCGCGGACCAAAGCCGGCGGGAAAATCCCCGAGCGGATTGCCGGGCAGATAGGCCTTCAGCGCCGGCACCTTGCGATAGAACAAGCCCCCATCGGCACCACCCGCGCTGTACAGCACGCGCGTGAACACCACCGGAACCCCGGCGGCACGTGCCGCATCGACCAGTCGGATGTTCGACGCCAGCGCATCCTCGACCCCGGCATAAAGCGGCGAGGCCGGGTCGAGATAGGCATTGCACACATCGACGATCACCAACGCAGGCCGCGCGCCAAAAGCCAGCCGCCCGCCGAACCCGGCGGCGGCATAATCCGCCTCGAGCTCGTTCATTCGGCGGCGATCGCCAGCGGCACGACGCTCTTCCAGCGCGGTGCGATCGGCGCAGGCAGGCCGGTTTCGCCGAGCGCATTGGCGCGCAATTCGTCGAGCGCCGGGCCATAGTTGAACAGCGGCAGCTCGGCCGGGCGCGCGAAGCGCATTTGCGCGCGCAACGCCGTGGTCGCGGTCTCGTCGACCGTGTCATCGCCAACGATCACCACGCCATAAGCGCGCGCACCCTTGGCACTGACCAGCCCCTGCCCGACTTCCTTGGCGACCAGCGCCGGATCGCGCTCGAGCGGATCGCCCCAGCCACCGCCCCCCCAGGTGATGAAGTCGAGCTCGTCGCCGGCCTCGACCTCGATATCCTCGAGCTTGTTGCCAACGACGGTCTCGGTGCCATCGGCCTTGCGCAGGATCTTGGTCGCGCGCGCGCCGGGCGCGCCACCATTGACGCCCCAAGGCGGCACGAACCAGCGATCGTCATGGATGGCGATCTGGCCGGGTTCGAGGAACCGGTAGGTCATCAAAATGCCGTTGCCGCCGCGGTGCAGACCCGCCCCGCCGCTATCCGCCACGGTCTCGTAACGCTCGATGCGCAGCGGGAAATAGCGTTCGAGAAACTCGTTGGGCACGTTGGTGAAGTTGGGCCACAGCGAGTGCCCGTCGGGCCCATCGCCGAGCGGCCGACCGGGTATTCCGCCAAAGCCGATCTGGAACAGCTGGAACCACTCGCCATCGGGCTTGGCGCCCGAATAGAACAGATGCGGGCTCGACGAGAAGCCGGCAGCATTGAGAAACTCCGGCGTCTTCTGCCCCAGCAAACCGCCGAGAATGTCGAACAGCCGCCCCAGCGCATGGGTGCGACCCGACAGCGCGGCGGGGAATTTAGGCTTGAGTAGCGATCCTTCCGGAATGCGCACGTCGATCAGGTCGTAATAGCCGTCGTTGAACAGGATTTGCGGGTCGAACACCATGATCATGTAGATGCCGAAGAACATCCGCATCATATTCTCGTTGAGCAGGAAGTTGATCGATCCCTTGCTCTGCGGGTCGGTGCCGGCGAAATCGAGCACAACCTTGCCGTTCTCGCGCCACATCGTGCATTTGATCTTGTACGGCCCAAAACCCATGCCGTCGTCGCAGATATAGTCCTCGAAGCTCACCGGCTCCTCGCCGATCGCGCTGTCGATCAGGCTCTTCATCGCGCGATGGTTGCGCGCCAGCAGATTCTCGCACGCCGAGACGAACACGTCATCACCGAACCGCTCGGCCATCTCGACGACGCGCTTGGCGGCGACGCGGCACGACGCGATCAGCGCGTTGAGATCGGCCTTGCACCATTCCGGGGTGCGCGTCTGGTGCATGATCAGCTTGATCAGATCGGCATTATATTCACCCTTGCGCCAGATCTTGACGGGCGGAATGCGCACGCCTTCTTCGAAGATCGAATGCGCATCGATCGGCATCGAGCCGGCGACCTTGCCGCCGATGTCCGACTGATGGCCGAACATCGAGGTATAGGCGATGATCCGCCCGTCCTTGAACACCGGCAGCAGCACCAGCCAGTCATTGTTGTGGCTGATTGCGCCTTCGACCGAATAGGGGTCGGACAGGAAGATCATGTCGCCGTCCTCGACCGTGCCGTCGAAATTGTCGAGGAACGGGCCGATATAGGATCCGAACTGGCCAACGATCATCCGGCCCTTATGGTCAGCGATCAATGGAAATGCGTCGCCCTGTTCGCGGATACCCGGCGACATGGCGGTGCGGACCAGCGTGGTATCCATCTCGACGCGAGCGTTGCGCAGCGCGTTCTCGATGATGTCGAGCGTGACGGGGTCGATGGCGACGTTCGTGAAGGGCGTCTCGTTCGCCTGGATGATCGTTGCGGGCATCTGTCTCGCCTCAGGCCGGAGTGATCATGATATTGCCGAAGGCATCGACGGTGCCGATGTGGCGGGTTTCGATCAGCGTGGTCGAGTCCATTTCGGTCACCACTGCTGGACCCTGGATGACGTCGCCCTGCCTGAGCAGCGAGCGGTCGTAGAGCACTGCGGCCTGCGGGCCGCCATCCATCCACAATTCATGGTCGCGCAGCTTCGCCGCCACCGGATTGCCATCACCTTTGGGCAGTTCGTGCGCCGGCAGGTCAAGCGGCTTGCCCAGCGCCACAGCGCGCAGGTTCACGAACTCGTGCTCGGCCTCCATGTTGAAGGTGAACAGGCGGCGATGCTCGTCGTCGAAGCGTGTCGCCAGCGCATCAAGGCCACCGGCGCGCAACGTCGCAAGATCGATCGTCATCGGCACCTCAAACGCCTGGCCCGAATAGCGCACATCGATCTCGAAGCTCGTCTCGACCTCATTCGCCGGGATACCGTCGGCGATTAGCTCGGCGCGGACTTGCGCATCCATGTCGGACAGCAATCCGATCACCTCGCTCGCGCTGGTGTCGGACTTGCGCTTCGACAGCGACCGCGCCGTCTCGGTGCGCATCCGCGTCGTCGCGTCACCCAGCGCACACAGCACGCCCGGGGCCACCGGCGAGACCGCCGGATAGCTGCCCATCAGTCGCGCCACGGCGTTGACGTGGAGCGGCCCGGCGCCGCCAAAACCCATCAGCGCGAAGTCGCGCGGATCGTAACCCTGCTGCACCGAAATCATGCGCAGCGCGCCGAACATGTTCTCGTTGACGATGTCGATGATGCCGCGCGCCGCCGCCATCAGTTCGATGTCAAGCGCGTCGGCGATCGTCTGCACCGCCCGCGTTGCGCCTTCGCGGTCGAGCTTGAAGGTCCCGCCGAGCAGATTTTCCGGCAGATAGCCCAGCACGACATTGGCGTCGGTCACCGTCGGTAACGTACCGCCCTTGCCATAAGCCGCCGGCCCCGGCACCGCGCCGGCCGATTGCGGGCCAACGCGCAGCGCCTTGGTCAGTTCGGGGACATAGGCGATCGATCCGCCGCCGGCGCCGACGGTCTTCACGTCGAGCGACGAGGCGCGGACCGAGAGATGGCCGACCTCGGTGGTGCGCACGCGGCGTGGCTCGCCATGCTCGATCAGCGCAACGTCGGTCGAGGTGCCGCCGACATCGAGCGTCAGGATATTCTTCAACCCGGCATTCTTCGCCACCCACAAGGCACCGGTCACGCCCCCCGCCGGCCCCGACATCAGCAGCGAAACGGGATGCTCCTCGGATTTTTGCGAGGACATCAGCCCGCCGTCGGAACGCAACAGCGACAGGCGGCCGGTCATTTCGACCTTTTCCAGCTTGTCGCGAAGGCTGCGGACGTAGCGCCCGACGACGGGCCGCACCGCCGCATTGGCGACAGTGGTCAGCGTACGCTCATATTCCTGCATCTCGGGCAGCACGATATGGCTGAGCGAGATGGGCACGTCGGGCATGATCTCGGCGGCCAGTTCGGCCACGCGCTGCTCATGCGCGCCATTGAGATAGGCGTTAATGAGGCTGACGGTCAGCGCCTCGACGCCCCGTGCCTTGAGCCTGGCCAACGCCGCGCGGATATCGGCGTCGTCGATCGGGCGTACTTCATGGCCGAAAGCATCCATCCGCCCCTTGATCTCGACCGTGTCCTCCAGCCGGGCGAGCGGCTCGGGCTTGGGCCATACGATCCAGCCAGCAAGTCCACCGGGAACGAAGCTGCGGGCGATCTGCATGATCTGGCGATAGCCCTCGGTCGTCACGAGGCCGACACGCGCGCCCTTCCCCTCCAGCACCGCATTGGTCGCGACCGTCGTACCGTGCAGGAACACCTCAATGTCGCGCGGTGACAGGCCGGCCTGGGCGCACACCGCCTCGACCCCGTTCAGGATGCCTTCCGAACTGTCGGCCGGGGTCGATGGCGTCTTGTGGCGCCACGAATCCCCGCTCTCGTCGTTAAACAGCAAGAGGTCGGTGAACGTCCCCCCGACATCGACGCCCAGACGATAGCCCATGCTTATTCCTTCACGGCGCCGATGAAGTTAATCGGCGGCAGTTGCCCCTTGAGATAGACCGGCTCGCGTGTACCGCGGACGATCTTGCCCGGATCAAACCCAGCCTCGACGAACGCCTTGTCGTAATCGAGCGACTTGAAGCCGGCCGAGAATGGTTCGTTCACATTGTCGCCGAACCAGCTCATCAGAAGGTTATCGAACGGATCGTGAGGCATGGTGCCGCCGCCATCGTGTAGCGTCACGCCGCCCGGGGCGAGCAGGCGATGCGCCTCCTTGAAGATACCGCGGATCACGGGCTGAGGACATTCGTGGGTGACCAACATTGACACGACGATGTCGAAATAGCCGTCGGGGAAATCGGTCGCGGCGGCGTTCTGCTGGCTGTAATGGATCGCCTTGCCCAGGGCTTCGGCGCGACCATGCGCGTACCGTATCTGTGGCGCGCCGATGTCGATGCCGTGAACCTCGGCATCGGGAAATGCATCCTTCCACGGTAGAGTGGTGAAGCCGGGGCCGCAGCCCATGTCGAGAATCCGCCGTGGCTTCAAGTCCGGAAAGCGTTCCTTGATGAACGCTGCCTGGGCAACGCCGAGACCGTCATTGCGCGGGCCGAGGCCGCCAAACGAAAAGACGTGCACGCCACGGTCGTAAAGTGCCCCGGCATAGGTGTCTTCGGAGGACAGTTCGGTATGGAAATTACCGGGCATCACATGGATATCGACGGTGTCGATATAGCGCGGGATCTCCATATCGCGATTGGTCCGGACGGTGCCGAGATCACCGGCTCTGGGCTTCGCCGCTTCGTCGAGCGTGTCTAGCTGCCGCTCGACACTTTCCCCCACCGTGTCCCATAACAGTTCCTGCGCAGCGCGGCCGATGATGTTGGCGCCACGATAATAGGCGCTCTTCTCCATCAACTCGCTCGCCTCGCGCACGCTGTTGGGCGCGCGGCCATGCTTGGCCTCGAAGGCGGGCAACTGGCGCTGCTGATAAACCGTGCGCATACCCGGAAACAGTTCGACGGTGAACATCTTGCGCAGCGACGAGACGAAAGCGTAGCGGGCCGCCTCGTCATGCGTTTCCCGCGGTAGCAGTGCGTGCCGTTCCTGAAACATCGTCGCTCTCCTCAGCGCAAAACCGTCAGACCGGCGGCCTCGACCGCCGCGACAATGATCTCGTCATCGACTGCGGGCAGACCGCCCGAAACCGCGGCAGCGCCGATCGTCACGCCACCGTCCTGAACCACGACACCGCCGCCCAGCGGCACGAACGCGCCACTGGTCGCTGCAGCGATCGCAGCCACGGCGCACGGATCGGTGAAGACCTTGCTCAGCTGCAACGAGGTACGATTGAAACCCAGCGCCGTGCGCGCCTTGCCGAGCGCGGTATCGACCCCGAAAATGCCCTGTGCATCGCTGCGCATCGCCAAGCGAATATGCCCGCCGGCATCGGTGATGACGACGGACATGACAGCGACGCCGTGTTTCTCACCTTCGGCAAAGGCGGTGACGGCAATCGCCGTCGCTGTCTTCAGCGTCAGCATCAGGCAACCCCATCCACAGCGGCGGCGTCGCGTTCCTCGGTAATCGCGTGCAGCACGCGCTTGAGCATCGCGTTACGATTCGCCTCGCGCACCGCGTAACGCTCGGGTGTCAGTTCATACGCCTCAACCGCGGCAGTCGTAACCGGCCCATCGAGCTCGGCAACCGCCTCATGCGTGTCGAGCCGGTCGCGGAGGGCCGAGACTTCGGACATCAACGCGACGAGCATGATCATGACGCGATCGACGTCACCCGCCTGAAGATATTCGGGTCGCGATTGACCGCGCGCGAAGCGCCTACGCGGTAGCCGGGCGGTCTGCATAATCTGTTCCATCATTTGAGCGATAGGGCTGTCGAAGTACCGCGCAACGCGGCTTCCCTGCTTAACCGTTATCCGGGGAGGGCCTGGGGGTGACGCGGCGCCAGTTTTTCGGGTCGTTTGCGTCGCCCGAGCCGCGATAGATCGCCTGTTCGGGATAGGGGAATAACGGTCGTGCAAAGCGCACCCGCGCCGGATCGAGCGGCCATACCGGCGCGGCGGTCGCCGGGCCGTGCCAGTCGAAATTATAGCCGATGAGCATGTCCGGCGCGCTGCCTTGCTCGACCCAGTTTTCCAGCGCGGTGAGGGTGTCGATATTGTCCGCGCCATCTCCGTCGGCCGAGCAATGCCGCATCCCGGGCACGGCATAAAAGCGAAAGAAGTCCTTGGTCCGGGCATAGCCGCCCATCGTCCGTGCCACCGTTTCGTAGAAATCAACCGTGCCGAGCGGAACGATCGAGGTATCGCTCCAGCCCTGGAAGCTGATGAACTTGCCGCCGGCCGCCCGGAACAGGCGGAAATCCGGATTGTCGGCACGGTACAATGCCTCGTTGATCTGCAGCCTCGCCGGATCGCGGTCAAAATCGAGATCGTTCAGTGTCCAGTTGGGTCCGGGACCGGGGTTGAAGCCGATATAGCGGAACACGTTGGCGATGAACGCGCGGTACTGGGCCTTGCGCGTCGGTCCATCGATATAGTCGCCGACCCAGTTGATCTCGGAGCCGGGCATGACGCCGCCATAATAGCCGATCGCCTTGCCCTTGCTGTCGTGCGGGCCGGCATACATGCGCCGCGCCGCCTCCGCCTGCTCGGCGGTCAGGCATGTGCCGCGCCCGCTTTGCCCGGCCTTGCAGATGATCGTCGCGGGGTTGAAGCGGCACGCCCGCGCGTCACCGATCAGGCCGTCCTTGATGCCGTCATTCATGTCGCACAAATCGACCACCGCCCGGTGGAGCAACTGTGCCTCGGGCACGCCGAGGATTTCACTGCCATCGGCGCGAAGGTTGGCCTTCACCGTCCAGGCGATCTGCACCGCCGAGCCGGTCTCGTTGAGCGGCGGCGAGCCGCCGACGATACCGGCGAAATCGGCTGGATAGAATTCCGCCTCGTGATAGGCCTGTCGCCCACCGGTCGAGCAGCCCCAATAATAGCTCAGCCGCGCCGGCCGGCCATAAAAGGCGGCGACCACCGCCTTGCCGGCAAGCGAGGCAACGTGCGTGCTGCGAAAGCCGAAGTCACCCTGCAGCTGGATATTGTTCCACGCCCACCGCCAGTCGCCGACATTGCCCTGATGGCCCATGTCGGAACCGAGACAGGCGTAACCGCGGCGCAGCGGATCGTCGCACCAGAATAATTTGGTCGTACCGCATCCGCCACCACAGCCGCCCTGCAGATATTTGCCGTTCCACCCCTTGGTGGGCATGATCAACTTGAAACCGATCGTCGGCGCGACGAAGCCTATGACTTCGCAAATTTCGATATTGGTCGGGCCATATTCATGATTGTCGGACCGAAACGGCAACACCGTGGCGGTGATGATCCCGGTCGGCGCATCCAGCAGCTGCGAAAAGTCGGCCGCCTTGACGGCTGCACAAGCCTTGGCCGGATCCGCCGGCACCGGAATCGAATTGGGGCGCGCCCAAGCGGGCGTCCCGGCAAGCGCCAGTGTCGCTGCCACCAATGCCGCAAACCATCTGACCGCCATCGTCTTCCGACTCCTTGATCGACCTCGCGCGACGGCTCGTTGCGCGGCCATCGACACCCAAGATTGCCCGCTGTGCGGTCTGGAGGGGACTCGATCGTGCCGGATAACCGGCATTCGGAGGTCTTTGCGAGGCCGCTATGCTGATCACCGAACAACCCTATCGTCGATGATGGGGATCGGCATGATAACAGGCGCGCCGACAAAGGAGATTCCGGCATGGCAGCCACACCGATCGATATCCTGATTTCGCCGGCGCAAGGCGCCGCGCCCGCCGGTCTCGGCCGCGGCGCGATGATTGCCTGGGGCATCGGGACACTCGGGCCGGTCACCGTGTTGACCGCGACCAACGCGCTGCTGCTGCGCTTCCTGACCGACAATTACGGCATCGCTGCCGGCGTCGGTGCCTCGCTCATCGCCATCTCGAAATTCTACGACGCCTTCGCCGATGTCGCGATGGGCGTGGCGAGCGACCGCACGGTCAGCCGTTGGGGCCGCCGACGCCCTTATCTGATCCTCGGCGCGATCCTGCTGGCGCTGTCGGTGCTGGCGATCTTCGGCGCGCCGTCATTCGCCAGCGAACAGGCGCGCCTGATCTATATGGGGGCGATCCTCATCTTCTACGCCTCGGCCTATACCGTTTTCAACGTTCCCTACATGGCCATGCCGGGCGAGATGACGCGCTCCTATCACGAACGCTCCGAGCTGATGCGCTGGCGTGTCTATGCGGTCGGCCTAGCGATCATCATCGCCAGCGCGGCCGGGCCGAAGCTGCTCGATCTGTTCGGCGGGAATACCGCCGCCTATGGCTGGATGGCGGTGGTGTTCGCACCGATCGTCGTCGCGGCCGGCGTCATAGCCTTTGCCGGGACCGCAGATGCGCCGAGCACCGCGCGGGTCGCGACGCACTACAGTTTCCGCCAGCAATTCGCGTCAGCGGTGGCGAACCGACCGTTCGCCTTCCTCATTCTGGTCAAGTTCATTACCTTGATGGCGCTTGGCGTGCAGTCGGTGTTTCCGTTTTTTTTCCAGCGTATTCTCGCCGTGCCCAACAGCGTGCTCGGCACCTATTTCCTGTGCCAGTCCGCGATGTTTCTGGTGGCGCCATCGCTGTGGCTTTGGCTTGCCAAACGGGTCGGCAAAAAGCGCACCTTGCTGACCGCGCTGGCGATCAGCATCCCGGTCTATTTCAGCTGGGCCTTCGCCGCACAGGGAGAGCCGTTGCTACTGGTCTATCTGCGCGGCGTCATCATCGGGGTAAGCGGCAGCGGTGTCATCCTGATGGGCCAGTCGATGTTGCCCGACACGATGGAGTATGATTTCCGTCGTACCGGCTTGCGCCGCGAAGGCATTTTCGCCGCGCTCTATACCACCGTCGAAAAGCTGTCGGGTGCGATTGGCGTGTCGCTGATCGGCGCGCTGCTCGGCGCCTATGGCTATGTCCAGTCGCGCGGACCGGCCGTCGTTCAGCCGGAAAGCGCCTTATGGGCGATCCGCGTCGCGATGGCTTATGTCCCGGCGCTGATCTCGCTCGCCGGGATGGCCGCATTGCTAGGTTACGATCTTGACGAGCGCAAGCTGGCCGAAGCTGGCGCTGCCTGATCCCGTTCCGGCTCGAGCGAAAACCCGGTAAGCGAGCGCAGGCCGCAAGTCGCGATTCAATTTTTGCCGGATCAGTTCACATCATGGGAGGATTATCGGCCCGGAACCAGACCGCGCGGGCTCTTTCACATGGCTCATTATGACCGAAACTTGCCCTCCTTCCAGGAATGTCGCGCCTTGCTACGCGCCATTTACTCCCTTCAGGAATTACCGTCCTCGCTGCTCTTTTCGAGCAGAGGAGCTGCCCGCATAAATTGCTGATGAATGAGAATTCATCGAGAAAATGACCAGCCGCCCAATGCTTTTATTTCTGGACTCGATCCGGCGGAGCAGCGCTGCCGCGGAGCAGGCATCTGCGGCCCATTTGGCTATGGCGCGATCGACAGCGAGACATAGCCGCATGGGCCGATATGACCGCCATGGCCGATCTTTGCGTCCACATCTTCGAATAGTAGCACTGATCCAGGCTGCATCGCCGCGGAGAATTTCGCCGTCTTGAACGTCAGCGAACCGCCCAATAATATGAACAGTTCCTTATAGGGTGCGCGGTGCATCGGCAGGTCGACATCGGCCGCGCCGACGAATATCTGCGGCTGACGTGGCCCGGATTTGGGCAGGTCGATCACGCCCAGCTTCTTCCCCGTCGTAAGCAATGGAATGATCCGCGCATCGATGCGCAACGGCTCGACCGCGGAGTCGCCATCGGGCCCGGTATACACCCGGTAGCCGTCGAGATGGTCCAGCGAGGTCGTGAAGGCCGTGGTTGGCGGGCAGACCGGAGCAGCGTGACGCGCAGCGATGACCGGCGGCGCCGATCCGCCCAGGGCTAGGGTTGCGGCGAGAATGATGATCCGGTGCTGCATGTCGCTCGTCCTTTTAAAAAAAGACGGCCGCGTCGAGAAACGACGCGGCCGCATCAGTCAGGCAAAGCGCGGCCGATAGGAAGGTGGCCGCGACCGCATTCAGAACTTCGCCCCGACCGTCACGCCAAACTGGCGACCGACCGGCAGGTAACCGTCAAGATCCCCGCCAAAATCGCTCAAACGGGCATTGACCGAGACGATTTCCGGGGTGTGATCGTTGGTCAGGTTGTTGACATAGGCGGAGATTGAATAGGTCGGATTCTCCACCCCGACACGCAGGTTCATCACCGTGCGCCCACCGTACCAGCTGATATTGTTGTTGAAGGCATATTGCTTGGCCTCATAGCGCGCATTGTAGGTAGCGGTCCATTTCCAGCCGCTATCTCCGATCGCACCGTCGAGATCGAGGCCGGCGGTGAACTGGAAGTTGGTTTCACGTGGCACGTGCAAGCCGTTGAGCGAGAGCGCAGCCTTGTTGAAGTTGCTGTTATTATACTGCGAATTCGCTGGCAGGATAACGACCCGTCCTGCGCATTGCGGGATGATCGGCGTGATCACACCGGTCGTTACGTTAGAACTTGCGCATGCACCCGCAGCGCCGAAATCGAACGCATCCTTGCCAAAGCGCGGATCGGCATAGGCGACACCGGTACGGACGCGAACCCCCTGTGCCAGCTTGGCGGCCAGCTCGACTTCGAAGCCGTCAGTATGAACGCTGCCAAAGTTCTTCGTTACCAACCCGGGATTGGTCGGCACCGACGACGGGCCCGAAATCTGGATACCCTTGGTGTTGATATGGTAGAGCGCAATATTTAGCTGTAACCTGTTGCCGAACAGGCTGTTCTTCATGCCCACTTCGTAGGTCATGTTCTTCTCGGGATCGAACTTGAGATCGGGCTGCGACCCATCGGCGGCGGCCACCGCGCGCTGGTTGAAACCGCCAGCCTTGGTACCATTGGCGACGCTGACATAGAAGTTCATACCCGGCGACGCCTGATATTTAAGCGAGGCGCGGAAGTTGCTGAAATTGAAGCTGCCCGCCACGGGGTTCGGCCCGTTGGGGTAGAGATAGGCAGTCGGTGCAGTACCGTTGCAGCTCGCCGTCGGCGTTGTCACAGTACTCGCGCAACCGGTGGTGCGGATGACAAGCTGGTCCTTGCGCTGATGCGTGTAACGATATTCTCCCGATGCGGTCAGCCCGGTCAGGATGTCGTAGTCGGCACCGATGAACGCCGAATATTGGCGGTCGTGCGACAGCGTCTGGCCGACGATCTTGGCGCCATCTAGCTGACCGTTGCTGGTCAGCGAATTGGCCGGGAAGCCCGCGGTCAGCGTCTGACCTGCTGGCAGCGTCGTGCCGTCGATCGTCACCAGCGTCGTGCTGAACGTCTTGCCACTGAAGAAGAAGCCGCCGAGCTGCAGCCGGAAAGGCTTGTCTGCCGGTGTTTGCAAACGAAGCTCTTCGCTGAAGTCGTTGCTGTTGGTGTTGGAACCAAACAACTCAGGCAGATAGATCACGCCAGGCCCGGGGACCAGAGTGAACGGAATGCCAGCGCTTCGACCAATGAAATCGGTGAGGCGTTGTTGCGTCACGCGGACGAAACCAGTGAGCGAAGTCAGCTTGGCGAACCCCATGTCGTAGCTCATGTTCAGCCGCGCCAGGTTGACACGACGGCTGTTGCCCGACTGGCCGGCTGCCTGGTTGATCACCGGCACTTCGACGGCATGAGCATCGGAATCGAAATGCCCGCAGAACTGGGAGAAACCGAGGCCGCTGGGATCCAGCGGGCTCACTGGATTTGCGCGCGTACCGCAATTGTTGACGTTATAGGCAATCGCCGATCCGCCAAATTTATCGTTGCCGTAATAATAGCTGCCCATCAGGCTGAAAGCCGACGATGGCGTAAAATAAACCGTGCCCTGGATGTCGCGTTTGATGAAGCCGCCAGCACGGGCGCCGGTCGTCTGGTCGCGGTAGCTGCCGTCGAAATGCTCGTAGCCGGCAGCGACGCTGACCGCGAGAACGTCCTTAACCAACGGGTAGCTCATCGCCCCCGCCAGGCTATATTGCCCGTCATTGCCGGCAAACGCGGTGACCCTGCCATGCGGCTCCGCGAGCGAAGGCTTTTTCGAAACGTAGTTGATCGCGCCGGCGAAGGCGTTGCGGCCATAGAGCGAGCTTACCGGTCCCTTGACGACTTCGACCCGCTCAAGATCGATCAACCCGACATTGATCGCCGTGTTGTTCGAGATGTAGACGCCGTCGATGAACACCGCGACGTTGGGATCGCCGGCGCCGCCATTGAGGTTGGTCTGGCCGCGAATGACGGGATTGACGCCGAACTCGGACCCGCCGCTGGTTACCGAAAGGCCCGGCGTCAAATAGGCGACATCACGAAGGTTTCGGACATTGGCGTTGGTGAGGTCTTGGCTGCTGAACGAGGTGATCGCCAGCGGCACGTCCTGCAACTTCTCCGTCCGGTTGCGCGCAGTGACGACGACGTCGCCATCCGGGCTGGCAGCGGTATCGGTCGCCGCCGCCGTCTGTGCCGCGGCGGCAAGCGGCAATATCGATACGAAGGCAGCCGCACCGCAGAGAAGAGTGCGCTTGCCTGACGTCAGACGAGTCGAGATATTCCGCATAAAACCCCCTTTTGGCAACGCATGCCCAGCATCCGGGAAAGTGACCCGCCCGCATTCGCCTTCGAGAAGGTCAGCCGGGCCACACCGCGCGGTCGCCCCGAAAGCGACCGTGCTGCACGATAGGTCTGCACTTTTTTGAAAAGGCGGTGTGAGGCCCGGTTTGTCTGCGCACTATGATCAAACGTCATGGCTCCGCGTCGACAGCCCGGACAGGGCGTCGGCAAAGTCGGGAGCATCCCGCTCGATGATCGCAGCGTCAGGACGCAGCGACCGCAACCTGTCATCATGCGCGCTCAACGGAGTCGACGGATCGCGGACCACCGCGAAAGGGGCATCGAGCGCCTTGAGCGCTACCGCCGCGTCGTCTTCCAGCGCCGCATGAATGAGGTGGTGGTAGCTCTCGCGCGCCCGCATCACATCCATCGTCCAGCGATTTAACCGCCGAGCGGTGAAATCGGCCGGTACGCGCCGCAACGAGGCGAGGCGGTGATCATACCACGGCCAATAAATCTGCGAATCTCGCAGCATCAGCCATGTGCGATACCAGTGCGCACCATCAGGCTCGATCGAGATCGGCACTGCATAGGAGGCGAGCATGGTGACGCGCTCGCCTTCGTCGGGCAGGGCGAGACCCTGCAGCACCACTGCCGTCACCAATCCGGCATGCCGCCGGGCCAGCGCAAGCGCGACCGATGAGCCGAAGCCGATACCATGGACCGTGGCGATGGCGACATCGAGCCGGGACAGCAGAGCCGCGACCTCGTCGGCAAAGTCGTCGACCGTCGGCACCGGCGCCATGGGATCGGACTCACCACTGCCCGGCAGATCGGGGGCGATGACAAAGAAGCGGGTGGCCAGTTCTGCGATCAGCGGTTCGGCCTGCTCGGCCGAGCCGGGCGCATCGTGCAGCAGCAGCAACGTCGGCGCGGTGCGATCGCCGCATGTCCGCAAATGAATCTGCCCCTGCGTGCCGTCGTTGAACTGGCGCGCGATGCCCGACGTGGAGGCGACCGCGTCGCAATCGGCCGGTGCGGGGCCCTCGGCGCCAAAGCGCGCGACGCTTTCTGAAATCAGCTCGCGTTTGCACTCATACGAGTCGCCGATCTCCGCGATCGATTGATTGGGCTTGAGCGGGGGGAGGCGTTCGAGATGCGAGTAGAGCATATCCGTCGTCGTCGCGCAGAACACCGCCGGTAGCGTCAGCGCAGCCGCCGCGTTTATCGCGCGGCCGCCCCAATAGCTCGCTGCGCGATAGGCCGGCGCATAATGGTCTGCCGCGTCGAGGAACATCGAAACCCACAAATGCGTGCTGTGCGGCGGGCTCAGGTCATAGGGATTGTGGTTTTCCGGCAGGCGATTGGTCCAGGGAAACCAGATCGCCTGGTCGCGGAAGCGCGTCCACGCCTCGGCATAATGACCACCCAGCTCGGACGGCGGCATCTCCCGGAAATAGGTGCCGAAAAAGGCCGCGCACTCTTCGTCGGTGAAGGCGGGCACACCGTCGAGCACCAGGCCGGTCACACGATCGGGGTGACGCACGCCGAGCTCAAGCGCGATCGCCGCACCGGTGTGGGTGCCGAAGATCGGGCAAGGCGGCATGCCGATGGTGGCAAGCGTCTCGGCCATCGCATCGGCCAGGTCGGCGACCTCCATCTCGGCCAGCGGCAACGGATCAGACAGGCCGAAACCGGGCGTGTCGAAGGCAAACACCGTATTGTCGCGCGCGAGCCGGGCGATTTCCTTCATCAGCAATCGGGCATTGGCGGGCGAGGAATGGATTAGCACCACAGGCGGCCCGTCGCCCGCGCGGAAATAATGCACCCGGCGATCACCGACCTGAAGATAGCGGCGCGTCAGCGGCATGGAGAGTCAGGCGTTGGTTTCATGGCGTTACTTGGCGCCTTGCCGCAGCGCGACGCAATCGCAGGCGTTTGCCAACAACCGGATTCCGGTGATGCGGCCAGAACCGATCCGCACACAGCCGTGCCTTTTTCGCATAGCGAGCTCGTGGCCGTTGCGCCCTGGACATAGCGATTTCATGTCATCCTGCGCCGAGTAGGGGAATGTATCGTGGCCGAAACCCAGATTGCGTTGGAAAATAGTGCGGGCATCTGCCGCATCACATGTGGCTGGAAAAAGCCCGAACTTCCTCTGGATTCGGTACGGCGTTACTGGCGCGACGTGCACAGTCCGGCAATCGCGCGGCGGCCGGGCATCTGGGAATATCGCCACTATCAATTCGACCCGGTGCGCCCGTTGTTCCCTGCGATCGACGATGTCGGCCAGGCCTGCCCGGCCGACGAGCAGCTGATGTGGCTGTCGGACGTGCGGTACTTCAACGACCAAGCACTGGCCGAATTCGCCGCTAACCCCGACCCGGTGGTGCGCGGCCAGTTGCTTGGTGACATCGATCTGATCGTCGACCAGAGCACAACCTACAAGGCTGTCGGCGCGATGGCGATGACACTCATCGACGACAGCGTGCTGGTGCCACCGCAAGGACCGCCCCCTGCCCCGGCGTTCGGCCTGTTCTTCCGCAGCCGCACGCCAGAGGCTGATTTCCGCGCCGCGCTTTCCGCGCTGGCTGCGCGCTGGGCCGGGGTGGCCGGTGTGCTGAGACTGCGCGTCAGCATGCTCGAAGCGCCGGACGTCGCTGCCGAACGCGCCGCAGGCTATCCGATCAAGACCCATCCGCCGGAACGACAATATCAGGCGTGGATCGACATCGCGCTTGCGGACGAAGCCGTGGCGGAAAAACTGCCGCTTGGCGGCGTGGCCGAGTATGTGGGCGAGATCCACGCCTATCCGATCGCCGCCAACTACACCTCAAACTATGCCGGGCGGCCGACCTTTGTCGGGCTGCGCGGCTTTCCCGCCTGGGACGCCCTAACCGCGATCGGCGGTTACAACCAGGCCCAGCCGGCGATCCTCGAATGGATGTACGGGCCGGTCGCGAGCGGTGTGACGCTGGAGCCGGTCGGTCGATGAGCCTGAGCGTTTCCCAGGCGCTCGCACGTTTCCTGATCAACGAATCGGCGACCGACCTTCCGCACGATGTCCGCCATGAGGCGAAGCGACTGATCCTTAACCAGCTAAAGGCGTCGGTCGGCGCCAGGGATCATCCGGCGATCAGCATCCTGCACGACTGGGCGACCGAAGGCAGTAGCGGCAACGCGAGCGTACACTGGTTCGGGACGCCCGCAAGTCCGCAGGCTGCGGCGATGGTCAATGGCGCGTTGTACGAGGTGCTCGACTTTCACGACACCTATATCCCCTGTTTCATGCATGCCGTGTCGGCCGTGCTGCCTGCGGTGCTGGCGCTGGCCGAGGCGCGCGACCTGAGCGGGGCCCGGCTCGTCACCGCACTCGCGCTTGGCGTCGAGGCGGAACTGGCGGTCGCGACGATCCTGATGCCAACGGGCTATTATCGCGGCGGTGTGCCGGCCGGCCTGACGGGCGGCGTCGGCGCGGCGGCGGCGTGCAGCGTACTCGTCGGGCTGGACGAGGAGCGGACCACTCATGCGCTGGGCATCGCTATGTGCACCGCCTTCGGTCTCTACGCCTCGGTCGGCAGCATGACCTTGTCGTACATCACCGGGGCGACCGCGCGATCGGGCTTGTCGGCGTTCGAACTCGCCGAGCGTGGGCTTACTGCGCCGACCACCGCGTTCGAGGGCGATCGCGGCATGTTCCAGGCGCAGTGCGACGAGGACCGTGCGAAGATCGCGCCGACGCTCGCGACGCTGGGGAAAAGTTGGCGGTTGTTCGGCCAGACCTACAAGGTTGTGCCGACCGAGACGATCACCCACGGCCCGGTGGAATGCGCGCTCGCCATCCTGCCGAGCGCCGCCGGCCGCGAGGTCGAGCGGATGGTATTCCACGTCAATCCTCTGGTCCAGTCGATCGCCGACGAGCGTCGCGACCGTTTCGGCGTGCCGAAGAGCGAGAGCGAGGCGACCTTCGATTTGCGCCATTGCGCGGCCGCCGCGTGGCTGGCGGGCCGGTTCACCACCGCGCAGACGGCCCCGGCCTGCTATACAAATGCGGCGGTACTGGCACTTCGCGATCGAATCGATCTGATCGCCGACCAAGGCCGGGCGACCTTCGAGGGGTGTGCGCTCGAAATACGCTTCACCGACGGCTCGATTGAAAGCCATGCGATCGACAACTTCCTCGGAACGCCCGGCAACCGGGTACCCGATGACACGCTGGCTGCGCTGTTCCGCCAATATGCCCATGGCGTGCTGTCGCCTGAACGCGCGAACGCGGTCGTCGAGGCGGTTTGGGCACTCGATACCAAGCCCGTTCGGGCGCTGACCGATTTGCTGAGGACTGACGCATGACTCTTGTGACCCTGCCCGGCGGTGAGACGATCTGGTATAAGGTGACGGGTGATGGCGCGCCCTTGCTGCACATTCACGGTTCTGCCTTCGGTCACCGCAATTTCGAGAAGATGACCCCGCTGTCGGCGCGCGATTTCGCGGTGATCGATTTTGACCTGCCCGGTTATGGCGAAAGCACCGGTAGCCCCCGACCCGGCGGCATGCTCGGCATCGCCGAACAAGTGTTCGAGCTGATAGAGGCGATAGGGCCGGAACTGGGGTTTTCGCGCGTCAGTATCCACGGCACGTCGTTCGGAGCGATGATCGCATTGACGCTGGCCGCGCATCATCCCGAGGTCATCGACCGGTTGGTGCTAAGCTGCTTCCTTGCCCGCTACGACAATGCCGCCCGCATGATGCGGGCGACCTGGAAACGCGCGGCGCGCGACAGCGACATGACGGCGGTAGCCGACCTGACCTCGGTCGCGGGATTCGCCCGCGGCTTCTACGACCGGCCTGAAGCGCAGGCCCAGCTCGAAGCGATGCGCGTCGCCTTCTCGGCAACCACTGCCGAGGCATTCATCGCCGGCACCGAGACGATCGAGAAAACCGACCTCTCGCCGCTTCTGCCGCGCATCACCATGCCGGTCATGCTGCTCGCCGGCGCGGAGGACAATATGACCGCGTTCGACACCGCGCCGAGCGGCTTCGGCCTGCGCAAGATCAGTGAGGCGCTGAGCAACGCCGAACTGCATGTCATTCCCGATAGCGGCCATTACCTCGTCATCGAGCAGCCCGAACTCGCCGCGGAAAAGGTCGCCGGCTTCCTCAAGCGATAGGCGGCGTCATCGGACCGCCCATCGCCCGTTCCCACGCGCCGGCAACGGCCAGCAGCCGCCGCTCTTCACCGAACGGTGCGGCGAACTGCACTGAGAGGGGCATGCCGTTGGCTGACAGGCCGGCGCCCATCGCCAGTGCGGGATGGCCGGTGACGTTGAAGGGCGCGCGCGCATGCAACATGTAGCTGCGCGCAATCTCCGCCGCGTCGTCGATCCGGCACGCCGGCTCCATGCTGCTCGCCGTCAGCAGGACATCGACCGATGCGAAGCTGGCCTCCACCGCGGCGGTCAGGCGGCGCTTGTGCCGGTAGGCGGCTAGGAGCATCTCCGCCGATGTGAAGGCCCCGGCGAGCAGCGCCTTGCGTGTCAATGCGGAAAACGCCTCGGGCCGCGTGCGGAGGTCGGCCGCGTGCACCGCGAAACCTTCACCCTGCAGGATGACGCGGTTTATCAGCGCAAAGTCACCTAGCGGCGGAAGTTCGACCTCGCTCACCATAGCGCCCGCTTCGGCCAGCCCGGTGGCGACCTTGTCGAGCGCCGCCGCGACGTCCGCCGTGGCAGCCATGTCGCGCGTATGGAAATGCCGCACATAGCCGATACGCAGCCCGTCCACGGCGGCCTCGCCCGTCACATCGATGCCCAGGCTCGCCGCGGCGGTCGCCATGTCGGCGACGCTGCGCGTCAGCAGTCCGACATGATCAAGACTCCAAGCCAGCGGGAACACGCCATCCCGCGACAGAACATCATAGGCGGGTTTGAGTCCCACTACACCGCAAGCGCTTGCGGGATTGCGGACCGAGCCAGCCGTATCGGTGCCGATCGCCAACGGCACCATACCGGCGGCCACAGCAGAACCCGCACCGGACGACGAACCGCCCGGATGATGGTCAGAGTTCCATGGGTTGCGCGCTGGCGGCATAGGCAGGTCGAAGGCGGGCCCGCCGATCGCAAACTCGTGTGTCGCGAGCTTGCCGAGAATGACTGCCCCGGCCGCGCGTAGCCGCGTGACCACGGCGGCATCGCGCGGCGCCGGCGTATCAGGCATCAACCGCGAATGGCACCGGGTCGGCATGCCGGCCACGTCGATGACATCCTTGATCGCGACAGGCACGCCATCGAGCGGCCCCCGGGCACGACCCGCCGCCTGGCGTGCTGTGGATGCCTCTGCGGCAGCGCGTGCGCCCTCGCGATCGAGATGGACGAAAGCACACAGCCGCGCGTCAAGCGCATCGATCCGCGCAAACGTCGCATCGACCAGCGAAGCGGAATTCAGCGTGCCATTGGAAAAGGCCCGGCCGATCTCCGCGATCGACAGCGAAGGCGAAGTCGCTGCGGTCATGGCGCGTCAGACGGCGCGAGCGGCATCACCGCCAAAGCCGCGTTCTGTTCGCGAGCAAGCGCGGCAGCCGCCGCCAGCTCCGCCGGGAAACGGGCGCGCAGGACAGGAAGCGCGCGATCGTCCGGTTCGTCGGGGCGATTTTCATTCATGGCACCTTGTCGATCTCCGCCGCCAAGCGATCAAGGGGGGAGCTTGCGCTATGCTACAAGCGCAAGGCTCATTGCGCACGTCGCCGTTGGCCGCATAGCTCGCTGGCGCTAGGGCGCATCGTGGCCGACGCACTTCACATGACTAACGATCGGCCAGTCCGCGACCGGCTGGCAGACCCGACACTGTTCCGCGAAGCGGCATTGATCGGAGGCACGTGGATCGAGTCCGAAAAGCGCATCCCCGTGACCAATCCGGCAACGAGCGCGGTGATCGGCCACATTCCGGCTTTGGGCCAGGCCGACACCACGCACGCCATCAATGCCGCCGCCGCCGCGATGCCGGCCTGGGCCGCGCTAAGCGCTGCAGAGCGCGGTGCGACGCTGCGGCAGCTGTTCGACCTGATGCGGGCAAATCGCGAGGACCTCGCGATCATAATGACGGCGGAGCAGGGTAAGCCGCTGACCGAGGCGCGGGGCGAGATCGACTACGCCGCGAGCTTCATCGCCTGGTTCGCCGAAGAGGCGACACGTGTGGGCGGCGACATCATTCCCTCGCCGACGCCGGGGCGTCGCATTCTGGTAATGCGGCAACCCGTCGGCGTCTTCGGGGCGATCACGCCGTGGAATTTTCCTGCCGCGATGATCACGCGCAAGGCTGGTCCAGGCTGGGCGGCCGGTTGCGCTGCGGTCATCCGCCCGGCGAGCCAGACTCCATTTTCCGCGCTGGCGCTGGGCGTCCTGGCCGAACGCGCAGGCTTACCCCCCGGGCTGTGCAACATCATCACCGGCGATCCCGAACCGATCGCCGCCGAGCTGACCGGCAATCCGCTGGTTCGCAAGCTGAGCTTCACCGGTTCGACCGCGATCGGCGCCAGGCTGCTCGCGCAATGCGCGCCCGGCGTGAAGAAGACATCGATGGAACTTGGCGGCAACGCGCCCTTCGTGGTGTTCGACGATGCAGATCTCGACGCCGCGGTCGAGGGCGCGATGGCGGCCAAGTTCCGCAACACCGGCCAGGCCTGCACCGCCGCCAACCGCTTCATCGTTCAGGCCGGGATCCATGACCGCTTCGTCGCGGCGATGGCAACGCGGCTCGACGGACTGGTGGTCGGCGACGGCTTCACGGACAAGGTCACGATCGGCCCATTGATCGAACCGCGCGCGCTGGAGAAGGTAGACGCGCTGGTCCAGGACGCCATTACGCGCGGCGCGCGGCTGGTGCGCGGTGGCGGGCTCCACCCGCTCGGCGGCAACTTCTACGCCCCGACATTGCTGGCCGACGTGCCGGTCGATGCGCGCGTCTTTGGCGAGGAAATCTTTGGGCCCGTCGCGCCGGTGTTCCGCTTCGAGCACGAAGCCGAGGCGATCGCGCTGGCCAATGCCACCGAATATGGTCTCGCCGCCTATCTCTACACCACCGATCTCGGCCGCGCCTTTCGTGTCGCCGAGGCGATCGAGGCTGGGATGGTCGGCGTCAATGAAGGGATAATCTCGACTGCGGTTGCGCCCTTTGGGGGCGTCAAGGCATCGGGCCTTGGGCGTGAAGGGTCGCGGCAGGGGATCGAGGAGTATCTCGAAATGAAATATGTCGCGCTCGGCGGGCTCGGCGTGCAGGGATGACGATGGACAACGACTTCGAGGACATTCGCGAATCCGTGCGCCGGCTGTGCGCGGATTTCCCCGGCAGCTACTGGCAGGCCAAGGATCGCGACCGCGCCTATCCGGTCGAGTTCGTCGATACGCTGACGCGTGAGGGTTTCCTCTCGGTGCTGATCCCGGAGGAATTTGGCGGCTCGGGCCTGGGCCTCGCTGCGGCGACGGCAGTGCTGGAGGAGATTCATCGTTCGGGCTGCAACGGCGGCGCGTGTCACGCCCAGATGTACGTCATGGGGACGGTGCTCAAGCACGGTTCGGAAGAGCAGAAACAGGCCTATCTGCCCAAGGTCGCGAGCGGCGAGCTGCGGCTCCAGGCGTTCGGTGTGACCGAACCGACCGCCGGCACCGACACCACGCGCATCCGCACCTTCGCCCGACGCGACCGCGATGACTATGTCGTGTCCGGCCAGAAGATCTGGATCAGCCGCGCTGAGCATAGCGATCTGATGGTGCTGCTGGTGCGCACCACCCCGCGCGAAGAATGCGGCAAGCCCTCCGACGGCATGAGCGTACTGCTGGTCGATATGCGCGAGGCGATCGGTAACGGCCTGACGATCCGCCCGATCCGTACCATGCTCAACCACGCAACGACCGAATTGTTCTTCGACGATCTGCGCGTCCCGGCCACCAATCTGATCGGCGAGGAGGGCAAGGGTTTTCGCTACATCCTGTCGGGCATGAATGCCGAGCGCATCCTGATCGCCAGCGAGTGCATCGGCGACGGCCGTTTCTTCATCGACCGCGCCGCCGCCTATGCCTGCGACCGCTCGGTGTTCGGCCGGGCGATCGGCGAGAATCAGGGCGTGCAGTTCCCGATCGCGCGTGCGCATGTCCAGCTCAGCGCCGCGTCGCTGATGGTCGACAAGGCCGCGGCGATGTTCGACGCCGGCACCCCGTGCGGCACCGAGGCCAACATGGCCAAGATGCTGGCGTCGGAAGCCAGCTGGTACGCAGCCGACATGTGCGTCCAGACGCATGGCGGGTTCGGGTTTGCCGAGGAATATGATGTGGAGCGCAAGTTCCGCGAGACGCGCCTCTATCAGGTCGCGCCGATCAGCACGAACCTGATCCTCAGCCACGTCGCGACACACGCCCTAGACCTGCCCAAGAGCTTCTGATGGGCGCGCTCGACGGCGTGCTGGTCGTCAGCCTGGAACAGGCAGTTGCCGCGCCATTGTGCACCGCGCGCCTCGCCGAGGCGGGCGCGAGGGTGATCAAGATCGAGCGCGCGGAGGGCGACTTCGCCCGCGGTTACGACCATGTCGTCGATGGCGAGAGTGCCTATTTCGTCTGGCTCAATCGCGGCAAGGAAAGCCTCGTCCTGGACATCAAGCAACCCGAAGACGCCGCGTTGCTCGACCGCCTTCTGGCCCAGGCCGATGTGTTCGTGCAAAATCTCGCCCCGGGTGCGGCCGCACGGGCGGGCTTCGGTTCGGAAGCGTTGCGCGCGCGCCACCCTCGCATCATCACGGTCGATATCTCGGGCTATGGCGAGGACGGCCCGGCGCGCGACATGAAGGCCTATGACTTCCTGATCCAGTGCGAGACCGGGCTGGCAGCGATCACCGGCGGCGTCAATGAGGCAGGTCGGGTCGGCGTGTCGGTGGCCGATATCGCCTGTGGGATGAATGCCCATGCCGCCGTGCTGCAGGCGCTTATCGCGCGTGGACGCAATGGGGAAGGCTCGGCGATCGCCGTTTCGCTGTTCGACGCCATTGCCGACTGGATGACGGTGCCGCTGCTGCATTACGACTATGCCGGCCGCGCACCGACCCGCGCCGGGCTGCACCATGCGACAATCGCGCCTTATGGCGCCTATGCCTGTGGCGACGGGCGGCAGGTCGTGCTGGCGATCCAGAATGAACGCGAGTGGCTTGGCTTCTGTACCGGCGTGCTGCTCGACGTTGAGCTGGCGGGTGATCCACGATTCGTCAGCAACAGCGCTCGCTGCGCCAACCGGCCGGCGCTCGATGCTGTGATCGACGGCGTATTTCGCGAGCTCGATACCGCCGCAGTAATCGCGCGTCTGTCCGCCGCCGGCACGGCCTATGCCTCGCTTAACGAGATAGCAGACCTGTCGCGTCACCCGCAGTTGCGCCGCGTCGATGCGTTGACTCCGCACGGGCGGGCCGCCCTTCCCGCCTCGCCTGTGCGCTGGTCCGGTACGACGCCGACGATTGGCGAAGTACCGGCGATCGGCGCGAACAGCGCCACGATTCGTACTGAATTCTCCTGACCGAATAGCGGGGAGAACACCGGCTCCGGTTGCGCGATACTGGCTGCACCGACACCCTGCCGGCATGGGAACATCCACAACCTCAGCCGCACCCGCCATCGTAGGCCGTGGCGCTCTGACCGCAGCGCTTGAACAACTGCTCGGCGCCGACCGCGTCGAGACGGGTTTGGAAAAACGTACCTTTTTCTCAACCGACCTGAGCAAGCGCGGCGCAACCGCCGCCGCTGTCATCCGCCCCGACGCAGTGGAGAAGCTGGCCGAAGCGGTGCGATTGTGCGGGGCTAGCGGCGTCGCCGTTATCCCGCGCGGCGGCGGATTTTCGTACACCGGTGGTTATCTTCCCGCCGGCGAGGACTCGGTGATGGTAGATATGCGCGCTTTCGATCGCGTGATCGAGATCAACGAAGACGATATGTACGTCGTCGTTGAAACCGGCTGTACGTGGCACCGGCTTTACGAGGCACTGAAGGCGAAGGGCCTGCGCACGCCCTATTTTGGACCCATGTCGGGTTATGGCGCCACGGTCGGCGGGGCGCTCAGCCAGGGGTCATTCTTCCTTGGTTCGTCTCAATATGGCCCGGTCGCCGAGTCTGTCCTCGCTGTGGAGGTAGTACTGGCCGACGGGCGAGTGCTACGCAGCGGTTCCTGGGGCGGCACGGGAGACCCGTCTCCCTTCTACCGCACCTATGGCCCCGACTTCACCGGGTTGTTTCTCGGCGACACGGGCGCGTTCGGCCTGAAGACCAAGGCCGTGCTGAAGCTGCTACCCTTCCCGGCGCACCAGGCCTTTGCAAGCTTCGCCTTTAATGACGAGAGCCAGGCCATGGCCGCGGTGACGGCAATCGGCCGACTCGGCATCGCCGCAGAATGCTATTGCTGGGACCCCTATTTCGTGAAGGTCATGGCGACCGCGACTGCGGGGCTAGCGGAGGACCTCAAGATCCTTGCCGGGGTGGCGCGCGGTGGCGGCTCGATGGCACGCGGCATCTTCAATGCCGCGCGGCTGGCGGCGGCAGGAAAGCGCAATTTCGACGGCCAGGTCTTCATGCTCAACCTGACGGTCGATGATCCAACCAGTGTCGGCGCGGAGGCCCGTATGCGCTTGCTGAAGCAGCAGGCGACCGAGGCCGGGGGACGCGAAATGCCGCCATCGGCTCCGATGGCGATGCGCGGAACGCCGTTCATTGCATTCAATACGGCCGAACGCCGCCGCCCGCTGCGTAACCTGCCGACGCACGGCCTCGCGCCGCACTCACGCCTCGCTGCGGTAAGCCATGACGTGCGCGAAATGCTCGACGGGCAGCGTGCCGCGATGATCGAAGTCGGCGTGGAATGCGGCGTGATTTATTTCGGCGTCGGAGTGCAGGCGGTATGCATGGAGCCGGTATTCTACTGGGACGATCACCAGTATTACCATCACAACCGGGTCGAGGAATCGAGCGACCTGTCGCAACTCGACCCGCCGGCACCCCCGCCAGCCGCGACGCAACTCGTTGCCAGCATCCGCGAGTCGCTGGTGGCGATCTTTCGAAAACATGGCTGCGCACATGTACAGATCGGCAAATCCTACCCCTGGCTCGATACCAGGGCGGCACCGCTACACGATTTGGCGATGGCGATGAAGGCAGCCGTCGATCCGCGACGGCTGGTCAACCCGGGCTCGCTGGGCCTGTAGGAGGTAAGTTCGTTCGCCAACACCCGCATTTCGGTTGAAGACGTGATCTTGCGCGAAACGCAGCCAAAAACTGTCATCGTTGCGTAACAAGCATGACGCTTGATACGGAGATGGCGCGTGGAGATCCAGCAGCTACGTCACCTGATAGCGGCGGTCGAAAACCGCAACCTGCTCAAGGCCGCGGACAAGGCCTATATTTCGCAATCTGGCCTAAGCCGAAGTCTAAAGAGCCTCGAGCATCGGCTCGGTGTGCCGTTGCTGATACGCGGCCCGAAGGGCGTCGAACCAACCATCTACGGCCTCGCCGTCATTCGTAGGGCGAAGGTGATTCTCAACGAAGTGACCCGCTCGATGGAAGAAGTGCGCGCGATCGAACATGGTCGGATCGGCGAGACGACCTTCGGCATCACGCAGAACTATGCCAATTACATGATGCCGACGCTGCTTGCGCAGCTGCATGTCGAACGCCCCGGGCTCAAGGTGTCGATCCTGACCGACGGGTTTCTCGAATTGGTCAAGAAGGTAAAGACCGAGGAGATCGATTTCGCCTTCGGACTGATCGGGCGGATTCACCATAGCGACGGCCTGATCATCGAGCCGCTGATGGAAAACCGCTCGCGCGTGATCGTCGGCAGTCACCATCCGTTGGTGACCAAAGAGGCGGTATCGATTGACGACCTCAGCCGGGCGCAATGGGCGATGCTGAGCAGCGAGAGCGTGCAGCGCGGCTTTGGCCTGTTCTTCGAAACACGCGGACTGGCAGTGCCACCGCAAATGCTCAAGAGCAATTCGATTGCGCTGATCCGTCACGTTGTCGAGGCGTCGAATGCGCTGACGATCCTGCCGCAGGATGTCGTGCAACCGGAAATCAACAGTGGCCTGCTCGTCGCGCTCGACTGCGAAACCCCGGTCGAGCGAACGCGCATCGGCCTGATCTTCCGTGATGGCGGCCTGATCACCCCGCAGGCGGAGGTCGTCGTCAATCGCATCCGCGAGGTCGTCGCCCGGCGTGCGCTGGAGTACGAGTTGAACAACCCCATCATGGCAACGGAGCTACAATGACCCTGACGTCCAGCCGCGCCGCCGACATCTATCGCCGCACCCTCACCTCGAGCGATGCCGAGCCGACCTGCTGGTGGTATCTCGGCACGACAACCTTTGTTACCGACGGTCACCCCGAAATCATCGTCAATCATGTTGAGACGGCGATGTTGTACCGCGCCGAACCGCTCGACGGCGGCGCGTTCCGCGTGCCGTGGTGGGAAATCGGCGTTTTCCGCGACGCGATCACCGGTGAGATCGCCAATCAATGGACCAACCCGCTGTCCGGCGAGACGCTGAGCGCGGCACGCAAGTTCGAGGAAGGGCCTTCGGGCTATACGATCCGCCCGGCCGGAGACGGGATCGAACTGGTCGATGCCGTCCAGGCCATGGCGAAGCTGGAGAAAGCGACGGTCACGGTCATCGAGCGCGATGGCCGCGTCGCGATTACCCAGCTCGAGGAAAAGGTCCGCTCCTTCCCCGCGCGCGACGGCATCCCCGATCTCGATGAGGGGCAGAGCAAGCGCTCGAAGACTGTGCTACAATGGTTTGCAGACGCCGCCGATCTCGCGAGCGACGCGCCGAGCGTGCCATCGACCGGGATTTACAGCTTCACTATCGGCGCACCACCCTGGCTCGGCATGGGCGATCGGCAGGGTGTGTTTTCGGTCAAAGGACTGATGCACAAGGCGCCGCTCGAACAGCCGCTCAACCGGCGCGGCTGGGCCGATCTCAAAGTGCTGTTTCCGGAATATTTCGACGGCGAGACAATCCAGCCGCGCTGGCGCTGAAAGGAGCGGGGTCGAGCAGCAGCGTGGCAATAGGTTCGGCGTGACGCTCCAGCGCCGCGCCGTCGAGTTCGGGCAGGTCGATGATCCGGGCATCGGGGATCAGCGCGGCCGCGCAGCGCGACGGCTCGGCGAGATGACCGGGCGGGTTGATCACGGTGACTTGCTGCGTGACCAGCGGCAGCCGCGCCGCGAGATCATGCGCGAACAGCGCTTCATGCGCCCACCAACCTTGCGGCCAGGCTTTCAGCTCGTCGACGAAATTCTCGAACCCGCGACGCAGCGACAATCCCGCCGGGCGACCGACGACGAGATAGTCCCATCGTTCGGCGAACTGCGTCAGTGTCTCCCCGAGAGCGTGCCGTTCCGTCAGCCGATCGCGCCACGCCGCGAAATCCAGCGCCTGGAAATAGGGTACGCCCATCAGCGCCAGCCGCCGCACTCGCTGCGGGTGCCGGATGGCAATCTCCACCGCCATGCTGACCCCGCTGTGATAACCGAACAGGTCGAACCGCGCTGGCAATATCTCCGCCAGCGCCTCCGCATAGTCCTCGATGGCGACTTGTGCCGGCGGCGGATCCGACTCGCCGTAGCCCGGAGTATCGGGCGCGATCGCGTGGCGCTTGCCCTCCAGCGCCTCGAGCAACGGAATATAACTGCGCGACGAATAAGCCGTGGCGTGCAGGCAGATCAGCGGTAGCGCACCCCCTGCCTCACCATTCTGTCGAAAATGGACCTGCCCGAAGCGGCCATCGGCATAGCTCTTGCGGATCATTGCGTAATGCCGGCGGTCATCGTCACATTCCCCTGATCGTCGCGAATCCACAGCTCGTCGCCCGCCTGGCACAAGGTGAATTCCCGCTTGACATAAAGCGGCGCGCGGCCGCGAAAGGCGAATCTCGCGGGTGTCAGCCCATTGTCGATCGCAAAATTGATCAACAACATCGCCTGGAGCGGGCCATGCACCACCAGCGCGGCATAGCGCTCGACACCGACCGCATAAACTAGATCATAGTGGATGCGGTGCGCGTTGAAGGTCAGCGCGGAGAAACGAAACAGCAAGGCCTCGTCGGCGCGCATCGTCCGCCGGTGGGTCGCCGCCGGCCGCTCGACCGCCTTGGGTGGTACCGGGGCGGTGATCGGCAGATAGACCAGATCCTGGTCCTCGACGATCGCGTCCTCGCCGCCCGCGACAATGAGGTGGCGCAGCGTCACGAAAACCATGTCGCCGGTCGCGCCTTTCTTCTCGGAGATGTCGATGATCGTGGTGCGCTTCACTATCGGGGCACCGATTGCAACCGGCGCGAGAAAACTGACCCGGCTGCCCGCCCACATTCTGCGGGGCTGGGCGATCAGCGGCAGAAAGCCCCCCTTCGCTGGGTGGCCGTCGGCGCCGAGCGCTGCGTGCGGCGTCTCGGGCAAATGGAACAACCAATGGCCGAGCACCGGCAACAGCCGCGCCTCATGGTCACGGTCGAGCGTGGCCGCAAGTCGCCGCAGCGTCGCGGCGTCAACGATATCGATCGACTCGATCGATCGCCCGATCCATTCGGCAAAGGGCGGCGTCGCCAGCAGCTCAGCCATCGAGGAAGTCGGCGATGGTCTTCCACATGCGGTGGCGAGCGTTTTGCAAATGGCCGTAATCACCGCCGCCCGGCACCACGACCAGCGCCTTGTCTTGGGTCCCCAGCCGTTCGAAGAAATCGGCCCGGCCGGAGCCGCCCTGCATGTAATTCTGCATCCCCGCCGCCACCCCATACAGCATCAGCGTCGGAGCGTTGATCAGGCCGGCATCGGCGGCGACACTGCCCTCTTCATTCTCGACGCGGATGCCGTTGGGCGAGCGCGGTTCGTCACGCTCAGCCTGTACCGCGAGCTGCTCATGCGCCGCCGCTTCCATGAATTCGAGCTCGAGCCGGTCGCGGAAATAGGCGGCTGCATTCGACCACCAGTCGTCCTTCTCCGGAAACGGTACCTTGTTGCCGCCGCCGATCGCTGGATCGAGGAGCACCAACCGCCCGATGCGATCGCTGCGCGTCTCGGCATAGCGACCGACGATCCGCCCGCCCCAGGACCATCCCAGCAGGTGCGGGCGCGCGAAACCCTGGGCGATGACCCAGTCGATCACTGCGGCTGTGTCAGCGATCGCCTCGTCAGTCTTCACGCTGTGCGGATGATCGGCCAGTTCGGAATCACGGTAGCCGCGGATCGAAAAGGTCACCGCACCGTAACCGCGCGCCACCAGTGCTTCCATGAACGAATAGTCCTGGCGCCCGTCGAACGCGAAATCATAACCGAGCTGGCCGGACAAATTGGCGCCCTGCACGAGGATCACAACATGCTTGGCTTTCGCATCCAGGCCCTTGGTCCGCACAGACAATTTGCCGGCGGGTCCGTCGATGAACAGGTCGATCGCTTCGGTCATGAAACTTCCCATCAGAGAATTCCGCCCGGCGCTGC
The DNA here is from genome assembly GCF_029911635.1 of Sphingomonas sp. AR_OL41. Lineage (GTDB taxonomy): Bacteria > Pseudomonadota > Alphaproteobacteria > Sphingomonadales > Sphingomonadaceae > Sphingomonas. The sequence continues at coordinate 73,565 of NZ_JARYTI010000018.1, forward strand.
GCAGGCGGCATCATATTTTGCGGCACGACCCTGGCAAAGATCGAACCTTCGTCAGACAGCTTAGACCGACCCACCCGCCGCGCCATGTCGAAATCCGCAACCCAGGTTGCGCATCCGGCAAGCTTGCCATTCGGCGCGGCGCGCAACATCATGGCGCGGTGGATAGTGACCAGGAATTGAAATCGCTGAAGCGCGGGTTGAAGGCGATGATGCTGATCAACCGGCAAGGCTCGCTCGCCATTTCGGAATTGAGCCGGACGCTGGAATTGCCGCGCACCACGGCGGAGCGGGTTCTGATGACGCTGCTTGCCGAAGGGTTCGTCGATCGCGACCCGCAGACCAAACGCTTCTTCCTCACCGAACGGGTACGTGCGCTGAGCGGCGGCTATTCGGACGACAGCTGGATCGCGCATGTCGCCGCGCCGATGCTGTTCGATGTGACGCGGGAAATCGGCTGGCCACTATGCATCGCGACCTCTGTCGGCGAATATATGCGGCTGCGGCTGACCACTGATCCGGCGACCTCGCTCAGCCTGCATCGCCGCCATATCGGCTCCGAGATCGCCATGGCAGTGTCGTCGAGCGGAATAGTCAACCTTGCCTTTCTCGACCCGGAACAGCAACGCATCATGCTGGAAATTCTGCGCAATTCCGATGACCCGGCACAGGAAGCGGCGCGTGATCGCAACCGCATGGACTATGCCATCGCCCAGGCACGGCAACAGGGCTACAGCTTCGGGCTGGACCTAGGTCGCGAGCGGAGCGTTAGCGTGCCGATCATGGGCCAGGGGCAGATCAAGGCGGTGCTGCTGATGGTCTTCATGTCGCGCGGCCTGAGCCACGAACAGGTCGTGGAACGCTTCGTCCCGCAGTTGCAGACGATGGCGATGGATATCGAACGGCTGGCCTTCGCCGATCAGCTGCTGGCGATCTGAAGCCGCCCGCATTTCGGTTACCGCGCGCGACGGGCTGGCCGTGCGCGCCACCGCGCCCTGATCTCGCACGATGAGCAATCTCCCACCTTCCGACGCAGCGCAGGCTTTCCTCGACCGGCCACATCAATTGCTCATTGATGGTGAATGGGTCATCGGCGCGGGGCGCGCCATCGCGGTGGAGAATCCCGCGCGGGGCGACACCATCGCCACGGTGCAGGCCGCGTCCCTCGCGCAGCTCGACGATGCCGTGACGGCGGCGCGCGGCGCGCTGCACGGTGGCTGGGGCCGGATGAGCGGGCGTGATCGCGGTGTCGTGCTGGCGCGCTTTGCCGATCTGCTCGACAGCGAGAACGACCTGATCGGCGAGGTGATGACGCTCGACAATGGGTCGCCGCTCGTCTCGTCGAAGATGGTCGTCCAGCACCTCGCCGCCGAACTGTTCCGTTATTATGCCGGCTGGGCGACCAAGATTGCCGGCGAGAGCTTTCAGCCCAGCCTCGGTGCCCGGTCGCATCTCGACTTTCTCGTCGCGACAGTACGCGAGCCGGTCGGCGTGGTCGGCGCGATCGTGCCGTGGAATGCGCCACCGGGCATGATCGCGCTGAAGATGGCGCCCGCGCTCGCCGCCGGCTGCACGATGGTGCTCAAGACCGCCGAACTGGCGCCCTTGGTCGGGGAGCTGTTCGCCCGGCTTTGGTCACAAGCAGGGGGGCCACCGGGCGCCTTCAACCTGATCCACGGGCACGGCGAAGACATTGGCGCGGCGATGGCGGCGCACCCCGGCATCGACAAGATCGCCTTTACCGGCTCGACCGCCGTCGGACGCAAGATCGTCGCCGCAGCGTGCGGCAATCTCAAAAAGGTGTCGCTCGAACTGGGCGGAAAGTCGCCGGTGATCGTCTTTCCCGACGCCGATCTCGACGCGGTGATCCCGGCAGCGGCGATGGCCTGCTACCTCTCGACCGGCCAGCAGTGCATGGCGGGATCGCGCCTGTTCCTCCACGCCGATGTCCATGACCGCGTGGCGGAGGGCGTCGCTTCCTATGCCCGCACACTGAAAGTGGGCGACGGCCTAGACCCGGCGACGGTGCTTGGGCCATTGATCTCAGCACGGCAAAAGGCACGGGTGCTGGAGTATATCGACATCGCCAAGGCCGAGGGCGCGCATCCGCTGCTGGAAAGCGCGGCGATCGACGGGCCGGGCCATTTCGTCGGCCCCGCGCTGTTCACCGAGGTGACGCCCGGCATGCGGATCGAACAGGAAGAGGTGTTCGGGCCGGTGCTGGTCGCAATCCGCTTCACCGAAGAGGACGAGTTGCTCCAGGCGGTCAATGGTTCGCCCTATGGCCTCTCCGGTTCAGTCTGGACGCGCGACATCCAGCGCGCGCTGCGGGTCGCCAAGCAGGTCGATTCGGGCCAGGTGGGCGTCAACGTCCATGCCGCGATGAGCCCGGAAACGCCGTTTGGCGGCAACAAGCAATCGGGCTGGGGGCGCGAGTTCGGTCGCGACGGTCTCGACGGCTATCTCAAGACCAAGGCGATCAGCATCAATCTGGGGCCACGCCCGTGAGCGCGCATATCATCGTCATCGGAGCGGGGCTTGGCGGCCTGACCGCCGCGCTGGCGCTGCGGCATTTCGGCTTCTCGGTTGCGCTGTACGAACAGGCGCCGACGCTTGGCGAGGTCGGTGCCGGCCTGACGCTCAGCCGCGGCGGCCAGAGCGTGTTCCGGGCGCTGGACGTGCAGGATGCGCTGGCGCCGCATGCGACGCCGTCGACGGGCTTCCCATTTCTCCATTACCAGACAGGTCGGCTGCTTGCCGGCGAACTCAACCACGGCGCCGGTCTACCCGACGACGGCACCGTCGACATCGCCAGGCAATGCCACCGTGCCGACCTTCACGCGGTCCTCGCCGGCGCCTTTGCCGAACGCGCGCTTGGCGCGCTGCATCTCGATCACCAATTGATCGCCGTCGAGGAAACCGCACATGGCATCCGTGCTGTCTTCGCCAATGGCGAGACCGCGCTGGGCGACGCGCTGGTCGCGGCCGACGGCGTGCGATCCGCGGTGCGGCCCCTGCTCTGGGGTGAAGATTCTCCGCGCTTCACCGGACAGGTCGCCTATCGCTTCCTCGTCGGTCGCGACACCGCCCTTCCCTATCTCGGCTTTGGTCGCGGCGCGGTGTTTCTCGGGCCGCAGCGCACTTTCAACCGCTACACCTTGCGCAGTGGCGCGATCCTCAATTGCGTCGGTATCGCCGCGACCGATCAATGGACCGGCGAAGGCTGGGCAACGCCCGCGACACGTGACGAAATGCTGGCCGAATTCGCCGGCTGGCATCCCGACGTGACGGGGCTGATGGCGCATTCCGATCAGGCGATCAAATGGGGCCTGTTCGACCGTGCGCCGCTACCACTGTGGAGCCGGGGCCGGGCGACTTTACTGGGCGACGCGGCGCATGCCATGTTGCCCTTCCTCGGCATGGGTGCCGCCATGGCCATCGAGGATGCCATGATCCTGGCGCGCGCCTTCGCCGCCGAACAAGCCGTCGAGGCCGGGTTCGCGCGGTACGAAACCGCACGGCATGGCCGCACCGAACTGGTTCACGCCAAGTCGGTCGAACAAGGTCAGCTGACCCAGGCGCGCGATCCCGATACTTATGACGCCGCCGCCGCGCCGGCCAGCGACCGGGCGATACTGGATTATGACCCGGTGACGACACCGATCTGATCTGCGCCGATCCTGATGGCGCAGATGCCCGTTATTCAGGCTTAACGGCACGTGGTCGTTGCCGCGCCGCAACCTCTGTCGGGAGAGCGTGACGCCTTTCGATGCCGGGAACGCCCTATGCACCACAGACCCGTTGCCATGCATCCCGACGCCTTTGCCGGGAATCGTACAAGATACGGAACGAATGCCACGGCGGGGCGATCATATCATCCCGGGATTGATGCAGAATCGCCCGCTCCTGATCGCCTCGCTCATCGCATCGAGGATGACTTTCGACGCCGGAGAGCGTCGCGCGGAAAAAAGGCGCACGACGCCGACAAGGCACCGAGCATCAATAAGCTGAAAAGGAAGCGCATCATCGCAGGAAACCCAGTGGCCGGCATCGGCTCGACGACGGAGAGATCGTCAGTTGGTTTTATACCGTTCGCCAGCAGCTTGCCAGCTCAGTTGGAGTCGGCGGATTGCATCGGCTGCGAACCGGACTTGCCGAACCCTTCGACCACATTGTTGGCGGCGTTTACGGCTGAGGCGCAACGTAGTCGCCTGGTCGTTTCCAACCACCTGTTTGCGCTCGCGCAATAGCAAGCAAGATGCGTTCAGCTAGCGCTTCGCCGAAGCCAGCTGGGGCGCGTTTGACCAAGCCAGGCGAACCGAGGGGCGGTCGGCATTCAGCGTAACCGTGATGGGTCTGGGGGAAGCAGGCGCCGAAGAGCGTATGAGGTAATGTCCGTACCGCACGCGCTCGAAGATAAAATAGCCGTCATATTCGGTTCGCACCTTGCTCACCACGACATCATTGGCATCGACCAGTTCGACCAGGGCCCCCGACAAGGCGCTGCCCGCATCGCTCAATGTGCCTTCGATCGCTCCGGTACCGACGATGCCGAGCTCGACGGCGGTCGTCATGCCCGCCCGTGGGATGACCATCACACCGTCGGTCGCCGGAACGTCGAACGGATCGGCGAGTGACGCGGTATCGACCGAAACCTTGACGGGTACCGATGGATCGAGCGCGCCGACGAACCGAGCGCCGATATGTCCCTTGTCGGCCGCGCGCAGCGCCAGGGGCGTATCATTGATCTGGATCCCGCCCGGTAGCGCTGCTTCGCCGGGCTCGCGCTTGCCGTCGCCATTGTCGTCACGGAAAAGCGTCACGGCGAGCGCGCCGGAGGTCGCCTGCGGCCTGGAGGAGATGCGGCCCCACCCCTTACCGGCCCCGAAGCTGGCGAGCAGGTTTACGCGTAAGGCCGCATGACCGCGGGAATCGACGTCGCCGCCGACCGTCAGGCCGAAACGCTTGAAATCGCGCGTATAGCTGCCGCCGACGCTGAACGCATGCGCGGCAGGGGCATAGGACGTGCTCGCCTCCAGCGCCGAGGATCGCCCCGCATTCCAGTTTGCCGCGACCTGCACGTCGGCGAGCGACAGGTACGATTTGACCGACCACAATGCCTCGCCGCGCAGCCTGACGCCGCGTACGCGGGTATTGAACAGCAAGCCGACACTTCCCGCGCTTTCCGCTTGCCCGCTCGTGGGTGACAGTCTTTGCCAACCGGCCGTCAGGCTCGCCGAAAATCCCGCCAGCGCGGTCGATATACGCGAATTCGCCTCGACCGTCGCACCGCCCACGGTACGGATTTCGGCGATGTCGAAATGGATCGGCAGGATCAACCCGGCGACGTGCGTCGGCTTGTCGATCGCAAGGCGAACGCGCGAGGTCAGATCGGCGGATAATTGCTGCGACTGCAACCCGTTGTTGCGCAGCGCCTCGAGCGATACGCTGGCGCCGAACGCGTGACCGAGCACGCCGAGCCGCGCCGCGGTACCACCGGCATTGGCGTGGGCAATGTCGATCTGGGCGAGCATCGGCCCGATGCCGCCGCGGATCGTACCGTCGACGAACAAGGCTGATCCCTTCGCCGCGTCGAGATGATGGACCGCAGCACCGGCCGAAAAGCCGCGGCCAAGGCCGTGCTCGAACCCCGCGTCCTGACGCCAGCCGATCTGGCGCGCGCCTGTCTGGGCCGGCCCCGCGAATTCGAACAGGTCGCGCCCTTCCTGGACGGCATCGGCCCACCACCACGTCTCGCCGGGCGGAACGGCCTGCTGCGCGATATTGTAGACCTTGGTTTCGTGTCGCACCTGCCCCTGCGGGCCGTAGGAGGCGATTTCGAAGATATTGGTTCCGAAGCGCATCGCGATCCGGCGGAACGCGTATCGCCCGTCCGGGCCCGCCTTGGCTGCACCGATCAGTTCAGCGTTGCGATATAGTTCGACGTCCCAACCCGCCGGCACGGCACCTGTAAAGTCGATCGTGTCGAAATCGTTCGACCGTTCGAGCGGGCGATTGGTGACCGCGGCGCCGCGCCCGAATGCGCTTTGCGCGACGAGCGGCGTGCTGAACCCGGCGACATCGCCGAGCGCCATCTGGGTCGCATGGACCGGTCCGAGCAGGCCGCTGTCAGGGTCCGCGCGGTACAGCCGCAGGCGTAGTGAATCGGGCTTGAGAGCGTGCGTCGAGACGAGCCGCGCGTCCGCCGAGAAATAGGCGAGCTCGCCCGCCGCGTAAATCTCATAGCCCGGTGTCATCGTGACCGGCCCGCCGGGCGGCCGCTCCGCCGCAAGTCCAAGATTGACGTCGATCCACGGCGCGCGCCACGCGCGATAGGGCGACGTGATACGCAGCAGCGGTTTCGCCGGACCGGTCGGCGCCCCTTGCAACCGGTTGGCAAGGGCCGCCCGGCGGATCGCCGCTTCGATCGGCAGCGCGCCGGTCGACCGCACGCCGAGCACGGCGTTGGTGATATCGATGTCGAATTCTACCCCAAGCCATTTGCCGAGGTCGACCGCCCGCACGCACCAGCCCGAGCGACTTTCCCAGATCGTCTCGTCGGTCAGCGTCGCGCGTTGCCCGCCGAACTCGGCCTGTCGACGGGCGCGGTCGATCGCGATGCGGCGGCTTTCCTGGAATGCCCAGCCGCTCGCCGTGCCGGCCTTGGTGTCGATGGTGATGGCGATCTGCAGCGCGTCGATCGTGTCCTGCAGGTCAAGGCACACGCCTGCCCGCGTGTTGAACGCACGGACGCTGCTGCCCACCTCGGTTGTCCCGAGCTGGACGCTGAACAACAAGGCGTCGTCGCTGTCGGTCTTGAGCTGTGCGGTCGCCGCCGACGCGGCGATCGTCGCGATGAAGATCAGCCATGCAGCGACGACGGCGCGCAAGGCGGCGCAGGACGACATGGGCCGGCCGTGTGACCGTCAAGCGGGGATCACGCGCCCCGTGTGACCTTGGCCTCGACCACCGCGCCCGCCCCGGCCGGATCGGTTTCGGTGAAGCGGACGGTCAGCGCCCCCACCGGCAGCTTGTCGCGCGCTATCGTCACCGACACATCGCGGCCTGCAACCTCGGTATAGGCTGCGAGGCCCTTGACCGTCGCGAGCGGCTTGTCCGATCCCGCCGCAAGCACGTCGAGCGTGCCGTAGACCGAGCGATTGCCGCTGCGCTGGAGCGTCACCGTCACGCGGCCGCCGTCCGCGACGGGGGTCAGGTGCGCATTGGCCAGCGTCGCGCTGCCCTCGATCTTGCCGATCCGCACGATCACCGGGATGGCGATGCCGTAGATCGGTGTCAGCGCGATCGACATGCCCTGTGGCTGGCCTGGCTTCGGTGCGGCCGGCACGGGTGCATCGACCGTTGCCGTATCGGGCACCGCACGAAACAGCAGATGCGCGCGATATTCGCCCGGCGCGAGCGACGGCGGCGCACGGACGCCGATCCGCACCGTTTGCGGCTGTTGTGGTGCAAGCGTGATCTTGCGCGGCGCATAGTTGATGATGTCCAGCGCGACGGCGTCGGACGGGGTCGCCAGCGCCTCGTCGAGCGGATTGATCTGCCCGCTTGCGTCCATCCGGCGCAGCACGAGCGAGATGCGGTAGGTCGTGGTCTTGTCGCCGGTGTTGCTGACCATCACTTCGCCGCCCGAATTGCCGTCGAGCACGATGCGGGTCGGCGCGACCAGCAAGTCGCTGGCGAGCACCGGACGCGCGACGGAGAAAAGTGCTACTGCGGCGACCGCCGCCAGATTCCTGATCATGTCATCAAGCCCCAGACTGTGCGACGCGCCGAAGGATGGAGCGTCTCAATGAGGATGACGCCTAGCCCGGACAGCCCTGAAACATGGCAAATGCCCTCTAGGTAGTTTCACTGATAGTCGACGATGACGTCCACCGTCCCGCTATAGTTCCCCTCCACCGGCGCCTTGGACGCGGTTAGCGTACCGCCGACGGTGAACGGATTCTTTTCGTTACCCGGGCGCAGCACCATCGTGCTGTCGGACGGGACGAAGACGGCGTCGAGGCTGTGGCCGCTGCCATCGATGAGACGAGCGGGCGAGACGGTGATCGAGACGATCTCGTCCCTGGCGCCCGTGATCGTGAACGCGCCGGCACTCTGCCCGCCGAGACACCGCAGCCCGCCCGTGCACGATAATGCACCGCTCGGGGTGACCGTGACCTTTCCGCCATCGGACCCCAGCGCCACGGTGCCGAAGCCGATCTCGCGGATCATGTCGACGCTTGGCGCGGCATGCGGGTTGGAGGCAAAGGCAGGTGTGCTGCACGCAAGGCATGTCAACCCGGCGAGCCATGAGCCACCACGCATGAAGGATCGGAGGAGCGGAAGGATGTGCATCGCGGGCTCGCAAACGACTGCCCGGCGCACCGAAGCCACCGCCCATGCGGCAGCGCCGGTGCGCCCGGGAAGCGTTCGACTTACTGGTAGTTGACCGAGACCGAATACTGGCCGGTATAGGTGCCATCCGCCTGGCTCGCGCCGACGTTGAGCGTGCCCGCAACCTTGAAGTCGCCCGCGCCGCCGGTCAGCGTCAGCGCTGTGGTGGACGTGGCGAGGTTGACCGTCATCGAGTGCGACGCGCCGTCCGACAGCGTCGTGCTCGCGCTGTCGAGGCTCACACTGACGATTTCGCCGCTGGTACCGACGACATGGAATGCGCCCGAGGTCGCGGTGTCGTAACAGCCCAGGCTCGCGCCGCAGGTACGTGCACCGCTTTCGGCGACCGCCACCGTCGATGCGGTGGCCGACGGAAGGATCTTGCCGAAATACAGGTCGGACGACTTGGTAACCGTGATGGCGCGAAGGATCTTCACGCTCGCGGTGCCGTTACCCGAGGATGCATAGGCCGGCGATACCGTCGCGGCGACGAGAAGAGCGGCGGCGACGCCGAACGCCTTGTTCTTAAGAATGGTCATGATCTTGCCCCAGAACATGCCGGTCCTGATTGACCGGTGTCCGGGCTATGCAAGGCCGACTCGCAATGAAGGGTTGCCGCGCATGGTGACTCGCCCGTTAAGCATGTTAACGGGCCTGCCGGTCGCAGGACATTCGGCGCGCGTTTCGGTGGTCTCTGGGGCTGGACCACCGGCAAGACGCCGGGTGAAACGGGCTTTAAGCACCGCTAGGTACAAACACCTACGAGCAAAGAGTTGCCGAAAGATTAACAGCGGTCGGATCGTCAGACATCGGAACGCCGGCGCAGCCAAAGGGCGGCACCGGACGTCGTTACGCGTGATGCAAATTATTGGTAGTCAACCGAGACGAGATATTGCCCGGTATAGACGCCTTCGGCCTGGTTCGCCTTGACCGACAGAACCCCGGCGACGGTGAAGTCCGCGCTGCCGGCAGAGAGCATCAGCGAATGAGTTGAAGCCGACAGGGTGGCCGTCATGCTGTGCGACGCGCCGTCCGACAACGTCACACGCGTCTGGCCGAGCGCCACGCTGACCAGCTGGCCGCTTGCCCCCACGACGTGGAAACGACCCGCACTGCTCGCGCCATAGCAACGCAGCCTCGTACTGCAGGTACGGGCGCCATTCTGCGCGACCGTCACATTGGCACTGCTTGTCGCGGGGAGGACGTTACCGAACGCCAGGTCGGACGTCTTGGTAACGGCGACCGCGTGGAGAATCTGCACGCTCGACGTTCCGCCACCCGGTGACGCAGACGCCGCGACCGACAGCGAAATGGTCGCGACACCCGCCAGAATGTGCAGCAATGATCTCACGAAATACCCCGGTAAGCGCCCGCATGCCGCAAGGCCCGCCCGGTTGTGCGATACTTATGGTAAACAAACCGTCGCCGTGTTGGAACGGACGCGATATCGCCTGTGCGCCAGAGACCGGCAACGCCTGCGGCGTCGCCGGTCCCGTGCGATGCGAGCTGTGCTTACTGGTAGTTGACCGAGACCGAATATTGCCCGGTATAGGTGCCGTCTGCCTGGTTCGCGCCGACATTGAGCGTGCCGGCCACATTGAAGTCGCCCGCGCCGCCCGCAAGTGTCAGCGAGGCGGTGGACGTGCCCAAATCGACCGTCATCGAATGGGACGCGCCATCCGACAGGGTCGCGGTGCTGCTGTCGAGGCTGACGCTGACGACTTCGCCGCTGGTGCCGACGACATGGAATGCGCCGGACGTCGACGTATCGTAACAACCAAGGCCGGTCCCGCAGGTACGGCCGCCGCTTTCGGCGACGGCGACCGTCGATGCGCTGGCCGAGGGCAGGATTTTGCCGAAATACAGATCGGCCGACTTGGTGACGGTGATCGCACGGAGGATCTTGACGCTGGCATCGCCATTGCCGGTCGAAGCACAGGCCGGCGACACAGCGAGGATGGTCAGTACGGCGCCGAATGCGCCAAATGCCTTGGTTGAACGGAAATGCATGATCTTGCCCCAGAACATGCCGGCCTTGATTGACCGGTATCGCGAAGATGGCGCACAGATGTGGCGAAACGCTTGGCAGCTACGGCGAACGCGCGATTAACCAGTATCACGCCACCCGGCTGCAAATCATTGATAACTTACATCAAAATGGTAAACGCCTTGATAGGCTCCTGGCGCCTGACCGGCCGGCACCGTAATCTTGCCGCCAACTGCGACCCGGGCCACACTGGCGACCAGGTCGATTTGCGGGCTGGGCAGCGACAGCGAAACCTCGATCGTATCGCCGGCCGGTGAGGTCAGGGTCACGCGATTGCTGACCGTCAGCCCGATGCGCTCGCCAGCCGTGCCGCCGATAACGAAGATTGCCGGGGCTGCGCCGCCCCTGCACGCGCGGTCGACGCTGCACCGTGTCGTGCCATCTGGTTCAACCGTCAGGGCGACGGGGGAAGATGCGGCATCGATGCTCCCGAACGTCAGCGTCGCTTCCTCGTGCGCCGTAACCGGGGCAAGTATCGTCACCGAGGCATTGGAAACGGGGGACGCGCCGGCCGTTGCGGACGCGCTCATCGTGATCAGAAAGGTAGCCGCGCCGAAACACGTTCTAGGGCAAGAATATATGGGTCGACGCGGCATGGGACCGGACTACCCCCGAAACCATAAGGCGGCGTAAGGAAATATACCTAGAACTAGTTTAACAAGCGGTCATGAACGGCAATCGCCCGGCCGGGAGCGGAGCCGGGTCGCTCAGGCAAACTCTTCTGTATCGGCGGCAAGCGCGGTCCGGATCGCTGCCGCGAGCGAATCCGCCTCGATTTTCGACATAACGTTGGCGCGGTGAATTTCCACGGTACGGGGGCTCAGATCGAGGTCCACAGCGATCTCCTTGTTCGACAAGCCGGTCACCAACCTTGCAAGGACCTCGCGCTCGCGCTGGCTGAGACGATCGATCCGCGCGCGTGCTTCGTCACGCGGGGCTGTCTCGTCGCGCAAATCCCGCAGTTCGTCGAAGGCGCCGTCGATCAGGGCGGTGAGATCGTCCATCGTGAACGGCTTTTCGATGAAATCCGCAGCGCCGAGCTTCATTGCACGCACTGCCAGCGGGATCTCGGCTTTTGCGGTCATGACGACCGTTCGCAACGACCGATCGCTCGTCGCGAGGTGCTCCAGTACGTCGATACCGGACAGACCCGGCATATGAATGTCGAGCAGCAGCACGCCTTCTTCGAGCCCATCAAGCATATCGACAAAGGCGTTGCCTGAGGCGAACAAATAAATGTGAGCGTCTCCGCGGGCCGAAAGCGCGCTGTGTATCAACGCGCGGACGATCTCGTCGTCATCGACGACGTAAACAATTTTCATCGACGAACGGTCCACCCCAACAACATCCGGATCGGATGCATTGTCGATCCAGGGCTGTCAATTGGCCTTTAGGACAGTAAAACGCCCGCCCTTGTGCCGTCTCTGGCCATCCGTTCGTAACGTCGCGCCGAACGAAGCAAGTTGAACGCTACGCGAAAGTGCGCCGATCAACTGTCGCCGGCGGCCCCGCGATCGACGCTCGCTCGCTGCTGTTTCGCCAGCTACACATTGAGCGAGAACAGAAATTCGCGGCCCCACTGCCCGACGACGTCCTGTCAGGCCGCATGTTGCAATCGTTCCCAGCCGTTTCTGAGAATTCGACGCCAATCGGAGGCGGCGCCCCGTTTCAGGGCGTGCTCCAGCTCTGACGCTACGTCGCCGAGCGGAGCGTTGCCGAAAAAGCCGGCCGTGCCCGCCAAATTGTGTAGCCCTGTTATCAGCGCCTCGATCGCCACGCTGTCCAGTTCGTCGCGGCGCATGCTCGCCGATACTGCCTCCAGCGTCTCGGTCCGCCGCCGGTCATAGAGATCGGCGATTTCGTGCCCCGCCTGCGCCACGCTTGCTTCCATCGGAGGATCGCGATCAGTATCCCGGCTGTCCATCAGGCGGGTCGCCAGCTCTTCCAGGTCGCGAAGGCGGACCGGCTTGGCGAGATGGGCCTGCATGCCGGCGGCGAGGCACGCCGCCCTGTCTTCGGCAAATGCGTTTGCCGTCAATGCGATGATCGGCAGCTGGCGCGCGGAAACGCCGAGTGCACGAAGTTGCCGTGTCGCGGACAGGCCGTCGACCACGGGCATCTGCATATCCATCAGCACGAGATCGAACGGTTCGTCCGTCGCCGCCGCCGCCAGCACCTTTGCGATTGCTTCGGCGCCGTTCGTGGCGATCGTCGGGACGAAGCCCGCCGCCTTTGCGAGCGCCGTGATCAGCACCTGGTTGATCTCATGATCTTCTGCGATCAGCACGCGCGGCGCCGCGCCATATGCCCTGTGCAGGCGGGGTACATGCGCGTTCCCGTCGGGGCGACTCTCGTTGGTCGCCTTGCTGGCCTCGACCAGCGGGAGGCGCAGCGTGAAGGTGGTGCCGACACCGACGGCGCTGATCACATCGATCGAGCCGCCCATCAGCCTCGCCAGTTCGGTGCTGATCGACAGGCCAAGCCCGGTCCCGCCGAACCGGCGTGCCACCGACGCATCAGCCTGAGAAAATTGCTGAAAAATCATATCGAGCCGATCGGCGGGAATGCCCACGCCCGAATCCTCAATCTCGATCAGCAATTGGTCGCCGCCGTTGCGCGCGTTCACTGCAATCCCACCCGTGTCGGTGAACTTCACGGCATTGCCGATCAGGTTGAGCAGGATCTGACGAATGCGCAGCGGATCGCAGACGATCCGCTCAGGCAGCGTCGGATCAAGCGAGATCGTCAGCTCGACACCTTTGCTGCGCGCGATCGGCTCCATCAGCTGCACACAATTGTATAGCTTGTGGCCGACGTGCACCGCCTCGGCCGCGAGATGCATCCGCCCCGAATCGATTTTGGACATATCAAGGATATCGTTGAGCAACCGCATCATTGCGCGACCGGAATCGGCGATGAGCTTGAGGTACTGCCGTTGGTCGTCCGTAAGATCCGTCCGCGCGAGCAACTCCGCGAAGCCGAAAACGGCGTTCATCGGCGTGCGAATCTCATGGCTCATATTGGCCAGGAAGACAGCCTTGGCTGCACCGGCATTTTCGGCTTCAAGCCGAGCCCGTTGCAGCGCCGCTTCTCGGAAGTGACGTTCCGTGACGTCCCGAACAGAGTCCGATATTTCTACCAGTTCGCCCAATGCGTCGCGGTGGAACTTTGGTTTGGCTTCCAACCATTTGGTAGCGCCGCCTTTGGTAAGCGCGCGATATTCCACCGTCGCTTGAGCGGATGACGCGGCAGCTGCCCTGAATTCCTCTGCGACTCTTTCACGGTCTTCGAGATGGATGAAACTGAACGGCGTTCTGCCAACCAGCTCCTCCGGGGCATAACCAAGCAGACTTGTTATCGACGGCGATACATAGCGAAAAATGCCGTCGGCGCCGTACACGGCGATGACGTCGCAGACATTCTCTGCGAGCAAGCGGCAATGTCGCTCGCTCTCTGCGAGCGACGCCGCAGCAAGGTGCTGCCTGGTGACATCCTGGAAAACACCAACGATGGACGTCGTCTTGCCTGCTTGGTCGAGAACGCACTCAGCTTTGGCGATCGTGTGCCGGACCGAGCCATCGGGACGCCGAATGCGCAACTGGAATTCGTACCCCTCGCCGGTTTCGACGGCGCGATCGACCAGCCGCGTCAGCGTAGCCCGATCGTCTTCGTGATAAAGCCCCTGGATTTCTTCATATTGGGGGACGTTGACGCCCGGAGGCATTCCGTGGATCCGAAATACCTCGTCCGACCATGTAACGTGCTGGGTTATCAGATCGAAGCGCCAGTGACCGACGCCCGACATCGCTTCGGCATTTTTAAGTAGACGGTGCTGCTCGTCGAGCAAACCGCGCGCTTTCGAAAGCTCCAATTGATCGACGACCATTTTTGCGAGCGTGCGAAGAAATTGCAGATCGACGTCGCTGGGGCTCGGCCGGCGTTCCGTATCGATGATGCACAGGGTGCCCAGATTGTTCCCGTCCGTCGTTGTCAGAACGGCGCCAGCGTAAAATCGAATATGGGGCGCGCCAACCACCAATGGATTGTTGAAAAACCGGATGTCGTTCGAGGCGTCTTCCACGACCATAACCGCATCACGGCCCAAGCGGATCGAATGATCACAAAATGCCCATTCGCGTGGCGTCTCGCGCACCGGTAGCCCGATGCAGGACTTGAACCATTGCCGATCGTTATCGACCAGCGAGACGAGTGCGACGGGCGTTCGAAAATACGCAGCCGCCAGCTCCGCGATACGATCGAACCTATCCTCGGCTGGTGTGTCGAGGACGAATTGGTCGTGAAGCGCCGCGACGCGCGCAGACTCCGCGGATGAAACGACATCTCTCGGTGCCGCGATAAGAGCAACGCTGCCCGGTATCGATATTTGACCGGCCCCCGCCCGACAATCGGCATCCGTCACACCACCCAAAGGGTGAGATATCCTCTCGGTCCCCATTTTCTTAATGCCCCCGCATCCTTTGGCATGGCCTGCCGGAAGATGGTTAAAAAAGTGTTCCGGGACTTACTCCGTTGCCAACCCGTGAGGTCGCGCGCGCGCAACGAGACACCGACACTCGGCAAAAGCCTGGCGAAATGCCAAGGCGCCGGCGCCGCAACGCGCGTGCTACCGGCGGCGGATTTCATGATCACGCCAGGCTGGAAGGCATGGCCGAATATCTGGTGCAAGCGGCCTGTGGCGAGCTGACTTGCCATTGGCATGATTTCTGGCGAGCAGGTCAACATCCCCTCTCATGTTACAAATTATTGGTTGACCTGCATCTATCAAAAATGAAGAATTTGGGCGTGGTGGGTCTGTAAATTCCATTATACGCCAATCACTTGCGCCTTGCGTAATCCGCTTTCCATCAGCCCGAACGCAGTCATTTGACGCAGCCCAGTGTCCACTGACAAACCGACGGTCGCCGACAGCGCGCCGAGAATCAAAAGCCTCTAGCAGCAGCGCGCTTATCGAGCTTGTCCATCAAACGACCGACTTCGGCTACATAATCAACATCGACGAGGCGGCCCGCACTCGGCTGTACGTGGATGGCGACGAGGTTGGGAACGCCGTTCACCTCCGTCCAGACCGGTCCACCGCTATTCGATTTGAAGGTGCGTATATCGTATGAAAGGATCGAGGGCTCAATTGCGTTCGCGCGGCCTTTGGCACTGTGCAGATGCCACCCGTCATGGAGCGGGATGTGATAGGTTTCGCCTTCGCCCGGGTAGCCTGCGAAGCGAAGTGGTGCACCCAAAGCGGGCGCAGTCTCCGAGAGCGCGAAGGGTTGTCGCACGGCCAGCGGCCGATTTAGGCGAATGACGCCGAAATCGCGCGCGAATCCTTTGCCGGTATAGCCTGTTGCATCGAGCATCTGCCAATTGGCGACAACCTCGTGAACCGGCAATCCGGCGGGTTCTGCTGCGCCGCAGCGCACACTTATCGACGCGATCGACGACCTGTCCTGATAGACATTGTGACCAGCCGTCAGGAGATAACGGCCTTTGTAAAGGACCGCCGTCCCAGTCCATGCGCCCGCAGGAACGAAGAGTATTCGGCGCTTAATGAGGATATGGCAAACGCTGTCGAAAGCGCTGTCGCGCGAAGCATCTGTAACCAATTGTTGCTCGATCAAGGGCGTCTGAGCGATGGATGGCGAGATTCCCGTTAGGCTGATCGCAGCCAATATGGCCAGGCGCACCCAACGGCGATGCCGATCCCGCCGGAGATCGCCTGCCCGGCGCCCGATTGCCGTTAGAGATGGGCTTCTCATGCGTACACCTTACTGCCCAATTTCGCTGCTGTGATTGCCTCGATCATCGCATGGTCCATCCCGGCGCCGCCTCCGAAATGCCACCAATTAAGACCTGCGATTCTATTATGGTCATGCCAATTTGTCAGGAAAGCTGAAAGCTTTGCATCCGCGCTGGCCTGACTGAACTTGCTCTCGCCCCAATAGGCCTGGCCGGTCAGGATTAGCGGCTTGAGTTTGCCATGGAGCATCGCAGTCCAGTCATCCAGACAAAGATCGGCATAGCTCGCCGGATCGTCGAGGGGATAGCTTGCACCGTTCGGGCGGTGGAATTGCTGCGCCATTTTCGCGTCCGGATAGTTGAACCAGTAGATTTGCGGGGCGAATGCGTCAACATAATCGGCCGCTGCACGATAAAGTTGGGGCTCGTGCCAATCGATCAGCGCGAAGGTCGAAAGCGCGAATCCACCTTTCAATCCCTTGCGAACAGCAGCGCAGAAGGTCTGGATTTCACTGATCGTCCAAAGCGCATTGTTGTGGCCTGACTCGATATCGGCGACATAGTCTGACAAGCCATGATCGGCGAGCGCCTTGAGTGCCATTTTTGCGTCGGCCGCGGGATCGATGCCCTGACACCATCCCCAGCCCGCAATATTGATGCCCTCTGCCTGGATTGCCGAAATCAGGCCGCGTGTCACCGCGATCGTAGCTGCATCGTGCGGGTTCGTCCCATGGATGCGCAGCCATGCATGGCTCATCTGCGCCCGCTTCATTGCAGCGGCGATATTCGCCGCCGAACCGTAATCCTTGATCGTAGCGGCTGCGTCATAGACGAATGTCCCGTGACCACGGAAGGAAAGCGGAAGCGCCGTTGTCGCCAAAATCGCCGAGGTTGCGCCACTAGCCTCCCGCGCGTCGGCGCTGGCCCGATCTTTCAAATCCTGAATGACACATATGAACGGATATTTTGCTCGGGCCCTTATCGTTCCTTTGGACGTCAGCTCGATCTGCGCGCTGTGAATGCTTTGGGATTCGTTGCCGCCGACAGTAACCGCATATGATTTGCCGTCTTTGATGACGATATCGACCACAATCGCACCATGGGAGTCGTAGCTCTCAAGCGCGGCAGCCTCATCGTATGTCACCGAGCCGTTTCCGCGGTTTGCGACGATGATGTCACCAGGGCGAGGTATATAGCTATCGATTGGCCAAGCCCTGAAGGTCCCCTTGTCGGCCCTGGCGTTCGCGATCGCCGCCTTGACGTAGACGGCGTGCCGGATCGACATCGCAAAATCCCCGGCCGTCGCACCGGCAGCGAGAGCGCACCAGGAGACGAAAACCGCGGACCAAGGCCATGACGTTATGTCGGACGACATGTCCCAGCCAAGGCTATTTCCAGGGTCGGCGACCTTTAGTTGCGCAAGATAAACATTGTATATCCGACTACGCAGGCGCGTGTCCGTCTCCAGAACTCCTCCAAAAGAAGATAGTTCGCCCTTGGCCACAGAAACCAAGCACTGCGCATAACTTGATAGTCGCGCTTGCTCTGGCATCGCACCCCCTCCCCAAAGCAATTAATTATTCACATCAATATACTCCAATTGAGCATATATTTGTATTTGCTTCAAGGACGCGGCAAACAAAAGATATGGTTTTTGTTATTCATTATTTTACAATTACTTATACGAAAACCTTACGATGCCTAAGCAAGCCCGGCTGAAAGCCTTGAAGATAATGATCGCGCTAGCGCGGTCACCGTTGCATTCCTAGCAGGGGATGCGGGCATCGTCGCGTGCGCAATCGCAGTTTGAACTGACCCGGCCCTCTCATTGATCGCCGAGACGAGCTTCGCGCGGTCGTTAGTGAAGATCGTCGCCGTGTCCCTTGCGCGCGATATCCCGACGTAGAAGGACTTTTGATCGACCAGATTGGTGGCGCGACTGTCGGCATGGATGATGACGTGATCGGCGGTGCGGCCCTGGGCGGCAAAAGCCGTCTCGACATAGGCGTGGGCAATGTGCTGGTCGCGGCCGGAATCCAGCTTAAGAATCCGGGTCTGGCCCCGCGAATCGCGGACAGTAGCCGTCCGGGCGCGCTCGTCGATCGCGGTCACCTCACTACGAGCGCCGTTGACGCGGCCCGCCTCGCGGTCGTTGCGGGTGAACCGGATGCTGTCGCCGACCTTGAGTTCGAGCGGTTGCGGCGTGAACGTCTGCACATGGCCCGCGCCCCATTGCCGCAAGCGCCAATCGACTGCGCGCCCGTCTTCTGCTTTCAGCGCAATGGCTGACTTTGCGAGGTCGATGCTTTCGACGCGATACGCTTCACCGCGCGCAACGCCCTTGTCGGCATAGTCGCGCGTAAACCGGACAACATCGCCCTTGTCATGGCTCAGCGGATCGCGCGCCTCGGCGCGGGTCAGCCCCTTGTTGGCAAGACTCTGCAGAGTGACGGCGGGACCAGTGAGCGCGCCCGCTTGGGTGAGCGCCTGGCGGATATCGGCAGTGAGCACATCGCGCCCCTCGCGCGACGGCTCGACGACCAGGGTGCGGGCGCGGCCGGCCTTGTCGAGGCCGGCATATTGTTCGGCAATGGCGGCGAAACGATGCGCGCGGTCGGCATGCTCGACGACCCGGCCGCCGCCGCGATCCAGCGCAGCAAGCGCCCGTTTTGCATCGCCTTCGATCGACGCCAGCACGGCGTCTCTGGTCGCGGCATTGGTCTGGCGGACAATCTCGCCCAGCTTCGCGGTTTCCATGCCCGCGCCTTGCAGCTGGGCGAAGGCCGCGCCCGCCTCGACCGATCCAAGCTGCTTCACGTCGCCGACAAGGATGACGCGGGCATCATGCCTTTCGGCCAGGTCGAACAGCCGCGCGGTATCGCGCGCCGACAGAAGCGAAGCTTCGTCCACGATCCAAGCCGCCGTCTGGCCCGGCGGGGCACGCTCGGGCGACAACAGATGTCGCGCAACCGTATCGCCGCGCGCGCCCAGTGCCGCGCCGAGTACCATTGCCGCCGAGGCAGTAGGGGCGAGTGCCACGACCGACACGCCGCGCGCCTCGGCCTCACGGGCAAAGGTCGCCAGCACGGTCGTTGTCTTGGCGGTGCCGGCATAGCCCTGCACAGCGGTAATCCTGTTGCGGCTGGTCAGCAGCTGCTCGGTGGCGGTGCGCTGATCGGCGTTCCACGCGAACCCGGCGCGCTCGGCGTTCGTCGATGCGCTGGCCACGGCCTTGGCCGCGGCAAGTGGCGAAGCGATCGGCGAGAGGACACCGCGCCCCTCCCCTTCAATCCGCAACAGCCTCGTCTCGGTCTCGACATTCTGTCGCGTTGTGACCCCGGCAAACGCGGCGCCGCGCCGATCGACATAGATCCGGTCGATCAAGGCGCCCTGTTTCGTCGCCGCGTCAATCGCGGCCCGGATCCCGTCATAGCTGACCTTGCCAAGGCCAATGCGCCCAGCCTCTTCCTGCAATGCTGCCGTGGAGAAGACCGATTGCCGTTCGCTCAGCTTGTCGGCGGCACGCGCTACGGCAGCATCCGCCATCGCCGACCGTGCGCGCATGTCGGCACGGTACGGTGCGCTGGTCGTCATCATCTCGGCGTCCCTGACCATCGCCACCCTTGCCGCCGGGCCGAACCCGGCCCGACTGGCGGTCTCGCGCCAATCCGCGACGAGCGATGCATGATCGGCAGCAACCTTCGCCTGGCGGGTGTCGAGCGCGGCGATCTGCTTCTCGGCGGCGCTGGCGGCATCGCGCGATGTGCCGCGCTCACCCAGCGCCGCTTCGATCTCGGCACTGCGGGTGCTGAACGCGGCGATGACCTCGCCCGACACTCCTTTGATCTCGAACATCGAGTCCTTGCCCGGTTCGATCTCATAGCCCAGCTCGCGCACCTTCAGCGCCAGTTCCTGGCGGTAGATCGCGCCAATCTGCTTTTGCAGCTGATAAAGGGCGCGTGGCTCGAGGCTGCGCCAGGCGCCGTCGTCACCCCGCGTCGCATTCATGATGACATTATGCGTGTGAAGCTGCGGGTCCTGGGCACGGCTGGTGCCATGCTGGAAGCTGGCGACGATCAGGTTACCGGTCGCCTCGCGGTTGACGCTGCCGCCGTCCCGGATGCGGGTCGCGGCCATATGCTGCTCGACATGCGCGAGCGCCGTCTTGACCGCCTCCCCATGCGCCGCGATCAGGCGCCGGTCGCCTGCTACCTCAGCCATAATCGACACCGACTTGGGCGCGCTCAGGGTCACATCCCATCCCGGGCGATGCTCGAGCTGCCCGTCCCTGACAGTACCAAGCTGTTGTCCGCCAATCCTGCCTTCCAGCAATGCGCGGAACCGGTCGCGATCGACCTCGCCGGACAGGCCCAGCTCCTCGGCACCCTGCCCTTGCCATTCGGAAGGCGAGAGGCCGCCTTCCGCATAATAGTCGTCGGCCTCATAGTAGCTGCTGGCCTGCGCCGCACTGGTCAGCGCCGAAACAGAGGCGACCATCAGACCGGGCCCTGACTCACCGGCGGCGGTGGCGAAGTTGGCGGCGTCGCCGACGATGGAGGTGGCGATGATGACAGCGGCAGCGGGACGGCGCGCGCGGCATCGGCTGCCTGCTCCCACAAGCTTTCCCTGGGGTCGCCCGCGACGAAGCCCGGCTGGCGGGCGTCGCCGCGTTGCGCGATGTGATCGGCGGTGAGCGTGATCCTCGCCACCGGCAGGCCGTCGGGGAACAGGAGATAGCCTTCGAACTTGGGCAGGCGGAGTTCGCTCTCCAGCACCGCGGGGCGCATTCGGCGCGTCCTCCCTAGGGTCGTAACCGGCTTCTCGTCCGCCTGCCCCAACGCATCGCTCATGGTGGGTATTTCGACCTCGCATTCGCCGATCGTCTGGCTCGCCCACTGCCGTGTTTCACTGTCGATGGTCTGGAGAAACAATTTGGTGTTGCAGCAGCCCAGCATGGATTCAGCGAGCTGCAGCCCATAGCGATGTCGCATCTGTCCAACCGCCTGGAAGGTCAGCACGACCGCCGCGCCGAACTTGCGGCCCTCGGGGAGTAACCGGGCGAGATTGTCGACCCGCGGCAGGTCGGCCAGTTCGTCCAGCACGAACCAGACGCGCCGGCTGGGTGACGGCGACAGCCCGAGCATCGCGCTCGCCGCGCATTCCAGCCAACATGCGAGCAGCGGCTTCGAGGCCTCGAAATAGTCCTCCTTGCGCGGCACGAAGATCCACGGTTTTCGCTCCTGGCTCTTGTCCAGGCACTCGATGAAGTCGCGGAATGCGAAGGGGGCATCCTTGCCGGGGTCCGCGCGCAGGAACTGGATCAGGTTCGCCGCCTTGGCCAGCATGAACAACACGCTCCCCGTCGCGCGGTCGGCATCCTCGGCGAAGGTGCGGGCAGACGAGCTGTCGCCCAGCCACTCCTTGAGGTCGTCCTTGGTGCGGACCTGCAGCGCGTTCAGCAGATCGGCCAGCGTGCCATTGCCTTCGCGCCAAAGCGCCCGGATCATGTTGGCGACCAGGATGCGGCTGGTCTCCAGCCAGACGTCGCGATCATGCTCGCCGGTCTCGGTAATCAGCTGGTTGGCGATGCGGTCAGCGTCGGCCGGGTGGGAGATCTCGGCAAAGGGCGACCAGAAGGCGCAGCGGGCATCGAAGGGATTGAGGATGATGTCGCCGCGCTCGGGCCGGTAATAATGCGCGACGAACTCGCCGCTGGTATCATAGACCAGCGCCGCTTCGCCGCGCCCCTCGATGCCGTCGAGCAACTGACGGAGCGCAGTGGTCTTGCCGCTGCCGGTCGTGCCGATCATGGCCATGTGACGGGTTTCGAACCGGCCCGGAATCGGCACCGTGCCGATCGTCAAAGCACGCCCGTCGCATGCCGCGCTAACGACTTTGGAAAGTTGGCGCTCGGTCGTGACGCGCGTCCCCGCGATCACGCGGTCGCGCAGCAGACGTTCGCGGCGCCGCGCCATTGCACCGCGGACCAACAGCAGACCGGACAGCGATCCGGCAAAGCCCAGCCAGCCCCCGCGCGCCATCAGCAACAACGTGGCCCCCGCGGCCCACCGATAATATGGATGGGCGGCGACCGCTTGCGCCGAGACATCATGGTTCGCCCCGGCGTAGCTGATCGTGATCGCGGGATCGGCGCCCGTGCCGCTCGCGAACCAGGTCTTGATCTTGGCCTGACAGTAGGTGCCGACAGCCTGCAACGTCTGCCGGTCGAGGATCATCGTGGGCGCGGCAAGTCCGCACAGCGCAACGGACGCCAACAGAAACGCCGCTTGTCGCTTGAAGCGCCGTGCCTGGCCGGACCGAAAATGCCGCCGCAACGCGTCGGCATGTATCCGGCGATCGTGCGGCTGCGTCACGACCGACCCTCCTGCGAGAGCGCGCGCTGTCGATCATAGGCTTCTTTGGTTTCAGCGCTGATATCGGCGTCGGTCTTGCACCCGCCGAGCGCCGCGCTGCGCGCATAGCAATAGGACGCGCAGGCGGTGAACAGCGCCCGGTCCAGCATCCGCTCGACATCGACCATGCGGGTGCTCACGGAAGCCAGTTCGGTGACGATCTCGCGATCGGCTGTGCCGCGCTCTGGCGGATGTGCCTGGGCCTGGAGCCCGGCTTTCACAGCTCGCTGGAGCATGGCGTAAACGGTCACGCCCTGCTGCTCGGCAAGCGCGCGGAGCTGCTTGTCGAGCGCGATGGGCAGGCGGACGGAGTGTTGCACGGGCCTCATGACGCGATCACCGCAAGGGTGCGCAGCGCAGCCTCGAAATCTGGCGCTTCTCCGCCAGTGCGGGATTGCGCAAATCCCGCGCACGCTGAGCGCACCCGCGAAAAATGGCGGAAAAGCTGGATGCACCCGTGCGTGAGGTGTGTATCTGAATTGCTGGCTCGATGCGCAGCATCGCAGCCCCACCGGGCAGCAATCTGTGCGGGATCAAGCATGTTCCGGGCCTGTCGCGTTGTCGGTCCGCCGATCCTCACTCGCCATGAGGCACCGGGTCGGACGCCACACCAGCGCCGTCGGACAGTCGATTGGATCGATCGTGGTCGACCCAAGAGCTGCTTGCCCGCTATTTGGCATGCGGCGATGCGCGCTGGAGCGACGGCGTGCGCGCTGCTCGATATCAACGCGCTGAGCGACGTCGGACCCGTGACCATTATACGCGACGTGACGCAGCGAATGGTCCAGCGCGGTCCGGCAAACCAACCCGGGGAATTGCGGCGCGGAAATGGGATGCCGGTCACGGCGCGACCGCATGTCGTGGAGCGGTCGAAGGCATAGTCCCGTTCGTTCATGGCAATCCTCCAAGCAAAAACGACTTATGGGCGTCCCGGTCATCAGCGAGGCCGCCCGGAAAGAGGGATGAACAGGCGTGCGCTGCCGCGCGGTGAACCGGCCATTTCCCGCGACGGAGATCCTCGCATCCGCGCCGCGATCGCTGGATCACCGATCCCGGGCGAGGCGGGTTCGGTGCGTGTCGCGCCGGCGAACAGCGCGGATCGGGTCCAGGCGGATCGGGTCCACGCGATCGGTTCCGATGTCGTGGATCTCGCGATCCGGGCGTCGTCGGCGGACATGGCCGGTGCGAGCCTGCGCACATAGACGATTGTTTCGCAGGGCAAGGTGGCGCCGCCTGCGAGGTAAGCCGCATAGCGCGCGGGCCCGGCATTATAGGCGGCAAGAAAGCCCGGCGACCCGAAGCGATCATAGAGTTCGCGCAGATATCCCGCGCCCGCCACGATGTTGTCATGCGGGTCGCGGATGTCGCTCCCCAGCGCATATCTGGCACGCAATCCGCGCCAGGTGGCGGGCATGATCTGCATGAGGCCGGTCGCGCCTTTTGGCGACACAGCGTCCGGATTGCCGGCGCTTTCCGCGCGCATCACCGCATCGATCCAGGCTTCAGGGATGGCGAACCGGCGCGCCGCCTCGGAGACGAAATCGGCGATGGCAATACGTGCCGGCGCGGCACCGTCAGCGGACCGGGCAAGCGCGGGCTGCGGCAGCAGCACCATCCCGAAAAGTGCGGCGAGCTGGAGCGGACGCATCGTTATCGCGTCCAGATCGGCGTCAGGTCGCCGACGATCGCCGATGCCGGCAATAGCCCGAAATAGCGCCCGTCAAAGCTGTCCCGAACGCCGGCATTCATGACGAAGATGTGGCGCGCATCCAGCGTCACACAGCCGCGCCAGACGGGCAACGATCGACCGCGCCGATCGCGTGCCAGCGCGCGTCCAACCATCTGGCCGTCGACCGATACGGTGTCGCCGACGCGACAGACGCGCTGGCCGTCGCGCGCCGCGACATGCTTCAACATTGGTACGCCCAGCGGGAGATAATGGCGTCGCGCCAGATAATCCGCGAGCGCTGCCGGCGGCACGATCGCGACGAGCGACCCGCTGCGCGATGCTCCCCGGTGCAGCGCGTAGAGGCCTATGGGCACGCTGGCACTGGCGTTCCAGATCAACCGCGGCGCGGGATGAACGAACGCGGTGATGATCGTCGCCATGGCGGCGAAATAGGCCGACATGAAATAGGCAAAGCGGGTCATTCGAGGATCCTTCGACGCTGGAGCCACGCGCGGTGGCGCGCGATCGAAAAGCGCCGCGGCGCGCAGCCGGCGGCCATGCGGTTGTGGACGTGACGCCAGTGATCGGGTGCGGCAGCGCAGGGGTCGACGCCGACCGCTTCGCCGGCATCGATCGCGCGCAGCGCGCGCGCGACGCGGGACCAGCGATGGAGGCGCAGCAGCCGACGGCCGCCGGGCCGCACGAAGGGCAGCGTCGCGAAGGCTTCGCCGATGCCGACAGCGCAGGCGATAGCGATGCGCGAATCCACCGTGCCAAAGGCGTTGGAAGCCCAGCTGACGAGCGCGAAAAGCCCGCCGGGGCGCAGCATCACGACACGCCGACGGCGGTCGATGATGCGTTCGCCGCACAGGCGGCCGAACCGGCTCCACTGCTCGATCTCGCCTTCGATCCAGGTGAGATCGATCGCGGTGAGCGCGCCGCATGGCGCTGCGGCGACGGCGGCGCGGCGGGCTGCCACGCTCATCGCCGATCGGCCCGGGCGCGATGGCCGGCCGACCGCCCGACCGGCGTTAGATTGAATCCGTAGGATTCAAGGTTAGCATCGTTACGCAGGCAAATTGTGCCTCCACCGCAATCGCTTATCACCCAAACCGGTTTTTGATGGCACGAGCTTCCGGTTTTCGAAAGCACGAGGTTCAGGGTCAATGATGGCACGAGTGTCATCGGCCGCCTCGCGCCGGTGCAAGGCCGACCCGGCGCATCGCCAGATCGAACGGATCGCGCGCCACAGCGACGAAGGCGAGGCGCTCGCGCCCGAGCTCGCTGCTGAGCGCGAGGCGGTAACCGGGGAGCGCCTGACGCCGGACGATATCGCGCAGCGCATAGGCGAATTGCTTGCGCGGCGAGAGCGTCGCGGATTTGAGATAAAGATGCCCGAGATCGAAGCTCCAGCCGCCGCGCTGGCGCCCGCCATGCTTGCGCACGATGCGATAAAGCCAGCGCTCGAGCCCACCGCTCAGCGCAAAATAGGCGCGATCGATCGTCAGCACGAGCGCCTGGTCCAGCACGCCGGCATAGAACCAGTCGGGCAGGATCAGTTCGATTCCGAGCGGCCGCCCGTCAGGGTCGAGTCGCTCCTTCCACTCGTTGATCCAGGAGAAACGGTGCCGGCGGCGCTGTGCCGGCTGTCGGATCGTCGTCGCCACCGTTGTCGACTGAAGCCGGTCGAGCGCGGCCTTGAGGCGGTTATAATCGCGCAGCGAAACACCGCGCTCGATGAAGGTCAGAACCGCATGCGGCGTCGTCGCCATGAGCCGCGAGGTCGGCTTGCCGAGGTCGCGGGCAGCGACGATCTGGCTCGCGGCCCAGATCAGGACGTCGGCATCCCAGATCGTCGCCATGCCGTGCTCGCGCGTCGCCTCGACCGAAATCTCGACATCCCCCATGCGAAAATCGATCGGCGTGGTGCGGCGCGTCTTGGCGAGGCTGAAGAACGGCCAGGTCATCAGATCCTGCGCATCGCGCGGCGCGATCCGGCCCGGCAGCGTGCGAAACAGGTCGAGTTGTCGATCGGCGGCGGCCGCGACATTTCTTGCCGGCCCGGGCATCACCGACGCACCGGCCCGACCTGCGCGCATTGCGTGGCGGCGAGACGACGCGCCGGGTGAACCGTACCGTGCCCGGGGTCCGAGGTCGAACGACGCAGGCCGAGATCGGCCCATGCCTGCAGGTCGCCGAGCGCGTAGACCACGCGGCCGCCAAGCTTGTGATAGGCCGGTCCGGTGCCGAAGCAGCGGTGCTTTTCGAGCGTGCGCGCGGACAGGCCGAGCAGCAATGCGGCATCGGGTGTGCGCAGGTAACGCTGCGGCTGGACTGGCGGGGTGAGCGACATCGCGGCTCCTCTGGTGATGACCAGCCGCTTCGTCGGATATCGCCAAGCGCCCCGGAAGTTCCGGGGAGGGCGCGGCGTCGGCCGCGCCACCGGCCAAGCGCACGCTGCGCGCCACCGCACGCGCGCCGGGGAAGCCGGGACTACGCGGCGGTTGCTTCCCGGAACGGCGGTGTCCGGGCAAAGGGGCTATCCCCGCCCCCGCACAAGCATGTGCGCCATCGCGGCGATCACGGGTAGCGGCACGAAGGCCCCGACCGGCGTTGCCGGCCGGGGCCGCGGTGTCAGCTCAATCGTTGGCGGCCTTGCGCGGGCGCGACCAGATCAGGCTGTAGCTGTCCTCGCCGTCGTCCTGGAAAAGGTTGGCGAAGATGGGGGCCGTGAAGCTCGGGTCGTCGAGCTTGAGCGAGAGATAATCGCGGCCTTCGTTCGACGTGCGCTCCCAGGCGGCGCCGATCTCGGCGCGGCCGACGAACACGCGGTGGGAGGGAGCGTCGTCGCTCGAGCGATTGGTGACCGGGGCAATGCGCACGCCCTTGGCCTGGACGCTGAGGGTGACGATTTCGCCCGCATAGTCGGGGCCGACCTTCTTGAAGCTGCCGATATTTGCCATGATGAACTTCCTTTGCGTTCTCGAGCCCGCCCCATGCGGCCTCGATGGCGTGCGAAGGCCGGGTGCGTGTCGCCGCCGCAGCGTCAGCCCGCAGCGCAGCGGAGGACTGCGGGAACGACGCTTTCCTGCCTCGCGAGGAAGGGGCGCAGCCCCGGGGAGGAAAGTGGCGGGCGCGCGGTTGCGGACAAGGCGTACCGAGGCGCAGCCGTCACCCGGCTAGCTCGGCCATAAGAGGCCAGCGGGGCGGGCATGGCCGGCAAAGGGCCGTTCAGCCGCAAGCGCAGCGCAACAAGGGAGGCACGGAGCCTGGTCGATCACGACCACCGCCCTGGCCCGGATGCGCTACGGCGACCGCCAACGCGACACGAGGCCGAACCATCGACGCGCGCTTTGCCGCCGCAGTCTTGCGCATGCCCTGGCGTGTTCGCGACGACGTGGCATCATCCAGCCGTCCGGCGATCCGCGCCGCCGGCAACCTCGCGCCATGACGCCGCCCCGACGAGGAATGCGGCGAGCAGCGCCCGGATCGTGCGCCAGGCACTTGCGCCGATGAGGAGAGCGGTGAGGCTCGTCACGGCATGCCAGGCGGCAAAAGATGCCGTTGCCGTGAACGCGAACAGGCCGGCCGCGCGGACCATGGGCAATGGCGCCCGGGTGGCGAGGCTCTTGCCGGCCACCGCGATGGTCAGGGCGAGCGCAGCGCCGCTGACGACCGCGCTGCCGGTCGCTATCCCAGCACGATGCGGCAGGAGCATCGTCGCCACGCCGGCAGAAAGCGGCAAGGCATTGAGGGGCAGCCTGACGAGACACCAGCACAGGCAAAGGCTGACGGCGACAAGGATTGGAACAGCAAGAAGCGAGGCGTCCTCCTTCACGACACGGGGTCGTCGGACGCGCTCTCCAGCTCAACCGCAGCGCACGATGTCCCCGGACCATCGCAATGACCGGGCGCCCGGAAAACGGTCTTTCGACCGCCCCGGACGCCCGGTTTCGGAAAAAATCACCTCACCGCTCGAAGGGA
Source organism: Sphingomonas sp. AR_OL41 (assembly GCF_029911635.1). GTDB lineage: Bacteria > Pseudomonadota > Alphaproteobacteria > Sphingomonadales > Sphingomonadaceae > Sphingomonas. The sequence continues at coordinate 101,823 of NZ_JARYTI010000018.1, forward strand.
TCATATTCGCGGACGATCGCGGCGGGGTCGCCGTCATATTCGCGCGCTTCGGCGACGCCAAAGAGCTTATCGGTGATGCGGAAAATGACGATGCAGGACATCATCGTGCGGGCCATGTTCAGACCGAAGAGTTGTGCGACGCTCAGCGACATGTTGGAGCTCCTGTTCGGGAGCGAGGACCGTCCCCGCTCGACAGGCGCCCGACGTGTCCGGCGCACGGCCGCAATCACCGCGCAGGCGAAACCGGAGCGGCCGCACGCGCAGGCGTAGCGGACCCTTGATGACGTGGAACGGCCCGCACTCAACGACTCGATGAGTGATAGAAAGCGAGCGTTGGAGCACCACCATCAAGGAAGGACTATTCGATGCAGGAAGTGGTCACCGTTGGCTTGGAC
>NZ_JARYTI010000153.1 GCF_029911635.1 Sphingomonas sp. AR_OL41
ATTTCACCCGGCTTTGCGAAAGCATATCGGCGTCGATGATCGGCGATGTCGATCAGATATCATTGATCGTCGAAGGTGGAGATGGCGTGGTTGAAGCCAGGGTGTCGGTGAGCCTGGGCCTGATCGTTACAGAGCTGGTCATCAACGCGCTCAAATACGCCTTTCCCGATGGACGGCCGGGAAAGATCATCGTCGATTATAATTTCCACGGGCCGAACTGGATCCTGTGCGTGCGCGACGACGGCGTCGGCATGCCGCTGACCGCGCCGATCCGCACAGGCTTGGGCACGAGCATCGTCGCAGCGCTGGCCGGACAGCTGCACGCGTCGGTCGAAATAACGTCCAAGCACCCAGGGACCCAGGTTTCCATCGCGCATACCCGGATCGCCCTGGCGGACGATGAGCCCGAAGCGGTGAGCGAGCCGCTCACGGCGGCGCGCCCGGCGTCCGGCACGATAGGCAGCTGACGAGCAGAGGAATGATCATGACCGCACCACAAGATGGCAAGACGACGCAGACCCTTATGATTGTCGAGGACGAGGCGCTGGTGGCGACGCTCCTCCGTGACGAGCTGCAGGACGCGGGATACAACGTTCTCAACCTGACGGACCGTCACGTCGAGGCGCTTGAAGTCGCCATGGCCGAAAAGCCGGATCTGGCGCTGGTCAACATCCGGCTCGCCGGGGGCGACGATGGTATCGAACTCGCCGAGCAACTGAAAACGCTGAGCATTCCAGTCCTGCTGATCAGCGGACAGGTCAGCCGG
>NZ_JARYTI010000154.1 GCF_029911635.1 Sphingomonas sp. AR_OL41
AGCGAGCTCGATCCGCGCGCCGGGCGCCGCGAGCGCGACGAGATCGTGCAGCGCGCGCACCGCGGCGGCACCCGCCTTCCAGCCGAGCACGGCATGCCCGACATGGCGCAACGTGCGACCCGGCGGCAGGATGACCAGCGGCGTGCCCGAACCGAGCGCGAGCGTCTCGGCCACGCGGCGGTGCAGCCACGGCACCGCCCAGCTCTCGCGCGCGCCGATCGTCGCTATGTCGGTGACGATCCGCGCCTTGCGCAGGTCGCCGACGAGCCAGGCGACGTCATCGTGCAGGCCGAGCAGTTCGACCGCGACCGGCGCCGCGCCGATCACCGCGCGGAGCTTGTCGAGCTGCTCGGCGGCGTGCGCGTCGCGCTCGGCCGGCAGCATGTAGATCCCGCCGAGCGGGGCATATTCGGGCAGCAGCAGCGGATCGGGCGTGAGTAGCTGGAAGACGACGCTGGCGCCGGCATATTCCGCCTGGGCGAGCACCGCCTGGATAAAGCCCTGCGATTTCTCGACATCGTCGAGCACGGCGAGGATCGACATGGTCATTTCGACAGCCTCTCTTCCTCCGCGACGCCATCCCGCGCGGCTCCGACCGCTTCATCGCGCGCCGTACGTTGCGGATCGATACGTAGAGTTACCGGGCCGGGCCGCTCAGTCGGCGTCGAGCGCGTCCGCCTGCGCCTCGTCGGCCACGGCG
>NZ_JARYTI010000019.1 GCF_029911635.1 Sphingomonas sp. AR_OL41
TGGCGGAACTGGGCGACGCTGGCGGCCAGGGTGCGGTGTAGGGCGGCGCGGTCGGGGGGCGTGGCGGGACGCGGGGCGGCGTCTCGTTTGGGACTCCCCCTCATCCGCCCCTGCGGGGCACCTTCTCCCGCCGACATAGAAGTATTTTCCGGGGGAGAAGGGGTTTCAGCCGTCGCCTGCGGTTCAGCCATGGTCGCCGGCGGCGCGGGCGACGTTGGCGAGCGCCTCGGCGAGGCGATCGGCGAGGTCGTGGTTGGTGTCTTGCGGCTCGGCGCGGCCGCTCCACTGGTCCGGCCTGCGCAGCGCGAGCCAGCGGAAGGCGGCGGCGCTTTCAGCATGTTTATGGCGGGTGACGGGGATGGCGAGCGGCTCCTTCGCGCCGAACGGCAGCAGGATGCGCGTCTCGCGATATTCATAACCGACGGCGCGGCGATAGAGCGCGTAGGTGACGCGCATGTCGGCATCGTCGCGGCCGGCCTCCCGCGCCTCGGGCATGGCGGGGTAGCGCGCGCACCAGCGGGCCAGCGTCGATGCGCTGACGCCGAGGAGGAACGCGACCTGCGCGTCGGTGGCGCCGATCTCCCACGCCATGCGGGCGCGCAGGGCGTGATCGGCGGTGTAGCGGGTGGGGCGGCCGGTGTTTTTCATGGGCGCTGGGATAGCGCGGCGGACGATGCGGTTGAATCAATGCGTGCGGTGCAATCGGCCTTCAACGTCGCGCGCGATCGTCATGACCGGCTTCTCGACGGCGCTCGAAACGAACGGGGTGGCTAAAATCACCCCGCGCTAGATATCGCCGTCGACCGGGCGGCGCAGGTTGAGCGCGTCATATTGATCGAGCAGCGCGTTGACGTCGTCGATCACCGCCTGTTGCTCGGCGCGATGGCGGGCGGTGGCATCCTGCGTCGGCACGCCGCCGCGCCCGTCATGGATGGTGAAGCCCTGGTCGATCAGCCACAGCGCATCGGCGGCGCGGGCGCGCTGGCGGCGCAGGTGGAACGCCCAATGCTCGATCAGCCCCGAAGGGACCAGACGCTCGATTTCAGTCACGCCAACGCCCCACCCCGTCCAACCGCCGGCTGAGCCCGGCGCACCGCGTCGCCATAGCGCGCGATCGGCGCGGGGCGAAAGCGGGCGCGGGGCGGTGGCACGTAAAAAATGCGCGCGGCGGCGGGGGCGGCAACGCTTCGGCGCGCCGCACGTTGAACGGTCTAACTCAACCGGGAGACGTGCGATGGACGCAGGATGGCCCGAGGCGGCGAATCGACGGTTGCGCGCGCTGTTGTGGCAAGGCCGGTCGATCGGCGAGTTGGCGCTGCGGCTGGGGCGGCCGGCGGGCGAGGTGACGCAGCAGATGCGGCGGCTCGGGCTGGCGGTGCCGACGCCGCTTTAAACGCGGCGGAATTGCGGCGTTCAGCCGTGCGCGACGCGCACGCCTGTACGAACGCGCCAAAAACGCGTAGGGCGCACGGGCAACGTCGTATGCGACGGATAGCGGAAGCCATTCCCTTGTCCCTTTCCTGCCTCACGCCGGCCGCGTCCCGAGACGCGCGCCGACCTCAACGAAAAGGACCTGTCATGGTCAACGGTACCGTAAAATTCTTCAATAACGACAAGGGCTATGGCTTCATTGCGCCCGATGGCGGCGGCAACGATGCGTTCGTCCACATCACCGCGCTCGAGCGCGCCGGCCTCAGCACGCTGACCGAAAACCAGAAGGTTTCCTACGACGTCGAGCCCGACAAGCGCGGCAAGATGTCGGCCGTCAACCTCCAGGCACTTTGATCGACGCGCCGGGGCACCCGACACCGGGCGCCCCGGCACTGATCGCGGCATCGCGCGGCCACGCGGCCGGCGCCGGTGCCGCACACCGACATGATCGCCTGCGACCCGCAGCCCGCACGAGCGGCGCGGGCGTCGGCGGCGCGACGCGTGGTGGCGCGGCGCATGCCCAGAAAGACCACGCCCCGATGCACGCCAGCGAACATATCGACACCGCCGACATCCCCGGCGGCGGGCAATTGCGCCTGATGCGTTATGGCAAGAATTTCTCGATCGAATTTGGCGAGGACGAGCTGATGGGCAGCCAGGCGCCGCAATCCGAACAGGCGCTGGCCGACCTTGCCGCGCACCGCACGGCGGGCAAGCAGGATCGCGTGCTGATCGGCGGGCTCGGCATGGGTTTCACGCTCGGCGCCGCGCTGACCGCCTTTCCGGCACACACGCGGATCGTCGTTGCCGAGCTGGTGCCGCAGGTGGTGACCTGGGCGAAGGGGCCGCTGGCGCATCTGTTCGGCGATTATCTCAGCGACCCGCGCGTGACGATCGCGGTGCGCGACGTGCACGACGTCATCGCCGCCGCACCGGGCGGGTTCGACGCGATCCTGCTCGACGTCGACAATGGCCCGGACGGCTTCATCCACCCGGCCAATGACCGGCTCTATTGCAACTGGGGCCTGCGCGACGCCCATGCCGCGCTGCGCCCCGGCGGGGTGCTGGCGATCTGGTCGGCGTACCGCGACGATGCGTTCGTCGAGCGGCTCAAGGCGGTGGGGTTCAGCGTCGAGGAAGCGACCGTGCCCGACGGTGGCAATGCGGAGCGCTCGCCCTACACGATCTGGCTGGCGGGCAAGGCGGCCGAACCGGCGCGCCAGGCGGCGCTGGCGGCGGCCTAGCGCCAGATCGCCTCAATGGGGCGCCATCACCGCCGCGACCGGGCGGCGCAGCGAATAGGGCAGCAGCGGGCCGTGGCCGAAGCGCATCACGATGTCGGGGCGCTTGTCCGCCATGCCGACCAGCCGCGCGAGATCGGGGCGCAGTGCTGCGTCCTCTACGGGTTGGTTGATGAAGGCGGTGCGCAGGCCGAGCGCGGTCGCCTGGAGCGCGAAGCGCTGGCAGGCGCGACCAACCTGCACCCAGTGCGCGCGGTCGGCGCGGTCGCCGACGAACACCGCAACGCCGGCCGAGGAGCGGAGCTGGCGGGCATATTGATCATTCTGCGCGGCGGCGGTGACGAACAGGTCGAAGGCGCGCGGGCCGAGCCATGACGGCAGTGCCGGGTTGCCGCTGGCGACGCTGTACAGCCCGTCGCCATGGCGCAACGCCGCGCGCGGGTTAAAGCGCAGCCACGCCTTCAATTCGCGGACGAAGGCCGGATCGGCCATTTGCGCGCTGTTGCCGGCGACGACGAGATCGCGGACGCGGTCGAGCTGCGGGCGATCGGTCAGCAACACCAGCGCGACGCCGGGGACCGCGGCGGCGCGGGCCAAAGCGGCAAGATCGGCGGCGGCGACCGGGCGGCCGTCATAATCGGCGCGGGTCGACTGGCGGCGCGGGATCGCGTCGCAGAGTGCCGAAGCCTCGCGCGGGCCGGGCTGGTGCGCGAAGCCGATCGCGCCGGCGCCACTCTCGTCGAACAGCACCTCGCCATGGTGGCCGGTGGCGGCGGCGGCGAGTGCGAGATTCTCCGCCGCGCAACCGAGGCTGACGAACAGGTGATGGTCGTCGGGATCGACCACGGGGGTGCGGCGCGTAAAATCGGGGTGGAGCGTGATGTTGCCCGGCGCAACGGCGAAGAACCAGGGCTGGCTATTGTGGCCATTGGGGGCGAGCGTGGCGTAGCGGATCAGTTCGGGCAGCGAGGGTTGCGCAGCGAGCGTGGCACGCAGAGCGCGCGCCGCCGCGTCATAATCGGCCGCCGAGCCCATCCGCCGCCGCATGTCCCACCACGCCGCCCCGCCGCCCGCGACCAGCGCGCCGCCGCCGAGCAGGAAATGTCGTCGGTTCATGTCTTGCTCCGATAATTGCCGCGGCAAAGCGACCGACGCGCGGGCATTATCATCGCCGTCGGGCGCGGCAGCTACGCAATGCTCCCGATGACGCGCGCGCCATTGCGCATTGGCGGCGGCCGGATATATTGGCACGATCAATGCCATAAATCTCGACGCGGCGGGGCACGGGCCCAGCGCGTGGCGGGGTCGATGCTCTGGGGGGAATATCGATGAAAGCCTTGCGCCCGTCCGACGCGCCGTTTCGCGACCTGCCTGATTTTCCCTTTGCGCCGCATTACGCCGAGATCGGCGACGGGCTGCGCGTGCATTATGTCGATGAGGGGCCGCGCGACGCGCCGGTGGTGCTGATGCTGCACGGCGAGCCGACCTGGAGCTATCTCTACCGCCACATGATCGGCCCGGTCGCGGCGGCGGGGTTTCGCGCGGTCGCGCCCGACCTGATCGGCTTTGGCCGATCGGACAAGCCGGTGGCGCGGGGCGACTATAGCTATGCCGCACAGGTCGGCTGGATGCGCGCCTGGATCGAGACGCTCGACCTCAACCGCATCGTGCTGGTGTGCCAGGATTGGGGGTCGCTGATCGGGCTGCGGCTGGTCGCGGCGATGCCCGAGCGCTTCGCGGGCGTGGTGCTGTCCAATGGCGGGCTGCCCGAGGGCCAGGCGGCGCCGCGCGCCTTTGCGCTGTGGCGTGCCTTTTCGCGCTGGAGCCCGATCTTCCCGATCGGCCGCATCGTCCAGGCCGGTACCAAGCGGCAGCTCTCGCCGGCCGAGATCGCGGCCTATGACGCGCCCTTCCCCGACCGCGCGTCGAAGGTCGCGGCGCGGATCTTCCCGTCCTTCGTGCCGCTGGGCGACAATGTCGCGGTGCCCGACCAGCGCGCCGCCTGGGCGGTGCTCGAGCAATGGCACAAGCCGTTTCTGTGCTGCTTCAGCGACGGCGACCCGATCACGCGCGGTGCCGACGCGCCGTTTCGCGAGCGCATACCCGGCGCGGCGGGCATGGCGCATGCCACGCTGCACGGCGGGCATTTCATCCAGGAAGACGATCCGGGCGGGTTCGTCGCCGCGACACTCGCGGTGGCGGCGCTGGTCTGAGCGGCATCGCCGCCCGCACCGCACATTCGCCGCGAAGATTACAGCAATATTCTCTTAATCCATGTTTATCTCATGGTTTATTATCACAGCGACACGCACGATGTTTGCGCCTAGGCTAAGACCATCATCGGCCCTGATTTATGGCTGCCGGTGGCTGAGAGATGCGATACGCTCCTGCCCCTATGGGAGGGAGCATGTACCGTATCGATCCGATCCTCGCACCGATGGCCGAGACACTCGGACGCTGGCTACCGCTGGACGGAGACCCGCACGCCGCGATCCTCGCGCTGCCGCACGTCGTCCGGACGCTCCGCGCGGGCGAATTCATGGTGCGCGAGGACGATCGGCCGCGGCACTCCTGCCTGTTGCTCTCGGGCTTCGCGGTTCGCCACAAGGTGGCCGGTAATGGCGCCAGGCAGATCATCGCGCTGCACATGGCGGGCGACCTGATCGACCTTTTCCAGTCGATGCCCCCGCGTGCCGACCATAATGTCCAGGCGCTCGGCGCGGTGCGAATGGCGCTGATCCCGATCGACGCGCTGCGCGCGCTGGCTGCGCGGACGTCGGAGATCGACCAGGCGCTGCGGCTGGAATGCCTGCTCGAGGCGGCGATCCTGCGCGAATGGATGCTCAATCTCGGGCGCCGCGACGCGCGCACGCGCACCGCGCATATTGTGTGCGAACTGGCGATCAGGCTGCAGCGCGCCAATCTAGGCGCGCGCGACCATTTCGACCTGCCGCTGACGCAGGAGCAACTCGCCGATGCGCTGGCGCTGACCAATGTCCATGTCAGCCGCATGTTCAAGGCACTCGCCGCGGAAGGGCTGATCGTGCGGGAAAATCGCCGCGTATCGATCCTCGACTTCGCGCGACTTGCGACGGTCGGCGATTTCGATGCGCGTTACCTCAACTTGGAACGGTACGGGCCGTTGGCAGATTGACGGTCAGGCCTTGGCGACGGGCTTGGTTGCCTTGGCCGGGGCCAGCGCCGCGATGCGGGCGGCCGAACGGGCGGCGACCTGCGCGGCGAGCGCGCGCTTGTGACGATTGTTGGCGGTGCGCAGCTTGCCCATGGGGACGTCCAATTCTGTCGATGAGGTGTCGCGGCGCGGCCGGATGCCGGCCGTCGCGGTAACGTACGCGTCCTTGGTCATGTTCGCGCGCGGCGTACAAGTTTAATCGCCCGGCCGGGCCGCGCTGGCCGCGACGCCGCCGATCGGCTAGCGCCGGCGCATGGCCAAAATCTTCATCCTCGGCGACGTCCGCAAGGGCGGGCTGCTGGCGCTGGCCGCCGCCGCGCTGTTCGGCCTGTCGACGCCCGCCGCAAAGGCGATCGTCGGCAATGTCGCACCGCTCGTGCTGGCGGGGTTGCTGTATCTCGGCTCGGGGCTTGGCCTGTTACTGTTCCGCCTGCTGCGTGGCGAGGGTGGCGTGGCGCTTGAGCGGCGCGACCTGCCCTGGCTGGCGGGCGCGGTGCTGTTCGGCGGCGGTCTGGGGCCGGCGCTGCTGATGTGGGGGCTGGTACGCACGACCGGGTCGGCGGCGTCGCTGCTGCTGACGCTGGAGGGCGTGTTCACCGCGCTGATCGCATGGATCGTGTTTCGCGAGCCGTTCAACCGGCGGATCGGGCTGGGCATGGCGGCGATCTTCATCGGCGCTGTCGTGCTCGCACTGCGCGGGCCGCCCGGCGCGGCGGCGAGTTGGGGCGCGGCGGCGGTCGCCGCGGCGTGCCTGTGCTGGGCGATCGACAATAATTGCACCTCGCGCATATCGCATGTCGACGCGCCGACGCTGGCGATGATCAAGGGGCTGGTCGCCGGGTCGGTCAATGTCGTGCTGGGGCTGGCGATCGGCGGGGCGATGCCGGGGATCGGCCCGGTCGCCGCGGCCGGCGCGGTCGGGCTGCTCGGTTACGGGCTGAGCCTCGTGCTGTTCGTGCTGGCACTGCGCGAGGTCGGCGCAGCGCGCACCGGCGCCTATTTCTCGACCGCCCCGTTCCTCGGCGCGGTGCTCGGCGTGGTCGCGCTGCACGAGCCGCTGACGGTGACGCTGATCGTCGCGGGGCTGTTGATGGCGTTCGGCGTGTATCTGCACCTGACCGAACCGGCGGCGGAGGGCTAAACCGGATCAGTGGCGGTGCGAGCGTCGCGCCGCGCGGTGCTTTTTGTGCATCGCGTGATGGCGCATGCATTCCTTCATCATCTCAGGCGACATCATGCCGGCCTTCACGCCATCCATACCGCCGGCCGGCGCCGCCTGACCCTGCGGAGCATTCTTGGCGGGCGGCGTAGCCATCTTCATCGGCGGCATGGGCGGCATCGGCTTGGCGGGATCGGCCGGCGCGGTGGTGGTAGCGGGCGGCGTGGCCGGATGGTGGTCGACCTGGTCATCGGCCTGGGCGAATGCCGGCGCGGCGAGCATGAATGCGGCGCAGAGCAAACCGGGGTCATGGCTATTTCCTTGTGCGAGGTCCGCAGCGTCAATCGAACGATGCGTGCGTGCATCGCGGCGTTATCCTCCCATGGTCGTAGTACCGGCGCGCGCGCGCCGATCTACGCAATGGTCCCGATGCAGGTGCTGACGCGTTGATCTGACCGCGCACGAACCACATTTCGCCGGTTACCAAGGAGCATCACCATGGCGCATCATCAACGCCCGGCCGCGCCGGTGAAGTATGGGCACGACCACGGTGCGACGAGCCACGCCGCATCAGGCACGTTCGAACGCAGCGATGATCGGGCACGGACCGACGTCCGACGCGCCGCATTCCTTTGCCAGGTGACGCAGCGCCGCGCGCGCGCGCTCGAGACGTACGATTTCCTCATCGATCGCGGTGAGACGCTCGTTGGCGAGCGCATGGACGCGCTGGCGGTCGTCAGTGGCGTCGAGCGACAACAGCTCGGCGATCTGCGTCAGGGTAAATCCAGCCGCTTGCGCGGCGCGGATGAAGCGCAGCCGACGGACATCGTCGTCGCCATAGCGCCGGATGCCGCCGCCAAGGCCGGACGTCGCACCGCGTTCCGGCGTGTCGAGCAGACCGCGCCGCTGATAATAACGCACCGTTTCAACGCCAACCCCGGCGCTGCGGGCGAGGGAACCGATCGTTGTCATATTACCGCTTGATCCCGTACCATGGTACAGAACCTATATGGGCATCATCGGATCACCCGCAAGGCTGTGCGCGATCGACAATCCGGCGCACGGCAGCGGCACCAGAGGCGATGGGGCAAGCTCCATTGCAGGGAGCATGACCATGGCACATCAACATGACGCCGCGCCGGCCAACGACGCGCTTGCCGTCACGGTGCACGACCCGGTCTGCGGCATGACCGTGGACCCCGCGACCACCCCGTATCACGCCGCAATCGATGGCGTGACCTGGCATTTCTGCAGCGCACGGTGCCGCGACAAGTTCGTGGCGGAGCCGGCGCGCTATCTTGCGCCGCCGGCGGAGGCGGCGCCAGCGGCAGTGCCCGAGGGTAAGATCTGGACCTGCCCGATGCATCCCGAGATCCGCCAGGATCATCCCGGCCCCTGCCCGATCTGCGGCATGGCGCTCGAACCCGCGACGGTCACGGCGGACAGCGGGCCGAGCCCCGAACTGGCCGACATGACGCGGCGCTTCTGGTTCGCGCTGGTGTTGAGCCTGCCGGTGTTCGTGCTCGAAATGGGCGGGCATCTGTTCCCGGCGCTCCACCGCATCGTCCCGCCGACGATCTCGACCTGGATCCAGTTCGCGCTCGCCACGCCGGTGGTGCTGTGGGCAGGCTGGCCGTTCTTCGCGCGCGGCTGGGCGTCGCTGCGCACGCGCCATCTCAACATGTTCACGCTGATCGCGATGGGCACCGGCGTCGCGTGGAGCTTCAGCGTGGTCGCGACGTTGTTCCCCGCCGCCTTTCCGCCGGCGTTTCGCGGCATGGACGGCGCGGTCGCGGTCTATTTCGAGGCGGCAGCAGTGATCACCGTGCTCGTGCTGCTCGGCCAGGTGCTCGAACTGCGCGCGCGCGAACGCACGTCGGGTGCGATCAAGGCGCTGCTCAACCTCGCGCCGAAAAGTGCGCGGCGGATCGACACCGCCGGCAATGACGAGGAGGTGGCAATCGAACTGCTCGCCGTCGGCGACCGGCTGCGCGTCCGGCCGGGCGAGGCGGTGCCGGTCGACGGCGAGGTCATCGAAGGGCGCTCGGCGATCGACGAGGCGATGGTGACGGGCGAGGCAATGCCGGTCACGCGCGGCGTCGGCGACGTGGTGATCGGCGGCACGATCAATCAGAGCGGCGCGCTCGTCATCCGTGCGACCAAGGTCGGGCGCGACACGATGCTCGCCCGCATCGTCCAGATGGTCGCCGACGCGCAGCGTTCGCGCGCGCCGATCCAGCGACTCGCCGACCAGGTGGCGGGCTGGTTCGTGCCGACGGTGCTGCTCACCGCGCTGGTCGCGTTCGGCGCATGGGGGATCTGGGGCCCGGAGCCGCGACTGGCGCACGGCATGATCGCGGCGGTGTCGGTGATGATCATCGCCTGTCCGTGTGCGCTCGGGCTCGCCACGCCGATGTCGATCATGGTCGGGATCGGGCGCGGCGCCGGGCTCGGTATATTGGTCAGGAACGCCGAGGCGCTGGAGCGGATGGAGAAGGTCGATACGCTGGTCGTCGACAAGACCGGCACGCTGACCGAGGGGCGCCCGTCGGTCACCGCGATCGTCGCCGCGCCGGGTTTCGACGAGGCCGAACTCCTGCGACTCGCCGCCGGGGTCGAGCGCGCGTCGGAGCATCCGATCGCGCGCGCAATACTCGCCGCAGCGAAGACCCGCGGGATGACGGTGCCCGAGGTTAGCGACTTCGACGCGCCGAGCGGCAAGGGCGCGGTCGGGGTCGTCGATGGCAAGCAGGTCGTGCTGGGCAATGCCGGCTTCCTGACCGAACGCGGCATCGACAGCGCAGCGCTGGCGGACCGCGCCGACGCGCTGCGCGGTGACGGCGCAACCGCGATCTACATCGCTGTCGACGCGCAGGCGGCGGGCATCCTCGCCATTGCCGACGCGATCAAACCGACCACCGCCGAGGCAATCGCGGCGCTGCGCGCGGACGGCATAAGGGTGGTGATGCTGACCGGCGACAATCGCACGACGGCCGAGGCGGTCGGCAAGCAGCTCGGCATCGACGAGGTCGAGGCCGAGGTGCTGCCCGACCAGAAGAGCGCGGTCGTCGCGCGGTTGCAGGGCGAGGGGCGGATCGTCGCGATGGCCGGCGACGGCGTCAACGACGCCCCTGCCCTTGCCGCCGCCGATGTCGGGATCGCGATGGGATCAGGCACCGACGTCGCGATCGAGAGCGCCGGGGTGACGCTGCTCAAGGGCGACCTCACCGGCATCGTCCGCGCGCGAAAGCTGAGCGCGGCGACGATGGGCAATATCCGCCAGAACCTGTTCTTCGCCTTTGTCTACAACGCCGCCGGCGTGCCGATCGCCGCCGGGCTGCTCTACCCGCTGTTCGGCGTGCTGCTGTCGCCGATCATCGCCGCCGCGGCGATGGCGCTGTCATCGGTCAGCGTGGTGAGCAACGCGCTGAGGCTCAACCGGGTGGCGTTGTAGCGCAAGCTGCCGGGGCAACACGAACCGCCGCCGCCGAGCACGACCGAGGAAGAGGCAGCATCGCGGGTCGCGCGCCATGGCCGGCCCCACGTCTCCGCCACGCCGCAATATTCCGGCGCGTCCGGGAAAGCCCGCAATTGAAAAGCGGCCGGCATGGTGGTTGAAATCGCGCCGCGAGCGGGGGCTCGCTCCTATCAGCGGCGGGAACCGGACATGCTTGGTGCGATCGTCTTCACTTACGGCCTGCTCACCAGTTTCGTGCTGTCGGGCGCGTCGCGCAATCGCAAGCTGCAACGCCCCAATCCGCCGATACTGGTCTATGTCGGTTATGTCTGTCTCGGCGTGTCGATCGGCCTGGCGCTGCTGATGATGTTGCTCGCGCTGTCGCTGTTGATCCGAACGTAAGCGGTTCGTCGCAGCGTCGCGCGGCCCGTGTCGGACGGGCGTTGCTTTCCCTTTCTGGCCTCCCCGGCGCAGGCCGGGGCCTAGCTGGGATGGCGGGAATGACAAGCGGCACAGGCCGCCTCACCCAACGGAAACCTGGCTCTTGCCGGGGAGGTACGGAGAAGCGACGCTACGCCTTATAGAGCAGGTTCGCGTTCGGCTCACGATGTGGACTCATAAACCAGCCATTCCGCTTCCGCCCATTTTCGGACATTCGTCTGGAAACTTCATTCAGAGGCTGGCCTGCTGAATGCTCGCTGGCAGCTTCAGGTCAAACTCCGGCGGAGATTGTTCTGCGGTTTTCGTCAAACGCTTGCCTGCCTTGAGCATTTCGAGCGCCTCCCTGCCGAGCCACCAGAGGTCGATTTTGGTGAAACCCTCCTGCTTCAGGGCGGCGAGAAACCACTTCATCAACTGCTGAGCCGCCGGCGTCTGGTGGAGCGTGTCCATGATGCCGGGCAGCAGGGTGCCGGTCTTCCAGAACCCGGCCAAGGAGAGAATGACCGTTTCCTCGTTGTCGCTATTGAAGAGATTCCAGCGCCTCTCGCCTTTCCTGGTGACAGAGGAATCCATGTGATTCTTGGTGCCTTGGTACGAGACCATGTAACCCCGCGACAAACTGCCCGTTTCGTGGGTAGCGATACCGGGATTGGGGATTAGCGCCGATTCCAGGTAGATCGCTCTATTCGGCGTCGTCAGGGTTCCCATCTCCACAAACTTGAGCGGGGCGTTGGCCTCGAAATGTTGGAGGACCGGAGAGATGTCGGCCGGTGTGGCGAAGAATAAAATGCGCTTCATCGGTCAAAGCTAGCCACCGGAGGCGAATACCTCAATGTCGGCTTTCCACCACGTATTACCGTTCCGGTGCAATGGATCGACGCGGCCCGCCTGATAGCCGACCGGCAGGTATCGGGACGGAAAGCTGCCCGGCGGAAAGCGCCCCAAGAGCGGACCAAAGCTATTCTTTTACGTAGCTTTCAATCAGGCGATTGCGTTCGAGAAAAAATAAACGGGAACATTCAGGACAGACGACCGTGTCCTTTCCATGATCCATGATGAGATCATAGATAGCGCCTTCCGGATCGTCGCCTTTTGCCGCCTTGATGATGTGCCTTACGAGCGATTCCATGCCCGTATCCGGTAACAACCGAAAGCTATGGGGTGACGGGAAGCGAGTTTCGGAAAAAATGTGCCCGGCAGGGCAAGTAGTTTGCGTCATACGACAATGCTAAAGCACGAAACCAAGTTTCGCATCTGTGATTTCTACGACCGCTTTCCACCAATTGCAAACCGTCCCGTCCACGGGTCCCCCACCCCATCGCCCCCCCGCCCTAACCAGTCACCCCGGCAAGATGCAGCGCGACACCCAGCGCCGCAGTGGTCGCGAGCGTCGGCAACGTGCCGGCCTTGAAGCGCAGCACCGCGACGATCGCGCCGAGCGACAGCAGCAGCGCGAAAGGGTCAAGGCTCGCCGGCACCGGCAGGTCGAAGCGCAGCGGCCCGGCGGCGAAGGGCGTTACGCGGCGGAAGATGGTGTGGAGCGCGAACCACAAGGCAAGGTTGAGGATCACGCCCACCACCGCCGCGGTGATCGCCGACAGCGCGCCGGCGACCGCGACATTGCCGCGCAGCCGCTCGATGAAGGGCGCGCCGAGGAAGATCCACAGAAAGCACGGCACGAAGGTCACCCAGGTGGCGAGCAGCCCGCCGAGCGTGCCGGCGAGCAGCGGCGGGAGCAGGCCCGGCGACCGATAGGCGCCCATGAAGCCGACGAATTGCAGCACCATGATCAGCGGCCCCGGCGTCGTCTCGGCCATGCCGAGCCCGTCGAGCATCTCGCCGGGGCGCAGCCAGTGGTACGACTGCACCGCCTGCTGCGCGACATAGGCCAGCACGGCATAGGCGCCGCCAAAGGTCACCGTCGCCATGGTCGAGAAGAAGGTGGCGATCTGGCTGAAGATGTTGGCCGGGCCGAGCCAGACGAGCAGCACCGCCACCGGCACCAACCACAGCGCCAGCCACACTGCCGCCACGCGCAGCGACTGGCGCGCGGAGACGCGGGCATGGTCGGGCAGTTCCTCGCCGAGCAGCGTATCGGCATCGGCGACGATCGCGCCCTTGGCCGCCCCATGCCCGCCGCCGACGCGGAACACCGCGAGCCCGGCGCGGCCGCCGAACCAGCCGACCAGCCCCGCCGCCAGCACGATCAGCGGGAAGGGAATGCCGAGGAAGAAGATGCCGACAAAGGCGACACCGGCAATGGCGAGCATCACCGGGTTGCGCAGCGCGCGCCCGCCGATGCGGATCACCGCCTGGAGCACGATCGCCAGCACCGCCGCCTTCAGCCCGAAAAATGCCGCCGCGACGATGCCGAGCTTGCCGTAGAGCGCATAGACCCAGCTCAGCGCCATGATCGACACCATGCCGGGCAGCACGAACAGTCCGCCGGCAATGATGCCGCCGCGCGTGCGGTGGAGCAGCCAGCCGATATAGGTGGCGAGCTGCTGCGCCTCGGGGCCGGGCAGCACCATGCAATAGTTGAGCGCGTGGAGGAAACGGTGCTCGCCGATCCAGCGTTTCTCCTCGACCAGGATGCGGTGCATGATCGCGATCTGCCCGGCCGGGCCGCCGAACGACAGCGCGGCGATGCGCAACCACACCCAGAACGCGGTGCCGAGCGTGACCGGCGCGGGGCGCTCGGCGGGCGCGGCGGCGGGGTCGAGGGTGGTCGCGGGCATGCCTCGTGCTCCGGCGTTGACGTGGCGCGATACGGCCGTTTCGCGCGGCACCTGTCAACAGAGCTGCCATTTCAGCCACGACAGCAAAAGTGCCGCCAGCGCCGCGGTGCGTGCTGTCGATGCCGCATGCGGCACCGCCCGGATGCCCGATGGTGCGGCGGGCATTGTCAGGTCAGGTCGCGGACCGTAACGATCCCCGGCGACGCAACGATGCGCGCAAGGAGAGAAGATCGATGTTCAGTCACATCATGGTCGGGGCCGACGATATCGCCGCCTCCAAGGCCTTTTACGACGCGACGCTGGGCGCGCTGGGCGTGCCCGCCGGCAACACCGACGACAAGGGCCGCGTCTTCTACATGACCAGGACCGGCATCTTCGCGATCAGCAAGCCGATCAATGGCGAGCCCGCGTCGTGCGCCAATGGCAGCACGATCGGCTTCGCGGCGAGTTCGCCCGAACAGGCCGATGCGTGGCACGCGGCCGGCCTCGCCGCCGGCGGCACCGCCTGCGAAGACCCGCCCGGCATCCGCTCGGGCGCGATGGGGTCGCTCTACCTCGCCTATCTGCGCGATCCCGCCGGCAACAAGCTGTGCGCGCTGCACCGCGTCCCCGCCTGAACGGGCATCGCAACCGGTGAAATAATGCGCGGGCCGCGGTAACGCGGCCCGCGCTGGCTGGACGCCGGGTCACGCAATGACGGACGGCTACTTTGAGGGTGTGGCGGCCACGCTGTTACCAGCGGCAGTTATCGCCTGACATCCAGATCCCGAGCGGCGAGCGGCTTATGCCATGGCTTCGGCGTTCGGCGCCGCCTTCTTGCGGCGCGCGATCAGATGCGCCGGCAGATCGATCGTCATCACAGCCCCGCGTTCGGGCGCGGGGCGTGAGCAGATGCTGATCCGCCCGCCCATTTCCATCACGATCTGGCGTGAAATGTAGAGCCCGAGCCCGGTGCCGCTATCAGCCGGCTTGGTGGAGACGAAGGCCCCGAACGCCGACTCCGGATCCGACTGTGTCATGCCCGTCCCGTTGTCGGTTATCTGCATGCGCACGCCGCCGTCATCAACGGTGACCGACACGCCGATTTCGCCCTGGAATCCGGCCTCGCCCGTCTCGCTCCGCGACAGGATCGCATCGACCGAGTTCTGGATCGCGTTCACCAGCAGCTGCTCGATGCCGACCCGCGAGACCAGCAACATCAGCGGCTCCGGCAGCGCGGTGCGGACATCGACATTCTTCTGCACCATCAAGGGGCGCATGAAGCGCAACGCGGTGTTGATCACCTCCCCGATCTCGACCGGATCGGGATCATCATCCTCGATCCGCGAATAGCGCGAGATGCGCGCGATAATGTCGCGCGACCGATTGACCTGTTCGGAGATGCGGTCGAACTTGGCACGTGCCTTGGCGAAGGCGTCGGGCGTCGCCTGATCAATCAGCAATCGGCCGTTTTCCGACGACAGCGCAATGGTGAAAAGTGGTTGCTTGAGTTCATGGCTGAGCGCCGACGCCATGCCGCCGAGCTCGATCAGGCGGGCCTGCTGAAGGACGCGATCATGCGCCAGCTTGGACTGGCGCAGACGGACGATCCACCCCGACCGCCAACAGCCCGGCTCCTCCAGACCGCGCGCCGAAAGCAAATACCAGTCGGGTGCGGCGCCGCCGTGGATGCGAAATTCGACAAAGGCTTCACTCGCAGCGCAGCTTCCTGAGACCGCGCTGCGGTCGCTCGGGGAGACGACGATCATTTCCTTGCGCGCCGGGCAATCGATGCTGATTTCGGTAAAGTGCAGCACGCCGGTCTCGCGATCGAAGCGAATGTCGCTGGCGAGCTTCAGGTCCATCTCGCCCTTGAGTTCGACGACCGCGTCGGCAAGCCGTCGACGTTCCTCGACGAGCGTGGCGAAGCGGTTGTTCGCGGCGACGATCGCGGCGATCGGGCTCGAAAACTCTTCGAACAACAGGCGTTGCGGCTGGGTGATGTCGGGTTTCCCGAACGCCTCGACGACCCGCTTCCAGGCCTGGAGCGACTGTTCCACGCCTCGGCTCAGGAACAACTGCAGCAGCAGCGAGATGATCAGGATGATGGCCAGCCCCGCCATTTCCAGCAAAGCATCGCGAAAGGCACGCTCGGCGACCGGTCGCGTCGAGTAGAGGTAGACCAAATGTCGTCCCGCCACGTCAGCAGTGCCAAGCTGGCAGGCCGAGAGCCAATAGGCGAACGTATTGCGATCGTTGGGGCCGCTGACGTGTGCGCCATCATCGATCCGCGTACAGCCCAGGCGCTGCTGCACCTTTGTCTGGATCGGGCCGGTAAGCCGGGAAGCGATGATGATGTCGCGCTCCGCACGGTCGCCGCCGACCTGCCGGAACACCTCCCGACCGCTTACGGGGTCGGCCAGGGAGCGGCGAATTTCGAGCTCGGCGAACAGGGCGATTTCGGCACGGGCCTGGTCGAAGTCTTTCGAGAAGCGACGGACATTGTTGACGAAGGGGACGAGCGTCGATGTCAGCACGATGAGCGTTACGGTCGCGGGCATCAATCGGGCAAGGCGCACCGTCCGCCGGCGAAATAGCCTTCCCCTGGCCAGATCGAATCCGACGATGGCACAGATCATGTCGACGATCGCGGCCAACATCACGTCGTTGAGCAGCTTGCGGATCACCGCGAGCGCGATGACGACATCGGGCGCGCCGTAATGGAAGCGAAGGAACAGATATCCCGCGGGCGCGGCAACGCCGACCGAAAAAATCAGCGTGGGAATGGCCAGGTCGCGAAACCGGCGCATCTGCGCGATGGCACCGACATGCGCCAGGGCAAGGACGATCGAAAAGGCATGCCCCCACCAGCAATAGGAGGGGAGCATCGTGATCGCCGCCACGGGCAGCGCTAGTCTTACCCCGCCGAGCCGATAGGCCAGCAGGTAGAAGAGCGGCCCGAGATAGAGTTCGAAACCGGGCGCCAGGACGATCCGGAACGAGCTTGCCGCCACGGCGACGCTCGCCAGCAGCGCTGCCAGCAACCATGCGCGCAGGGTTTGCGGTCGAATGGCCGGGCTGGCCCCGTCGCGCTCGGCATGCGCCGCGCCGGGGTCACCCTTCATGGCGACGTCCCGAAAGGCGCCGGCGACAGCATCTGCAACAGCGCGGTCGGGTCGAGCGGCTTGGTCAGCATCGCGACCTGCTCCTGCGCCAGGGCGAGACGAACCTGCTCGGTCAAATCGGTATGTCCCGTCATGAGCAAGGCCGGCGCGACCTCCGGGCCGAGATGGAGCGAGTGGCGTATCGTCCGGATCAGATCGAGGCCGCTTCCGTCGGGCAGATTGAAGTCGGTGAGAAGCGCGCACGGCCACCACCCTTCCTGCAATGCCCGCACCGCGTTTCTCACATCACCAACCGCGCGAACCGCGAATCCGCGCAACTCGAAAAGTTCGCACAGCTCCTCGCGAACGGCTGGTTCATCTTCGACGAGGAGAATACGCATGCGCTATCGTGGCCTGTCGCCGAAACAATTGTCCTACCAATAGGACCGCGCGCATGCGGGTGTCGCTTACGTGAATGACCGGAAGTCGGATGGCACGAAATCTTGACGCCGTGCTGTCCGAAGCGGGGCTTGATTCGCCGGGCGTTCGCGGCTCTGGTCGGGCGGGCGGTCGCGTGACCCGCGATAGACAGCGCTGGAAAGGCTCGAATGGACCCGGCTGGGGGGAAGGACACCGCACCGCCGACGCGGCAGGCGACATCGCACGACGTCGCGGCGCTGGCCGGCGTTTCGCAGCCCACGGTGTCGCGGGCGTTGCGCGACAGCCCGACGATAGCGCGCGCGACACGCGATCGGGTGAAGGCGGCGGCGGCGGCGCTCGATTACCGCCCGCACCGCGCCGCCATGCAACTGCGCGGCGCGCGACCGGGCTGCATCGCACTGGTGCTGCTATCCGCGCCCGGCGCCGACCGCGCCACGCTCAACCCCTTTTATTATGAACTGGTCGGAGCGGTCGAAGCAGCGGCAGCACGCCGTCAACTCAGCGTGAGCCTGTCCTTTCAGGGCGAGCGCGCAACGTGGCGCTGCGATTTTCAACAACGAGGCGAGGCCGATGGCGTTATCGTCATCGGCAGCGCCGCCAACCGCGCCGCGTGGCGATTTTTCGGAGAGGCCCATGCTGCTGGCGGCAATATCGTCGGCTGGGGTGCGCCGGACGACGCACTGCCCACGATACGCGCCGACAATCACGCGGGCGCGGTATTGGCGGTCGATCACCTCGTCGCGCAGGGGCGCCAACGCATCGCCTTTGTCGGCCCCGGCTGGCGCCGCCACCACGCCTTCCGCGCGCGACGCGATGGCTGGCGCGCCGCGCTGTCGCGCCACGGGCTCGACGCGATCGAGGGCGACGCGCCGATCGCCGGCAGTCGGATCGATCAAGGCGCGGCCGCGATCGACGGTTTGCTCGCGCGCGGCGCAGCGTATGACGCCGTGTTCGCCGCGAGCGACGGCCTCGCGCTCGGCGTGATGCGCAGGCTGTCGACGGCGGGACGCGCGGTGCCGGGCGATGTCGCGGTGATCGGCTTCGACGGCAGCTACCACGCCCGCGACAGCCAACCGGCACTCAGCACGATCGAACAGGATCTTGTCCGCGCGGGCGCGCTACTCGTCGATGCGATCATGGATGGACTGACGGTGGCCGACGCCGTCGCCATGCCGGTGCCGGTCAGGCTCGTGACGCGCGCGAGCGGCTAGCACGGAATCTCACGGCCGGAAGGATCACGCCCGGCCCGTCCGATCAGACGATCCGCATCCTGGCGCGGTCGCTAAGCCTGGGTCGATAACGGCCCGATCCCTGCATGTCGTTGCGCAGGTCGAGCGACAGCAACCGCTGACCCACGTAGTATACCCGATAGGCGCGGGCTTGCGAAACCGGCACCTGGAAGCTGCCGGGCCCATCGGGTGAGTCGTTCGCGACGAGTTACCGCCACCAAATCCTCCGGCCTGTGTCGCACCGAAATATTGTGTCGAATGACAGCACGTTGGTTGTCGAAGGGGAATCCGTATGGCGATCAGCGAACGACGATATTTCAGGGACCGCGCGCGGCAGGAAATCGAAAGCGCGATCCGCGCCGACTCGATCGAGGCGGAAATCGCGCATGCCAATCTGGCCAGCCTACATCTGCGCTATTGCGCGGCATGCAGCCCCGGCAAGACCGGCGAATGCGTCGACTGCGCGCTGCGCCATGTGTGCGGCGACCCCTGCGAACCGGACAGCGCGCAAGTGCATGACGGGCTTGAAGGGCGGCACGGGCCCACGACCTGACGCGCGGCCCCCGCCCCGCGACGCAAGATGCGCGACGAGCGCTGCGCTCGACGGGTCATCGTCGATCCGCGATTGCCCAATCGCCGCGCACCCGGATAACGTCGTCGCGTCCTCCACGGCGGCGGCGTTCGCCGCGACGTAAAGGACGCCGATCTCGCGCGAGGGAACGCCAATGGCGACATCACTCTACGACCTCAGCGTAGCGACCTTCCTGCAGACGGTCGGCGCCGTCGCGGGCTTTCTCGAAAAGACGGCCGGGCATTGCGCGGCGACGGGCACCGACCCCGACGATCTGGTGAATGCGCGACTCTATCCCGACATGGCGCCGTTTCATTTCCAGATCGAATGCGTCGCGAACCATTCCGTCTCAAGCCTGGAGGCGATCCGGGATGGCATATTCGCCCCGCCCGCGCTGGTCGGCGCGGTGCCGTTCGCTGCGCTGCAGGCGAGGATTGCGCTGACCAAAGCGACGTTGCGGGGGTTCATCCCCGATGAGGTCGATGGCTGGGCGGGCAAGGCGCTCGACCTGCAGATCGGCCCGCGCCGGCTCGCCTTTACGGCCGAGACCTATATCTTGTCGTTCGCGCTGCCGCATTTCCATTTTCACGCCGTGACGGCTTACGACATTCTGCGCCTCGGCGGCGTGCCGCTCGGCAAGCGCGACTATGAAGGTCGGCTGCGCACCACGCCGGTTGCGCACTCGGACAGCTGACACGCGCGTCGGCTGCCCGGTTTCCCCGGCATGGCGAGCGAAATCGCGCCTTGTTCCCCGCCCGATCTGGCAAGATGATCGCGACGCGGCGCCACTAGAGGGTCCTTCTTTTCGATGGCCCGTCTCGCCGCGTTACGCTAGGTCCAGCCCTTACGGGTTCTTAACCATCGCTATGCGGCCACAAGAGCAACATGGATGGCAATGTTCTGGCGTGTCGCGCGCCAACCACGTTTCGAGGAAGGGGGGGGTTCACATGATAAAACTGATCAGGATGGCCGCGATCACCGTGGCCGCGACGCTTGTCGCGCTGTGCGCTGCGGCGCCAGCCAGCGCGCAGGCAACGCGCACCTGGATTTCGGGGGTCGGCGACGACGCAAACCCGTGCAGCCGCACCGCGCCGTGCAAGACCTTTGCCGGCGCGATCAGCAAGACCGCGTCGGGCGGCGAGATCGACTGCCTCGATCCGGGCGGCTTTGGCGGCGTGACTGTCACCAAGTCGATCACGCTGGATTGTGGCTCCGGTGCCGGTGGCCAGGTCGGTTCGATCCTCGTCGCCGGCACCAACGGCATCACGATCAATGCGGCCAACGTCAACGTCGTGGTGCGCAACCTGACGATCGACGGCATCCAGGGCGCGGGTACGCCCGGCCTGGTCGGGATCCGCTTTCTCCAGGGCAACAGCCTGACCGTCGATCATGTCAGCATCACCGGCTTTGGCAATGGCGGCGCCAACACCACCACGTCGGGCATTTCGTTCGAGCCGAGCGTGGCCAACGCCAGCCTGATCGTGCGGAACGTCGACATCACCAATAACCTGCAAAATGGCATCGGTATCAAGCCGACCGGCGTCGGCACGGCACTGGCCACGCTCGATCATGTCAATATTTCAACCTCGGCCGTGGCGTTGCAGGTCGAGGACAATTCGACCGCCGTCGTCTCCAACAGCAACTTTTCGAACAATGCGTTCCGGGGCGTCTTCGCCAATTCGTCGGCTAGCGGCCCGGTCAACGTCTCGCTCGATTCGGTGACGATCGCGAACAATCTGTTCTTCGGTATCGTCGCGACCAATGCAACGGTCCGGCTGTCGAATGTCGGCGTGTACAGCAACGGCGCGAGCACGAAGATCACGGGAACGGGTTCGATCCTGTCGTTCGGCAACAACCGACTCGGCACCAGCGCGGGCAATGGCGGCGCCAACGTCGCCCCGACGCCCGTCAGTCTGCAATAAGGTCGGGAAAACATCACATATCGGGGCGGCGGCGTCCGTCCCGATATGACACAAATCCCGAGGCGACGTCGCAGGCGGCCATGACGCGCTCAACGTGTCGGAACGGCAGGCTCATCGCATCGGCTGGGCCTCAAGGTGCTCGAACACGCTGCGCATGCTCGGATAGGCGCGCGCCAGTTGCGCGCGCAGCGCCGTGACGGCCTCGCGCCGCAGCGGCGCGAATCGGCGGTAGATATGCCCTGCGCCAGCACGAACGTGCCCGGCAGGCGCGCGAAGGACAGGCCGAGGCCCTGCCCTGCGCGAGTGTCGCGCGCGACCAGGCCGACGTCGCGCTGATCCTAGCCCTTCGACAAGCTCAGGGCGAACGGAAAGGGCGGGATGATCCAGACTTAACGGACGATCCGCTACACCGCGTCGAGCAACTCGATGACCGGCGGCGCTGCGAGGACGGCGCCGAGCAGCGGGCCGGCGGCGCGAAAATGGGGGCTGGTGCGGTGCGCCTCGACCGCGGCCTGATCCTGATAGAGTTCGAGCACCTTGTAGGTCGTGTCGCTCTCGCGGCTGCGGCACAGCTGGTAGAAGACGTTACCGGGTTCGTCGGCGCGGACGCGCGCGGCGAGATCGGCGAAGATCGCCTCGATGTCGGCCTGTTTGCCGGGCTGGACGGTGAGGGTCGCGACGATGCCGATCATGACTGACTTTCAGGCTGTTGATGGAGCAGCCATCATCCAACGAATGCGGCGCGACCGCCAGCGCGAACTGCGTGCGCTCGCCGGGGCGGGTGCGCTCAGGCCGGGCGGCGCGGCCCCGGCACGCGCAGGCGCGTCGTGTCGTCCTCGCCGGTCAGCGCCTCGCGCGCACGCTCGCCATACATCAGCGACAGGTCGAAATGGGCGGCGGCAGCGACCGGGTGGCCGGTGCGGATCGCCTGGATGGCTTCCTGTTCGGCGCGGCGGAGCAGGAAGTCGGGGTCCTCGTTGCGCATATCCATCGTCAATCTCCGGCATGGGCGTGTGGTGAAAGGTCGGTACGCCCTTTTGAAGGCTCGCGGATGAACGCCAGCTAGACAATGTTGCCCGTCACGGCGGCGCGTGGCGTGGATGCGATGTGCGGCGCGCATGGATGGCCTTGCGACGGATTTGCCGGTAGCCCGTCCGCGACAGCGCCATCGGGCGCGCAGCGAGGGAAACGCATGAACCCGGTCTATGCCGGTCTCGGCACGACGATCTTCGAGGAAATGTCCGGCTTGGCGCGGGCGCACGGGGCGATCAATCTCGGCCAGGGATTTCCCGATGGCGACGGGCCGCGCGACGTGCGGCAGGCGGCGGCGGACGCCTTGCTCTCCGGATCGAACCAGTATCCGCCGATGATGGGACTGGCCGAACTGCGCGCGGCGGTGGCGACGCATTATGCGCATCACCAGGCGCTGCCGTTCGGCGCCGACGACGTGCTGGTGACCTCGGGCGCGACCGAGGCGCTGGCGGCGGCGATCCTCGCTTTGGTGTCGGACGGCGACGAGGTGTTGCTGATCCAGCCGAGCTATGACGCCTATCTGCCGCTGGTGCGGCGCGCCGGCGGGGTGGCGCGCTTCCTGTCGCTCGCGCCGCCGGCATGGCGGTTGACCGAGGCGGCGGTCGACGCGGCGTTCGCCACCTCGCCCAAAGTCGTGATCTTCAACAACCCGCTCAACCCGGCGGGGCGCGCGTTCGACGCGGAGGAGGTCACGCTGCTCGCCGCGGCATGCCGCCGCCACGGCACGATCGCGCTGTGCGACGAAGTGTGGGAGCATGTCCGCTTCGACGACCGCCCGCACCATCCGCTGATCGCCGCGCCGGGCATGGCCGAACAGGCGATCAAGATCGGCTCGGCGGGCAAGATCTTCTCGATGACGGGGTGGAAGGTCGGCTTCGTCATCGCTCCCCCCGCCCTGCTCCAGCCGATCGCCCGCGCGCACCAGTTCCTGACCTTCACCACCCCGCCCGCGCTCCAGACCGGCGTCGCCTATGGCCTGGGCAAGCCGGACGCCTGGTTCACCGAGATGCGCGCCGGCTATCAGCGCTCGCGCGACCGGCTGGCGGCGGCGCTGCGCGATGCCGGGTTCGTCGTGCTGCCGAGCGAAAGCACCTATTTCCTGTGCATCGACCTGGCGGCATCGGGCATCGCGCTAGACGATCGCAGCTTCTGCCTGCGCGCGGTGGAAGAGGCCGGCGTGGCGGCGATCCCGGTCTCGGCCTTCTACGCCGAAGATGCGCCGGGCAGCGTCGTGCGGCTGTGCTTCGCCAAGGCGGACCCGGTGATCGACGAGGGCGCACGGCGGCTGGCGGCGTTTCGGCAGGTGCTGGTCGGGGCGTAACGCCTGCCGCCGCGTGATGGTGGATCGGAATGCCGGTTGCAGCGTTGTTATTCCATCGAAAAACGGGAGATGGACGATGAATAACGGCTCGAACAACCAGGGCACGCCTGAAACCAAGGGCAGCACGCAAGGCGCGACCGCGAACGACCGGCTCGAGCCGGCGGTCCAGCCGCCGGTCGATCCCTCGACCAACCAGCAGAGCAGCACCGAGGCCGATTCCCACAGCAAGGGCGGCAGGCCGAAGAACGCGTGACGACGGGCGGCGGTGCGGTCGTCCGGTGGCCGTCGTACCGCCGGCCCGCATCCCCGGGAAGCGGCGCATCCGGCGTTCGACCTGCATCGCTCTTGCCCGAAACCGAACCAAGTTTCATGCAGCGGGGCGGACGACCGGGGGAGTCAGATGCGGCGAATCGCGAGAGCTGTTGTTTCATGCGCGCTGCTTCCGCTGTTGCTTGCCGCTGCGCCGGCATGGGACCCGGCACCCTGGCTCGCCGATCTCGGACAGATCCGCACCGCAATCGACCGCGATTATCCCAATCGCGATTGGCTGACCGTCGAGCGTGAGGTTTCGCTTGATCGCTGGTTCGATCGCGCGGCCGGTGCGATCCGGGCAAGTCGCAACGACGCGGACGCGCGCCGAGTGCTGGACCGGTTGATCGAGCGTTTCAAGGACGGCCATCTCGCGCTGCACTGGCCGGCCGCCCGGGACGTCGCTCCTCCACCGACGAACGCGGCGCCCGCGACGCCGATGAGCGTGTCGGCATTCTGCGCCACACGCGGTTTTGATGCTGGGCAGGTCTCGGCGGGGACTGCCGCAGCCTTGCCCGGATACCGTGGCATTGACGGTGGCGGCCCGTTTCGCGCGGGTCTCGTCAGCACGGACGCTTCGCGCGCCGGGGCGAGCATCGGGGTAATCCGGATCGGGGTGTTCTCGCCGCAAGGCTATCCCGCGCTGTGCGAACAGGTCGTGGCCAGTGCGCGTATCGCGCTCGACAAGCCGTGCGATGGCGGATGCGAGGAGCGGCTGTCGAGCGATGTCCATGGGCTGATGACGCGCGGCTTGATGCAGACGGTCGAGCGGCTGCGCGCGGCCGGCGCGCAGGTTCTGCTCGTCGACCTGACGCGCAACGGCGGCGGAACCGAGTGGGCCGAAGCCGCGGCGCGGATCGTGTCGCCGGTACCTTTGCGCTCGGCGCCGATCGGCGTGATGCGGGGCGCCCGCTGGGTCGATAGTTGGCGGCAACGCGCGGCATGGTTGCGCAAGGAGGCGCGGCACGCATCGCCAGCGGATCGTGCCTTGTTGATCAACGTTGCGCGACAGGCGGACGGGATCGCGGACGGACTGGCGCCCTGTGCCGCGCCTTCATGCTCGCCGCTGGCCAAGGCCGGCTTCGCGACCGGCCCGCTCGCGACGTTGCCGGCGGGTCGGCTCGACGGGCGGACCTGGGCGGCGGGCGCTTTCAACGCCGCCAAATTCCCGTATCGCGACAGCGTGTGGCAAGGGCCGGTGATCGTGCTGGTCGATGACGAAACATGGTCGGCAGCGGAGCAATTCACCGCGCTGTTGCAGGACAATGATGCCGCGATCGTGATGGGCACGCGCACCGGTGGCGCCGGTTGCGGCCATCTCGACTTCGACCAGCCGATCACGCTGGCGCATAGTGGGGCGAAACTCGAAATGCCCAATTGCGCCCGTTTTCGCAAGGATGGCAGCAACGAGGTCGGCGGCATCGTGCCCGACGTGCCGACCGGCGTGCGCTGGAACGACGGGCCCGGCTATGCCGCGCGGCTGACCGCCGGATGGCGGAGGCGGTGTCGAAGGCGCAGGCGCTGGCAAGCCGCCGAGAGCGACGCCGGCCGGAAGCGGAATAGGGCGACACTGGATCACGCCGACCGCAAGCGAAACCACGCCTCTCCGCTAGCCACGCCTTACCCTGCAGAGCCCCGCGCCAGCGAGGTCATCGAGCGCATCATCAGCACCGGATCGCCACCGGCAGCCAGCGCGGCCGGGCCGACATCGAACAGCAGGTGGCGCCGGATCGCCTCCGGCACCGATCCTTCGGGCGCGATCGGATGCGTTGCGAGCAATTCCTCATAACACGCCTCATCGGCCGCCGGATCGCCCGACAACTGGCCGACGCGTTCGAGCAGGCGGCGGCGACCGGCACGCCGCCGGCATCCGCCATGCAGGCCAGCGTCACGCCGTCGAGCACGTCGATGCGCGGGCGGTGGACGCGGTTGAAGATCGCGAAGATCGACGAACCAACGACCATGTTGGTCGCGCAACAGAACATCTGGTCGCCGACCGCCATCGACCAGCCCGATACGCGGCTGGAGAACAACCCCATGCGAAAGCGCAGCGGGCCGTCGGCGGTCGGCTCCATGATGACGTGATCGTGGACGAACTTGCCGGGGAATTCCGGGCTGGGCCGCGTCGTGCGCCAGAAGCCGGCGAGCGCGGCGCTGGCGCCGCCGCTGGCAAAGGCCGCCTCGCGCAGCTTGGGCAGGGCGAGCCATTCGGCAAAACCACCGGGCACGCCCGCCTCGGCGAGCGGCGCGGGCGCCGCCACCGTCACGCCGAAGCGTGCGGCGAGCGCGGGCAGATCGAGTTCCCAGTCGAGCATGGTGAAACCGGGATGGCGCGCGGCGATGGTCTGGGTCAGGCGGGCGAGATTATGCTCGGACGGGGTCACCGCCCCCGAGCACCAGCGGCTGACCAGCGACTTGTCGACGCACGCATCGGCCGCGAGCCGACCGCCGCTGATCGACATCGCCTTGAGCACCAGCCGGAGCCGCTCGGCGAACTCTTCCCGCTTCATGGGTGGCGAGTTGTCCATGAAATCGCTGCGAAAGCAACGTTTGCCTGCAACGGTTGCACAACGCGGTGCATCGCGGCGCGCGCCGTTGCACCTCCCGACGCCGTGGCGCACCGGCTAATGGCCACGACGTCGCGCCGGCACTTTCAGACCGGCGACCGGGAGCAAGGGAATTCTCATGTTGAAACAGATGATCGCCGCCACCGGCCTGTGCCTGCTGGCGCTTTCCACCACCCCGCTGGCCGCGCAAACGCCGGCCGCCGCGCCGTGCCAGTCCGCGCCGCAGGGCGTGGAGACGGTACGCCCAGCGCCGGGCGACGGCACCGGCTTTAAGGGCCATGTGAAGGTTTTCGACGGCGCCACCGCAACCACGACGGGCGGCGTTCGCGTGGCGACCGGTGACGTCAATGGCGACGGCGCGGCGCAGTCCTCCGGCCTTCCCAACGCCAAGCTGTCGGCGCGCAAGACCGGCGGCGACGGTGCCGCAAGCCAGTCGTCGAACAACCTCAAGCAGCTCAGCCTTGCCACCAACACCTGCAACTGAGCTTCCGCTCGCATGACATATGGGCGCCGCGGTCTCCGCGGGCGCCCATAACACATTGCTTTCCAATTGCTTTTTGACATCCGAGACTGGAGCGATTCCACGAACTGCCGTAGCGCCGGCGAGCAGCACCTCGCTAGTGCCGCAGGATCCGCTCAAGCGCGCGGCCCTCGGCAAGTTCGTCGATCAGTTTGTCGAGATAGCGGATCTCGCGCATCACCGGGTCCGCCACATCTTCCACGCGCACGCCGCAGACGGTGCCGGTGATCTGGACGCGCGCGGGGTTCATGCGCGGCGCCTGGGCGAAGAAGTCGGCGAAGCTGGTTTGTTGCGCGAGTTGATCGGCGAGCGATGCCGCGCTGTGCCCGGTCAGCCAGCAGATGATCGCGTCGACATCGGCGCGGCTGCGGCCCTTCTTCTCGGCCTTGGCGACATAGAGCGGATAGACGCTCGCCACGCTGACCTCATAGATACGATGGTTCGCCAAGGCTCCCTCGCCTGCGCGCGATCGCTCGCACCGACATCAACGATCCGCGCGCGTCAGGGCCGCCTCCGCCCAGGCGACTGGCGTCGCGGGGGCGGCAGCGCGGCCTGGGGCGGCGCGCGCGACCAGCTCGACGATGCGCACGCCGCGGACATCGGCATCGATCCGCCAGCCGGCCTGGCCGGC
The DNA here is from genome assembly GCF_029911635.1 of Sphingomonas sp. AR_OL41. Classification (GTDB taxonomy): domain Bacteria; phylum Pseudomonadota; class Alphaproteobacteria; order Sphingomonadales; family Sphingomonadaceae; genus Sphingomonas. The sequence goes on from NZ_JARYTI010000019.1 coordinate 27,287, forward strand.
GGTCCGGACCGGCGAGCGAGCGAGCAGCCGGCCATCGCCATAGACCGCGAACGTCACGCGGGCGGCGCCGCGCGGCGCGGAGTCATCAACGCCGACCAGCGCCGAGAAATGGTCGAACCCGGCATTGCGCACCTCCAGCCGGGCATTGGCGAGCAGACCGATGCCGCTGTCAAAAGGCGTGCCGGCGATGCGGATCGGCTGGCCATAAGGCGCGCGGTCGGCCTGCGCCCCGCCCCAGCCGCCATATTGCGGGAACTCGCCCGCGCCGCGCGTGCCGACCCAGGGCAGGATCGAGCGGTGGGTCGTCGGATCGGGCTGCGGCACAACTACGCCGTCGACCGCCGGGTTCACCCGGCCGGTCTGTTCCGACAGATAGAGGCCGTTGGCCAGCCGGCGCGTGCCCGAAGCGCGGAACAGCAGGGTCTCGTGCGGGGCGAGGGTGACGGCGGTTTCCCTGGTGAAGCGCGTCCGGTCGCCGAGCCACAGCTCGGTCAGCGCGACCTGCGCATCGTCGCGAAACTTGAGTTGCGCGGCGGTCAGCACGGCGGACACGGGGGTGGCGCCACGATTGACGATCGCCACGGCCTTCTCGCCCGAGGCCAATGTCTTGACGAAGGTCTGCACCTCGTCGGAATCGAACGCCAGCACCGCCTGGTTGCCCGCCGGGTCCTGGTTGAGCGCGACGATGTCGGCATTGCCGAACACCGCCAGCAGCGCGGGCGCGGCGTGGCGCAGGTCGTAACCGATGATCAGCGGGGCGTTGACCATCGCCCATAGCGCGAAATGCGAGCGCGCCTCGACAAGGTGCGCGGCATCGAAATCGCCGGTGCCGACGAAAAGCATGTCGGGGTCGTTCCACGAACCGGGATGGGCATAAAGCGGGCGGCGCGACACCGCGTCGAGATTGGTCAGCATGCGCGACCAGCTCGGCTGGATATCGTCGCTGGTACGCGAGCTGTTGCCCACATCCTTGCCCCAGGCGCGCACATCGGCCGCGCCCCACAGGCACAGCGCGTAATGATAATCGCCCAGCGGGCGATAGCGCCGCAGCGCAGCGCCGACCGCCTCGAACAGCCGCCGCGTCGCCGCGATGTCGGTGCGGGCGAGCGACTGCATGTCGACCAGCGGCGGCAGCGCGCGATAGACCCCGGTGCGGACGCGCGCGCTGTCCGCCGCCAGACCGCGAATGCCGCAGCCATCGACCTTGATCAGGTCGAAACCCCAGTCGACCATATAGAGGCGGATATCCTGCGCGACATGGCCATACAGGCCGACCTCGCGCTCGGCGAGGCTGCCCTCGGGCTGGTTGCGGAAATCGGGGGTGTAGATCTGCCCGCAGGAATTGCGCCCGATGTCGGAGTAGATCCCCGCCTTGAGCCCCATGGCGTGGAGCCGATCGACCAGCGGGCGAAAGCTGGTGTCGCCACCGGGCAGCGCGGCGGAGGGGAAGCGATCGGCGCGGATAACGAGCCGCCCATCGGGCTGGCGACGGCGGAGCCACCAGCCATCGTCGATATCGACGTAACGATAACCCAGCCGTGCCAGCCCACTATCGACCAGCGCCTGGGCCGAACCGAGGATCTTTTCCTCGTCGATGTCGCTGTTGAAGGCGTTCCAGCTGCTCCAGCCCATCGGGGGGAGCGGCGCGCTGCCGCCGGGATTGGCGCTCCAGCGGCCGGTCGGGGCGAGCGGGTCGGCGAGCGCCGCCGGCACGCCAGCGATGGTCGCCAGCAGCAGCGCGGCGAGCACGGCGCGCGCGCCTCCGCCCCTGCCATCGCACCTGTTCGGCATCATCCGCCTCCTCCCCCGCTGCGGCGAGGTTATCGGAACAGACGAGGCGGCGAAAGGCGATAGTGCCGCCGCCCGGCTGCGGCTCAGCCTGCTCCACCTGTTCCGCCTGCTCGCATTTTTTCCGCCCCGTTCGGTCGGAGAAAGCGCGCGGCAATGTCGTGGTTTTGCAATCCTGTGGTGCGGGGAAATGTTGGCGACGCCGGTCCAACATATCAGGTGCGGAGCAGGACGGGGGAACAGGCAGGAACAGGGCGGAACAGGACCTGTTCCCGGCGCGAACAGGGCGGCGCCGCGGCCCTTCGCGCGCGGGCGGCGATCATGCGTGTAAACGACAATGAGAAGGAGCGGCGCGACAGGCGCGGTAGCAGGACGCGCCGCGGCGGTGAATCGGGGCGTCGTGGCGCCCGGGCCCGGGTTTGCGCCACGCGGCATCGCGGGGGGTGTTCGCGACGCTCTTCGGTCGACGCGCTGGCCTCTCAGGATCGGGGAGGATGGCCCTTTGCGCCGGGTCCTGGAAAGCGACGATGTCGAAGCTCCCCGGATCTCCGAAGCCTGAATCCTCCAGTAGCGCATCGCGAGACGAGCTTTAGGGCTATGACGGGCTGAGAGACGATCGACACAGGCCCTTGCGCTGGCGGGCCTTTCGCCTAGCCTTGGGCAATGCGCATGATCGCTTTCCTGCTCCTCATCCTGTTGGGCGGTGCTGCAGCCGCGCCCGCGCCGGACCTCGTCGCGGCCGCCAAGGCGGGGCAGCCGCCGAGCTTCGCGGCGGTGCTCGACGCGCGGTTCGACCCGGCCGGCCGGGCGCGCTTCGACGCATTTCGCGACTGGGCGGCGACGCTCGACCCGGTCGAGCGCGCGCAATATTACGACCAGTTGCCGCCAGGGCCGAGCGGCAAGCCGCGCTGGCGCGAGCGCGTGGCGTTCGGCCATGCCGATCGCCACGGCCTGTCGCGCGCGATGAGCTTCGTCGCCGACCATGCCGGCGATCGTGCCGCGGCACAGGCGATATGGGCCGAGGCGCAGCGGGCCTATGCCGCCGCCGAAACGACCGCGGCGAACAACGTTGCCAAAGCGCAGGTCGCGCCGCGCCCGACCGCGATCGGCCGCGCGCTCGCGCTGCGCGTCGCCACCGACCAGGCGTGGCGCGCGGCGCAGTTCGACCGGCCGCATGATGCGGTCACCGGCGAGGCGATCACCTGGCGCTTCTGGAGCCGGCTGTGCCATGTCGACGATGACGACACGACCTGGCTGAAGGGCATCGTGGCTCGAGGCGAATGGCCGCTCGTCTCGCGCGACGGCGCGGCGGCGGCGAACGACGCCTGGCTGCTCGCGCAGCATGCCGACCAGGACCCGGCGTTCCAGAAACAGGTGCTCGCGCTAATCGAGCCGCTGGTCGCGAAGAGAGAAGCACAGGGCAAGCATTATGCCTTGCTGTTCGACCGCGTCGCGATCGCCGAGCACCGGCCGCAACGCTATGGCACCCAGTTCGGCACGGGCAAGGATGGCTGCCTGGCGGTCGATACGGTGGAGGACCATGAAGGGATCGACGCGCGGCGCGCCGTGATGGGCCTCGACACGCTCGCGGCATATGGAAAGCGACTCTCCGACGTGTATCATCAGAAGGTTTGCGATGACATCTTCGCGACGGCGGAGAGGTCCTCCACCGAGAGGTGACGGTGGGTCGCGCGCCCGTCGCGCGGCTTGCGACCGACTGCCGCAGGGTGCCAATCGCGCTGATCCCGGGGATCCCCGAGCGACCATGTCTGCGTCCTGCCGCGCGTGCGCGACCAGACTCGCGCCGATAATGCGGCGGCGACGTCACGCTACGTCTCGCAATAGCGCGAGCGAGCGGTCGGGCGGGCCGCCGGTACAGCCACCCGCCCTGCCTTACATATCGCGCAACAGCGTCAGGCCCGCGCTCGTTTTCAGATGAACCGCCGCGTCGATCAGCGCGATGCGCGCCGCGCATTGGGCATGGACGGGCCCGTGGCGGTCGAGCGCGGCCGACAGGCGCTCGCGCGGCAGACCGGTGCGCTTGCCGATCTGTGCCATTACCGCGCCGGGGATAATGAAGCTGCGCGCGGGCGGCGCCGCCGGCAGGCCCCGATACGGCATGTCGAGGATCACGCGCCCTTCCAGCGTGGTCATCCGCTCCTGATAATCATGGTCGAGTGCGGGCGGCGCCGTCTTGCCGTCCATATAGTCCGCGCACGCCGTGCCACCGCTTTCGTCCAGCGTCTTGAGGCGATGCGCCTCGATCTGGCGATATTCCTCGAGGTCGTCGCGTGGCGCCCGGTCGAGATTGGCGGCAAACACCGCGTGCAGCCACGCGACCGTCATGGTGGTGAAATAGTCGGGCGTGGTGCTGTCGAGACGCGCGTCGTTCCAGCGCTGCTTCAGCGCAGCATAGAGGGTGGGATTCCACCGCGCGACATCGGCCGCGCTGGTATCGGGAAGGACCTGCTTCAGCGCGGGGGCAAGGTCCAGATCGACGTTGCGCAGCGAAACGCTGTCGGGAAGGAAGTCGACGACGCCGGGCCGTCGCGGCGGCTGCTGCGGGTCGGGCGGCGCGAAAATGGCCAGACCGAAGAACGCCGCGATCACGAGCAGAGCGATCGACCCGACGATCCGTTGCTTGCGCTGTTCGCGTCGCTGCGCCTGGACTTGCCAGTAGCGCACCCGGCCCTCGTTCAGCTCGCCCAGCAAGGGCGGAAAATATTGGTGCAGCGCCTCGATAAGCGCGTTGACGCGCGGCACGGTCAACAGCCCCCGTGCCGGTCCGGTGTCGCCGGTACCGGTCAGGTCGCGCCACGCATGATGATGTTCGTGCGCCGGGTTCTGCAGATCGGCGCGGAACTGCGCGACGCTGTCGATCACATGGTGGCGCCGGCGCGAATCGTCGGCATAATGGACCAGCGCGTCGATGACCTGTGGCTGGCTGAGCTGCCCGCCGCGATTGCGCCAGCCGAACTCGTCGATCGCGCGCGGCAACAGCGGATCGGATTGCGGGGTCGTCGTGCTCAGCACGTGAAGCCAACGGTCTTCCGCCGCAGCCCGGAAGCTGAGCTGCTGCATGCGCGGATCGGCGAGGATCGCTTCGAAATGTTCGAGCATCCGCGCGGCGGTGTCGGCATCGGGCGGCCGCCCGTCCCCCGGCGCCGAGAGCATCGCGACCAGCGTTGCATAATGAGCGTCGATGCGGTCTTCGGGCGACGGCGATGAAGGCGCGGCGGGCGGCGGATCGGCCGCATAGGCGGGCGCCGGCGCAAAGGCTTCGTCCGCCGGCCCTTCCGCGTCGGCGGCGACCTCCGGCGGCGGCGCCGTGGCCGAGCGTGCGAGGCGCACCGCCAGTTCGCGCGCCTCGCGCAGCCGGGCGAAGCGCTCGAGGTCGACGTCGGGATCGAAGCTCTTGAGCATCGCCGCATAGGCCGAGCGGATCGCACGGACGTCGTCGGTCGGCGCGATGCCGAGCATTGCCCATACCCAATGCGTCACAGGTAGCGCTCGCCCTCGAGCTGATCGAGCGCCGCGGTCAGCTCGTCGCGCAATTTGGCGATCGCGCGCGGCTCCTGCTGGTCGAGCGCGCTTTCGAAGGTGCCGATCCAGTGGCCGATCATCTCGCGCCGCTCACCGACGAAGCTTTCGTAACAGCGCGTCGCCCGCGCCATCAGTGCCGCGTTGGCACTCTCGTCGCGCGGATGGACCTTGAGCGCCGCCAGCGCCGCGCGCCGCTCGGCGAGCTCGATCTCGCTTGGCGCATAGACCTCGTCGACGATGACGAGATTCTGCTTCATGCCCGTGCCGACGATCTCGACATCGACCTCGAGCAGGCCGCTGGTGTCGTAGCTGAAGCGACAATCCACCGCGACATGGCCGCGCGGCCGGGGGGGCACCGCCATCGGCAGCGAGCCGAGCCGGACATTGCCTTCGACGAGGCGTGCCTCGCCCTGGAAGATGTTGAGCGTGATCGTCGTCTGATTGTCCTGCGCGTTGGAATAGCGCCGCACCCGGCTGGCCGGGATCGGCGTGTTGCGCTCGATGATCGGCGAGAAGATGCCGCCGCGCACCACGCCGCGCGCATCCTGTTCATTGACCTCGACGCCAAGCGTGAACGGACACACGTCGCTCAGCCGGATCTCGTCGAGCGCCGCGTCGCGCGACAGCAAGCCGGCCTGCACGCCTGCGCCGAGCGCGACCGCCTCGTCGGGATTGACCGTCATGTTGGGGAAACGGCCGAACATGCGCGTGATGGCGCGGCGCACCACCGGCATGCGTGTCGAACCGCCCACCAGCACGATCTCGCTGAGATCCTCGGCGCGGATGTTGCTGTCGCGCAGCGAGCGCAGCACCGGGTCGCGCAGCCGCGTGAGCAGCGGCTCGGCGGCCTGCTCGAAGGCATCGGCGGTGATCACCGCGCTGGTCTGCTCCTCACCGGCGGTAATGGTGAAGGTGGCGCTGTCGGCGTCGGTCAGTGCGCGCCGCGCGCGCTCGGCCGCCCCGCGCAGCAGCTCCTGGCGGCGCAGGGCATCGATCGAGCGGAGCAGCGCGTCATCGAGTTGCTGCCGGGCGAGGTCGATCACGATATCGTTGAAATCCTCGCCGCCCAGGCGATTGTCGCCCGCCGAGGCGCGCACCTCGATAATGCCGTCGAAGATCTCGACGATCGAAACGTCGAACGTCCCGCCGCCGAGGTCGAAGATCAGGAACGGCTCCTTCTCGCCGCGATCCTGCAGGCCGTAAGCGAGCGCGGCGGCGGTCGGTTCGTTGAGCAGGCGCCGCACCTTCAGGCCGGCAAGCTCGCCGGCGCGCTGCGTCGCCTTGCGCTGGCGATCGTTGAAATAGGCCGGCACCGTAATCACCGCCTCGCTGACCGGCTCGCCGAGCAGCGCCGCGACATCGGCCGCGAGGCTGCCGAGCACGAGCGCCGAAAGCTGCTCGGCATCGAACGGGCGGTGATCGAGCATGAGCTGTTTCGACGCGCCCATCAGCCGCTTGAAGGTGACGGCGGTCGCATGGGGATGGCTCGCCTGGCGATCGCGCGCGGCGAGGCCGACCAGCACATTGCCCTTGTCGTCGATGCTCACCGCGGAAGGCGTCAGCACATCGCCCAAACTGTTGCGCACCAGCTCGGCGCGCCCGTCACGCCAGACGCTGACGGCGCTGTTCGTCGTCCCCAGATCGATTCCGATAATCAACACAGCCCCCCGATATTGCGGGGAAAACTGCCCGATTAGCCGGCGGCGCGCAACAGCGGACGACAGGCGGATGCGCTTTCTTCATATCCGCCGGATCGCGGATTGCGGATCAAGGCTGGCGCCCTGGTGGCAACCGGGCCGGGTTAAAATTCCAGCTGGACGAACAACCGCGCCGTGCTGGCCGGGCCCGTGCCGGCGGCGCGGCGCAGCCAGGCTATGCCGATCTCGACCTCCGCCTTGCCGGGCCGCTCCGGGCGCCAGGTGAGTGCGGGACCGACAAAATGGGCACCGACCGGGGCAAGGCTGGGATCGCCGTCCAGGCGGACGGCTTGCCCGGAGCCTTCCGCGCCGAGCCACAGGCGCGGCGCCACGGCGCGGGCGAGCGACCAGCCATAGGCGATGCTGGACGCCGTTGCGCCGTCGGCCCGTGTGTGGCGCAGGATCAGATTGGCTTGGCCCCACCAGCGGCGTGACCGTTTCTCGACGATCAGCCGCGCCTCCGCCCCGGCGAGCGATGCGTGTCGGTCGAGCGCGGCCTGAAGCTCGATGCCGATGCCGATCGGGTCGTTATCGGGATCGCTCCAGCGATAGAGCGCGGTCGGCGCGATCGTCTCCACCGTCAGCCTGCCCGCAGACCAGCTGGTCTGCAAATCCATGCCGAGCGCGAGATGCTCGCTTACCCCGGCCATGGCCTGGAGCGAATGCTCGTTGCCGTCATCATCGTCGACCTTGCCGAAAAAGCCGTAATATTCGAGCTGCCATTCGCCCTTGCCCGGCTCGAGCTGCTCGATCTGTTCTGGCGCCTGGGCACAAGCGGGGCTGGCCATGCCGCCCAGGATCAGCGCGACGACGCACCATGATCTGATCATGTCAGGCTGATCATCTCAGGTGCCGGTCCGCGCCATCACAGACACCGCGGCGGGGTCGAACAGCGCACGCGTTTGCCCCGCGCTGAGCGGGCGACCGAACAGGAAGCCCTGCGCCCGTTCGCACCCCAGCGCGCGCAGCGCATCGGCTGCGGCCATCGTCTCGACCCCTTCCGCGGTCACCGGCATGCCGAGCGCCTTGCCGAGACCGGAGATGGCACTGACGATCTTCAGGCTTTCCGCGGCGTCCATCGACAGAACGAAGGCGCTGTCGATCTTGAGCTGGTCGAAATGCAGCTGGCGCAGATGGTTGAGGCTGGCATAGCCCTTGCCGAAATCGTCCAGCGCGATGCGGATGCCGGCATTCTGCAGCGAGGTGAACACCTCGGCGACGAGCGCGATGTCGTCGATGATCGCGCTCTCGGTAATCTCGACGATCAGCCGGCTCGGCGCGAAGCCCGTCTCCGCGAGGATCGCGAGCAAACGACCCGCGAGCCACGGGTCCTTCAGCTGGAGCGGCGAGATGTTGATCGACAGCGTCGCATAGGGCGGCCAGTCGCGCGCCGCGATGCAGCCGCTGCGCAACATGTCGTAGGACAGCGGACCGATCAGGCCGATATCCTCGGCGATCGGAATGAACAGGTCGGGGGACAAGAGGCCGCGCACCGGATGATCCCAGCGCGCCAGCGCCTCGAAGCCGATGATCCTGTTATCGGACAGCGAAATGACCGGCTGGTAATGCGCGCTGATCTCGCCATGGGCAATCGCCGCGCGCAACTCGGACTCGAGGCTGGCACGCTCGCGCAGGCGCACGTCCATTTCGGCGTCGAAGAAGTGATAGCGGCCGCGCCCGGCGCGCTTCGCCTCGTACATCGCGACATCGGCGGCGCGCAGCAGCGCGTCGACGGTGGTCGCATCATACGGGCAGCGCGCGATGCCGACGGTCGCGCCGATCCGCAAGGCAACATCGCCGACATGGATCGGTTCGCTCAGCGAACGGACGATCTGCCCGGCGGTGCGGGCCGGCATGTCTGACCCTGCCGCGTGCCGGATGACACAGACGAATTCGTCGCCGCCGAGGCGGGCGATGGTCGACCCCGGTTCGCACAGCGCGGTGAGGCGGGCAGCGACCTCGATCAGCACCGCGTCGCCGACATTGTGGCCATGCATGTCGTTGACCGGCTTGAACTGGTCGAGGTCGATCAGGAACACCGCGCATTCGCCACCGATGCTGCGCACGCCATCGATCGCCGTGCCGAGTTCGGCATTGAGCAGCCGCCGGTTGGGGAGGCCCGTCAGCGGATCGTGTCGGGCGAGCAGGGTGGCATGCTCCTCCGCCGCCTCGCGCCTGACGATCTCGGCGCGCAATTCGCGGGCGCGGCGGTACACCAGAATGAGCGCGGCGAACCCGCCAAAGAAGGCGACCGCGAATACCTCGTCCAGCTGCCAGTCCTCGTGGCGCGCAACGAACAATTCGAAAGCGTCGAAGGCGTTAACGCGGACAAAGATGAGTCCCAGCAGCAAGCCGGCGACGAGGATCGTTATGCCCTCGACACGCTTTACCATCGCGGGATCCAGATTGAGCGCGTCACGCGACATTCCTTCGGTACACTGCATCGTCGTTGCGATGGATAACGGGGGTAATGCTAATCCATGTTAAGATGCACCTACGGTAAATCCCGCACGTCGACCGCCGATGGGCGCGGCGAAATGGGACAATATGCGATCGGTTGCGGCACAGTTGAGGCCGCCAGCGCCGGCGATCGCGGGTGATGTCGGACCCTGTTGCGCGACACGGCTACTTGATGGCACCAGGCTCGGCTTGGTAGCGTGATGGTCCTTGAGGGAGGCAGGCCAATGCCACGAGTGATCAGGGCGGCCGGCATCGCGGTGCTTGGCCTTGCGCTGCTGGGCGCGGCGGGCGAGATGGGGACCGCGACCGTCACGATGGCCAAGGGCTATGACAAGGGCGCGGGCTTTGGCGTCGCGACCGTGCAGCAATATTATCTGCTGCCCGACGACGCGAACTGCCGGCGGCAGAAGCGGCTGGCGGTGTTCAACATGATGACGGGCATGACCACCACCAAGCCGGTGCCGGCCGGGGCGCCGATCAACATCTATGCCGCGGTCGAACGCGTCAACGCCTTCGAACACGGGGTGTGCCAGAACAATGTGATCTTCACGCCGCTCGCCGGCCACGCCTATAGCGTGCTGCAACGATCCGCGGTGTGGGATTCGTGCCGGATCGAGGTGATCGACACGACGACGAACGCCGCGCCCGCCGACCTGAAGCAGGACAATTCGGTGGCGTGCATCAAGACGGTGAAGCCCAACAACTGACTATTCCGGCGCCGGAATTCCAGAAAGGTGGCTGCGGCGGTGTCCCTGACCAGCGTGATCCAAGCCTACAATACCGAATGGCCGCGGATGTTCGCAACCGAGGCTGAAGGACTGCGCCGCATATTCGGGGAAGCGCTACTGAGGCTCCACCACGTCGGTAGCACCGCCGTTCCCGGCCTTGCGGCCAAGCCGGAGATCGACATCCTCGCCGTCGTCACCTCCTCGAATGCTCTGAGCGCCTGGACGCCATCGCTCGCCGATCGAGGCTATGGACGCGGCGGCGATCTCTCCCCGGGTCATCATTTCTTCAAGCGCGACGTCGCGGGGGTTCGTACCCACAAACTCCATCTCTGCGTCGACGGCCACCCGGACGAACGGGAAAAGCTGCGCTTTCGCGACCATCTTCGTGGTCATTCGGCAGATCGCGACACTTATGGCGCGTTCAAGCTCGCTTTGGAGGCGGACAACAAAACGGGAATCGCAGAGTATCTTCAGCAAAAGGCCCCTTTTATACAGGCAATCATGGCGCAGATTGGAGAGCAGGAATCCAGGTAAAAATGCACCAAACCCGCCGCTTGCCTGGGACAAAGCAGCGCTAATAAAGGTACTTTCACCGGCATTGATTTGCTTAACATGGCGCTTCACGGACTTTGCTGACCAAATATAACAGCAGCTCACCAAACTCCATGTCTGCTTGGAGCAAAGCGGTATGATAAATTCACTGCGCCGGCATTTCCGAGGTTTAGCCTTACGCGACTCGCACACTCTCAGTAAATATGGTAACACCTTCTTATGTTTTTCGGGGGTGATCGACCATGCCGTCCATGACGCACTTTATTTTGATCCCATCCGTATTGATGTTGGGAGCCGCTAGCCCCACGCCAAAACCCGGATACCCGCTCATGTCCTACACGCTAACGCAGGATTATGGGGTCCGGTGGAGCGACAACGCATCGCAGCTCCACACCGGATTGGACCTCGCGGCCCCAAAGGGCGCAGCGGTTTACGCCGTCAAATCAGGACAGATCACCAAGCAGGGCTCGCTTGGCTATTCTAAAGTCTCAGGCGAGAATTGGGGTAATTACATTGTCATCAATAATGATGACGGCACGGCAAGCGGCTATTTACACGTCGAGCCGACGAAGTCGTTCGTGAACAACCGCGTGAATGCGGGCGATCAAATCGCGGTCGTGTACAAGAACCATCTTCACTTAAATTACTGCCCATCGGTGACCGGCTGTCAGCACGGAGCCTTCCCGAACGACACGTTTCCCACCTCCAGTTACAAGGCCACGACGACCGATCTGGCGCGTTTCTATTACCGGCCCAAAATTGGCTAGTGAAGGATCCAAATTATAGTGGCATACCCGTGCGCTTTATTACTTTCCGGTCTATCAAGCGAAAGATACATGAAGTTTTATCAGGCATCCGTGCCAGAAACATAGCGGATTAAGTTCAGCCGTAAGCGCCGTTACGTCAAATTTGGCCCCGAGTCTTACGACTTGCTCGCCAGCGCACAAGGCTCGCCCGTAATTACCATTTTGGCCGCGCATCAGCGGCGGCAGATATGTGAAATCTTGGTCGGGGCGACAGGATTCGAACCTGCGACCCCCACACCCCCAGTGTGATGCGCTACCAGGCTGCGCTACGCCCCGACCGAGGGGGCGCCTCTAGGCCGCTCGTTCGGCGGATGCAAGAGCGCTGCGGCGGGCGGTGCGGCGCACCGTGTTGCGCGTGCGTGCCGATGATGGTAGCGCGCGCCGCTTACAAGACGAGGGCTTTCGCCACCGTCATCCCCGTCATTCAGGACAGCCATGTTCGTCTCACCAGCTTATGCCCAGGCCGCCGGCGCCACCGCCAACGGCGGAATCGGCGCCATCCTCAGCACCTTTGGGTTGCCGCTGATGATCATCCCGCTCTTCTGGTTGCTGATCCTGCGCCCGCAGCAGCAGCGCCAGAAGCTGCACCAGGCCGCGATCCTGGCGGTCAAGAAGGGCGACTCGGTCGTCACGGCGGGCGGCCTGATGGGCAAGGTGACCAAGGTCGAGGACGCCGTGGTCGAGGTCGAGATCTCGAACGGGGTCAAGGTGCGCGTGGTCAAGGCGACGATCGCCGAGGTGACCCCGCTCGGGTCCAAGCCGGCGAACGATTGATCCGATGCTCGATTTCCCGCGCTGGAAGATAATCTCGATCGTCGGGGTGCTGGTCGCCCTGATGCTGCTCGCCGTGCCGAGCTTCTTCCCCGAAGACCAGACGAAGGGCTGGCCGGTCCATCCGCGCGTCGCGCTGGGGCTCGATCTCGCCGGCGGCAGCTATCTGCTGCTCGAGGCCGACACCAACGACCTGGTGCAGTCGCGGCTCGCGACGATGCAGGACCGCATCGTCAACGAACTGTCCGGCGCCAACCCGAAGATCGCGATCGGCGAGATTTCCAACGCGGGGGGCCAGCTGAGCTTCTTCGTTCGCGATGCCGGCCAGGTCGATGCGGCGCGCGAGGTGCTCAACAAGCTGACCACCGGCGTGGGAATGACGGGGCAGCGCGACTGGGACATCAGCGTGGTCGATTCGACGCGCTTCGTCGTCAAGCCGACCGCGGCGGGTACCAACCAGGCGCTCGACACCGCGATGAGCACCGCGACCGAGGTGGTGCGCAAGCGCATCGACGCGCTCGGCACCAAGGAGCCGACGATCATCCGCCAGGGCGCCAGCCGCATCGTCGTGCAGGTTCCCGGCTTCAACAACCCCAAGGCGCTCAAGGACCTGCTCGGCAAGACCGCCAAGCTCGAATTCAAGATGGTCGACGACCGCGTGCTGGCGCCCGGCCAGGTCGCGCCGATCGGCACGCAGATATTGCCCTATCAGGAAAATGGCCGCCCCGCCGGCAGCATCCTGGTGACACGGCGCGCGATCCTGAGCGGCGACCAGCTGACCGATGCGAGCCAGGGCTTCAAGCAGGAAGACAATAGCCCGATCGTCAACTTCACCTTCAACAGCCAGGGCGGCAAGATCTTCGCGCACATCACGCAGGACAATCTCGGCAAGCGCTTTGCCGTGGTGCTCGACAATGTCGTGATCTCGGCGCCGCGCATCAACGGCCCGATCCCGGGCGGCAGCGGCTATATCGAGGGCAGCTTCACGGTCGAAACCGCCAACCAGCTGGCGATCGAGCTGCGCTCGGGCGCGCTGTCGATCCCGCTGAAGGTGGTCGACGAGCGCACCGTCGGCTCCGAACTGGGCGCGGATTCGATCCGCGCCGGCATCACCGCCTCGATCATCGCGGTGGTCGCGGTGGTGCTGTTCATGTTCGTGACCTATGGCCGCTTCGGGCTCTATGCCAATCTCGCAGTGGTCATCAACGTGGTGGTGATCCTCGGCTTCATGGCGCTGATCGGCGGCACGCTGACGCTGCCCGGCATCGCCGGCTTCGTGCTGACGATCGGGACCGCAGTCGACGCCAACGTGCTGATCTACGAGCGAATCCGCGAGGAGCGGCGGCGCGGGCGCAATGTCGTCCAGGCAGTCGAACTCGGCTACAAGGAAGCGAGCCGCACGATCTTCGAGGCCAATGCGACGCACGCCATCTCGGCGCTGATCATGCTGATCATGGGTTCGGGGCCGATCAAGGGCTTCGCCGTCGTGCTGCTGATCGGCATCGTCACCTCGGTGTTCACCGCCGTCACCTTCACGCGCATGCTCGTCGCGATCTGGCTCCGCCGGAACCGGCCGAGCGACATCAACATTTGATCGGCGGATACTGACATGCGCCTGCTGAAAATCGTCCCCGACAATACCAATCTCGGCTTCGTCTCGCTGCGATACTGGGCGTTCGGCCTCACCCTGTTGCTCAGCCTCGCCGCGGTGGCGATGGTGTTTGCGCGCGGTCTCAACCTCGGCGTCGACTTTGTCGGCGGCATCATGATCGAGGAAAAGTTCAGTGCCGCGCCCGACGTCGAGAAGGTCCGCAGCGTCGTCGACAAGCTTGGCGTCGGCCAGTCCTCGCTGCAGCAGATCGGCGACGGCACCTCGCTGTCGATCCGCCTGCCGCGCCCCGACACCACCGACCAGAGCGCGACCAACAAGATCGTCGACACGGTGACGACGGCGCTCGAGCAGAATTTCCCCGGCGCCAAGCTGTCCAAGCAGGACGCGGTGTCAGGCAAGGTGTCGGGCGAATTGCTGTGGAGCGGCGGCATCGCCGTCGGCCTCGCCATTCTCGGCATCGGCCTGTTCGCGATCTTCCGCTTCGAGTGGCAGTTCGGCGTGTCGACCGTCGTCGCGATCGTCCACGATCTGTTGATGACGCTCGGTTTCTTCGCGGTGACGCATATGGAGGTCGACCTGACGATCGTCGCCGCCGTGCTGACGATCATTGGTTATTCGATCAACGACAAGATCGTGATCGACGACCGCATCCGCGAGAATATGCGGCGCTATCGCAAGATGGAGATGCCCGGGATCATCGATCTGTCGGTCAACGAAACCCTTCCGCGTACCGTCATGACCTCGCTGACCATCCTGCTCGCGCTCGCCGCGATGCTGCTGTTCGGCGGGCATGTGCTGCGCGGCTTCACGGCGGCGATGATCCTCGGCATCATCGTCGGAACCTATTCGTCGATCTACGTGTCGTCGTCGCTGCTCATCACGCTCGGCCTGCGCGCCGACCCCGAGGTCGAGGGCAAGGTCGCGTTGGCGGGCAAGGCCGACCGGGTGTCGTACAAGGACATTCCGTAATTCCATTCTCACCCCTCCCCTTCAGGGGAGTGGTTGGGGGTGGGGCCTCTCCGCATATGATGCGCTTGCGGCACTGCCCCACCCCAACCCTTCCCTGAAGGGGAGGGGCTAAAGCGAGGCTTCCCCAATGCGCATGGACCGTTCCGACGCCACCGGGCCAATCGTCTCGGGCTTTTCGGGCGGCGGGTTCAAGATCGACGACAATGTCTATCGCGCGCTGCTGATCACACCGCTGCGCGCCGATGGCTGGGAACCGCCGGCGATCGACGCGCTGACGGTCGACGATCTGCTGCCGATCCTGACGATCGACCCGGCGCCCGAATTCATCGTGCTCGGCACCGGCGCGGCGCTGGTCCGGCCCGCCCCTGCCCTGATCAACGCGATCGAGGCGCGCGGCATCGGGGTCGAGGCAATGGACAGCCGCGCCGCGGCGCGCGCCTGGGCGGTGTTGCGCGGCGAGGGGCGCTGGATCGCGGGGGCGCTCTACCCCTTCTGACCCCTCCCCGCGCGGCGCGGGAGAGGGTGGTCAGTGGCGGGTTCAGAAAGTGAACTTCGCCTGGGCGCCGATGATGCGCGGCTCGTTGATCATGCCGGTCAGGTTGTTGAAATCGATCGCGCTGATGCTGCGGATCTGGTTGGTGATGTTGCGCGCAAACAGTGCGACATCGAGCCCGTTGGTCATCTTGAAGCCGAGCTTGAGCCCGCCTTCGAGCAGCGGCCGGCCGCGAAATTCGAGCGCGTCGTAGAGGAAATAGTTGATCGTGCTGCGACAGGCCCAGTCGGTGTAGAGATAGACCTCGTTGCCATTGGCGACCGGGACGCTGTAGCGCGCGGTGACGTTGGCGACATAGCGCGGCGCCTGGGGCAGCGGGTTGCCGTCGATGATGGCGTTACCCGCCGCGTTGAGCGGATCGACGACGGTGCACAGCGCGCCGCAGACACCGACCGAGATGTTCTTGTCGCGGATCTCGGTGAAATTGTAGCTCGCGCTGGCGGTCAGCAGCAGCTGCGGCACCGGCCGCGCCTCGACCTCCGCCTCGACGCCGTAGCCGATCGCATGATCGGCATTGAGCAGGCGCGCCGAGTTGGTCGCGCCGCCGACCGCGGTGATCTGCAGGTTCTTCGTGCGGTTCCAATAGGCGTCGAGCGCGAAGCTCAGCGTGCGGTCGGCGAGGCCGCCCTTGATGCCGATCTCGCCCGAGATGGTGGTTTCCTTGGCGGCGGTGGTCTGGCGGCTGCCGAAGGTCACGCGATCCTGGATCGCCGGGCCGAGATACCCCGTCGCGGCGCGGGCATAGACGTTGACCTGTGGGCTGACGGCATAGGTCGCGCTGACATCCCACGACACGTTGCCGGCGCTGACCCGCGCCTCAACCGGCAGGACATAACCGAACAGGTTGGGCGAGAAACCCGACACCCGGTCATGCTTGCTGTCGTGCGAATAGCGCGCGCCGGCGCGCAGCGTCAGCTCCTCGACCGGCTTGAAGGCGAGGCTGGCGAAGATGCCGTAATTCTCGTTGCGGTTGTCGTGGAAGATATCCTGGTTGTTGTCCGCCGTGCGCGAGCCGGTGGTCGGGAAGACATAATTATATTCGTGATATTGCAGCTTCTGGTGGAAATAATAGGCGCCGGCCTGGAAGCTGAAGCCGCCAAACATATCGCTGGCGAAGCGCAGTTCCTGGCTGAATTCCTCGGGACGGGTGACGCCGCCGGTGTTCGACGGGAACAAAGCATTGTTGAGGCCCAGCGCGGGGAAGACGTAGTTGTTGCCGCCGTCGATATCACCGGTGCTCTCGACCTTGGCTTTTTCATAGCCGGTGATCGAATAGAGCGTGCCGAGCCCATCCATATGATAATCGAGGTGGAGATTGGTGCCCCACTGGGTCAGCGCCTGGCTGGTATAGCCGTCGAGCGAGACGCGCGCCGGATCGAAGCCGGCGGAGAAATTGTTGCTGCCCTTCTGGAACAGCCCGGCGCGGAACACGCGCGGCGAGCCCGTCAGGTCGCGGACATGCGCGCTGAGCAGGGCGTTGAAATCGCCGCTGGCATAAGCGAGCTGGAAGCGGCCCGCGAGGTCGCGATAGCCTTCGAGCTTCTTGTCGGCGCCCTTGGCGGTGGTGGTGTTGGTGACCCAGTCGTCGCGATATTGCAGGATGCCCGAAGCGCGGAACGAGAAACCGCCGCCGAGCGGGCCGCCGACCGCCGCTTCGGCATTGACGGTGTCGTAGGTCGCCAGCGACACGCTGGCATACCCCTTCCACGCGTCGCTCGGCCGGGCCGAATTGAGCTTGACCACGCCGGCCGGGGTGTTGCGGCCGAACAGCGTGCCCTGCGGGCCGCGCAGCACCTCGACGCTGGCGAGATCGAAGGCCGGGAAGGATTTGAGCATCGGGCTTTCGAGCGCGACATCGTCATAGACCACCGACACCGGCTGCGCCGCGTTGGGATCGAAATCGGTATTGCCGAGGCCGCGAATGTAGAAACGCGGGAAGGTGCGGCCGAACGACGATTCGACCTGCAGGCTGGGGGTGCGCGACGAGAGGAAACGGATGTCGAGGCCGCTCGCGTTGATCACGTCGAGCTTTTCGCCGCCGATCGCGGTGACGGCGACGGGCACGTCCTTGTTCGCATCGCGCCCGCGCAGCGCAGTGACGACGATGTCGATGACGCCGTCGTCGCTGTCGAGCGCGGGCGACTGGTCGGGCGCGGCCTGCGCTGCCCTGGCCTGGGCAGGCGCGGCGATAGCAAGCACCATGAGCGAGGCGCCGATCGAAAGCGCGCGCAGCGACGGCGACGGAAAACGGCTCGACATGATGAAGACCCCCAAGATTGTCTCGGCGTCCCCTTCCCAAAGCGGCTCCGCGTGTCCCGGAGCTCACATATAAATGTAACACACCCGCAACGTTCGACAACCGCCGGCAGGAGATTTGCCCCGGCTGTGGCAATTTCGCCGCACCGGCCTGCGGCCTTGTGGGGGAGCGCCCGGTACGCACACGTTCCGCCCGCGGCAGTTCCCCGAACGCCCGTTTCCCGTTAGGCAACAACGCATGACCTCGCCCGCCATCCTGTTCGTGTGTCTCGGCAATATCTGCCGCTCGCCGCTCGCCGAGGCCGCGCTGCGGGCCGAGGCGGAGCGCGCGGGCGTTGCCATTACGGTGGATTCGGCCGGGACCGGCGACTGGCACAGCGGCAAGGCGCCCGACCGCCGCGCGCAGGCGGTCGCGCTGCGCCATGGCATCGACATCGCCGGTTATCGCGCGCGGCAGGTGACGGTGGAGGACTTTACCCGGTTCACCCGCATCTTCGCGCTCGACCCGAACAATCTCGCCGCGCTGCGGCGGCTGGCGCCCGCCGATACGCACGCGGAGCTGGCGCTGCTGCTCGACCTGCTACCGGGACGCGCGGGCGAGGGCGTGGCCGACCCCTATTTCGGCACCGCCGCGGGGTTCGACAAGACGTGGCGCGACGTCCACGCGGCGGCGCAAGCGCTGGTCGCGCGGCTGCAGGGCTGACCGCTCCCGAAAAGGCTTATCATCGCGCCGTCAAACGCTATCCTGATCGCAAAACGAACGTGCAGGAGAGTGTCGATGAAGCTGTTGGTTGCCCTTGGCGTAATGGCCGCCCCCCTGCCCGCCCTCGCACAGACACCGCCCGCCCCACCGCCAGCCGCCGCGCCGGCTTCGGCCAGCCCCTCGCCGACGCCCGATTACCGCCAGGATGCGAGCTGGCTGTGCCGGCCGGGCCGGGCAGATGCCTGCGCGGCGAACCAGGACGCGACGGTGATCGCCGCCGACGGCACACGGACGATCGAGACCTTCGTCGCCGATCGCAAGCCGGCGTTCGATTGCTTCTACGTCTATCCGACGGTCTCGCTAGACCCGACGCCCAACAGCGATATGGCGGTCGGGCCGGAGGAAACGGGCGTGGCGGCGAGCCAGGCGGCGCGCTTCAACCAGCATTGCCGCGTGTTCGCGCCGATGTACCGTCAGGTCACGCTGAGCGCGCTGCGTGCGCTGCTGGAGGGCAAGGCCGTCACGGCGGATCGCGCGATGGCCTATGGCGACGTGAAGGCGGCGTGGGAGGATTATCTCAAGCGCGACAATCACGGGCGCGGCGTGGTGCTGATCGGGCACAGCCAGGGATCGGGCATCATCAAGGCGCTGCTCGCCGGCGCGATCGAGGGGACGCCGGCGGCGAAGCTGCTGATCTCGGCGATGATCCCGGGGACCAATGTCGCGGTGCCGGCCGGCGCGGTGGTCGGCGGCGATCTGAAGAGCACGCCGTTATGCCAGACGGCCGAGCAGACCGGCTGCGTCGTCAGCTATGTCACCTTCCGCGCTGATGCGCCGCCGCCGGCCAACAGCCGGTTCGGCACAGTACCGCAGCCGGGGATGGTCGCGGCGTGCGTCAACCCGGCGGCGCTGGCCGGCGGCCGGGCAGTAACCGACGCCTATCTCGGCGCGCGCGGCGCGGGGCTCGCCAGCCTGCCAATGGGGCCATGGACGAAAGACGGCGCGCCGGTGACGACGGCATTCGTCAAGGTGCCTGGGCTGATCTCGGCCGAATGCACGACGACCGGCGCGGCGCACTATCTCGCCGTGACGGTCAATGCCGACCCGGCAGACCCGCGCACCGACACGATCGTCGGCGACGTGGTGCTGGGCGGCGTGACGCTGAAGGACTGGGGGCTGCACCTGATCGACATGCCGGTCGAGATGGGCAACCTCGTCGCGCTGAGCGACCGTCAGGCGCGGGCCTGGTTGAAGAAGCGGTGATAACCGGCAGGACTCTGTCGAGCCCCCCGCCTTCCGGGCGACATCACGCGAGATGACAGCAAAACCCTTCCCCCCCTGTGGGAGAAGGTGGCGCGAAGCGCCGGATGAGGGGGAGTCCAGAACGAGGCATCCGCGCCAGCCCGCGTCAGTCCCCCTCACCCTTCCCATCGCTGCGCGATGGGCCCCTTCCCTCTCCCACAAGGGTAGAGGGAGAATACCGCGCCCCGCCTTGTGAATCCTGTAGCGCTGAAGGGGAGGAGCTAAAAGTGTCGATCCGCACAATGGGGCATCACGCGCCAATCTACGTTCGGCGCGCGATTTTCCCTGCCGGTTTCCCTGCCAATTCCCTGCCATAACATTTTTCGGCCAGGCGCCACGGCGCACCCAGGAAGAGCGGGCGGTCTTCATCATCGACCATGTCAAAGAGCCGGCACGCGGCGCGCGCGGCAGCACCATGCCGCGCGCGCCGCCGATGTGAATCACGCCGTCGCGCAGCAATAGTCGGGTCGACGAAGCAATCGCCGCGTGCGGCAGAACCAGCGCGCCCTGGCGCCGTATTAATTAGCACTTGCTAATCAATTAGTCTGTGCTAATACATATGCCATGCTCCAGACCGCTTCGATCGACACCGTCATGCGCGCCCTGGCCGACCCGACGCGCCGCGCCGTGTTCGAGCGGGTCGCGCGTTCGCAGGAAATCAACGTCGCCGAGCTGACTCGCGCCAGCGGGGTGACGCAGGGTGCGATCTCGCAGCATCTCAAGTCGCTCAAGGCCGCCGGCCTCGTCGCCGAACGGCCGCAAGGGCGCAACGTCTTCTATCGCGCACAGCCCGAGGGCCTCGCCCCGCTGTTCGACTGGATGAGCCATTACGACGCCTTCTGGCGCGAGCGGTTCGCCGACCTGCGTTCGCTGTTGAAGGAGATCGATCCATGAACGACGCCACCGTGCAGACCCGCGCCCGCGAGATCGTGGTCGACGAGGTCTTTCCCCATGCCCCCGAGACGATCTGGAAGGCGCTGACCTCCGCCGAGGCGATGGCGCGGTGGCTGCGCATGGCGCCGCGCGGCTTCGCGCCGGTGGTCGGCAATCAGTTCACCTATCAGACCACCCCCGCCGGCGCGTGGGACGGCACGATCCATTGCGAGGTTCTCGAGGTCATCCCGAACCAGCGCTTCGCCTATTCGTGGCGCGGCGGCGATGACGGCAATGTCGGTTACGGGTCACGTCTCGAAACGGTCGTCACCTTCACGTTGGAAAAGAGCGACGGCGGCACGCGCGTGCGGCTGGTCCATGCGGGCTTCATCTTGCCGCGCAACGAGGGCGCGTACCGCAACATGAGCGGCGGCTGGGCGAAGGTCGTTCCCGCCATCGCCGAGATCGCGGGCGAGCAGGCGGGCTGAACGCGCCGTCGCACCAGCATTCCCATCAACAGGAGAAACATGATGTCGGATACTCTGCCGAACAGCCATCCGCCTGTCGTCGGCGCGGACCAATGGGAAGCGGCGCGCGTGGCGCTGCTGGTCAAGGAAAAGAGCCACACCCGCGCCCGCGACGCGTTGGCCGCCGAGCGGCGGCGCATGCCGTGGATGGCAATCGAGAAACCTTATGCGTTCGAGGGGCCGGACGGCACGGCGAGCCTACTCGACCTGTTTGCCGGACGGCGGCAATTGATCATCTATCGCGCCTTTTTCGAACCCGGCGTGTTCGGCTGGCCCGATCATGCCTGTCGCGGTTGCTCGCTCGGCGCCGACCAGGTTGCGCATCGCGCGCATCTCAACGCCCGCGACACCACGCTGGCCTATGTCTCGCGCGCGCCGCAGGCCGATATAGAGCGGCTGAAGGCGCGGATGGGCTGGGCGATGCCGTGGTACAGCATCACCGACGGTTTCGATGTCGATTTCGGGGTCGACCAATGGCACGGCCACAACGTCTTCATTCGCGACGGCGCGGACGTTTTCCGCACCTATTTCGTCAACAACCGCGCCGATGAGGCGATCGGCAGCACCTGGAGCTATCTCGACCTCACCGCGCTGGGGCGGCAGGAAGCGTGGGAAGATTCACCCCCGGGTTACCCGCAGACTCCGCCCTACAAATGGTGGAACTGGCACGACAATTACGCCGGCGAAGCCGAGCCGGACAAGACATGGGTGGCGGTATCCGACGCCGGCGAAAAGGCATTCCGCGACAAGGTCGTCAGCTGACGTGGCAGGTGCCCGGATCGGACGACGCAGCGCGGCCGGGTGGCTGGGGATCGCGGCGTCGCCGGTCTTCGCGATCATGGCGCTGCTGACGGCGCGCTACGGCAATGGCCCGGCCGACCTGCTTTGCTCGGCGCTAACAGGATGGCCGCTCGGCGGCATGGCACCGATGTACGCGCTGATGAGCCTGTTCCACAGCGCGCCATGGATCGAGTTGCTGACGACGCCGCGCCGGCGATGATCGAAGATGCGTGCGATGCCCTGCCCCGCCCGGCTCTGCGCCCGGCTCAGAAATAATCGGGATCGACGAAGTAGTCCGCTTCGTGCGGCAACCCCGCGCTTACGGAATCGACGAAATGCGCCGGGCGCTTTTCGAGGAACGAGGCGATGCCCTCGGCGGCGTCTGACGCGGCGCCGCGCGCCCAGATCATGCGGCTGTCGATGCGGTGCGCCTCCATCGGGTGTGCGGCGCCGAGCATGCGCCAGAGCATCTGGCGGGTCAGCGCGACCGAGACGGGGGCCGAATCCGCGGTGAGTTCAAGTGCCAGTGCGCGGGCGGCGGGGAGCAGGTCTTCGGGGGCGTGGAGCGCGCGGACCAGCTTCTTGTCACGCGCTTCATCGGCGCCGAACACCTTGCCCGAATAGCACCATTCGAGCGCGGTCTCGATGCCGACGAGGCGCGGCAGGAACCAGCTCGACGCCGCCTCGGGCACGATGCCGCGTCGCGCGAAGACGAAGCCGAAGCGCGCGGTCGTGCTGGCGAGGCGGAAGTCCATCGGCAGCAGCATGGTCGCGCCGATGCCGACCGCGGCGCCGTTGATCGCGCCGATCACCGGCTTGCGGCAATTGAAGATGCGCAAGGTCAGCCGCCCGCCATTGTCGCGCGCGCCGGGATGCGACAGGTCGACGCTGCCATCGTCGCGCAAGGGCGAGCCGAGATCGAAGCGGTCGGCGCGGTCCTTGTAATCGAAGGTCGCCGCGCCCGCGCCGAGATCCGCCCCGGCGCAGAAGGCGCGTTCGCCGCTGCCGGTGACGATCACCGCGCGCACCGCATCGTCGGCATCGGCCTGGTCGAAGGCGGCGACCATCTCGCGCATCATCAGCGGGGTGAAGGCGTTCATCCGATCTGGCCGGTGGAGCGTGATGGTCAGGATGCCGCCCTCGACATCGACCAGAATCGTTTCGAAAGCCACGCGCATCTCTCCTATCGCCCTTGGCGGCACCGTCTCCATTTTCGCGTGAGCACGCAAGCCCGCGATCCGGCGCGCGCCGACCTCCCTTTGGCGCAGCGCTCTTGCCGGGCTGCAAAGGGCGGATAGCCTCGGGCATTCAGGGAGAGTGAGTCGCGGGCGGGCGAATCCGCCGATCCCTGGCCAGAAAAGAGCGGAGGGGTTGTGACCGATTTGCTCAACGTTGACGCCATCCACACACGGCCCATCATGATCGTAGCGCTGGCCGGCGATGGCCCGCGGCACTGGTCGCCACCACCAGCCGGCAATGCGCGCCCGCTGACGCTCGATATCGATGCCAACCCGCATCGCGGGCTGTGGGCATTGCAACTGGACGATGCGGTGCAGGCGGCGACCGAGCCGACGCTGCTGGTCGCCGAGGGGCTGGCGTGCCTGGCGATCGCGCGCTGGGCGCAGCTGTCTCCGCGTCGCTATGTCGAGAATATCGCCGGCGCGTGCCTGTTCGCGCCGCTCGCCTTCGCGTCGCACCAGGCGCCGCTCCTGCGCAACCTCCAGCCGAGCCCGTCGGTGCGGCTGCCCTTCCCCTCCGCCGTGATCGATACGCGCGCCTCGCTGTCGATCGCGCGGGTGCTCGAACTGGCCGATATCTGGGGCAGCGACTTTGCCGACGCCGATGCGGTGCCGGCGGGGTGGCGCGGCGGCGACAGCGCACCAGCCGCGCTGGTCGCGGCGGCGCAGGTAGCGGGGAAGCGACAGCGGTCGGCGGCTTAGGGGTTGACCAAGAGCGGCAAGGGCTGAGAACTGCCGGCTTTGCGACTGTTAGCTTTTTCGAGGGGCGCCCATTGGAATAATCCTCTCCCAAATGGCCGCATGTGCTGCCTCCTCGATTGACGAGCCATCCCACATCATGAAACGCTGCGACGCCGGTGGACTGCTCGGGTCCCGCACGGCGGGGGATGTAAATGCGTATTCCAAGACTGTTGCCAGCCCTGGTGGCGATGGCCTGTGCATCCCCCGCAGCCGCGAGCGAAGTAGCGCCACCGCCAAGCCCGCTCGCCATCCGCACTTTCGGCGTGTTCGCGACGCTCGCGGACAGCGAATGGAATCAGTCCGGCACCAACCTGGTTGACGACCTGTACTGGATAAAATGGTCTAAGGTCGGCAGCGTGATGAAGGTGATGCACGCCAGCGTCTTCGACAGTTTCGACTTCCGGCTCGTATGGGACGGGGCGGGCGCGCCGCTCCGCCTGGAGCCGGGAAATGCCAGGCCCTTGCATCCGCGCACGATCGCAGTGTCCAAGACCGGGTTCGTCCTTACATCGGGTCCGGATGGCGCGCATATCCGCGACACCTGCACACTTCGGGGCACCGATTTGACGTGTCGACGGAGCTTCGAGCACCAGGGCCGCTGGCAGGATTCCCCCTGGAAGCAAGCCTATCAGCAGCGCCGGCTAGGCAGTGAGCCTGATATTTCCTTCAGCAACCGGAATCACTATCCAGACCTGCCCATCGGCAAGTTTGACCCCGTCTTCGGATCGCTGGCGACGGTCACGGGTCACTGGATGTGGTGGGACGATAAGATGTTCTACCGCGCCTTCCGACGTGATGGCGACCCTCCGCCCAGCGGGCCAAAGGCACAGTTGCGCATCGCCGACTTCAATCTCTCCGATCAGGCCCGGGGCTTTTACCGTTTCGTCCAGTCTTCGCGCGGCGGCGCGCCGGTGCGGGCCGATGTCTTCAACGGCATGAACGGGACGCGTCGGGTGACCAAGCCCCATGATCTTTCGGTCGCCCCCGGCGGCCACACGATCATCTGCGCTGACGATCTGTGCCACATCTATTACGTGTCGGACACGCGCACGAAAATCCTGGACATCACCTTCAAGCGCGGCGGAGACGGTACCCCGTTGAAGATACGGGACCAAAAACTCGTCGCCCCCCGCATCCCGGCGAAATGGGGCGCACTCCAGCTCATGGAAGGCATTGCCTTTCGCCAGTCTGTCAACGGCAAGCCGGGGGCGTACTTCATCTTCCATTATTTCGACGGGAACGATCAGTTTTTCGTCAACGTCGTCGATGCCGAGGGGCGCAACGAAAAGAATTATGTGATCGATCCCCCGCGCGGCGCGCTCAACCCGAGTTCGAAATTCCCGGTCTCCAAAATTGCCGCCGGCAAATCGGAACCGTTCGCCTACATCACGCTAGCGGGACCAACACTGTTCGACTGGAATTTCGGACGGCCCGATGCCCCACCTCCAGCGACCGCGCTGCGCATCTCGACCGCGCCGGGGGATTTGCGCGCCGAGGTGATTGCCCTGGCTGACGGCAAGCCGAAGCCTTCCGGCGTCTCCTATGCGATGTACCAGCCGCTGGTACGCGGCGATTTCTCCGAGAGCCAGCGTATCGCCACGGCGCAGGATGCCGCCAACCGCGAAGACGAAGCCGCAAGGCTTCGCCGCGCCGAAGGTCGCCGCGCCTTCTTTGCCGGGCTGGGGAACCTGCTCGTGTCGGGCGAACCATCCTACGTCACGCAGGTTCCGTCATGGACCCCGCCCGGCGGCGATCCAAACTGGGCGGCCAAACAGCGCGAGGTCGAGCTCTACAGGATTCGCGAAAGCGTCTATGGCAATGGCTCGGGATCGAGCGGCAACGCGGCGGTGGCCGACGAGCCAGCGCGCCCAAAGCCCAAGCCGGTGGACAGGGGCGGTCCCGAAACCAATATGTACATCTATTGCATCGCGGCCAGCGCCGTCCCCAAGCCGGCCTATGTCACCGAAATCTACCTTCGCCTCGTGGTGCGGGATACCGAGGCGACCCATAAGGACGTCGACGAGCGCCGGGCGGGCACCCAAGTCGCGTCTGACCTCAACGCCAGATGGGCGGCGACGTCCGTCAGGATCGGCCAGCCCGGCGGGGTCTGCTACAGCTCCTACGATCGTTCCGAAATGTCGCGCCACAGGCAGATGTGGTACGATTTCAACAAGACCCGCAACATCGTCACCCTGCCGTTCAACGTCAATTGACGGTCGGACGTCGACGGCAAGCCTCCGACAGGGTTCGGTCCGCCGATCAAGCCCGAAGACAAAGATCGCCTGATGTGGCGGGCTTGACCGCGGCGCGGGCGGATTGATCGGGGCGGTAGCGGATCATCCTCCTTCGCCTTGGGTCAGAGCGCGAGCGAGGCGAGGCACCCGAACGTCTGCGCACCCTGGCGCCTTCAATATATGTGGCGAATAGCCGCCCGCGTCTTTCGCGTCGCAGGCCGGATGGTCGCGGCATCGGATGCCGACCGCGTGACGCTTCGCCTCGCCAGCGCGGCATTGCAAAGCCCCAACTCGCACATTATGTATGGCTTTCTGTACGGTAACATAACGCCAGTCGAGGTCGAGATGGTCAGCGAGCCCCAACATCGCACGAAGCTTGGATGGATTTTGGAGGCGGGCTGGAAGGGGCTTTGTCCGCGCTGCGGGGAAGGCCATATGTTCAAAGCTTGGCTGAAGGTGTCCGACACTTGCGAGGTCTGCGGCCTGGACTATGGTTTCGCCGCGCCCGATGACGGCCCGGCCTTTTTCTCGCTGTGCATCGTCGCCTTCCCGCTGACCTTCTTCATTGTATGGCTTCAGGTAGCATACAGCCCGCCTTTGTGGGTTCACTTCGTGACATCGGCGCCGCTCATGGCGATCGGTTGTGTCCTGCCGCTGCGCCCGATCAAGGGGTGGCTGGTCGCGTCGCAATATGTGAACAAGGCGCATGAGGCCGGCACGGCGCAGCTATGGGGGCTGTTGAACGGCCGGACGGTGGAAAAGGGCAAGACCGCCTTCGATGACTGACCGCTGGCTTCCCGAGCTCGCCCAAGCGACCGGCCCGAAATACCGCGCGATCGCCGACGCCATCGCGGCCGCCATCGATGGCGGCACGCTGCGCCATGGCGATCGTTTGCCGGCGCAGCGCGATGTCGCGGCACAGTTGGGCGTCGACCTGACGACGGTGACCAAGGCCTATGACATGGCACGCACGCGCGGGCACATCGCGGCGCGGGGCCGCGCGGGCAGCTTCGTGCTCGCCCGCGAGGTCGTGTCGTTCAGCGAGCCGCCGGCCATCGACACGGCGATGAACATGCCGCCCGAACTCGACGGCGGATTGCTCGGCCAGGCGATGATCGCGGCGACGACCGCGTTGCTCGGCGCGTCGGCAACGCCCGCGCTGCATTACCAATTATCGGGCGGCGCCCCGCAGGCTCGCGCCGCCGGTGCCGCGCTGCTCACCGGGCTGGGGATGTCCACCGACGACGAGCAGGTGATCGTCACGGCGGGCGGGCAGAACGCGCTTCACGCCATTGTCAGCGCGGCGCTGAGCCCCGGCGATGTCGTTGCGTGCGGGCGCCACGTCTATCCCGGCTTCACGGCGCTGGCGCGGCGCCTTGGCCTAAGGCTGGTGCCGCTGCCGGCATTCGATGCCGCACATCTCACGATTGCGTGCCGTGAGCAGCGGGTGCGTGCGCTCTATGTCGTGCCGACCAACGACAACCCGACCACGATGACCGTGTCGGTCGACGAACGGAAAGCGCTGGCCGAGGTCGCGGCGCGCCACGGCGTGATCATCATCGAGGATGACGCTTATGGCGCGTTGGCGCGAAACCCCGTGCCGACCTTCGCCGCGCTCGCGCCCGAGACGAGCTGGCATATCGCCAGCATGTCGAAGATCCTGTCGCCCGCGCTGCGCGTCGCCTTCGTCCGCGCCCCCGGCGTGAGCCAGGCGCTTCGCCTGGCGGCAGACGTGCATGAGACCGCGATCATGGCGCCGCCGCTCAATGCCGCGATCGTCGGCGCCTGGCTGTCGGATGGCACCTTCCCGCGCCTGTTGAATGCGATGCGCGCCGAGGCGGAGGCGCGACAGGCGATCGCGCGTGCGGCGCTGGGCACGGCGACCTATTCTGCGCATCCGCAGGGTTATCATCTGTGGTTGCCGTTGCCGGCGCATATCGCGGCGGCGCATCTGGCGGGCCGGATGTTGCCGTCGGGCCTGTCGATCGTGCCGTCGCACAGCTTTGCAGTCGATGAGCGCGATAGCGGCAATGCGGTGAGGGTCTCGCTGGGCGGC
Organism: Sphingomonas sp. AR_OL41; assembly: GCF_029911635.1. Lineage (GTDB taxonomy): Bacteria > Pseudomonadota > Alphaproteobacteria > Sphingomonadales > Sphingomonadaceae > Sphingomonas. Next base: position 55,476 of record NZ_JARYTI010000019.1, read on the forward strand.
CCGATCGACCGCGAGCGACTGGGCCGCGCGCTGCGGCTGCTGAACGGCCACATCACCTCACCCGCCGAGCGACCCGCGCCGATGGTGTGAGGGTGGCGAGCTGGCCGACGTTTCGATCCGGCCGCCTTCGCTTCGCCCTATAGTGCGGGACAGCTATCTTTTGGCTTTCCCTTCGAAGGCCGGGACCCAGTTGGGGGACGTAGCGACGGGCGTTGCCACTTATCATTTCCGCTATCCCAACTGGGCCCCGGCCATCGCCGGGAAAGTGGGAAGAGATGTAGCGCCAGACCAGATACGCTAGAAGATCAGCTTGCCGCCGACGATGGCGAGCGTGCCGGCGAGGATCGGGCGGAGCACGCGTTCGGAGACGCGGGTCGAGATCAGGCTGCCGAGGATGATGCCGGGGATCGAGCCGGCGAGCAGCGAGAGCAACAGGCTGACATCGACCGAGCCCATCGCCCAGTGGCCGGCGCCGGCGATCAGCGTCAGCGGCACGGCATGGGCGATGTCGGAGCCGACGAGGCGGTTGGTCGGCAGCTTGGGGTAGAGGATCAACAGCGCGGTCATGCCGAGCGCGCCGGCGCCGACCGAGGACAGCGACACCAGCACGCCGAGCACCGCGCCGAGCACCACCGTAAACCACGCGATCGAACGATCCGGCACGCGGTCGAGCGCATGGCCCCAATAAGCGATGATCTGGGCACGGAAGAACATTGCCGCGGCGGTCGCGATCAGCGCGCCGCCGAGCGTGACGGTGATCAGCCGGTCGGTGCCGTCATAATGGCTGCCGAAAACGCGCAGGCCCCACAGGGTGAGCAGGGTCGCGGGCACGCTGCCCAGCGCCATGCGCCGCACAACTTTCCAGTCGACCGTCCGGCCCATGCCGTGGACGACAGTGCCGACGCTCTTGGTCGCCGAGGCATAAAGCAGGTCGGTGCCGACCGCGGTGACGGGGTGGAAGCCGAACAGTAGCACGAGCAGCGGCGTCATCAGCGAGCCGCCGCCGACGCCGGTCATGCCGACGAGCACGCCCACGGCCATGCCGGCGAGCGAATAGAGCGGGTTGAAGACCAAGTCGCTCATCACGGACCATTCCCTGCCGCCGCCCGATCCGGCCGAATCGCCGGGCGTGCGCCGATCTGCTCCATCCCGCGACCGCGGCGGCCGCGCGAGGTAGAAAATCTCGTTGCGAGCATGGCACAACTGTCGGCGAAACCAGCAATGCGACGTGAACGGCTGCGCCAAGGGGACGCGATTGCGCGCCGGATCGAAAGGGCGGCGCGCGATGGCGACAAGCGTCCTTCGATGTGCCACGCTAGTACGCACCAGAGGATGCGGGGGCATTTCGATGAGCATGACGAACAGCGCGGCACCGGCGCCACAGGCCCAGCGATTCGCGCGCTGGCTGGTGTTGCTGCTCGCGCTGGCGATCTTCATCCATTCGCTCGATCGCGGCAATCTCGGCACCGCCGGGCCGTTGATCCGCGACCAGCTCCATATCTCGAACAGCGCGTTCGGCGTGCTGCAATCATCCTATTTCTGGGTCTATGTCCCCGGGCAACTGCTCGCCGGCTGGGTGATCGCGCGGCTCAATGCCTATCGCACGCTGGCGATCGGGCTGCTGATATGGTCGGCGGCGACCTTCCTGACCGGGTTCGCGGGCGGATTCGTCACCTTGTTCGTGCTGCGGCTGTTCGTCGGGCTGGGCGAATGCGCCGGCTTTCCGGCAAGCTCGAAACTGCTCGCGCAGCATGTGCCGGCGCACCGGCTCGGCTATGCCAATGCGCTGGTCGCGGCGGGGCTGATGCTCGGCAACGGCGTCGGCACGCTGGCCGGCGGACTGCTGATCGCGCAGCTCGGCTGGCGCGCGCTGTTCTTCATCTTCGGCGCGGTGTCGCTGTTGTGGCTGGTGCCGTGGCTGTTGGTGACGCGCGGCCAGGCGGCGGTCGAGGCGGCGACGCCGGTGACGGGGCGGGAGCCGCGTTTCGGCGAGATCTTCGCGCGGCGTGAGTTGTGGGGCGCGTCGATCGGGCATTTCGCGGCCAACTATCCCTATTTCCTGCTGCTCGCCTGGTTGCCGCTCTACCTCGTCAAGGCACAGGGCTATTCACTGTCGCAAATGGCGGTGCTGGGAGGCGTGGTCTATGCGCTGTCAGCAGGGTGCGGGCTGATCGGCGGGGCAATCGCCGACCGCTGGATCGCGCGCGGCGCGAGCGTCAACCGGGTGCGCAAGACGATGATCATCACCGGCGGCGCGATCAGCTTCTGCTGCATGCTCGCGGTCGCGCTGGGCGGGCCGAAGCTGGCGATCGCGGGGCTGCTGCTGTTCTCGGTCAGCAACGGGCTGGGCAGCAGCAATGTCTTCGCGATCGGCCAGACGCTCGCCGGGCCGCGCGCGGCGGGCAAGTGGATCGGCGTACAGAATGCGCTGGGCGGGATTTCGGGAATCGTCGGGCCGATGATCACCGGCTTCATCATCGACGCGACGGGGAGCTTCCGGCTGACCTTCGTCGTTGCGGCGGTGATCGCGCTGGTGGGGATTGTAAGCTGGCTGTTCGTGGTGCGGCGGATCGAGCCTTTGGTGTGGGCGGAGGCGTAGGGCGCGGTTGCTGCTTCCTGAAGGAAGAAGAGTGGTTCGCGCGAAGGCGCCAAGGCGCGAAGACCAGAAGAGGATTTTTGCGCGCAGAGGCGCAGAGGCGCGAAGATGTTGCGCGTGCGGCTAACGGCTCGCTTAAGGGGCAAATTCTGCTGCCGTCGCAAGGAAGAGCGAAGCTGCGCTGTCGCGCGATTGCTCACCGCGAATGCCTATTCTCCGCGCCTCCGCGCGAACAAATCCCTTCTTCTTGTTCCTCAGGTCGGAGAGCAGCGCGGCGCAGCAACGCCCTCCCCTCACCCCAGCATCGCCACCGTCATGTCCCACAGCCGTGCTGCGCCCTCGTCGCTACAGGCCCAGGGGCGGACATGGGCCCAGCGCGGACTGGCGTCGGTGGCCAGTTCGGCAATGTCGCAATCCTCGCAATAGACGCCGCCGCGCCCGTCGAGTTGCGGGCTGAGCAGGCACCACAGGCTGGTCGCGGCGCCGGCCTCGGGTGATTTGAACATCGCGGCGACGGCGGGCGGGATCGAGCCGTCGGGCGCCTTCCAGCCGAGCGCGATCATTTCCTCGTCGGCGAGATGGCGCTGCAACGGCGTGAAGATGCCGCCGGGATGGACCGAAAAGGCGCACACGCCATCGCCCTGCCAGCGCGTGTCGAGGCCGAGCGCGAACAGCGCATCGGCGGTCTTGGCCTGGCCGTAGGCGGTCCATTTTTCATAGGCGTGCTGGTGGAAGTGCGGATCGTCCCACTGGATGTCGCTGCGCGCATGGCCGATCGACGACAGCGCGACGACGCGCGCGCCGCCCGCCGCCTTGAGGCTGGCCTCCAGCCCGACGGTCAGCGCGAAATGGCCGAGATGGCAGACCGCAAACTGATATTCCCAGTCCTTGCCGACGCGGGTCAGCGGGCACGCCATGACGCCGGCATTGTTGACCAGCCCGTGGAGCGGCTTGCCGGCTGCGGCATAATCGGCGGCGAATCGGCGGACGCTGGCGATATCGGCGAGATCCATGTCTGCGATGACGACCAGACCGGCGACCCCCGCGAGCGCCTCCTGCGCCTTGCCGCGCGAGCGCGCCGGGACGGTGACGTGACCGCCGGCGCCGGCGAGCGCCCGGACGGTCTCGAGCCCGATACCCGAATAGCCGCCTGTGACGACGTAATTGCGCCCGGTGAGGTCCATGCCGCCGACGATCTCGCGCGCGGTCGTCTTGCCGCCATAGCCCGAACCAATCGAATGCTGATCCTGTGCCGCCATGTTGTGTTCCTCACCTAAACGCCCATTCTTGCCGTGCCGCGAATATGGCGCGCGCTGCATCAAAAGGCGATGGCTGACGCGCGATGGATTGCGCGCGCGGCGTGCGACGCTAGGCTTGCCGGATGGCGCGTGGCGACAAGGTGACTCCCTCGACCGGGGGCAAATGCGGCTGCGCGGTGGCGGTGATCGTCGGCGTGCCGCTGATTGCGATGACGATGCTCATCGACGCGCTGGGCGATTGCGCCGCCGGGACGACGTGTCGGAGAGGCGCCGACTGGATATCGCTCGCGGTGGTGCTGGCGGTAGCCGCGCTGCTTGGGCTTGCCACTTGGGCGATAGTCAATTGGGTGATCAGCCGCAGCAAGCTGGAACGCTGACTCCCCGTGAGGGTCGCTTACCGGCCGGGTCAGCGGGAAGGCGAGGACGGCAGTTGCGCGAACAGCGCTGCCTTGTTGGCTTCCCGGGTGAAGCGCGCCGACCCTGCCATATGTCGGATGAGCGCCTCTCTTACCCCGCCGCGAGGCAGCGATAGATCCGCTCATCCTCCATCATCGCAACGTTGAAGCGCATATGGCTGGCGGCGTTTTGCGCTGCGCTGAAGAGATTGCCGGGGGCGAAGACGACATTCTCCGCCGCGCCGCGCCTTGTGAGGTCGAGCGCGTCGGTGCCGTCGGGCAGGCGGCACCACAGGAACAAGCCGGCGTCGGGCTTTATCACCGGCGCGATGCCGATCGCCGCGAGCCGGGCGATGGTGCGCGCGCGCGCCGCGCCGAGCCGGACGCGCAGCCGATCGAGATGGCGGCGATAGTCGCCATCGACCAGCACGGCATGGACCAGTTCGGCGTTCAACACGCTGCCCGACATGCCGGTGGCGATGCGCAGGTCGGTCAGCGCGGCAACCCAGTCGCGCCGCGCGGCGATATGGCCGCAGCGCGTCGCGCCCGACAGCGACTTGGAGAAGCTGCCGACGCGGATCACGCGGTCGAGCCCGTCGAACGCCGCGAGGCGCGGCGCCGGCGCGTGCTCGAAATCGGCATAGATGTCGTCCTCGACCACCACCATGTCATGCAGCTCGGCGAGCCTGAGGATGCGGTGCGCGGTCGGCGCGGAGAGCGTGCCGCCGGTCGGGTTGTGGACGCCCGAATTGGTGAGATAGAGCCGCGGGCGATGCGTCGCGAGCGCATCGGCAAAGGCGGCCAGGTCCGGCCCGGTCGCGCCATAAGGCACGCCGACCACCTTCGCGCGGTGCGCGCGGAGCAAAGCGTGGAAATTGAAATAGCACGGGTCGTCGACCAGCACGGTGTCGCCCGGCTCGATCAGGAAGCGCAGCACCAGGTCGATCGCATGCGTGGCGGAGTCGGTGAGCAGGATCTGATCCGGGCCGGCCTCCATCCCCTGTTCGATCAGCCGCCGCGCCAGCACGCGCCGCAGCGCCTCATGGCCTTGCGGCGGGCCGTAATCGGTGAGGCCATGCGCCGAGCCGCGCGCGATGTGGCGCAGCGCCTTGCGGATCAACTGGTCGGGCATCCAGCCATCGGGCAGCCAGCCGCAACCGGGCTTGAGCGCGCCCGGCGCGTCGGCGAGCGAATGGCGCAGCGTCCATAAAGGATCGACCTGCGGATCGCGCGACGGACCGGCCTCGGCCAGCGTCAGCGGGGCGAGCGGCGCGGCGACGAAGAAACCCGCGCCGGGGCGCGAACGGATGACGCCTTCGGCCGCCAGCCGGTCATAGGCCTCGACCACGGTCGATTTCGAAAAGCCCGAGCTCTGCGCCATCGCCCGCACCGAGGGGAGCCGCGCGCCCGGCGTCAGCACACGCCGGTCAATCCGCTGGCGGACCTGCCGCATGACGTCTTCGGCGCGGGTCAGCCCCGCCACTGCGCTGTTCACCGTACTGCTCACCTTGCCATGACAGTTTCGCGAAATTGTACTGCACCGTCCCTGTCAGGGCGAGTCACTTCGCGCGATGGCGCCGCGTGACACGCAACCAGCGAGGTGCTTGATGACCCATTTCCCACGGACCCTGTGCGGCGCGGCGCTGTTGGGGGCGCTGCTGCTCGGCGCGGCAGTGCCCGTCAGCGCGGCCGACCGACCCGGCGAAATCACCGAATCGGTGATGCTGCGCGGCGTGACCCGAAACCCGGCATCGCCGCAGGCCGCGACGCGCCTGCTCCAGCGCATCGGCGATGCCGCCATGCTGGTGTGCGGTGCGTCGGCGACGAGCCTCGCCGACATGAAGCGGGCGGTTCGCGCCTCGCCCTGCTGGCACAACAGCGTCGCCGATACGGTGCGGCGGATCGACGATCCGTTGCTGACCGCCGCCCATGCTCGCCATCGCCGGCCGTGATCGGCTACACTCCCAACCCGCTCGCAAGGAAACTATGATGCCCGATATCCAGCTCGTCGATGTCTTTGGCCAGGGGCGCTTCTCGGGCAATCCGCTGGCGGTGATCAGCGGGGGCGATGATCTCGACACCGGCCAGATGATGGCGATCACGCGCTGGCTCAACCTGTCCGAGACGAGCTTCCTGCTGCCGCCGACCGAGCCCGGCGCCGATTACCGCGTGCGCATCTTCACGCTGGAACGCGAACTGCCCTTTGCCGGCCATCCGACATTGGGAAGCTGCCATGCCTGGCTTGCGAACGGCGGCGTGGCACGCGGCGGCGACGCGATCGTCCAGCAATGCGGCGCGGGACTGATCCCGATCCGCCGCGCCGACGAACGGCTGGCCTTTGCCGCACCGCCACTGCTGCGCTCCGGCCCGGTCGACGAGGCCGAGCTGAAGCACGTCATCGAGGTGCTGGGAATCGCGCGCGACGCGGTGGTCGATGCGGCCTGGGCGGACAATGGCCCGGGCTGGATCGCGGTGATGCTGTCCTCGGCCGAAGCCGTGCTGGCGCTCCAGCCGCGGCTCGCCCGGGCGGAGCGTGTCGAGATCGGCGTGGTCGGGCCGCATCCGGCGGGCAGCGACACCGCGTTCGAGATCCGCGCCTTTTTCAGCGACCAGCATGGCACGCTGATCGAGGATCCGGTGACCGGCAGTCTCAACGCCTCGGTGGCGCAATGGCTGTTCGCCTCGGGCCGGGCGCAGGGCGGTTATGTCGCGGCACAGGGCACGCGGCTCGGCCGCACCGGGCGCGTCCATGTCGAACAGGATGGCGACACGGTGTGGATCGGCGGGGCGACGCAGACGCTGTTCCGGGGCGTGATGGACTGACGGCCTTGCCGGCCCAGGCCGATGACGGATTTGTCACTTGCCCGCGGGCGGCAGAGATGATGCCCTTTGCGCGTGGTGGAGGTAGCGGATGCGCGCAATCTGGATCGCGGTATCGATGTTGGGCTGCGGCCCGGTCGCGGCCGCCGCGCCGGTCGATGGCGCGCGGTTCGGGCAGGTCTGCAGCGGGATCGAGACCGTGCAATATGGCCGGCAGGCACCGCAGCGCGCGATCTATACGATCGCGCTCAGCATCAATCTCGATGCCAAACGCTATTGCTATGCCACGTGCAGCCGCGGCCAGAGCTACCCGATCGCCGCCCCCGCTGCGTCGCCGCTCGTGCTCGCCGATCTCGATACACCGGAGCAGGCGCGACACCTCGTGCTGGACCGCAAGGCCGCGCGGCTGAGCGACGACCAGCGCATGGTCATGGGGCCGGTCGTCGTGGTCCGCCATGCGACCGCGACCTGCACGGCCGGTCCGTTCAGGGAGCCCCCGGCACCGTGACGGCGAAGGCGACCGTGCGGCCCCCGCGCCGGGGCCGGCTTGTCGCCGCCGGGCTTTTCCGCTTCAATGCTCCCCAACGAAAAGGGGTATCTCATGAAGTTACGGTGGATGGCGCTGGCGGCATCGTGTCTGGTCGCGGCGCAGGGTGCGGCTGCGCAGTCCCTGCCCGCTTTTGCCGAGCCGTCGATCTCGGCCGACGGTACGCTGATCGCCTTCGCCTCGGGCGGTGACATCTGGGAAGTGCCGGCCGGCGGCGGCATCGCGCACCCGCTGGTCACCGATGCCGCAACCGAGGGGCGGCCGCTCTATTCGCCCGACGGACAGCGGCTTGCCTTCACCTCGACGCGCGGCGGGAGCACCAACATCTATGTGCTGACCTTCGCGACCGGCGCCGTCACGCGCATCACCTATGCCGAGGCGAACGAGGAACTCGACGCCTGGTCGTCCGACGGCAAGTGGCTGTACTTCGCCTCGGGCGCCAACGATGTCGGCCGTGTGCCGGACATCTTCCGCGTTTCGTCCGCCGGGGGCACGCCGGTCGAGGTGAGCCGCGAGCGTTATCTCGCCGAATTCCAGGCCGCGCCCTCGCCCGATGGCGGATCGATCGCGCTGATGGTGCGCGGCATCAGCAACGGCCAGTGGTGGCGCAACGGCCATGCCCATATCGACAATACGGAATTGTGGGTGAAGCCGGTGGCGAGCGGCGCGCCCTATCGCCTGCTGCTCGCCGACGACCAGAAACATGCCTGGCCGATGTGGAGCGCCGACGGCAGCGCGATCACTTTCATGAGCACGAAGAGCGGATCGGAGAATCTGTGGCGTCTCCCGCTTGCCGGCGGCGCGGCGGAACAGCTGACCAAATTCGGCGAGGGCCGGCTGCTCTATCCGTCGATGGCGGCGAACGGATCGGCGATCGTGTTCGAGCGCGACATGGCGGTGTGGAAATATGATCCGCGATCGGGCGTGGCGGCGCCGGTGACGATCACACTGCGCGGCACATCGGCCGAGACGCCGCGGCGGCACGAGAATGTCGCCAGCTTCACGCGCATGGCGCTGTCGCCCGACGGGCAGAAGATCGCGGTGATCGGCCATGGCGAGATCTTCGCCGTCCCGGCCAAGGATGGCGGGGTGGCGCAGCGCATCACCACCAGCATCGGCGCCGAACGCGAACTGGTCTGGTCGCCGGATTCGCGGCGGATGCTCTACGTCACCGAGCGCGGGCTCGACCACAAGCTGGCGGAATATGACGCGCCGAGCGGGCGCGAGACGCTGCTGACCGAACGCGGCATCGCTTCGGTCCCGGCCTATGCGCCCGACGGCAAGTCGGCGGTCTATGTGCTCGACGACAAGGAGTTGCACCTGGTGACCTTCGCCGCGGCGGGCAAGCCGGCGAGCGACCGCGTGCTGTTCAGCGGCGCGATCGCCACCGACGAGCGCTCCGGCCCGCGTCCGGTCTGGTCGCCCGACGGGCAATATGTCGCCTTTCCCGTCACCGACCGGCGCGCCTTCACCAATGTCAGCGTGGTGCCCGCCGCGGGCGGCGCGGCGCGGCCGGTGAGTTTCCTCGCCAACGGCCAGATGGGCGGCATCGCCTGGTCGCCCGACGGCAAGTACATCCTGTTCGACACCGCGCAGCGCAGCGAGGATTCGCGCATCGTGCGCGTCGACCTGTTGCCGCACGTGCCGAAGTATCGCGAGGATGCGTTCCGCGACCTGTTCAAGCCCGGCACCCAGCCGGGCACGCCCGCCACGCCCGGCGATAGCGCGCCGACCCCCGCCCCGCAAAAGCCGCTGCCGGCAGCGGGCAAGGGCAAGCCGGGCGCGACGCCCGCCAAACCCCGGGTCGAGCCGGTGACGATCGTGTGGGAAGGGCTGCGCCAGCGCGCGACGATCCTGCCGCTCGGGCTGAGCGCCGACACACCGGTGATCAGCGCCGACGGCAAGACGTTGGTGTTCACCGCCAGCGACCGCGACCAGCAGAATCTCTACAGCTACAATCTCGACGAGCTTGCCGCCGAACCGCCGGTGCCGCAGCAGATCAGCCAGAGCGACAAACCCAAGGGCGATTTCGCGCTGTCGCCCGACGGCAAGACGCTGTTCTACATCGATGGCGGCAAGGTGATCTCGACACCGCTTGAAGCACCCAAGCCCAAGCCGGTGGCGATCGCCGCCGACATGGACATCGACTTCGCCGCCGAGAAGCAGATCGTGTTCGACCAGGCGTGGAACGTGCTGGCGCACAAATTTTTCGATGCCGGGTTCAACGGACGCGACTGGACCGCGTTGCGCGCCCATTACCAGCCGTACATCATGGGGGCACGTACCCCTGACGAAATGCGGCGGCTGATCAACCTGATGATCGGCGAGTTGAACGCCTCGCATTCGGGCATCAATCGCCCCGGGCGCGGGCCGGGCTCGCTGCCGAGCGACCGGGTCGGCGATCTCGGGCTGCGTTTCGACCGCGACGCCTATGAGGCGGGACAGGGGCTGATCGTGCGCGAGGTCGTGCCGCTCGGGCCGGCGGCGATCGAGAAGGTGCGGGTCGGGGATCGGTTGACCAGCATCAACGGCACGCCGATCGGGCCGCACGGCAATCTCGATGCGCTGCTCGAAAACAGCGTCGACCGGCGCGTCACGCTCGGCCTCGCCGGGCCGGCGGGGCCGCGCAGCGTGGTGGTACGGCCGGTGTCGGTGTCGGTCGCGGCGGGGCTGCGTTACCGGCAATGGGTCGACGATCGCCGCGCGCTGGTCGCCAAGCTGTCGGGCGGGCGGCTCGGCTATGTCCATATCGCCGACATGTCGTCGGAATCGCTGCGCCAGCTCTATCTCGATCTCGATGCCGAGAACCAGTCGCGCGACGGCGTGGTGATCGACATCCGCAACAATAATGGCGGGTTCGTCCACGGCTATGCGCTCGACGTGTTCGCGCGGCGCAACTTCCTGACGATGACACCGCGCGACCTGTTCCCGGTCCCCGGGCGGCAGGCGCTGGGGCAGCGCGCGCTCGGCGTGCCGACGGTGCTGGTGACCAACGAATCCGCGCTATCCGACGCGGAGGATTTCACCGAGGGTTATCGTGCGCTCGGGCTGGGCCAGGTGGTCGGGCAGCCGACCGCAGGGTGGATCATCTTCACCGGCGGCGAACCGCTGATCGACGGCTCCGCCGTGCGCGTGCCGAGCACGCGGATTCGCGACGGGCGCGGCCAGGACATGGAAATGCACCCGCGCCCGGTCGACATCGCGGTCGACCGGCCGCTGGGCGAGACCGATACGGGCAGCGACGCGCAGCTGAGCGCGGCGGTGAAGGCGCTGCTCGCGACGCCGGGACTGGGGGCGAGCAAGCAGGAGTGAGCTGGCGCGGGCGGCTGCGGGGCGGAGGGGACGAAATGCCGACACGTGCCGATCATCAGGCGTGGAACAACTTCGTGATGCTCAGCGACCCCGACGCGTCGGGCGCCGATGGCGCAAAGCGATCTGCAGCGATTGCAAAGCTGTATATGGGCGGCGCGAACAATGGCGGTATCAACGCCTTCCTGACATCGCAGCCCCAAATCGGGTCGGAAGAAGTCTTGAAGGCGTTGCAGGACGTGGGCGCGACAAAGGCGGCACAGCAGCTTGCCGAAGTCCTGACGGCACTGGGTCAACCGCTGCTGCCGGCTACCTCGGAAGAGCGTTGGGACACCCTCGAACAACGCTGGACGGAAGCGCTGGACAGTCTGGACGTTCTGTCGGAGGCGGCGGATGCCGAACTGATGCGCGTATTGGAACGCCATGTGAGCGCGAACGCGTCCTATTATGCCGGGCTCGCGGAAGATCCCTTCCAGGGCTTCAACGAGTAGCATGAAATGGCCCGGCGGTGTCCGTCGGCCAGACGGCGGCACATACGCCGAGTTCCAGCCTGCGCCCGGGTTTCAAGCACCACCATCTGCTGCCGGGCGCCGGACTTTAGCGCAGCTGTCCGGGCAGCACTACGTCCGGCGCGCCAGCCCCGAGAGATGCGCGAACAGTGCGGCGGTGTTGGCGTCCCAGGTGAAGCCTTCGGCGCCGCGACGAACCGCCGCCGTCGCGGGCGGCGCAGCGAGCAGATCGCGGATTGCGGCGGCGAAGGCCGGCGCTTCGCGCGGCACGATGCGGCCATAAGCGGGATCAGTCACCACCTCCCCTGCCCCGCCGGCGGCGGTGATGACGATCGGCGTGCCGCAGGCGAGCGCCTCGACCCAGGCGTTGGCGAGCCCTTCCGACGAGGAGGCGAGCGCCATGACATCGGCGGCGGCGAGCAAGGCAGGAAGCTCGCCATGCGGGATTGCGCCGAGGAGCTGGACGCGATCACCGACGCCGAGCGCGGCGATCCGCGCGGCCAGCGCGCTACGCTCCGGCCCCTCGCCGGCGATGAGCAGCGTCGCGCCCGGGATGGCGGCTACTGCATCGATGACGATATCGTGGCCCTTGCGCGGGATCAGCGCGCCGAGCGACACGACCAGCGGGCCGGCGATGCCGCGCGCAGCCTTGGCCGCCGCACGATCAACCGGGGCGAAGCGGGCGAGGTCGACGCCGGTATGGTGGACGCGGATGTGCTCGGCGGGCAGGCCGATCTCGACCATGTCGGCCTTCATCGCCTCGCTGACGGCGAGCAAGCCGGCAGCGGCACGCCCGGCGGACCGGACTTGTGTCGTGGTGGCGGGGGCATGCCCCCAATGATGGATATCGGCTCCGCGCGCCTTGATCGAAACGGGCACACCGAAATGCGCGCCCAGCGCGATCGCGGCGGGGCCGTCGGGGAAGAAGAATTCGGCATCGATCACGTCGAAGGCGAAGGTACGGCGGATATCGGCGAGCAACGGCTTCAACGCGCGGACGAGCGCGGCGACGTGGAAGCGCCCGCCGGTGCCGGGCAGCGTGGTGAAGCACGGGCGCCGGGTCTCGACGCTCTTCCAACTTTCGTGGTGCGGCAGCGCGGCGAGCGGCGCGTAGCGCGCGGCGCGGCTCAGCGGCCAGGGCGGCAGGCCAAGCGGCGCGACGACCCTGAGTTCTACATCGGGATGGGCGGCGAGACCCAAAGTCTGGCGCTCGACGAACACCCCGAAATTGGGGCGCGTCGCGTCGGGGAACAGCGTCGAAAGGGTGAGGACACGCAGCATTGCGGGGGCTGGTGTAGCGCGGGAAGGTTAAGGGCGCGCTGCCGTTCGCAGCACCCCTTATCCCTAACCATCCCGGTCAGACCCGCCGGTCGCCCGGATAGGCGAACAACAGGTCGCTGCCGGCATCGGCGGTGACCTCGCAGCGTCCTTCGACCGTGAGGCATTCGCCGGCGCGCCACGCCACGCCATCGGCAACCCCCGCGCCCGCCAGCGGGATCAGCCAGCCGATCATGCCGGCCGGCAGCTCCACCACGCGGTGACCGGCAGGCCAGCGCTCGAGAACGAATTTCGGCCCCTCGGCGAGGATCGTGCGATCATCATTGGCGGGCGCGGGGGTCGGCAACGCAACGAATGGCACCGGGTCGGACACCGCCACGCCGACATCGAGATGAAGCTCGCGGTCGCTGCCATAATCATAGAGGCGATAGGTCAGGTCGACATTCTGCTGCACCTCGACCAGCGTCAGGCCCGGGCCGATCGCGTGGATCACGCCGGCGGGCGAGTAGATGAAGTCACCGGCCTTGACCGGCTTCCAGTCGAGCAGATGTTCGATCGAGCCGTCGCGCGCGGCGGCGCGCAGCGCGTCCTTCGTCATCGGAGCCTTGGTGCCGAGCGCGATCGTCGCGTGCGGCTCGGCGGCGAGGATCACCCACGCTTCGTCCTTGCCTCGGCGGTAACCTGCGGCGCGCGCGGCGGCATCGTCGGGGTGAACCTGGACCGACAGCTTCTCACTGGTGAAGAGATATTTGATCAGCAGCTCGGGCTCGGCGGCATGCGGCGTCTGAAACCACACCTCGCCGACCGGCGCGCCGCCGGGGGCCGGGTCGGGGAATCCGGGCCACAGGTGGCTGCGGCCCCAGGGCTTTTCGACGCGCTTGGTGGCGAGCAGGGTGGCGGTCATCGAGAGCGAACTCCGTGTGGCTGAGGTAACGGTAGCCCGAACGTGCGGCGCACGCCAAGTATCCCCGCTACCCGTACTTCCCCGGCACGGGGAGGGTGTTCGAGCTTTGGCTTGCCCCCGGCGGGCCAAGATCGTGTTCGGGGAACATGATCTCGCTTCGACACGCCGAAGCCGGTGGAGGAGCTGCTCAAGCGAAAGCCGGCGGGCGGCACTGTCGGTTCGTCCCTTGCATGAAAGGCAAACGCGCCTACGCGAATTGAGGCCTGGACGCCGCCCGACCAGCCCCTCCACCATGCTGCGCATGGTCCCCCTCCCCGTGCCGGGGAGGTACGGGTCGCGTTAGCGGGCCGCGGCGCAGAATTACCATTGTTCGGCGACGCGACCCTGCGCTAAGGGTGCCGGCGATGCGTATCCCCATGTCACGCCCGATCGCGCTGGCGCTTGTCGCCGCCTCCATCCTTCCGATCGCCGGCTGTGCCTCGCGCAGCAAGGGGAAATCGGACCTCCCCTATGTCGCGCGCGACGTCGGCACGCTGTACACGGCGGCGCGGAAGTTCCTCGACCGGGGCGACTACAAGCTCGCCGCCGCGCTGTTCGACGAGGTCGAGCGCCAGCATCCCTATTCGATCTGGGCGCGCCGCGCGCAGATCATGAGCGCGTTCAGCTATTATCTGGCGCACGACTACACCAACTCGATCCAGTCGGCGCAGCGCTTCATCTCGGTCCATCCGGGCAACCGCGACGCGCAATATGCCTATTATCTCGTCGCTTTGGGCTATTACGAGCAGATCAACGACGTCACGCGCGACCAGAAGATCACGCAACAGGCGCTCGACGCGCTGGGCGAGCTGACGCGGCGTTACCCCAATTCCAAATATGCCGCCGACGCGCGGCTCAAGATCGATCTGGTGCGCGACCATCTCGCCGGCAAGGAAATGGAAGTCGGCCGATTCTACGAGACGCGCGGCCAGTGGCTCGCCGCAACGCTGCGCTTTCGCAAGGTGGTCGACGATTACCAGACCACGACGCACGTCCCCGAGGCGCTGATGCGGCTGACCGAGACCTATCTCGCGCTCGGCGTTCCGGCCGAGGCGGAGAAGTCCGCGGCGGTGCTCGGCGCCAACTATCCCGGCAGCGACTGGTACAGCCACGCCTATAAGCTGATGAAGGACCATCCCGGCACCGCGATGGCCGAGGTGCCGACCGGCACACAGGCCGTGGCACCGGGCGCTCCTGGCACACCCGGCAGCGACCCGGCCAAGGCCGCACCGAAGCCGCCGGAAGCCGCCACCGATCATTGAGGTCGGGCCGATGCCGCAAAATGTGCCGCCGGCGCATTTTCAGCTAGATTTGCCATCATGCTGACCGCGCTGGCCATTCGCGACGTGGTGCTGATCGAGGCGCTGGACCTCGAGTTCGGCGCGGGACTCGGCGTGCTCACCGGCGAGACCGGCGCGGGCAAGTCGATCCTGCTCGACGCACTCGGTCTCGCGCTGGGCGGGCGCGGCGAGGCGTCGCTGGTCCGGCAAGGCGCAAGCCAGGCAGTGGTCACCGCGAGTTTCGACGAACCGCATGTCGACGGGCCGATCGCGGCGCTGCTGGCCGACAACGGGCTCGACGTGGAGCCGGGCGAGCCGCTGATCATCCGCCGCATCGTCAAGGCCGATGGCGGCAGCCGCGGCTTCGTCAACGACCAGCCGGCCTCGGCGGCGTTGCTGCGCGAGCTGGCGACGCATCTCGTCGAGATTCACGGCCAACATGACGATCGAGGCCTGCTCAATGCGCGCGGCCACCGCGCTTTGCTCGATTCGTTCGGCCGCATCGACACCGCCGCCACCGCCCAGGCCTATCGCGCATGGCGCGCGGCAAGCGACGCGCTCGCCACCGCGCGCGCCGAGCAGGACAGCGCCGACCGCGACCGCGAATGGCTGGAACATGCCGTCGCCCAACTGACCACCTTTGCGCCCGAACCGGGCGAGGAGGAGATTCTCGCGACGCGGCGCGCCGGCATGCAGCGTGGCGAGAAGATCGCCGGCGACCTGCAGATCATCGCCGACCTGCTCGAAGGTTCGGAAGGCGGGCTGGCGCGGTTGCGCCAGGCGGCGCGCGCGCTGGAACGCGTTGCCGGCGACCATGTGGCGCTGGCCGAAGCGCTGGCGGCGATCGACCGCGCGATCAATGACGGCGCGCTGGCGCAGGACAAGGTCGATGCCGCGGCCGAGGCGCTGGCGTTCGACCCGGCGCAGCTCGAGGCCGACGGGACGCGGCTGTTCGACCTGCGCGCGCTCGCCCGCAAGCACCGCGTCCAGCCCGACGCGCTCGCCGAACTCCGCGACGCACTGACCGCGAAGCTGGCGCGAATCGAGAGCGGCAGCGCCGGGATCGCCGCACTCGAACGCGCCGAGGTCGCAGCCGCAGCGGCCTATGAGACGGCGGCGCGCGCGCTGAGCGAGGCGCGGCTGGCGGCAGCGACCCGGCTCGATGCCGCAGTTAAGGGCGAGCTCGCGCCGCTCAAGCTCGACGCGGCGCGCTTTGCGACGGTGGTGGCGCCGCTGCCGACGGAGAGCTGGTCGGCGGCCGGCAAGGATCGTGTCGAATTCGAGATTTCGACCAATCCGGGCGCGCCGTTCGCGCCGCTGGTCAAGATCGCGTCGGGCGGCGAATTGTCGCGCTTCATCCTCGCGCTCAAGGTCGCGCTGGCCGAGCAAGGCGGCGCTGCGACGATGATCTTCGACGAGATCGATCGCGGCGTCGGCGGCGCGGTCGCCTCGGCGATCGGCGAGCGGCTCGCCCGGCTGGCAGGCCGCACGCAGCTGCTGGTCGTGACGCACAGCCCGCAGGTCGCGGCACGCGGCCGCCACCATCTGCTGATCGCCAAGCGCCATGACGGTATCGTCACGCGCACCGGCGTGACCGCGCTCGACGCGGCGCAGCGCCGCGAGGAAATCGCACGGATGCTGTCGGGCGCCACGATCACCAACGAGGCGCGCGCGCAGGCGGAGCGCTTGCTCGAGACAGCGTAGTATTTCCCATTGGGAGAAGGTGCCCCGCAGGGGCGGATGAGGGCAGGCTAGTGACGCGTCATTGGCGTGCTGCCCTCACCCTTCCGCGCCTTTGGCGCGCCCTCCCACAGGGAGAGGGACTCAGAACGGCAGCTTGAGCGTCACCATGATGCGCTTGTCGGGTTTGCCGTCAGGACTCTGCTGGGTCGCGACATAGGCGTTGGCCTGCCCCTGCCCGACCTTCACGCCCAGGCCCGGGCCGGGAACCGGATCATAGCGATGCGTCAGCGGCACGAGGCGGTAGCGTTCACCATGATCGATACGGCCGCATACCACGACATCGCCATCCTCGACCGGTTTGGCGGCGCAGGCCGAGATCGCGTCACGGTGAACGGTCGCGACCGGCCCGCTGATCGGGGGCACGATCGGAGGGGCGGCGACGACTTGGGCCAGTGCTGACAATATGACGATCACGGTAAGCACCTTCGAAGCAGGCGAACGTCATGCTGACCGCCCAGGTCATCATGCGCAAGCCCATGATGGGCATCATCGCCTGCGATAGCGCGTTTTGCCCCAGCCCGTCGCCAATTCTTGCTCCGCGACTTATTCCCCCGAAACCTGCAACACCATCGCGAAGAACCTCGAAAATCTGCCGTACACACCACGAATTGCGGTGCACCGGCGAGGTGATCGGTGAGTCTTCGGGGTATTGTCGTAACAAATATGAAACGCTGCGATTGCGCGACGTCTTATCGTCAATTTGTTGCAAAGTGCGTTGCCGTTGCGCGCGCCGAGCCGGGATCTTGCTCGCTCGATAGGCGCCGAAATGGCGGCAAAAAGCACAAGATCAACAGTATGGCATTTTCCATGATACACGGTTAACCTTCCGTGGCAGGGCGGCACGGGGGTGTATAAAACTGATTATGTCCATTAACTTGCGCTGTATTCCCGGCAAAAGCTGCCGATTCGTCGCGATCGGCGCGCACTGAACGATGCAACAGCGGGTCTTCATCTCCTATTGTGAGAAAGACCAGGCCATGGCGTTCGATCTGTGCCATCGCATCGAGCGACGCGGCGTGAAATGCTGGATCGCGCCGCGCGATATCGCCGTCGGCGAGGATTTTTCCGGCCGCGTCATCGAAGCGATCGAGATGGCGGCCGTGTTCGTGATCGTCCTTTCGCGGCACACCAACAACTCCCAGTACGTCAAGGCGGAAGCCGAGACAGCGTTCACTGCAAAACGGCCTATCTTTCCCATCCGGCTGGAGAATGTCGAGGCGGAACGGGGCCTGCGGCTGTTTCTCAGCATTCGCCACCGTACCGATGCCTTTGGCCCCGGACGCAACCAGGCAATCGACAAGTTCGTCGACGCAGTGGTGCGCCGCGCGACGGGCAGCAAGATTCCGCCACGACCGGGCAATGCGTTGGTGCGGTCCGACATCGCGCAACTGATCGGCCCCGGCGCCGCCGACTTCATCGCGCAATGGCAGGGCATGGACCGACGCGGCGCACGCACGGCCTGGAGCTGGGAAGCGTTTCTCGGCGGCGCTGCCTGGCCTTTTTATCGCGGCCTGATACCGATGGGTGTCGCGCTTTCGCTCGCCCTGGCGCTCGCGGTGATGATCGGGGGTCTCGCGACGGGCAGCACCGATGGCGCGCTGACCGGCTTCGCGCTCGGCTGGGTCGCCGTGTCGATTTTTGCCGGAATCACCGGTACCGCCGTGTTGCGCCGCCATGTTTACCGACCCGCCGCTGCGCGCGATTCGGCGACCGGCATCGCGCGTGTCGGCGGCTTTGCCGGCGGTATCGCGGTGGTCGGGTGTGCCTTCCTGCTCGCCGCGCAAGTGGCGCCTGTCCCGACGCCCGCGCCGATCGCGGCGCCGATCGTCGCCAATGAGAGCGCGGCGCCCGCCGCCATGGCGGCCGGTTCCTCGGAACGGCGTGGTGGTTCGCCCGACCCGATCCTCGCCGAACGGCAACGCCAGGCTGCCATGGTGCAGGGCTATATCGTCGGCAGGCTCGAACAAGCGGCGGCGGCGCAAAATGCCAGCGCCGCGGCCCCGCCCGCCGATGTGACGGATAATGACTCGATGACTACCGTGACGGAGAACAGGATGTGAGCGCCGCCGAAACGCTCGAACCTGGCGGAATGATCGCCGACTATCGCATCGACCGGGTGCTCGGCTCGGGGAGCTTCGGCGTGACCTATGGCGCGCACGACGTGCAGCTCGCACGCAACGTCGCGATCAAGGAATATATGCCGGTCGATTATGCGCGACGCGATGCCTCGGGCACGGTCGGGTCGCGCAACCCCGAAACCGCGACCACGTTCGAATGGGGGTTGCGGCGCTTCTCGGACGAGGCGCGAACGCTGGCGCAGTTCGACCATCCCAATATCGTCAAGGTCCAGCGGCTGGTGCAGGGGGTCAACGGCACCGCCTATATCGTGATGGAGCTTCTCGAAGGCATCAACCTCGAAACGCTCGTCGAGCGCGACGGGCCGCTATCGACCGAGGTTTTTCTGTCAGTCTTCCGTCAGTTGCTCGGCGGGGTCGAGGCGATCCACGGCATCGGCATCCTTCACCGCGATATCAAGCCGGCGAATATCGTCATCAAGGGCGAGACGCCGGTGTTGATCGATTTCGGCGCGTCGCGCGATCTGGCGACACAGCGCAAGGCGGGTTTCAGCGCGCTCGTCACCGACGGCTATTCGCCGCTCGAACAATATTCGAGCGAAAAGGAGCAGAGCCAGGCGTCGGACATCTATGCGCTCGCCGCGACCGCTTATTATCTGCTGACCGGCAAGATTCCGCCGCCGGTGACGGCGCGCGTCGCCGGCGACAGCTTCCCCACCATCAGCGAGGCGGCGAAAGGTCTTTTGCCGGACGACGTGCTCAAGGCGCTCGACTGGGGGCTGGCGCTGCAGCAGGCCGACCGCCCGCAGTCGATCGCGCAGTGGCGCGCCGCCATGCCCTCGCTCGACCATGTCGAGGAGGTCCCGCTCGTCGCGGCACCGCCGGTCGCGCCGAAGGTCAACCGTCGCGCCCTCCTCGTCACCGCAGCCGGCGTGGTGGTGGCCGGCGGCGCGGCGGCCCTGTTCTTCGGTCGGGACTCCAGCATTGCCGGGAGCGCAGCGCCATTCACGCCCGGCTGGAGCAAGGTCGTGGCACCGATCTATGACGATCCTTTCGCCGCCATCGCCGCGACAGCCGACGGTGCGATGGTCGCCGCCTATCGCGGTGCCGGCGATGCGACCGATCGCCTCATCGCGATACGATATGGCAACGACGGCAGCGAACGCGGCAGTTTTACCCTCGATCAGCCGGCCTCGCGCGGACACGCGATTCTGCCGACACCAGATGGCGGCGCCTATGTTGGCGGCGAGTCCGGCGCGCAGTCGATCATCGTCAGACTCGACAAGGACTGGCATGTCGCCTGGACGCGCAATTACCAGGCCGGATCGATCAGCGCGCTGATGCACCAGCGGGACAAGGGGCTTATCGCAGGCCTCGAAGGACCCCGCGGCTCCGGGACGGCCAAACTGCTCTATGTTGGCGAGGACGGCGCGTTGCAGAACGACGTCACATTGCTCGATCGTCAGGGCGATTCGGTTCAGCGCATCGTACCCCTGAGCGATGGCGCGGTTGCGGTACTCGGGCTGCGCCTCGAGCCGCGATTGGTCGATGGCAAGAAACAATATGTCGAAAATCTGTGGCTGGCGCGCGTCGCGGCAAGCGGCGAGGAACAGTGGCGCATACTCGAAAAGGGCCTCGGCCATTCGTGGGGCTTCGACGTGGTCGAAGCCGGCGGCAGCATCTTTGTCGCGGGGCGAACGAGCACCGACGGTGAGGCCCATCGCCTGCTGCTGATGCGCGTCGATGCTCAGGGGCACAGGACCTGGTCACGCTCGGACTATGCCGGCGCGCCTGCATCGGGGCGCGGGCTCGCGGTCACCGGGGGATCTTCGCCGCGCGTCTACGCGGTGGGATGGGCGGGCATGCCGCACCGTGCCCGCTTCAGCCAGATCGGCCCAAGCGGCGACCTGATCTGGGATCAGCTCGACGAGCCGAATCCGGGCGGTGAAAGTATCGCCGGCCTCGCGTTGCGACCGGATGGCAGCGGATTCGCGATCGGGCTTGTCGGACGCGCGGAGGACGCGCTCACCCTCACGATCAGTCGATTGAATTGATCACCAGCGAAGGAAGCGCGGACCATGCATTCACCCGTACGACACCTTGCCTCATCGCTCGTGATCGCCGCGATGCTGGCGACATCCGCGCCAAGCGCGGCACAACGCGCGCGGACGGACCAACCCCGCGCGCAGCCCGAGCAGCAAGTCGCTCAGTCAACCGCATCGGCCAACGCCGCGTCCGCCAGGGCGACGCAGGCGCTGGTCGATGCCAATGCCGCGAAGGCGCCGCCGCCGCCTCCCGCCGACGAGACGCCGCAGCAGGCCAAGGCACGCAAGAAGGCCGAACGTGCCGCGGCCGCCGCCGCCGAGCGGCAGCAACGCGCCGCCGCTGCTGACGCCGAGCGGCAACGCCGCGCCGCCGACCGCGCGGCGCATCCCGAAAGGGGAAGGGCGGCGCGCAACTGCGCCGTCGGCGCGGTTGTCGGCATCCTGGGCTCGTTGCTGCTCGGCGGACGAAGCGCGGGCTCGATCATCGGCGCGGGTGTCGGAGGCTGCATCGTCGGCTGGGGCCTCGGAGAAGCGCTCAAGGGCGAGGATGAGAAGAAACTCAACGGCTATCTGACGGACGATTATGTCGAACGCGACGACGTCGCGACGACCAGGTGGCACGCGCCGGAATCGGGCCAGGACCTCGACGTCCAGACCGTCAGCGAAAGCTACAAGCCCGTTCAACACACCGTCACTGTCAGCCCCGACATGGCGTTCGATCCGAACAATATCCAGGTTTCGGTGCGCAAGATGCGGACGACGGCGGCGCTGTCGCTGCGATCGACGACCGATGCCACGTCGCGCGCAAACGTCGTCGGTTCGTTTGGCGCCAACGAGATCGTCCAGGTCTATGGCGAGACCAACGACCATAAATGGTCCTATCTCGCCGATCGCGCGACCGACGGGACATACCAGCTGATCGGTTATGTCCCGACGGCCAATCTCTCGGCGTCCCTGTCGATCCCGAGCGGCCCGATCCACGTCGCCAAGCCCAAGCCGAAGCCGGCACCGGTCCAGCGCGCCGCGGCGCGGGGGCGCAAGGGCGCACCCGCACGCGTCGCGCCGGTACCGATGGCCAGCGCCGCGCCGGCGGCGGCACCGCAACGGGTGACCTTTTCGGCCGCGACACGGTGCAAGAATGTGCGGGTCTCGGCGATGGGCAAGTCGGGTGCGCGCGAATTGTGCGGCGGCTCCAACAACGTCGCCTGAACGCGCGCCATCGAAAAAAGGGGAATGAGGATGAGCATGTCGAACTGGTTGCGCCTGGTATTGGGATTCGGGGCCCTGGCAACGCTGGCGATAACGGTGCCGTCGGCGCCGGTGGCGGCGCAGGACGAGGAAGCAGTGTTCGATCCGATGATCGACAGCACGGTGCGCGTTCGCGTCGACTCGACCGACAAATCGGGCACGGGCTGGGTCATCCAGCCGATCGACAATGCCAATCGGGCGGGTGCGGCGGTCGTGGTCACGTCGTTCAATCTGATCGAAGGCGCCCGAAAGATCGTCGTGCGCGATGCCAAATCCGGCACCGACTATCAGGCGACGGTCCTCGCCAACGACAGTGACCGCAACCTGACCTTTCTGGAGGTGAAGGACCTCGCGCTCGCGCCGATCCCGCTTGCCGGCACGGCGCCCAAGGTCGGTCGGCGCGTCGTGGCGCTGGGCTACAACCGCCAGGCCGACGAGAGCGAACAGAAACTGGCTGCCAATGCGACCCTGAAGAGCGGGAGCCTGTCGCGCGAGCTGCGCGGGTTGATCAGCACCGAAGGCAAGGCACCTGTAAACCAGATCGAACATGACGCGGCGATGGTTCCGGGCTTCGAGGGCGGCCCGTTGCTCGATCGTTGTGCCCACCTCATCGGCATGAACATCAAGAGCGGCGGTGCGGTAATGCCGCGCTATCTCCTCGCCATCGAACCCGAGGCTGCCGTGATGAACGCGCTGAAGGTCGATGAAATCATCAAGGCGGCCAACCAATATGGCGTAAAATATACCCCGGCGAGCAACGATTGCTCGGGCGGGCCCGTGCCCACGGCAACACCGACCGCCGACGCGACCGGCAAACCGACCGCGGTCGCAAGTGCGGTCCCGATGCCGAGCACCAGCGGCATGTCCGATCTGCTGCGTTCGACGCCGTTCCTGGTCGTGCTGGGATTGCTCGGCCTGGCCGCCGCGGCGTTCGGCCTGTACACCATGACGCGGCGCGAGCCGATCCCGGAGCAACTCGTCAATGATCCGGTCGCCCCGACGCAACGCGCGCCGAGTCAACCCGTCGATGAGGGCAAGACCGTCCTCATTCCGGTGACCGAGCGCGTCGTGCCCGAGCGCACGCTACGCCTCAACGGCCGCGGGCCGAGCGGGGAACCGATCGACTTCAGCTTCTCGTCGGTCGATCTCGCCTCGCGGCCGTTGACGCTCGGTGTGGGCGCCAATGCCGATCGGCATTTCCCCGATAATCGGGCCGACTTCCGCGTGTCGCGCATCCACGCCCGGCTTGCGCATGACGGCACGAACTTCACGATCGAGGACAACAAGTCGCTCAACGGCACCTTTGTCGGCGGGCGACGGCTGGACAGCAATGTGCCGATGACGCTCGTCAACGGCGATGTCGTCAGCCTCGCCGATATCGAAGTCCGTGTTTCGATTGATTGAAGGGAGACGAAGATGGGAACGACATTGATCGGCGAGCCGGGGCGTCCAGCGGGGCGCAGCGGCACGACCTTGGTCGGCACGCCCGGCGGCGGTACGCGCCTCGTCGCGCCCTCCACCGGGCAAGGCGCGCCGGAAGCGGCGCCGACAAGCGCCGCCAAGGGGCCGGTAACGGGCTGGCTGGTGGTGATCGAAGGTCCCGGCAAGGGCCAGTCGATCGAGCTTGGCTATGGCATGAACATCGTCGGTCGCGGTGCGGCCAACCGCGTCGTGCTGGGTTTCGGCGATGACCAGATCTCGCAGGACGACCATTTCCGTATCGCCTATGACGATACGCAGCGTCGTTTCCACCTCGTCCCCGGGCGTGGGACCAACCTGGTCTATGTCGCGGGGAACCCGTTGCTCGCCCCGCTGCCGCTCGAAACCGGCAGCGATCTCAGCGTCGGCGCGACCAGGCTGCGCTTCGTCGCGCTGTGCGGGGACGACTGGGCGTGGCCCGATGACTCCCGGGGCTGAGTGTCGGCCGTCACGCCGATGAAGCAGCGCATGCGCCTTGCCGGCGACGCCGTGATCGGCATGCGCGAGGAGCAGCAGGACAGCTTCGGCACCGGCCTTGCCAGGCTGGCCGACGGCCGCGAGGCACCGTTGGTCGTGATTGCCGACGGCATGGGCGGGCATGCCGGAGGCGCAGTCGCCAGCACGCTGGCGATCGAGTATTTTCTGGCGACCGCCGAAAGCGGTCAATGCGCCGACTATGCCGAAACGTTGCGACAGGCGTTGCTCGCGGCAAATCGCGCGATAGCGGCGCGCGTCGAACAGGACCCGCATCTCGACGGCATGGGCTGCACCATCGTTGCCCTTGTCGTCGATGAGCGCGTTCTGTGGATGATCAGCGTGGGCGACAGCCTGTTGTTGCGGGTCAACGCCGTCGGGCTGGAGCGGCTCAACGCCGACCATTCCATGGCCGGGCTCGGCGGTGCTGCCGCCGAGCTGGGTCTTGGGCAACATCTGCTTCGGTCGGCGCTCACGGGCCGAACCATAGCATTGATCGACGAAGGGCGATTTTCACGCGATGCCGATACGCGCTACCTGCTTGCCACCGACGGCATTCTCACGCTCGAGCCAACCACCATTCTCGAGGTTCTCGATCGCCATG
This sequence comes from Sphingomonas sp. AR_OL41, assembly GCF_029911635.1. Lineage (GTDB taxonomy): Bacteria > Pseudomonadota > Alphaproteobacteria > Sphingomonadales > Sphingomonadaceae > Sphingomonas. The sequence continues at coordinate 80,080 of NZ_JARYTI010000019.1, forward strand.
CGGCGGCCGAACCGATCGACCAGGCGCGCGCGCTACTCGCGGCCGTCACCGCGGTGGGCCGACCCGACCAGGACAATTGCACCGTGATCGTGTTCCGCACTCCACCGGCGCGACCACGGCGCTTCAGCGCCACGCGGATCGCACTGGGGCTGATCTTCGTCGCGCTCGGCATCAGCGCCGCCACCTTGGCATGGCTCTACGGCGTACGCGGCACCGACGCACCGCACGAATCCGCGTCGGCCCCGCAGCGTGCGATGGCGCCCGAAGCCGCGACAGGATCCGGCAGCCGCCGCGACGGATATCGGGCGGATCCGATCTCGACACAGGGCAACGGCCCCGCACGCGAGCAGCATCCCGTCGCCTCGACGGCGGCAGGTCGCGGAAGCGCCCGTAGCGGAAACGGGCAAGGCATGACCCTCCCCTATCTCGAAACGCCGCAAGCGACAGAGACGCCCGCGGCGACCGCGACGGGCGGCGCGGCGACCCCGCCGACGCCGACGCCGACACCAACACCGACATCAACTGCTGCCGCGACGCTCAACCCGCCACCCGCGACAGCCTCGGGAACGGCAACGACAGCCGCGCCGGCCAACAATCCCGTCGCCGCGCGACCGACTCGCCATCGCTCGTGATTGCCGGTGATGCAGCCGGCACTTATCCGCCGGCTCCCCGATCGCCAGGCGCGGTCATCGCGATCGAGCCATTCGCGATGATGCGCGCATCCTTTCGCCTGCGCCCTTGACCATGGCTTGATCGCGCCGCGTCGGCGCCGTAGCGATCGGGCATGACCGCCGCCACCGACCTGCCCGACGAAACCGACGCCGCCGCCGAACTCGAGCGGCTCGCCGCCGAAATCGCGCGGCACAACCGGCTCTACCACACCGAGGACGCGCCGGAGATTTCGGACGCCGAATATGACGCGCTGATGCGGCGCAACGCCGCGCTGGAAGCGGCGTATCCGCAGCTGATCCGTGCCGATTCGCCGTCGCGCGTCGTCGGCGCGGCGCCGGCCGGGCATCTTGCCAAGGTCGCGCATGCCCGGCCGATGATGAGCCTGGAGAATGCCTTTTCGGCCGAGGAGGTGACCGAGTTCGTCGCGCGAGTGCGGCGCTTTCTCAGCCTCGCCGAGGACGCGCCGGTGACGCTGACCGCGGAACCCAAGATCGACGGCCTGTCATGCTCGTTGCGCTACGAGCAGGGCCGGCTGGTCCAGGCGCTGACGCGCGGCGATGGCGCAGTCGGCGAGGACGTGACCGCCAATGTCCGCACCATCGCCGACATTCCCGAACGGCTCAGCGGTAGCGCACCGGCGGTGTTCGAGGTGCGCGGCGAGGTCTATATGGCGAAGGCCGATTTCGCCGCGCTCAACGCCCGGCTGCTGAGCGAGGCCGAAGCGGCGGGCGATGCGGACAAGGCGCGGCAATTCGCCAACCCGCGCAACGCCGCCGCCGGCTCGCTGCGCCAGAAGGACGCGCGGATCACCGCCAGCCGCCCGCTGCGCTTTCTCGCGCATGGCTGGGGCGAGGCCTCGGCCGTGCCGGGCGAGACACAGTTCGACGTGATGCATGCCATCGCCGGCTGGGGTCTGCCGGTGAGCGAGCTGCTGATCCGCGCCGCCGATAGCGACGCCGTGCTGGCGCATTATGCGCGGATCGAGGCCGAACGCGCCGATCTGCCGTTCGACATCGACGGTGTGGTCTACAAGGTCGACCGGCTCGACTGGCAGGAACGGCTGGGCGCGGTGGCGCGCGCGCCGCGCTGGGCGCTGGCGCACAAATTCCCCGCCGAGCGCGCGCAGACCTTGCTCGAGCGGATCGACATCCAGGTCGGGCGGACCGGCAAGCTCACCCCGGTCGCGCGGCTGACGCCGGTGACGGTCGGCGGCGTCGTGGTGACCAACGCCACGCTGCACAATGCGGACGAGATCGCGCGGCTCGGCGTGCGCCCCGGCGACCGCGTGGTGCTGCAACGCGCCGGCGACGTCATCCCGCAAATCGTCGAGAATCTCACGCGCGACGAACCGCGCGATCCATGGGCCTTCCCGACGCGTTGCCCGGAATGCGATTCCGACGCGGTGCGCGAGGAGGGCGAGGTCGACATCCGCTGCACCGGCGGGCTGATCTGCCCGGCGCAGCGCATCGAGCGGTTGCGCCACTTCGTCAGCCGCGGCGCGCTCGACATCGAGGGGCTGGGCCTCAAGCAGATCGAAGACTTCTTCCATGACGGGCTGATCCACAGCCCGGCCGACATCTTCCGGCTGACCGAGGAACAGCTGCTGCCGCGCAAGAAGGATGGCCGGGTTTGGGCGGCGAACCTGCTCGCCGCGATCGAGGCGAAGCGCAGGCCCGACCCGGCGCGCTTCCTGTTCGGGCTGGGCATCCGCCATGTCGGCGCGGTGACGGCGCGCGATCTCGTCAAGGCATTCGGCACGGTCGAGCAGATCGCCGCGGTGGCAACGCGCGCGCACGGCGAGCCCGAGGCGCGTGCCGAACTGGAGGCGATCGACGGTATCGGCCCGGTCGTCGCCGAGGCGCTGATCGACTTCTTCGCCGAGGAGCATAACCGCGTCGCCTGGGCAGATTTGTTGTCGCAGGTAAGCCCGGTGGCGTTCGTCGACGAGCGGCGCGAATCGGCGGTCAGCGGACAGACTTTGGTGTTCACCGGCAGCATGGAGACGCTGAGTCGCGACGAAGCCAAGGCGCAGGCCGAGATGCTCGGGGCGCGCGTGGCGGGTTCGGTGTCGGCCAAGACCGACCTGGTGATCGCCGGGCCGGGCGCCGGTTCCAAGCTGAAAAAGGCCGAAGAACTGGGGATTCGGGTGATCGACGAGGCAGAATGGGCCGCCATTGTCGCCGCCGCCCGGTGATGCTTTTTTGCAACGCAATATGATTCCTTAAAGCGTGACGGTCCGGCGCAGTTGACTGTCATCCAGCCGACATATTTACGGAGCAAAGGCCCGCTCGTGATGCGGTGATACAGCGCCGCGGGCAGAACGAATCGTCGTTCCAGACGCTCCTCCAGGGGGAAAGACAGACATGAAGACCAAGCTATTTACCGGGGTGGCCTTTGCCGCCATGATGATTCCGGGCGCCGCTTTCGCGCAGTCGACCGGTTCCACAGACATGGATCAGGGTGACGTCGTCGTGACCGCCGCGCGCCCGACCAAAGGCATTGCGGGCGTACAAATTCCCGATTCGACCAAGGCCAAAGGCGTTCTGACGCAGGAATTCATTGCCAAGCAGACGCCGGGCAATTCGATTCTCGACACGATCAACCAGCTGCCGGGTGTCAGCTTCCAGAACAACGATCCGTTTGGCTCGGCTGGCGGTACCCTGTCGATCCGCGGCTTCGATGCCAGCCGCATCGCGCTGACCTTCGACGGTATCCCGCTGAACGACACCGGCAACTATGCGCTCTATTCGAACCAGCAGCTCGACCCTGAACTGATCGAGCAGGTCAACGTCAATTACGGCTCGACAGACGTCGACAGCCCCTCGGCCGCTGCGTCGGGTTCGACCGTCAACTATCGTACCGTGGTGCCGACCGACAAGTTCGGTGCGCGCTTCCTGGGTTCGGTCGGCGACTACAACTTCTTCCGTGTGTTCGGCCAGATCAACACCGGCGCCTTCACGTCGTTCGGTACCAAGGCCTGGGTCTCAGCAAGCTCGGCGAACAATAACGTCGTGTTCAACAACCGCGGCAAGATCAACAAGTCGCAGTTCAACGCCCGCCTCTATCAGCCGCTGGGCAGCAATGGCGACTTCCTGTCGCTGTCGGGCAACTACAACGTCAACCGCAACAACTTCTTCGGTTCGGCGCCGGCTCGTTACGATACCAACGTCTTTTCGCAGATCACCAAGCCCGACGCCGGAGCTCCGGTGGTGGGGACCCGCACCGACCCGGCGATTTCGGTCACCAACCCCTTCCTGGTGACGGGCGCGGTCCGCACCGCGGGTACCGGCTCCAGCAATCGCTTCCCGCTTGGCCGTGACGAACTGCCGTACAACGTTGCACGCTGCACCGTGAACGCGGGCGTAGCCGGCGTCGCCGACAATGACACGAACACCGGCTGCGGCACCACGTTCGACGAACGCTACAACCCGTCGAACACCGGCAACGTGCGCTTCGGTTCGAAGTTCACTCTCACGCCTGGTCTGGTGCTGACGATCGACGCCAGCTACCAGTATGTGAAGGCCAATGGCGGCGGCGTGGTTCAGGCGCGTGAAGGTTTGCGCGACGTCAATCCCGCCGGTCTCCCCGGCGGCATCGCCAACACCGCCACCCCGACCCAGTGCATGACCGCGCCTGCTACCCAAGGCTACAGCTGCGTGGCCGGCTTTTTTGGTGGCCAGCCTTATGCCGGCAAGGATCTCAACGGTGACGGCGACACGCTCGACATCGTCAATGTGCTCTCGCCGAGCGAAACCAAGACGCACCGCTATGGCCTGATCGCGGGCCTGCGTTACGACATCAACGACGACAACACGCTGCGCGTTGGCTTCAGCTACGACCGCGGCAAGCATCGCCAGACCGGTGAAGTCGGCTTTTTGAAGCTCGACGGCTCACCGATCGATGTGTTTCCCGAAAACAACCCGATCATTGGCTCCAACGGCCAGATCCTGCAGAAGCGTGATCGCCTGTCTTACGCCACGCTCAAGCAGCTCTCGGCCGAATATCGCGGCAATTTTGGTGGGTTGACCGTTAATCTCGGCGTGCGTGCGCCGTGGTTCGAGCGTGATCTGACCAACTATTGCTTCACCAGCAGCTCGGGCGGTTTCGTCGAGTGCTTCGGGCGCGATACCGCGGTGCAGGCGGCGATCGCCAGCGGCAACCCGTACAGCTATACCGCCGCGTCTGGCACGACGGCTGCAGCGGTGACGGGGTTTGCAGCGCCGGATCATCGAATCTACAAGTATAATCGTGTGCTGCCGAATATCGGTCTGAGCTACAAGTTTGCCGGCGGCTTCACGGTGTTCGGCAACTATTCGAAGGGCATCCAGGTTCCGGGCACCGACAGCCTGTACAATGCCTTCTACTTTCCGCGTAACTCACCGCAGGCCAATCCGACGCCGGAAACGACCGACAATTTCGACGCCGGCATCCGCTACTCGTCGCCCACGATCCAGGCCGAAATCGGCCCGTGGTACACGCGCTTTACCAATCGTCTGGCGAGCGCGTTCGACCCGGACACACAGACGACCTTCTACCGTAACCTGGGCCGGGTCGATAAGTACGGCATCGACGCCAGCATTTCCTGGCGCCCGATCCGCGAGATCACTGCCTATGTCTTCGGCTCGTATCTCAAGTCCGAGATCAAGAATAACGTGAACCTGGGTTACTGCCCGACCACGCTGACGACGGCGAACACGACGGCCAACTGCACCACGGCAGGTGCGCCGATCCTCGCCTACACCGCCGGCAAGCGTGAATCGGGTTCGCCGACCTACACCTTCGGCGGCCGACTGGCCGGTTCGCTCGGCCCGGTCGACCTCGCCATCCAGGCGAAGCGCACCGGTCCGCGTTATCTGAACGACCAGAATGTCGCCAACCTGCAGTGCACCTCGCCGCTGATCAATCAGATCTGCCCGACGGCAGCAGCGACCCCCGCCAACTTCTCCGGCACGCGTGGGTTCGAATATCAGGTTTTCCCGGCCAAGACGCCGGCCTACACCCAGGTCGATATCGACCTGCGCGTAAAGATGGGCTGGGCCGGGCTCAATGACACGACCTATCTGCAGCTCAACGTGCAGAACGTGTTCAATGAGTTCTATGTCGGCGGCTTCAGCGGCGGCTCGACGACCGCATACAATGTGCCGTTCGTTCAGATCGGCAGCCCGCGCGCCTTCATCGCGTCGCTCAACGTTCAGTTCTGATCGTCCGAGCAGGGTAGAAATTGGCCGCCGTCCCCCGGGACGGCGGCCTTTTTCTTGTCGGGCGCAGATCGCGCCTCGCCACGGCGTGGTCGCACGGTTTTGCGCTTGGCGCGCTGCCGGGGTAAGGCCGATGCGATGCCACTTCTCGCCACGCCCACGATCTTCAAACGGCCGTTCTTCGAGGACAAGGGCCGCGCCTTCTGGCGCCTCCAGGCCGCCGGATGGAGCGGCTATCTGATCCTGCGCAGTGTCTCGGGATTGGCGGGCGGGCTGAAGCTCGACGCGATCGTGCCGGTGCTGATCGAATCGATCGTCGGCTATTGCATCACGCTGCTGCTGTCGGCGCTGTACGGCTATTATCGCACCCGGCCGCGCATCGCCGCGATCGTCCTGACGGTGCTGACGCTGGCCATCGCGACCCTGCTCTACGCGATTCTCGATTCGTTCAGCTTCTCGATGATGAAGCCGGTCGCGCCGGGGCTCAACATCAAGACGGTGCTTGCCTGGCTGTTCCTCAACTTCACCGTGCTGGCGGGCTGGTCGGCGCTCTATTTCGGGATCAATTTCTACCTGATCGTCGAGGCGCAGGCCGACCAGATGCAACTGCTCGAAGTGCAGTCGAGCACCGCGCAACTGGCGATGCTGCGCTACCAGCTCAACCCGCATTTCCTGTTCAACACGCTCAACTCGATCTCGACGCTGGTGCTGCTCAAGCAGACCGAGCGCGCCAATGCGATGCTCAGCCGGCTATCGTCCTTCCTGCGCTACACGCTCGCCAACGAGCCGACGGCGCATGTCACGCTGGCGCAGGAGGTCGAGACGCTGAAACTGTATCTCGAAATCGAGAAGATGCGTTTCGAGGACCGGCTGCGCCCCAGTTTCGACATCGACGTGCGCGTGTCGAAGGCCCGCCTGCCGTCGCTGTTGCTCCAGCCGCTGGTCGAAAACGCCATCAAATATGCCGTGACGCCGCAGGAAGATGGCGCCGAAATCGCGGTCGTCGCGCGGCTCGCCGGAGACAGGGTGCAGATCGCCGTATCGGACACCGGACCGGGGTTGCACGAAATGAAAGCACGTCCATCCCTTTCAACCGGGGTCGGCCTTGCCAATATAAGGGAGCGACTGGTGCAGGCTTATGGCCCCGACCATCGCTTCGAGACGCGGTCCATCCCGGGCGGCGGGTTCGGAGTGGAAATTGAGATTCCGTTCCAGCTCGAGGAACCGACAAGAGAGGTCGCATGACGATTCGAACGATTTTGGTGGATGACGAGCCGCTGGCGATCCAGGGCCTCGAACTTCGCCTGCAGGCTTTCGACGATGTCGAAATCGTCGAGAAGTGCCAGAACGGTCGCGAGGCGATCCGCGCGATCAAGACCCACAAGCCCGATCTGGTGTTTCTCGACATCCAGATGCCCGGCTTCGATGGCTTCTCAGTGGTGCAGGGCCTGATGGAGGTCGAGCCGCCGCTGTTCGTCTTCGTAACCGCCTATTCCGACCATGCGCTCAAGGCCTTCGAGGCGCAGGCGGTCGACTATCTGATGAAGCCGGTCGAGGAATCGCGGCTCGCCGACACGCTCGACCGGGTGCGCCAGCGCCTGGCTGAGAAGCGCGGCGTCGAGGAAGTCGAGAAGCTGCGCGAGGTGCTCGCCGACGTCGCGCCCGAGGCGGCCGCCGACATCGCCGACGGGACCGATCAGGTGCAGGCCAATCGCTTCGAAAAGCTGATCAACATCAAGGATCGCGGGCAGATTTTCCGCGTCGACGTCGACACGATCGAGCGGATCGACGCGGCCGGCGATTATATGTGCATCTATACCGGCGACAATACGCTGATCCTGCGCGAGACGATGAAGGATCTCGAAAAGCGCCTCGACCCGCGCCGTTTCCAGCGCGTGCATCGCTCGACGATCGTCAATCTCGACCTCGTCAAGGAAGTGAAGCCGCATACCAATGGCGAGTGCTTCCTGGTGCTGGCATCAAACGCGCAGGTGAAGGTCTCGCGCAGCTATCGCGACGTCGTCGCGCGGTTCGTGCACTGATAGAAACGCGCTTCCCCTGCGCGGGAAGCGCTTTCCTCGCGCGACGCCTCAAAGTCCTTGGGGAAAGCGCCAATCTGGGTTAATCGTCGCGCCGCTTTCTGCGGGGGCGGAGCGGGACCGATGAGCGACAAGGCTGGTATCTTCGCACGGCTGCATCAGCCCGGCGATCCGGTAATATTGTACAATGCCTGGGACGCGGGCAGCGCCAGGGCGGTGGTGCGCGCGGGCGCGAAGGCGGTTGCCACCGGCAGCTGGTCGGTCGCCGCGGCATGGGGTTATGACGATGGCGAGCAGGTACCGCTCGACCTGGTGCTGACCAACGCCACGCGGATCGCCGATGCCGTCAGCCAACCGGTGACGATCGATTTCGAAGGCGGTTATGCTGTCGCGCCGGACGATGTCGCGGCCAACATGGCGCGGCTGGCGCGCACCGGCGTGATCGGGTGCAATTTCGAGGACCAGGTGGTCGGCGGTAGCGGCCTCCACCCGATCGATCTCCAGGCGCGGCGCATCGCTGCCGCCCGCCGCGGGGCGGATGCCGCCTTCTTCATCAACGCGCGCACCGATATCTTCCTGCAGGCGCCGTTCGACAGCCATGATGACGCAATGGTCGATGAAGCGATCGCGCGGGCGCATGCTTATGCCGCGGCCGGCGCCAGCGGCTTCTTCGCGGCCGGGCTTGGCGATCTTGCCCTGCTCAAGAAGCTGTGCGCGGCGGTAACGCTGCCGGTCAACGTCATTCCGCTGCCGGGCGGCCCCGATGTCCGGGCGCTCGCCGACGCGGGCGTGGCGCGGGTCAGCTATGGTCCGCGGCCTTATCGCATCATGCTGAAAGCCGTCGAGGAAGCGGCCCAGGCCGCGTTCGACTGGGATGCGGCACCCGCCCCGGCGGCGGCGCCGGGCCGGCCTAGTCCGCCGCTGCGTCCTCGGCGGGTCGCTCGAACCAGGCCTCGACCGGCCCCGACAGCTTGAGCGTCAGCGGCTGGCCGTGCCGGTCGACCTTCTTGCCCAGCGCAACGCGAATCCAGCCTTCCGACAGCGAATATTCCTCGACGTCGTGGCGTTGCAGACCCTTGAAGCGGATGCCGATGCCGCGTGACAGCGCGGACTGATCGAAAAAGGCGCTGCGCGGGTTAATGCACAGCCGGTCGGGCGGGGTGTCGGTGATGTCGCTCATGATGGCGCCTCATGGCGCAAAAATGCGCCCATTTCCACGCGAAAACGGCGCGGAAAACGATCCGCGCCGTTCCGTCTCGTCCGCGGCGACGATCAGTCGCAGACGCGCACCCGCATGTACCGATCATAATAACGATCGTAGCGGTTCTCGATCCAGCAGCGCCGATCGTAATAGCCGTTGCGGCGGTAGTTATAGGCGTAATAGCCGTCGTTCGGATAATAGCCGTGGCTGCGGTAATAATAGCCGTCATAGTCGGGACGATAACCGCGATCACGATAATAAACCTCACGGTCACGGTTGCTGCCCGAAGCGATGGCAGCACCGATCGCCAGACCGGCGATGCCGCCGATCAACGCCGCGCCAGCGGCGTCGCCGTCACCATGGTGGCGATAGCCGCCACGCCAACGCTGTGCGTCCGCCGGTACCGCTGCACCCAACGTCGTTGCTGCGAGCACCGCGCCGAGGCCGATCTTCTTTACAATGCTGTTCATGATGAAGCTCCTTCGTTCCAGCAAAGCCCATGTTCCGCGCCCTGACCAACGCCGGGTGGACCAGCTTGTTGCACCTGTTAGGCGATTCGCGCTGAACCGTCACGGAATGCGCCGTTCAGCCGTGGTTTAGGCGCGCGCACGCGCTGCCGGGCGATTTTAGCCACGATCGAGCCACTTCGCCTTTTTCGGAAGCGAAAATGCGCTACGTTGGCGCGTGATGAATGCCGAACGATTCAACCGATTGACACCGCGCCAGGCCGAGTGCCTGCGGTTGCTTGCCCGACCGATGCGGCCGAAGGAGATCGCACTCGAACTCGGTCTGTCGGTACGCACGGTCGAGGGCTATATCGCCGAAGCCGTCGAGCGGCTCGAAGCAGGCGGATCGTTGGCGGCAGCGCGGGCCTTTGCCGACTGGGAACAGGCACAGCGCCCGGCAGTTCCCCGCGCAACCTCGGGGGAAGCACCCCCGTTAAATCTACCCGGGCAGGATTCGCGGGTTGAAGCAACCGGCCCCGGCATCGCACCCAGCCTCTCGTCCGACGCACCGGCTCTCGGTGCGACGGCGATCATCGGGAGGCAGGTCACCCTATCGAGCTGGCAGCGCAACGTCATCATCATCGCCCTCACCATCGGCACCATCGTCTCGGTGCTGCTGCTTGTCGCGGGCGGTGAGGGTATCGCGGCATTGCGCAACAGCTGGGTTGCCAACCACCCGACCTTGCATCGGTAGCCGCCGGCCTGGGCCGGGCGGCAGGGGGAGTGGAACATGAAGCATTTGCACAACGAACGTCTCGACGCCGGTCGCGCCATCGCCTCGCCGCTACACGCGCTCGAGGCGAGCCTCGACGTCGCCATCGGCCACGCCGGCGAACTGATGATCGCGATGTCGATGGGTCGCAAGCGCGCCAAGCTGTCGGCGGTCTATGGCGCCGACGCCTTTGATGCGCTGGGCGAGGCCGCCGCGGGGCTGTTCGCCGGACGCGCCCGTACCGTCGCGCTGCATCGCACGCTCGATGGGCTGCGCGCTGATCTTGGCCTCCCGGCGCGGGCCTATGGCGACGAATCGCACAAGCCGGATGGCTTTACCGGCCTCGCCGCGGGACAGGCGGAGCGCGCGTCGAACACGGCAGCCGCACCCACGCTGCGCATTGCGATTTGAAGGAGCAAGGCGGGTGATCCGGCACTTCGACCTGCTGCGTCGTGTCGCCCGCTGCTGCCTCCGGGGCGTCCCGATTTCATGAACGGCCCGCTCGATTTCAACATCTTGCAGGCATTGGTGTCGGGATATGCCCTGTGGCGGGGGGGCGCGCCGGAGCGCTGGGCGGGCACATTGCTCGCCCTCGCTGCGGCAGCGACCTATTTTTCCTACACCTCATTCGAAGTGCGCTTCCGCTCGGTCGAGGCCGGTGTGCTGGTCGTCGATCTGACGTTGACCACCGCCCTGTGGCTGCTGGCGCTGCGCTCCAACAGGATTTGGCCGATGTTCGTAACCGCACTGCAATTCGCCTCGACCCTGGTGCACATCTCCAAGGCGGTCGACCTGGGCATGTCGCCCTGGGCATATCATTTCCTGCTCAAGATCGGCGGCTATCCGATCCTGCTCGCGCTATTCGTCGGCACGTTCCGCCATGACGCGCGCGTGCGTCGCTACGGCGTGGATCTGCCATGGGCGGCATGATCAGACCCGACATGCTGCCGCGACGCGACACCGCGAAGCTGCACCTGCGCGCCACCACCGCGCCACTGCCCGACGGCAGCATGGTCTTCGCCGATCTAACGACGCGCGGCGATGGGGCGGCCGGCGCTGCACCGGGCGAGCGCGCCCGCGCGATCTACGAAGCACGACGGCGGCGCGACACCATGCTCGGTCACGCTGGCCCGCTGTTCCACGACCCGGCATGGGATATCATGCTCGACCTCTTCGTCCGAGGAGAGCAACAGGAGATGGTCTCGGTCTCCAGCGCGTGCGTCGCGTCGTGCGCGCCGCACAGCACCGCACTGCGCTGCCTCAAGGCGATGGAGCGAAAGGGGCTGGTCGCTTTCGAGCGCGACCCGTTCGACAAGCGTCGTCGCTTCGTTGCGCTGGACCGGGACTTGCGCGATCGCATGGCCGACTGGCTGGCGGACGTTTAGGGACGTCGGAAGTGCGAGGCGGCCGATCGTAGCGGAGATCGCGCCACGACATTTTATTTTAGGCTGCGGCCGCCCTGGCGGCGGCGTGGTCGAGGATCGTTTGCTCAATGACCCGCGCGTTTCGCGCCCAGCCATAATCCTCGAGATAACCGTCCCAATCCGGGACAATCCCGTTGGCCAGCCAGTCGCAAAGTCCCGCGCGTATCGACGCGACATCGTCGGGCTCGACCCATATTCCAAGGCGGTATTGCTTCACCACGGTTTCGGTGGTCGCGGAACCACTCGAGATCAGGCACGGCTTGCGATAATTGACCGTCACGCCGAGTGCGGCGCTCGATGATACGAAGCGGCGGGCATAGACCAGCAGCGAAAGATCACTCGCCGCCATCAGATTGGCGGTGTCCTCGACGCTGACGAAGCGGTTGATCCAGCGACAGTGGTCGGCGCATCCCAGCTCGGCCGCGAGATCCTGATAGAATGACAAGGGCCGGTTGCCGCCCGCCTGTTCCGAGCCGGCGACGATGAGATAGATATTGGGCAGATCGGCGATCGCCCGAATGACCAGGTCGATATTCTTGTTATCGCGGACGTACCCGAACGAGGTCAGCATCACCGCGCCGTCCGGAATATCGAGCGCGCGGCGCACTTCGGCGGTCGTCTGGGTCGGATCGGGGAAATGATGAATGCCATAGGGGAGCCAGACGACATCGACCGCGGCCGGAACCGGCACGGGATCGAAGGTGTGGACGAACACGGCATCGAGCATGTTGAATGCGACATCGACCGACCAGCGATGCCACCAGGCCGGCCCAACGGCGTAGTCGCGCACCGGATCATGCAGCACGCTGAAGAAGCGCACGCCCGCGCGTCGCAAGCGGCGCATGCGCCATGCCCAGAGCGGCGCGAGATATTCGCTGAAATGGGTCAAGACGGCGTCGGAACGTCGCTCGGCGACGTGCCGCGCCACGATCCGTGCATTGGTCAGCAGCCCCGTGGCAATCTGGACCGCACGCACTACTTTCCAGCGCGAGAAACGGCGCGGCCTGGCATCATAGAGAACAGGCTTCGCGACATAGGTCGGCTTGCGGCCATCGAGATAGGAAGGCGGGCACAGCAGCTCGACGTCGATGCCTCGTTCGACCAGCGCGGTTGCTTGATCATGCGCGTAATCGGCGATGCCGCCGGCGGCGAGCTCGCACCAGATGGTCAGCTTCATGTCATGGCCTCGATCAACTGGCCGGCCACAATATCGGGCGCAAAACGCTGCGCCGCGCCACGCGTCGCTTCGGCATGGCGCGCAACCGTCGCGGGCGAGGCAAGATATCGCCCGATCGCCGCCGCGATCGCCGGCCCGGTGACCTCCGGCAGCAACAGCCCATCGACATCGTCGCGCACCACATCGCCGCAGTGCCGCGACGCGATCACCGGAAGGCCGTGCGACGACGCTTCGAGCTGGGTCAGGCCGAAACCGTCCGACAGGCTCGGCAGGATGAACAGGTCGGCCGCAGCATAATGCGTCGCCGCGGCACTGCGCGAGACCGCACCATGCCGTACGATTTTCGGGCTGGTGAGAATCTCGGGCGGCAAGTCGATTCCCGCGCCGCCGACGAGGTGGAACTCGACCGGGGCGGTGGCGAGCAAGGCCGCGGCGTCGAGCAACGCGCCAATGCCCTTGCGAACCACCAGCGATCCGAGGAACAGCACCCGCAGCGGCCGTGCCGCGTCGAACTGCGCAGGATATTGCCGCATCGCGACATTGCGCGGCGCATCATAAGCGAGCGGCACCACAGCGAGCTTGGCGGGATCGATGCCCGCCGCAGCCAGCCCGTCACGCGCCCAGGGCGAATTCACCACGATATGATCGGCCAGTGCGCATTCCTCGCGCCAGCGCGACCAGTAAGCAGCAGGAGCGCGCTCCCAGTCCGGCCGCAGTCGGGCCTGCCGCACAACCGCATCGGCCACGATATCCTCCTCGGTGATCGCGGGGTCGATCTGGCCGAGTACCGTCCGGCAACCCGCGTCACGCGCCGCCCGCAGAATGCCGAGCGCGGCATAGCTGTAGGCAAAAACGGTCGGCCGATCCGCCAAAAGGCGCTTGTCGCGCATCCGGGCAACGACATGCTTCTCGAACCAGGCGTTGCGCAGCATGATCGCCGGCCAGCCAGCCGGGGCGCGCCGCCTTACCCGACCGGCAAGCTCGAAAGCGATGGTCGAGGCGGTGAAATGCTCGACCGGTGCATCGGCGAGATCGGGCGAAAAGCGGTCGGCGAACTTGCGCCCCAGCGGCCCGGGGGCGCGCGCCGCGACGCCACCCGGAGGCGCCCAGGCCTCGGTAACCAGCGCGCGCAGCAGACCGCGGCGATGAAAGGCGCGTGGCAGGATATAGTGCTCGCGTGCGCCGAGCTGGCAGAACAGCCAGGCGTCGCTTCGCGCCTTCACGCCGCGCCCCACAGCTTGTCGAGAAACGCTGCGCCCGAATGGCTCGCCCGCGCCAGCGCGGCGCGCGCCCGTGCGGCGGCGCGATAGCGCGGATAGTTGTCGGCCATCTCGGTGATCGCCGCGCACAGCCCCGCCACGTCGCCATCATCCACCCCGGCGCCGGCGCCGACCTCGCACACGAGATCCTCACACCACGTATCGCGCGTGTAGATCACCGGCACGCCTGCCGTCACCGCCTCGACCGCCACGCCGGATATGCGCGCGAAATAGGATGCGCGACGATAGGGCAGCAACATCACATCGGCCGACGCCACCGCCGCGTCATAGTCCTCGGACGACATGGATTGCTCGATCAGCGTGACATGCGGGTCGGCGCGCAACGCCGGATCGGGCGCGTACAGCGCGCCGTCGGCATCATGGATCGGCGCATTCCACTGGATGACGAAGCGCGCCTTGCCGTCGGGTTGCGTCGCGCGATACACCTTGATCGCGTCCTGCATCACGTCGATGCCCTTTTCGAACCGTGCCGGTCCGAGGCAGCTGAAGGTCACGGGCGCATCGACCGCACGATCATCGGCGGCGAGATCGTCATAGGCGGCGACGCGCGGGCTCGGCCACACGTCGGGCGTGATGCCGCACAGCAAGCGATATTCGGTGGCGAGGCGCGCACTGTCGGTAACGAACAAGGCACGGCCGCGCGCGATCAACCCGGAATAGCTGCGCAGCGCATATTTGAGGATCGCGGTCGAACGCTTGAACACCGGGTTCGTGCTGCCCGGCGCGTACGACCCGGCATTGTTGCGGAACAGCAGCGCGATGCGCTTCACCCCGCGACCGCCATGGCGCAGCATCAGCAGCCGCCAGCCGATGACATGGTGGATCACGACGGTGGGCGCGAACAGCAGGTCGAAGGGGCCATGCTCCTTCACGAAGCGGCTCATCACGCGGTAGACATACCAATTGTGCTGCACGATCCCGAGATAGCGCCGCCACGCCTGGGGATGGTTGTAGACCCCGTCCCAGTTGCTGCGCGCAAACAGCGGATAGGCGCCCAGTTCGGCAACGATCGCGGGGTCGGTGTCGGCATGGCTGACGACCAGCGTCTCGCCGCCCGCGCGCGCGTTCAACTCCGCGACCGATTTCACATATTCGTAGAAATGTGCCGCCTGATTCTTGAGTGCCTCCTCGACGACGAGCAGGCGGCGGCCGGGACGTTGCGTCATCGAATCAGCCCAGATCGGCGACGCAGGACCCGTCCAGTCCTCCGCGCATGCTTTCGCGATAGAGATAGTGGTAGAGCGGCGCCGCCTGCTTCGCGTAGAGCTCGCGCATCCGTCGCCGTGCTGCGCCGCCAAAGGGCAGCGCGATCACGCGCAGCAGCCCGGCGAGCAAAGTCGCGGTCCAGGCACGCAGCAGAAAGGCGCGCGGATGCGCGACCGAAGCGGCGATCGATGCATCGCACTCGGCTTTCAATGCTGGCGAGCACTGGCGCGCGGCGACCGCCTCGGCGACGACCTGCGCAGCGAAATCATGATAGCCATGGACCAGCAGCAGCGCGACGATCTTGACCAGCGCGCCCTCCCCGTCCGCCGCGATGCGCGCCTGCAAGGCGGCCGAGTCGCGGAAATAGATCACATCGGCCCAGATCAGCTGCGGACGCGAGCGCGGGCCGAGCACCTTGTTGGTGCGCACCCAATGTTCGCGGATCAGCTGGAACAGCGTGAAACCATGCTCGCGCAGGAAGATATCGATGTCGGCGAACAGCGGCGCGCCGATATTGCGCTCGACGAACGCCGCCTCGACCTGCAACCCGATCGCACTGCCCAATGCCTGTTCCGCGCCCTTGAGCACGTCGAGATCGGCGCCCTCGACATCGGTCTTGATGAAGTCGGGTGTCCATTCCGGGCGACGGGCAAGGCACGCGTCGAGCCGGTCGACCGACACCTCGTCGGTCCCGGCGCTCTCGTGCCACGGCCAGGGGCCGAAGGCGCCGAGCACCGCCTTGTTGGGCGGGTAGAGCGAGGAGGCAAACGGCCCGACCGTCAGGTGCAGCGTCTTGCGGCCCTGCTCATTGGCCAGCGCGGTCGACAAGGCGAGCATCTCGAACGGCCCGTCGTCGCTGTGCGTTTCGATCGAGCGCTCATCGGGCTCGAAGGTCAGGAAGCGGCAGGTCCGTTCGCCCAGCTGGAGCCAGCGCGGGTCCGGACCGAACACCGCACCGACATCGACGATCGTCAGCGGGTTTGCGACCAGCCGCTGACGAAGGCCGTCGCTCAGCCGCACCTGACCCGACGGCAACAGCGCCTCGAAGAAGCCGTAAAATGCCGATTTGACCGCCGCCTTCACGCCGCGCCTGCGCGATCCAGATCAGCCCTGTCCAAAGCAGATGAATACCAGTCGACGGTCTTTTTGAGCCCGTCGCGGATCGAGGTCTCGGCGGTCCAGCCGAGCACATCACGCACCTTGGTCACGTCGAGCATGCGCTTGCGCACGCCGACGAACTTGTTGTTGTTGTAAACGATTTCGCCCTGGAAGCCGGCCGCTTCCTTGATCCACCGCGCAATGTCGGAGATCGCATAGGCGTCGCCCATGCCGAGATTGAGCGCCGGCTCGGTCGAATGGAGCGCCGCCTTGATGATCCCGTCGGCGGCATCCTCGACGAGCAGGAATTCACGCTGCTGCTCGCCGGTGCCCCAGACCTCGACCGTCGGTGTTCCCGCCCGCGCCGCGCGGACGAACTTGCCGACCAGCGCGCCAACGACATGGCTGTTCTCGGCAAAGCTGTCGCCACCGCCATAGACCGTCGGCAGCACCACGCTGGTCGAGGTCAGGCCGTGTTCCTGCTTGTAGGCGCGCTGGCCGATCAGCAGCGCCTTCTTGGTAAAGGCATAGGCGAACAGATAATCCTCGGGCTCATGCCCCCAGAGTTCGCTCTCGGGGTGCGGATGCTCGGTCGAGGGATAGAGGCAATAGGAGACGATCGACGTCATCTTGGCCTTGGGGAAGAAGCGCCGCCAGCCTTCGAGGATATTGATGTTAATCGCCATGTTGACGTGGAACTGCGTCGCCGGGTGATGCACCGGCCAGTCCCCCGCCTTGTAGAGCGCGGCGAGGTGGATGATGTGATCGCACTCGAAGGTCCATTGCAGGTTTTCGAGATACGACCACAGCGCGTCCTTGTCGGCGAGATTGACCGCCTTGCTGCCCAGCGCGACGATGTTCGCCTCGGGAAAGCGCCGGGCGATCTCGCGCACCAGCGTCTGCCCGACGAACCCCGTCGCCCCGGTCACGATGACGTTCTTCATCGCCTCACTCACGCTTCGCGCACGCCACCCGGGCCGAGGATCTGCACTTCGGGCACCGGCGTGATGAAGCGACCGCCGGCCTGCAGATAGGCCTCGTTCTTCTTCAGCAGGAAATCGAGGAAGTTCCAGGCCAACACCAGATAATAATCGGGCTGCTCCGCGACCGCATTCTCGTCGATGACGGGGATATGCGTGCCCGGCGTGACGCGACCGATCTTGAACTCGTTGACCTCGGTAACCGCCTGGACGAGATCCGGGCCGATATCGGCATAATTGAGCACGGTCGACCCCTTGACCGGCGCGCCCAGCCCGTAAACCGTCTTGCCCTCCGCCTTGAGCTTTTCGAGCAGCGTGCGCAGTTCCGCCATATTGTGGCGGACGCGCGCGGCGAAGTCCTCATAGGTCTGCAGCTTGAACAAGCCGGCAGCCTCTTCGGCGGCGACCGCTGCGGCAACCGCCGGGCTCTCGGCGATCGGATTCTCTTCGCGGTAGACATAGAGGATGAAGCTGCCGCCATGGATCGGCGAGAACTCGACATCGCGGATCGCCAGGCCATGCGCCGCGAACAGCCGCCGCAGCGGGCCGACCGCGTGGATGCAGCTATGTTCGTGGTAGAAATGGTCGAATTCGTTGTGCTCGATCAGGTCGAGGCAATTGACGCCCTGCACCACGAACACCGTGTCGGGACCCATCACCTCTTCCAGGCCGGCGACGAAATCGTGCAGATCGGGGACGTGGTAGAACACCGCCGTCGCGGTAATCGCATTGGGCTTTACGCCGAGCTGCTTGAGCGACTTGCCAGTCTCATGGCACCAGAATTGGCGGAATACCGTGACACCCTGATCGCGCGCCAGCAGGCCGGTGCGTTCGGACGGATCGACCCCGAGCACGCGCATGCCCTGACTGGCGAAAGCCTTGAGGAACGTCCCGTCGTTGCAGCCGACATCGATGACGAGATCATTCTCCTTGAGACCGATCTTCTCGATGATGTGCGGCGCCAGCTTCTTGAAGTGCGACACCACCGGCGCGTTGCGCCCGGTGATATAGGCATGGTCGTTGAACAGCACCTCCTGCGACGGAAATTCGCTGATCTGCACCTGCCAGCAATTGTCGCAGACCATCATCGCCAGCGAGAAGCTGACCTCCTTGTCGAGCTCGTCGGCGTAGAGAAAACTGTTGCCGTTGGGCTGATCGCCCAGGTCGATGAACTCGTGAAGCCGCGCTTCGCCACAATTCATGCACTTCACACGCTTCATGCTCATCCTCGCAAAAGCAATTCGATCCGAATCCCGGACGCAGGGGGGCGATAGCGGATCGCAACCCCCACGTCTCTCCCCGCTTACCGACCGATCGGCTCGTAACCGATCATTCTAACGCCCTCGGCCTGTACCGCCGACATCGGCCCGGCCGCAAAGCTGGGCGCGAGACGCGTGCCGGTGAGGCGCAACCGCAAACCGGCGCGCGCTTCCCGTAGTCGGATAAGCAGGCGCCTTACAAGATGATTGGGCACCAACCCCGCCTGATAACGGATTGCCCAGCCCGAAAGACGCCACCAGCGCCGTGCGGCGAGCGACGCCACCCGAGGGTGCGCGGCGAGTAACCCATCGACCGTGTCGTACAGCCGCGCGCGGTCCTGCCGGCGCTCGGCGGCATTATCGTTCGACGCGCTGATCTGATTGTCGGGATGCTGGCGAACCAGCACCATGCCCCCGGCCGCGTGCACCAGGCGCGCGCCACCGAGCATCGCCCGCGCGATCAGTTCGAGATCTTCTGCAGTGCGCGTGGCCGTCGGATAGCCGCCGAGACGGTCGAGCAGCGACCGCCGGATGACGCAGCACGGTACGAACAGCAACCAGCCGCGCAGGAACGCGTCGATCGGCGCGTCGGACACCGGCCCTTGCTGGTAGACCAGGCCATCGTAACGCGCCTCACCCTTGCCGAGCCACGCCTGGATCCACGGGCCGTAGGCGATATCGCCGCCGCTCGCCTCGAGCGCACGCACCTGGCATTCCATTTTGTCAGGGGTGCATAGGTCGTCACTGTCGAAGAACTGGATATAGTCGCCGGTGGCGATCGCCAGGCCGGCGTTGCGCGCCGCGCCCGGGCCGGCATTGTCCTGCTCGATCAGCCTGATGCGATCGCCGAGCGAGCGCAGAAAATCGACCGAACCATCGCTCGACCCATCATCGACGACGATGATCTCATGTGGGGCCAGTGTCTGACGTTCCATATTGGCGATGGTCTCGCCGATCATTCCCGCACGATTGTAATTGGGGATGATCACCGAAACGCGCGGCGCCGTCATCGTTCAGGCGGCGCCCTGTTCGACCAGTTCGCGGAAATAGGCGATCGTCTTGGTCAGCCCTTCGCGCAACTGAACCTTGGGTTCCCAGCCGAGCTTTTCTCGCGCGATCGTGATGTTGGGCTGGCGCTGTTTGGGATCGTCCGCCGGCAGCGGCAGCGTGGTCAGTTGCGACGCGGTATCGACCTGCGCCAGCACGGCCTCGGCCAGTTCGCGCATCGAAAATTCGTTCGGATTGCCGATATTGACGGGGCCGGTGATCTCGGCGGGGCTCTCCATCAGCCGGATCAACCCATCGACCAGATCCTCGACATAGCAGAAACTGCGCGTCTGCTGACCATCACCGAAGATCGTGATCGCCTCACCCTTCAGCGCCTGAACGACGAAGTTCGAAACAACGCGCCCGTCGGCCGGGTGCATGCGCGGACCATAGGTATTGAAGATTCGCGCAACCTTGATCTCGAGACCGTGCTGGCGGTGATAATCGAAGAACAGCGTCTCGGCGCAGCGCTTGCCCTCGTCATAGCAGGAGCGGATGCCGATCGGGTTGACGTGGCCCCAATAATCCTCGGTCTGCGGGTGGACGTTCGGGTCGCCATAGACTTCGCTGGTCGATGCTTGCAGGATTCGGCAGCGCAGCCGTTTGGCCAGGCCGAGCATGTTGATCGCACCGTGCACGCACGTCTTGGTCGTCTGCACGGGATCATGCTGATAGTGCACCGGCGACGCCGGGCAGGCGAGATTGTAGATCTCGTCGACCTCGACATAGACCGGGAAGCACACGTCGTGGCGCATGAATTCGAAGCGCGGATTGGCGTGGAGATGGTCGATGTTGCGCTTGGTGCCGGTATACATGTTGTCGAGGCAGATCACCTCGTGCCCGGCATCGAGCAACCGGTCGCACAGATGCGAGCCGAGAAAGCCCGCCCCACCGGTCACCAGAATTCGCTTCCGGCTGCTATAAGTCCGCGCCATGATTTTTCCCTTTCAGCTGCCGAGACCGCGCGCGTCGTCATGATGGTCGAGGAACCAGCGATAGGTTCCTGCCAGCCCCTCTTCGAGGCCATAACGATGGCGCCAGCCCAGCGCATTGATCTTGCTCACATCGACGAGCTTGCGCATCACCCCATCGGGCTTGCTCGCGTCGAATACCAGGTCGCCGTCGAAGCCGACGACGCGATTGACCGTCTCGGCGAGCTGGCGGATCGTTACCTCCTCGCCACTTCCGACATTGACGATTTCCGGATCGGAATAATGTTTCACCAGAAACACCAGTGCATCCGCCAGATCATCGACATGGAGGAATTCGCGCTGCGGCGTCCCTGAACCCCAGATCGGCATGGTGGCGTCGCTCGCCAGCTTGGCGGTGTGCGCCTTGCGGATCAGCGCCGGGATGACGTGGCTCTGCTGCAGATCGAAATTGTCGCCCGTGCCGTAGAGGTTGGTCGGCTGCGCCGAGATGAAGTCGCAGCCATATTGCGCGCGATACCCCTGGGCGAGCTTGATCCCGGCGATCTTGGCGACGGCATACCATTCGTTGGTCGGCTCGAGCGGCCCCGACAGCAATGCGCTTTCCGGGATCGGCTGCGGCGCGTCGCGCGGATAGATGCAGGCCGAACCGAGGAACAGCAGCTTGCGCGTCTCGTTGCGCCGCGCCGCTTCGATGACATTGGCCTCGATCATCATGTTTTCGTAGATGAACTCGCCGGGGAAATGGCTGTTCGCCCAGATTCCCCCGACCCGCGCCGCGGCGAGGAACACGACGTCGGGCTTGTTGGCCGCGAACCATGCCTCGACCTGGTCCTGGCGGCGCAGGTCCATCTCGGCGCGCCCGGCGCTGACCAGCGTACAGCCCTCGCTCGCCAGCCGGCGCACCAGCGCGCTGCCGACCATCCCGCGATGGCCGGCGACGAAGACGCGCTTCCCCTGCAGATCGAACATCGCGTCGCTCAAGAGCCGGTCTTTCCTTCGCGTTTCATCGTCTCGACATCGGAACGGACCATCTCGGCAACCAGTTCCGGAAGCTTGACGGTCGCCGTCCAGCCGAGCTTTTCCTTCGCCTTGGCCGGGTTGCCGATCAGGATGTCGACCTCGGTTGGTCGAAAATAACGCGGAT
>NZ_JARYTI010000001.1 GCF_029911635.1 Sphingomonas sp. AR_OL41
CAGCGATGGCGCGCGGTTGCAGCGCGTCGTCCGCCGGCAACGCGTGGCGGGTCTGGTGCACGGCGCGCTCAAGGCAGCCGCAGCCGAGGTGCCGCCGCCGGCAGGTCCGGCGATCGGTCACAGCGCGGCCGGCATCATCCGCAGCAGCATGACCGGCGCCGCCGAGACCGCCCGGCTGATGCAGTTGATCGGGAATGCGGGCTATCCGGTGTTGACGGTCAAGGGCGCCGCCCTCGCCGCGCTGGTCTATGGAACGATCACGCTCAAGCACAGCAAGGATATCGACCTGCTGATCCTGCCCGAACATGCGCAGGACGTCATCGCGCTGCTCGAGGTGGACGGCTATCACATCACCTTCCCGGCGGCACAGCTAAGCCCGGCGCAGCGGGCGATGCTGACGCACTATGGCAAGGATGTCGCGATGCGCCGGCCGGGTCCCTATCCACAGCTCGAGCTGCACTGGCGGATGTTCGGCAATCGCGCGCTGCTGCCGACCGTCACCGCCAACGCGCCGCGTCAGACGGTGGTGCTATCGGGCGGAGTCAGGGTCGAGACGCTCGCGCTGCCCGATCTCTATGCCTATCTCACCGTGCACGGCACCGGCGATGGCTGGTCGCGGCTCAAATGGCTCGCCGACCTCAACGCGCTGCTCGCGCCGCTCGATGCCGCGACGATCGCCTCGCTCCACGCGCATGCCGAGCGGCTCGATGCGGGACGCTGTTCGGCGGTGTCGCTGCTGCTGTGCGCTGAGCTGCTCGCGCTGCCGCTCGATGCAGCGCTCGTCGCGCAACTGCGTCGTTCGCGCCGCGTCCGCATGCTGGCAAATCTGTGTCGTCGACTAATGATCCCGGCCGATGGTGGCGCGGAGCTGACCACCTGGCGCGGCGGACAACGCCTGCTGCTGCTGGTACAGTTGCTGATGGCGGGCGGGCTGCAATATTATTTCGAGATGTTGCGCTGGACCTTGTTCATCCAGACCGACCTTTACCGCAGCAAGGCGCCGCCCTCGCTCTACTTTCTCTATCCGCTGGTGCGCCTGCCGCTGTGGCTGGGCCGCCGCGTCGGGCTGGTTGCGGAACCGCGGGCGGAGAAGGGCCAATGAGCCTTCGTCTCCGCCGGCGCTGGAAAATGTGGCGTCACCGCGTCAATCGCTCACGCCAGGTCGGCCATCGCGAGCGCCTGTTGCTCGCCGAGGCGATCTGGAATCTCGCGGCGGCGCGTTTCCAGCTCGCCACCCAGCCCTTTCCGCAGATCGCGCGGCGGCTCGGCGGCTTCGTGACGCCCGGCCACGCACGCGCCTCCGTCAAGCCGGCCGGCCCCGATGAGGAGGCGATTGCGGCAATGGTTGGCTGGGCGGTAACCAGGGCCGCACGGCACGTGCCGTTCAAGGCTGTGTGTCTGCCGCAAGCGATGGCGGCCAAGGCGATGCTGGCGCGCCGTGGCATTGCCAGCGTCATTCATTTCGGCACGCGCCGCGGCGAAGCGCTGACGCTCGCTGCCCATGCGTGGGTCGATGCCGCCGGCGTCGAGGTGACGGGCTATCCCGTCGAAGACAAATTCACCGAGATCGCGTGCATCGCCTGACCTATCGCTATCGGTTCGGCGGCCTGGCGATCGACTCCACGATCGCGCTCGCCGGCGCGCGGCGCGTCGACCATGTCGGCGAGGGACATCATCTCGACCTCCTGTTCCATCAGGGGGGGGCGCCGCGGGCGGATAGCGATGTATTCACTTGGACGGGGCGCTATGGCCTGAAGCTCGGGCGGATTGGCGAGCAATGGCATTTCAGCTCGCGCTTCGACGGCACCTTCATCGTCGACCCAGCGATCTCCCGACTCGACGTCCATGCTGCTGACGAGGTCCTGACGCCTGCAGCGATCGACGTGCTCACCCGCCGCATTTTGCCGCGGCTGGCGATCGAAACCGGCGCGTTCACGGTGCATGGCGCCGCCCTGATCCGTGACGGCGCCGCGATCCTGCTGTTGGGCGAATCCGGCGCCGGCAAATCGACCCTCACCGCCGCGCTGGCACAGGCCGGCTGGTCGATCGCCAGCGACGACATGACGATCATCCGCTTCGACGATGCCACGCCCTGGGTCCACCCCGGCGCGACCGGTGTCTGCCTGTGGCCCGACACGCGGGCGGCGCTCGATCTCGATCCCGCGCGCTGCCTGGCGATGCCGGGCTATGACGTCAAGCTTCGCTTCGAACCCGAAGATCGCCCCGAAGCGGACCCCGCGCTGCTTCGCGCGGTGGTGTTCCTCGAGCGCAGCAGCGAGGCCATGGCACCGCGCCTCGAGCCGATGCCGATCCGCGACGCGGTGCGACGGGCGACGCGCCAGCTCATCGCGCTGGATCCTACCGCGCCACGTACTAGTGCGGTTCATCAGCTGGTTCAGATGCTGGCCGGGGCACGGCCCGTCAAGCTGACCTATCCCAGCGGCTATGCCGCACTGCCCGCCGTGACCGATCTGCTTGCCAGCCTGCCCTGAGCCGTCAGGCCAGGAGCCCCTTGTCGCGCGCCGTGGCGATAAACTCCGCCACTGCCGCCGCGACCTCGCCCTCCGATACGCCATGCCGCGCGCTCAGCGTCGCGACGATCGCCGACACGTCTCCGCCCGAAGCGATGCCGCGCCAGATATCGGCGGCAGTGCCGTTGAGCACATGATAACGACCGTCGCGCACGTCGAACAAGGCAAGCTCACCGGGCACATTTTGCCACGAGACATGGTCTGGAATGGTTAGCGTCACGATTAACTCCCCGCGTGCCGTGCGCTCTAGCGCGTCGCACCGAATCCGCAAATCGCGCGGCGCGATTGCCTCCCCATCGAAACGGCCCGATAGGAACCGCAACGCTCGACCGGGATTTAACGACAGCCGATGATCAAGGTCGCCAGCTACAATATCCACAAGGGCATTGGCCTCGACCGTCGTCGCGACCCGCGCCGCATCCTCGACGTGCTGTGCGAGATCGATGCCGACATCATCGCACTGCAAGAAGCCGACCGACGTTTCGGCCCCCGGCTCTGCGTGATCGACCCGCACTTGCTCGCCGAGCACAGCCCGTGGAAAGCGATCGCGGTGGGCGATCGGCCGGCGAGCATGGGCTGGCACGGCAATGCGCTGCTGGTGCGCAAGGAAGCGCGCGTCATCGCCACCAACGTCATCCATCTACCCGCGCTCGAACCGCGCGGCGCCGTTTCAGCGGATATCGATAGCGGTGGCGCGGTCGTCCGGGTGGTCGGCATGCACCTCGATTTGTCGGGCCTGCGGCGGCGGCGGCAGGCGCATTCGATCGTCACGCATGTCCAGGCCGACGGCGCGCGACACCCGACCGTGATGATGGGCGATCTCAATGAATGGAGCGCGCATGCCGGGTGCCTGCGCGACTTCGCGCATCACTTCCGTTTCGCCGCCACGGGGCCGAGTTTCCACGTCCGCCGTCCCGTCGCGGCGCTTGACCGGATTATGCACACGCCCGACTTGCGGGTCGTCGATTGCGGCGTGCACAGCAGCGCGATATCACGCCGCGCGTCCGACCACCTGCCGATCTGGGCCGAGCTGGAAAGCCACTGATGCGCGAGAAGGAACTCCGCCTCGCTTTGGTCTGCTATGGCGGCATCAGCCTCGCCGTCTACATGCACGGCATCACCAAGGAGATCTGGCGGCTCGCGCGTGCCAGCCAGGCGTTTCACGGCGACCAGACGCCGCAATCGGGCAGCCAGGCGATTTACCACGCCCTGCTCACGGAAATCGAGCAGCACAGCAATCTGCGCCTGCGCGTGCTGATCGACATCGTTGCCGGGGCGAGCGCGGGCGGCATCAACGGGGTGTTTCTCGCCCAGGCGATATCGACCGGCCAGTCGCTTGAACCCCTGACAAAATTATGGCTCGATTCGGCCGATGTCGAGGCGCTGGTCGACCCGACCCAGGCGCCCAAGTCGCGCTTCTCCAAGGCCTGGGCGATGCCGCTGACCTGGATGGCGGCGCGGCGCAGCGGCACCAGCGTCGACGCACTGGTCGAACCGGGCACGCGCGCCGAGGTCCATGCCAAGCTGTCGCACTTCATCCGCTCGCGCTGGTTCGAGCCGCCGTTCGGCGGCGAACTGTTCACCGGCCTGCTGCTCAATGCGCTCGATGCGATGGCGGCGAGCGAGCGCGGCGCGCGCTTGCTGCCGCCCGGTCAGCCGCTCGACCTGTTCGTGACGATGACCGATTTCCGCGGCCATCCCGAACGGCTCAAGCTCAATTCGCCGCCCGAGGTGATCGAGACCGAGCACCGCCTGATTGCCTCCTATGGCGATCACGGCGAGCGGCGCGACACGCTCGCGCACCCGGCCGAGCTGGCCTATGCCGCGCGGGCAACATCGAGCTTTCCCGGTGCGTTTCCTCCCTTCACCATCGCAGAACTCGATGCCGTGCTGCGCAAGCGCAACGTCGACTGGCCCGGCCGCATGGCGTTTCTCGAGCGGATATTGCCACAGCATAGCGCGGCGCAGGCGGCCGAATCGACGGTGCTGATCGACGGTTCGGTCCTCGCCAATGCGCCGTTCCGCCCGGCGATCGACGCACTGCGGGAGCGCCCGGCGCGGCGCGAAATCGACCGGCGCTTCGTCTATATCGACCCGCAGCCGGGCGTGAAGATCCACTTTGGCGACACCTCGGCCGAATCGCCCGGCTTCTTCCAGACGATCATCGGCGCGGTCTCCGAGCTGCCGCGCCAGCAGCCGATCCGCGACAATCTCGAGGCCATCGCCGAAAAATCACGCCGCATCGAAAGCATGCGATCGATCATCGCCGGCATCCGCAGCGAGGTCGAAAGCGCGGTCGAATCACTGTTCGACTACACCCTCTTCCTTGATTCGCCGACCCCGTCACGCCTCGCCGCCTGGCGCAACAAGGCGCAGCATGCCGCCGCCAGGGCCGCCGGTTACAGCTATGCCGCTTACGGCCGATTGAAACTGTCCGGCGTCGTCGAAGGCATCGCGCAACTTCTCTATCACGCCGGCGGCGAACTCGGCCCGGAGCGCTGGCAACAGATCCGCAGTGCGGTCGGCGCGGCGGTCGCGGCGCGCGGTTTCGACCAGATGACGTCGAGCTTTTCCGGCGGCGGTAGCAAGGAGGCGATCGATTTCCTGCTCTCCTACGATCTCGGATTCCGGATCCGTCGCATGCGCCTGCTCGCGCGGCGCCTGTCGGAACTCGAATCCGAGCATGAGGAGGCCGATCTCGAACCGATCCGCGAGGCGATCTATCTGTCGCTGGCCGATTATCTCGAGTGCAAGCGGACCGAGCGCCATGCCCATCTGCGCCGCGACGTCCGCCTGATGCGCGGCGATGCCGGGCCGCTGCTCGACAAGATCGCGCTGTCGCTCAACATGAACGGCATCGACCGCGCGACCGAGGCCCGTTTCGCCACCGCGCTCGACGGGCTGGCGCGCGACATCAAGCGACCGATCCTGCTGACCTATCTCGGTTTTCCCTATTACGACGTCGCGACGCTGCCGATGCTGCAGGGCGAGGGCCTCGACGAATTCGATCCGATCAAGGTCGATCGCATCGCGCCGGACGACGCCCGGTCGATCCGCGCTGGCGGTGCCGCGGCGACGCTGAAGGGCATCCAGTTCAACACTTTCGGCGCCTTCTTCAGCCGCGCCTATCGCGAAAATGATTATCTGTGGGGCCGGCTGCACGGTGCCGAGCGGATGATCGACATCACGCTCTCGACGCTCGACGCCGCCGCGATGCTGCCCGCCGCGCGCGTCGCCGCGATCAAGCGCGCCGCGTTCCTCGCGATCCTCGACGAGGAGGCGCCGAAACTCGCCGCCGTCCCGGAATTGATCGAGACGATCAGGCGCGAGATCGGCTGAGGCTGGCATATCGGGCGCAACCCGGTTAGCGTCGGGTTATGCAGTTCCTCAAGATCCTGTTCTGGTGCCTGCTCGCGTTCGTCGCGGCGATCTTCACGATCGGCAACTGGACCAATGTGCCGATCCACCTATGGGGCGGCCTGATCGCCGACGTGAACCTGCCGCTGCTGCTGCTGCTGACCTTTCTTGCCGGTTTGCTCCCGACCATGCTCTATTACAGCACGATCCGCTGGCGGCTGCGCAACCGCCTGTCGACGACCGAGCGCGCAATCAACGATCTGCGCAGCACGATGTCCTCACCCGCCCCGGCACTGGTTCCCGACGCTGCGCCTGAACCGGTGCCGGTCGATGTTGCCGCGCCGATGCCTGCACCGCCGCCGCCCCCCGGAGTATTGCTCTGATGAGCAACCGCATCTTCGTCGCGCTCGACACGCCGGACTTCGAAAAGGCGCGCATGCTCGCGACCAAGGTCCGCCACCATGTCGGCGGCATCAAGCTCGGGCTCGAATTCTTCATGGCCAATGGCCGTACGGGCGTACACGAGATGGCCGAGCTCGGCCTGCCGATCTTTCTCGACCTCAAGCTGCACGACATTCCCAACACCGTCGCCAAGGCGATCCAGGCGCTGCGCCCGCTTTCCCCGGCGATCCTCACCGTTCATGCCGCCGGTGGCCGTGCAATGATGGAAGACGCCAAGGCCGCCGCGCCGACCGGCACAAAGGTCGTCGCCGTGACCATGCTGACCAGCCTCGACGATAGCGATCTCGCGACCACCGGCATTCGCGGCAGCGCGCACGACCAGGTGGTACGACTGGCCGAACTGGCGATGGACTCGGGCGTCGACGGCATCGTCTGCTCGGGCGAGGAAGTCGCAGCAGCACGCAAGCTTTGGCCCAAGGGCTTCTTCGTCGTCCCCGGCGTGCGTCCCGCCAATGGCAGTGCCTTGAGCCAGTTTGGCGGCGACCAGAAGCGTGTGGTCACCCCCCGCGCCGCGCTCGACGCCGGTGCGTCAATCATCGTGGTCGGCCGGCCGATCACCCAGGCGGCGGACCCGGATCACGCCGCGCGCGAGATCGAAGCGACGCTGTAAGCGACCGACTCGGGCTTTGCCCGTGGGCGCCAACCGTCTACGGGCCCTCGCATGACCAGCGCAAAAATCTGCGGCCTTTCGACGCCCGAGACGCTCGACGCCGCAATCCGCGGTGGGGCGAGCCATGTCGGCTTCGTGTTCTACCCCGCCTCCCCTCGCCATCTGAGCCGAGCGCGGTCCGCGCAACTCGCCGCCCGCGTGCCGGGGCATGTGCGACGCGTCGGCGTGTTCGTCGATCCCGATGACGCGACGATCGAGGCGGCGACCGCCGATGGCCAGCTCGAGATACTCCAGCTGCACAAGGTAAATGCGACGCGCGCCGCAGCGATCAAGGCGAAAACCCGACTTGAGATCTGGGGTGCTGTCGCGGTCAAGACGCGGACCGATCTCAACGCAGCGCAAGGATTCGGCGGTGCGGTCGATCGCATCCTCTACGATGCCAAGACCCCGCCCGGCGCGACCCTGCCCGGCGGCATGGGCGTGCGCTTCGACTGGACGCTGCTCGAAGGCTTTCGTCATCCCCTGCCCTGGGCGCTGTCGGGCGGACTCGATCCGCTCAACGTCGGCGACGCGATCCGCCAGACCGGCGCATCGTTGGTCGACGTCTCGTCCGGGGTCGAGCGCGAGCCCGGGATCAAGGACAGCGGCAAGATCGCCGCCTTTCTCGAGGCCGTCGCCGCGCGCTGATCGCCCCTGCGGCGACCACCCCGATCGAACAGGGTTGGCGCACGCCGCGCACCTGCTAAAGCGACCGCGTCATGAACACCCCCAACTCATATCGCGCCCAGCCCGACGATCGCGGGCATTTCGGCGATTTCGGCGGCCGCTATGTCGCCGAGACGCTGATGCCGCTGATCCTCGAACTGGAGGCCGCCTATCGCGCCGCCAAGGAAGATCCCGGCTTTCACGCCCAGTTCGACGATCTGCTCGAACATTATGTCGGCCGCCCCTCGCCGCTTTATTATGCCGAGCGACTGACCGAGGCCCTGCGCGACGGCGCGCCCGCCGGCAAGGGTGCGGAGGTGTGGTTTAAGCGCGACGAGCTCAACCATACCGGCGCGCACAAGATCAACAATTGCGTCGGCCAGATCCTGCTCGCGATGCGCATGGGCAAGACGCGGATCATCGCCGAGACCGGTGCCGGCCAGCACGGCGTCGCCACCGCGACGGTATGCGCGCGCTTCGGCCTGCCCTGCGTCATCTATATGGGCGCCAAGGACGTCGAGCGGCAGCAGCCCAATGTGTTCCGCATGAAGCTGCTCGGCGCGGAGGTGATCCCGGTCACCTCGGGCGCCAACACACTGAAGGACGCGATGAACGAGGCGCTGCGCGACTGGGTCGCCAATGTCCATGACACCTTCTACATCATCGGCACCGCGGCGGGCCCGCACCCCTATCCCGAGCTGGTGCGCGACTTTCAGAGCGTGATCGGCCGCGAGGCACGCGAGCAGATGCTCAAGCGCACCGGCAAGCTGCCCGACCTACTGGTAGCGGCGATTGGCGGCGGATCGAACGCTATCGGCCTGTTCCACCCCTTCCTCGATGATCCCAGTGTCAGGATGCTCGGCGTCGAGGCTGCCGGGCACGGGCTCGACAAGGAACATGCCGCGAGCCTTGCCGGCGGGGCACCCGGCATCCTTCACGGCAACAAGACCTTCCTGCTGCAGGACGAGGACGGCCAGATCACCGAGGCGCATTCGATCTCGGCCGGGCTCGACTATCCCGGCATCGGCCCCGAACATGCCTGGCTGCGCGAGATCGGCCGCGTCGACTATACCAGCGCAACCGATGTCGAGGCGCTCGACGCCTTCCAGCTGCTGTGCCGCACCGAGGGTATCATTCCCGCGCTCGAACCCAGCCACGCCATCGCCGCCGTCGCGAAGGTCGCGCGGACGATGGACCGCGACCAGGTGATCCTCGCCAATCTGTGTGGCCGCGGCGACAAGGACATCTTCACCGTCGCCGAGGCGTTGGGGACGAAGATATGAACGTCCCTGGTTTGATCACTGGCACCATTGTTGGCGCGCTGGCCGCTTTGCTGGTTCGCGAACTCAACCAGTTTGGGCTTGCCTTGGCCGACTGGAGCCTTGCCGCACCGCGCGTCGGCGAAGCGCTGCTCATAGGAGCATTAGTGGGCATGATTTCGCAAATTTTCGCTCAGAAGCGGGCTAGCCGATGACGCGCCTCTCCGCTGCCTTCGCCAAGGGCCACCCCGCGCTCGTCGCGTTCGTCACGGCGGGTGACCCGCACCCCGGTGCGACCGGCGCGATCCTCGACGCGATCGTCGCCGGCGGTGCCGATGTGATCGAGCTAGGCATGCCGTTCACCGATCCGATGGCCGACGGCCCGGCGATCCAGGCGGCGAATTTGCGCAGCCTCGCCGCCGGCACGACCACCGCCGACATTCTCGCCATCGCCACGGCGTTCCGCGCGCGGCACCCCGACACACCGCTGGTGCTGATGGGCTATGCCAACCCGATGACGCATCGTGGCCCCGCCTGGTTTGCCGAGCATGCCGCCAAGGCCGGGGTCGACGGCGTGATCTGCGTCGACATTCCGCCCGAGGAAGACGATGCGCTCGGCCCCGAGCTGCGCGCCGCCGGGATCGACCTGATCCGCCTCGCCACCCCGACCACCGATGCAGCGCGCCTGCCGACGGTGCTCGATGGCGCGAGTGGATTCCTCTACTACGTCTCGGTCGCCGGGATCACCGGGCTGCAACAGGCCGCGCAAGGGTCGATCGACAATGCCGTCGCGGCGCTGAAGGCGGCGACCGACCTGCCCGTCGCGGTCGGCTTCGGCATCCGCACCTCGCAACAGGCCGCGCAGATCGCGCGCGTCGCCGACGGCGTGGTGGTCGGCTCGGCGATCGTCGAACTGGTCGGCCAGCATGGCGAGGGTGCGCCCGGGCCGGTGCGCGCCTATATCGAATCGCTCGCGGTCGCGATCCGCGACACCAGCAAGGAAATCGCATGAGCTGGCTCACCAACGTCCGCAACGCGCTCGCGTTCGTTGCGAAGAAGGAAACCCCCGACAATCTCTGGCACAAGTGCAAGGGATGCGGGCAGATGGTGTTCGTCAAGGAACTGGAGGAAAATCTCCATGTCTGCCCGCATTGCGAGCATCATGAACGGATCGGCCCGCTGGTGCGGTTCCAGCAGATCTTCGATCCCGGCTTCACAATCGTGCCCCTGCCCAAGGTGCAGGACGATCCGCTCAAGTTTCGCGACACCAAGCGTTATGTCGACCGCATCAAGGCGGCCCGCGCCGCCACGGCCGAGGGCGATGCGCTGATCACCGCGCGCGGCACGATCGACGGGCGGCGCGCGATCGTCGGCGTGCAGGATTTCGCCTTCATGGGCGGCTCGATGGGCATGGCGGTGGGTGAGGCGTTCGTGCGCGGGGTCGAGAACGCGATCAGCGATGGCTGCCCCTATATCATCTTCACCGCCGCTGGCGGCGCGCGCATGCAGGAAGGCATCCTGTCCTTGATGCAGATGCCGCGCGCGACGGTCGCGATTCAGATGCTCCACGATGCCGGCCTGCCCTATATCGTCGTGCTGACCGATCCGACCACCGGCGGCGTGACCGCCAGCTATGCGATGCTCGGCGACGTGCAGATCGCCGAGCCCGGCGCGCTGATCGGCTTTGCCGGCCAGCGCGTGATCGAGCAGACGATCCGGGAGAAACTGCCCGAAGGCTTCCAGCGCGCCGAATACCTGCTCGAACATGGCATGCTCGACATGGTCAAGCACCGCCGCGACCTGCGCGATACGCTGGCGAAGCTGATCGACTATCTGTGCGTGAAGCAGGCAGCGTGAACAAACTCCCTCTCCCCGGCGGGGAGAGGGTTGGGGAGAGGGGCAGTTCCATAGTGCAACGTTCGTGGCGGCCCCTCTCCCCGACCCTCTCCCCTGAAGGGGAGAGGGAGTAGGTAATGGCCGACTTCGCTTCTTCCTCGCACCCCGCCGTCCAGGCGCAGCTCGACCGGCTCTGGGCGCTGTCGCCGGGCGCCGACATTCTCGGGCTCGAGCGGATCACCGCCCTGCTCGACCGGCTCGGCAACCCGCAGGAGCGGTTGCCGCCGGTGCTGCATGTCGCCGGTACCAACGGCAAGGGCTCGACCTGCGCGTTCCTGCGCGCGGCGATCGAGGCCTCGGGGCTGACGTGCCACAGCTATACCAGCCCGCATCTCGTGCGTTTCAACGAGCGCATCAGAATCGCCGGGCAACTGATTGACGACGAGCGCCTCGCGCAATTGCTGGAACGTGTCCTCGATCATGCCGAAGGGATCGGCGCGAGCTTCTTCGAGGTGACGACCGCCGCCGCCTTCCTCGCCTTCGCTGACACGCCTGCCGATGCCTGCATCATCGAGGTCGGTCTCGGCGGGCGGCTCGATGCGACCAACGTCATTCCCCGGCCGCTGGTGACCGGCATCGCGCAGCTGGGCGTCGA
Source organism: Sphingomonas sp. AR_OL41 (assembly GCF_029911635.1). GTDB lineage: Bacteria > Pseudomonadota > Alphaproteobacteria > Sphingomonadales > Sphingomonadaceae > Sphingomonas. The sequence continues at coordinate 11,416 of NZ_JARYTI010000001.1, forward strand.
TCACCAGTCTTTCCTCGGCGAGACGATTGAGGAGATTGCCGGGGAGAAAGCCGGCATTGCCAAGCCCGGCGTGCCGCTGGTCACGATGCGTTATCCGTCCAATGTCGAGAAGCGCATCACGCTGGCAGCGCGCGCTGCGGGAGCGCCGGTCGCGGCTGCCGGAGGAAAGTGGCTGTTTTCGGCCGAGCCCGATCATCTCGTCTACAAGGACGCTGCCGACAAGATCTCGACCCCGTTGCCGACGCTGGCCGGCACGCATCAGCCGGAAAATCTCGCGCTCGCCATCGCGATGCTGCGCCACCAGTCGCTGCTGACGATACCGCCCGAAGCTTTTGCCGTGGCAGCGCTCACCGCACAGTGGCCAGCGCGGATGCAGCGTCTGGCCGCGGGACCGCTGACTGACCTGCTGCCCGATGGCAGCACCTTATGGCTAGATGGCGGACACAATCCGGCCGCCGGCGCCGCGATCGCACGCAGCCTCGCCGCAACGGGCCACGTGCCGCTACACCTCATCGTCGGCATGCTGTCGAACAAGGACGCCGCCGGCTTGCTGGGTCCGATCGCGCCGCTCGCCGCGAGCCTGACCGCCGTGCCGGTGCCCGACCATGAGCATCACGCACCCGCCGCCCTGGCGGAAAGCGCGGCAGCGCTAGGCATCCCGGCGACCGGCACGGCCGAAGACGTCCGCTCGGCGCTGGCGGCGCTGGCCGAGCGCGTCGACGGGCCGCTGACCGTGCTGATTCTCGGCTCGCTGTACTTGGCCGGCGCAGTGCTGGCTGCCAACGACCAGCTACCCGACTGACCTCCCGATCAGGTGGTCAGCGCCTGGCGCGTTCCCACATCAGGGCGAGGCCCTGGATGGTCAGATCGGGCTCGACATGGTCGAACACATCGGTCTGCTTCTCGAACAGCGTTGCCAGCCCGCCGGTCGCGATCACCGTCACCGGGCGCCCGACCTCGGCCTTCATCCGCGCGACGAGGCCCTCGATCATCGCGACATAACCCCAATAGATGCCGATATGCATCTGGCTGACCGTATCGCGCCCGATCACGCTGGCCGAGGTCGGCGCCTCGATCGCGATGCGCGGCAACTTGGCCGCTGCCGTGACCAGCGCATCGAGCGACAGGTTGATTCCCGGCGCGATGATGCCGCCCTTGTAGGCGCCCTTGAAATCGGAGAAATCGAAGGTCGTCGCGGTGCCGAAATCGATCGTGATCAGGTCGCCGGGATAGAGCGCATGCGCCGCGATCATCGTCACCGCGCGATCAGCGCCGACCGCATGCGGCTCCTCGACATCGAGTTGCATGCCCCATTCGACCGGTGGCTGGCCGGCGATCAGCGCCTCGCTGCCGAAATATTTGCTCGCCAGGACCTGCAGGTTGTGCAGCGCGCGCGGCACCACGGTGGCGATGATCACGCCCGTCACCTGCTTGCGGTCATAGCCCTCGAGGCTGAGCAGCTGACTGAGCCAGACGGCATATTCGTCGGCGGTGCGACGCGGATCGGTGGCGATGCGCCAGCGCGCCTTGATGGCGCGGCTTTCGTCGACCAGCGCGAAGACCACATTGGTGTTGCCGGCATCGATGGCGAGCAGCATCGCGAAACCCTTTTAGAGCAGGAAGACGTCGGCGGCGTGAATGACACGGGTGGTGCCGTCCGCCAAGCGCAGGATGAGCGCGCCATCGGCATCGAGCCGGTCGAACAGGCCATGCTGAGTGCTGCCGTCGGGAAGCCGCACGTCGAGCGCGGTGCCCGGGGCATGTGCGCGCTCCATCCAGCGCGACCGTATCGGCGCGAGCCCCTCGCCCCGCCATTTGCCCAGCCAGCGCGAAAAACCTTCGGCGAGTGCTTCGAGAAAATCGCCCGCGCCGACGACCGCACCGTGCGCGGCGAGGCTGGTCGTCGGGCGGTCGGGCAAGTCGGGATGAAACGCGAGGTTGACGCCGAAGCCGATCACCACGGCATCATCGGCGCGTTCGAGCAGAATGCCTGACAGCTTTGCGGCCCCGATCAGCAGATCATTGGGCCATTTGATCTTGAGCGGAATACGATCGTCGAGCCAGACGCGCACGGCGGCGTCGAGCGCCACCGCGGCGACCAGCGCCAGCGTCGCCGGTGGCGGATCGCTCGGGCGCAGGCGAACGAGCGTGCTGGCGTAGAGATTGCCCGGCGGCGAGGCCCAGTCGCGCCCCTGGCGCCCGCGCCCGCTGCTTTGCGCCTCGGCACGCAGCCAAAGACCTTCCTCTGCCCCGGCGCGGGCGAGCGCGATCACATCGGCATTGGTCGACCCGGTCGTTACGACAGTGCGGATTGTCGTCAGAACAGCGACCCGGCGGCCGTCATCGTCCACAGACCGAGCGGCGCGAGCAGGAACCAGCCAATCGGTGAAACGAACACCGCCGCGACGGTGATCAGGCCGCCTTCGACCTTGCTGTCACCGGGCTGGAACTTGGCGCCGGCAGCGTCGAAATACATCACCTTGATGACGCGCAGATAATAATAGGTGCCGATCACCGAGGCGACGAAGCCGGCCACCGCGAGCGGATAAAGCCCGGCATTAACCGCCGCCTGGAACACCGCCAGCTTGGCATTGAAGCCGAGCAAGGGCGGAATGCCGGCAAGCGACAGCATGAAGAGCATCATCGCGAAGGCGAGGCCACGGCGGCTGTGCGACAGGCCCGACAGGCTGGCGATGGTTTCGACGGGCTGTCCGTCCGCATCGCGCATCTGCAACACGACGAGGAAGCTGCCGAGCGTCATGACGATATAAACCGTCATGTAGAACAGCACCGCAGCCACGCCCTGCTGCGTACCCGCCGCCAGACCGACCAGCGCGAAGCCGACATTGTTGATCGAGCTATAGGCGAGCAGGCGTTTGATGTTGGTCTGGCCGATCGCCGCCACCGCGCCGAAGATGATCGAGGCGAGGCTGGCGAAGATCACGATCTGGCGCCACTGGTCGGTCGCCGGGCCCATGGCCTCGACCGCGACGCGCACTGCCATCGCCATCGCCGCGACCTTGGGCGCGGAGGCGAAGAAGGCCGTCACCGGCGTCGGCGCGCCCTCATACACGTCAGGCGTCCACATGTGGAACGGCACCGCCGAGATCTTGAAGGCGAGGCCGGCAAAGACGAACACCAGCCCGAAGGTCAGGCCCATCGAATGGCCCGCGCCATAAGCCGTGGCGATCGACGAGAAGAGCGTGGTGCCGGTGAAGCCGTAAACCAGCGAGATACCGTAAAGCAGGATGCCGCTGGCCAGCGCGCCGAGCACGAAATATTTCAGGCCCGCCTCGGCCGAGCGCGTGTCGCGCCGCATGAAGCTCGCCAGCACATAAGCGGCAAGGCTTTGCAGTTCGAGCCCGACATAGAGCGTCAGCATGTCGCCGGCCGATACCATCATGCCCATGCCCGCCGCCGAGAGCAGGATCAGCACCGGATATTCCGGCCGCAGATCGTCGCCCGCGGTGCGCTGGAAGAAATTCGGCGCGAGCAGGATCGACACGCCCGCCGCGATATAGATCAGCACCTTGGAGAAGGCCGCAAAGGCATCGGCGCGGTAGAGGCCGCCATAGGCCTCGCCACCGGTCGAGGCCGCCCCGAACAGCGCGATGCCGGCGCCGGCCAGCACAACGACCGAGACCCAGGAAATCGCGCGCGTCACGCCCGAGCCGCCCCAGGCGGCAACCAGCATCAGCAGCAGCGCGGCGGCGCCGAGGATTTCCTCGGGCAGTGTCATCAACAGCGAGGCGGTCATTTCGCGGCCTCCAGCGTGGCGACGGGGCCATGGCCGGCCGTCGGCAACGAATCACCCTTGGGGGTGGCGCGCTCGATCCGCGCGACCAGCGTGCCGACATCGCCGCGCATCGGCGCAAGGAAGCTCTCAGGATAGACGCCCATCCACAGCACGGCGGCGGCGATCGGCGCGAGCAGGGCGATCTCGCGGACAGAGAGATCGGGCATCGCGCGTACATCGTCCTTGGTCAGTTCGCCGAACACCACGCGGCGATAGAGATACAGCATATAGGCCGCGCCGAGGATGATCCCGGTGGTGCACAGCAAAGTGATGGTAGTCGACACCTGATAGATGCCGGCAAGGCTGAGGAATTCACCGACGAAGTTGCTCGTGCCCGGCAGGCCGACCGAAGCCATGGTGAAGAGCATGAAGAACAGCGCGTAGCGCGGCATGTTGATCGCGAGGCCGCCATAACGATCGATCTCGCGGGTATGTAGCCGGTCGTAGATCACGCCGACGCACAGGAACAAGGCGCCCGAGACGAGGCCGTGGCCGAGCATGACCATCATCGCGCCTTCGATGCCCTGGCGGTTGAAGGCGAACAGCCCGACCGTGACGATCGCCATGTGCGCGACCGAGGAATAGGCGATCAGCTTCTTCATGTCGCTCTGCACCAGCGCGACCAGCGAGGTGTAGATCACCGCCACCGCCGAGAGGCCGAAGATGATCCAGCCGAGCTGCGCCGAGGCTTCCGGGAACATCGGCAGCGAGAAGCGCAGGAAGCCGTAGCCGCCAAGCTTGAGCAGCACGCCGGCAAGGATCACCGAGCCCGCGGTCGGCGCCTGGACGTGCGCGTCGGGCAGCCAGGTGTGGAACGGCCACATCGGCATCTTGACCGCGAAGGAGGCGAAGAAGGCGAGCCACAGCCAGGTCTGCACATGCACCGGGAAATCGGTGTTGAGCAAAGTCGGGATGCTGGTCGTGCCGGCAAATTGCGCCATCCACAGCATCGCGATGAACATCACCACCGAGCCGAGCAGCGTGTAGAGGAAGAATTTGTAGCTCGCGTAGATGCGGTTCGCACCGCCCCAGATGCCGATGATCAGGTACATAGGGATCAGGCCGGCCTCGAAGAAGATGTAGAACAGGAACAGGTCCTGCGCCGCGAAGGTGCCGATCATCAGCATTTCGGTGACGAGGAAGGCGCACATATATTCCTGCACGCGCTTCTCGATCGCCACCCAGCTGGCGCCGATACAGATCGGCATCAGGAACACGCTGAGCATGATCAGCAGCAGCGCGAAGCCATCGATGCCGAGCGCCCAGCCGAGCGGCCCGAACAGGTGCTCGTGGCTCTCGACGAACTGCCACTGCGCGCCGCCGATATCGAACTGCGCCCACAGCATGATGCCGAGCGCGAGATCGACCAGCGTGGCCGCCAGCGCGAGCCAGCGCGCGCCGCTAGCGCTTAGGAACAGACAGGCGATCGCGGCGATCGCCGGCACCGCGAGCATGACGGAGAGGATCGGAAAGCCGGTCACGCGCGGATCGCCCAGGTCAGCGCCGCCGTCAGGCCGATCAGCATGACGAAAGCATAGGTGTAAACATAGCCCGATTGCAGCCGGCCGGCGACACGCGTGCCCTGCGACACGAGCCAGGCCGAGCCGTTCGGCCCGAAGCGGTCGATCGTGCCCTCGTCACCCTTCTTCCAGAACAACCGGCCGATCGCGAAGGCCGGGCGGACGAAGAGGATGTCGTAGAGCTCGTCGATATACCATTTGTGGAGCAGGAAATCGTACACCACAGAGAATTGCGCGGCGATCTTGGCCGGCAGCTCGGGTGAGCTGATATACAGCCGCCACGCCGTGAACAGGCCGAGCAGCATGGCGATTGACGCCGACAGCTTCACGCCAAGCGGCAGCTCCTCCATCGCTTCCATCAGCTTTTCGCGGAACGCGATCGAGCCCTTCCAATAGGCCTCGCCCGCGCTCGGATCGATGAAATAATGGTGGAAGGCGAAACCAGCGAACACCGCGCCGACCGACAGCAGGATCAGCGGCACGAGGATCGGCAGCGGGCTCTCATGCGGATGATAGCCGCCGGTGCCGTCATGCGCCGCGTGATGATCATGGTCGTGATGGGCATCGTGCGCGTGATCGTCATGGGCATGGTCGTCATGGCCATGGCCGTGCGCGTCGTGCAGCGCGTGCTGAATATGCTCCGATTGCGCCCAGCGCGGCTTGCCCCAGAAGGTCAGGAACATCAGCCGCCACGAATAGAAGCTGGTCAGCAGCGCGACGAGGATGCCGACGATCGACGCGCCCTGCTGTCCCGATGCCCAGGCCGCCTCGATGATCGCATCCTTGGAATGGAAGCCGGCGAAGCCGATCGCGAGCGGGTTACCAAACACCGCCGGGATACCGACGCCGGTGATCGCCAGCGTGCCCGCCATCATCGCCCAGAAGGTCACGGGGATGTGCTTACGCAGGCCGCCATAGAAACGCATGTCCTGCTCATGGTGCATGGCATGGATCACCGAGCCGGCACCGAGGAACAGCAGCGCCTTGAAGAAGGCATGGGTGAAGAGGTGGAACATCGCCGCGTCGTACGCGCCGACGCCGGCAGCGAAGAACATGTAGCCGAGCTGCGAGCAGGTCGAATAGGCGATGACGCGCTTGATGTCGGTCTGCACCAGCCCGATCGTCGCGGCGAAGAAGCAGGTCGCGGCGCCGACCGTCATCACGACATGCTGCGCGACAATCGAGGTCTCGAACAGCGGCGACATGCGGCACACCATGAACACGCCGGCGGTGACCATCGTCGCGGCATGGATCAGCGCCGACACCGGGGTCGGGCCTTCCATCGCGTCGGGCAGCCAGGTGTGCAGGCCGAGCTGCGCCGACTTGCCGCATGCACCGACGAACAGCAGCAGGCACAGCAAGGTCAGCGTATCGACGCGGTGGCCGAGGAAACCGATCGTCGAGCCGGCCATGTGCGGCGCGGCGGCGAGGATCTCGGGGATCGAGACCGTGCCGAACACCAGATAGATGCCGAAGATGCCGAGCATGAAGCCGAGATCGCCGACGCGGTTGACGACGAACGCCTTGATCGCGGCGGCATTGGCGCTCGGCTTGCGGAACCAGAAACCGATCAGCAGGTAGGAGGCGAGACCGACGCCCTCCCAGCCGAAGAACATCTGCACCAGGTTGTTCGCGGTGACGAGCATCAGCATCGCGAAGGTGAACAGCGAGAGATAGGCGAAGAAGCGCGGCTGGTCCGGGTCCTCCTCCATATAGCCCCAGCTATAGAGGTGGACGAGCGCCGAGACCGAGGTGACGACGACCAGCATCACTGCGGTCAGCGCGTCGACGCGCAGCGCCCAGGCAATGTCGAGATCGCCCGACTTCATCCATTCGAACACCGGCTGGATCGTCGGCTCGGCACCGCCGAGATAGTGAATGAAGATCGGCCAGCTCATCGCGCACGACGCGAACAGCGCAAGCGTGGTGACCAGCTTGGGGAAGGTGGCGCCGAACGCCTTGTTGCTCAGCCCGGCAATGGCCGCGGCGAGCAGCGGCAGGAAAACGATGAAGAGGATCACGTGTTCAGCCCTTCATCCGGTTGACGTCGTCGACCGAAATCGTCCCGCGTCCACGGAAATAGATGACGAGAATGGCCAGCCCGATCGCCGCCTCGCCGGCCGCGACGGTCAGCACGAACATCGCGAACACCTGCCCGACCAGATCGTGAAGATAGGCCGAGAAGGCGACGAAGTTGAGGTTCACCGCGAGCAGGATCAGCTCGATCGCCATCAACATGACGATGAGATTCTTGCGGTTCACCACGATCCCCAGCACACCGAGCGCGAAGAGGATCGCCGCGACGACGAGATAATGCGTCAGCCCGATCACAGTTCGACCCCCTGCCCGACCCCGGGTTGCGTCTTGCGCACCGCGTCCTGCGGGCGCCGCGATACCTGGCGCGATACGTTCTGCGGCCGCACGCCCGAGCGCTCGCGATGCGTCAGCACGATCGCGCCGATCATCGCCACCAGCAGCACGAAGCCGGCGCCCTCGAACACGAACAGATAGCGCGTGTAGAGCAGGGTGCCGATCGCCTCGATATTGGGCACGTCGTCCTTGATCACCGCGACGCGGCGCCCCAGCTCGACCGCGCCCGCGCCATAGGCGCCGATCGCGATGATCACCTCGGCCGCCAGCGCGATCGCCAGCGCGAGGCCGACCGGCAGGTAGCGCGCGAAGCCGCTGCGCAGCTCGGCGAAATCGACATTGAGCATCATCACGACGAACAGGAAGAGCACCGCGACCGCGCCGACATAGACGATCACCAGCAGCATCGCGATGAACTCGGCGCCGACCAGCACCATCAGCCCGGCGGCGTTGAAAAAGGCGAGGATCAGCCACAGCACGGCATGCACCGGGTTGCGCGCCGTGATCGTCAGCGCCGCCGAGGCGATGACGATGCTCGCGAAGAGATAGAAGGCGATGGCTTGGATCACGGAATCAGTGGGCCCCTGAAATCTGGCTGGCGCTTAACGGTAGGGTGCATCGGCGGCAAGGTTCGCGGCGATCGCACTTTCCCAGCGATCGCCATTATCGAGCAGCTTTGCCTTGTCGTAGATCAGTTCCTCGCGCGTTTCGGTCGAGAATTCGAAGTTCGGCCCCTCGACGATCGCGTCGACCGGGCACGCTTCCTGGCACAGCCCGCAATAGATGCACTTGGTCATGTCGATGTCGTAGCGCGTCGTGCGGCGGCTGCCGTCGTCGCGCGGCTCGGCCTCGATCGTGATCGCCTGCGCCGGGCACACCGCCTCGCACAGCTTGCACGCGATGCAGCGCTCTTCGCCATTGGGGTAACGGCGCAACGCATGCTCGCCGCGGAAGCGCGGGGAGATCGGGTTCTTCTCGAACGGATAGTTGATCGTCGCCTTGGCGCGGAAGAAATAGCGCAACGTCAGGGCGTGCGCCTTGACGAACTCCCACAGCGTGAACGCCTTGATGATCTGACCGACGCTCATGCCGGAACTCCCACACGCTGCCACATCAGGAAGCCGGAAACGAGGAACACCCAGAACAGCGACAGGGGCAGGAAGATCTTCCAGCCCAGCCGCATCAGCTGGTCGTAGCGATAGCGCGGGACGGTCGCCTTGACCCAACTGAACAGGAAGAAGAACAGCAGGAACTTGCCGAACAGCCAGATGATCCCCGGCACGGCATAGAGCGGCGCCCAGTCGAGCGGCGGCAGGTAGCCACCCCAGAACAAGGTCGCGTTGAGCACGCACATCAGGATGACGTTGGCATACTCACCCAGCCAGTAGAGCGCGAAGCTCATTGACGAATATTCGGTCTGATAACCGGCGACGAGCTCACTCTCCGCCTCGGTCAGGTCGAACGGCGCGCGCTGCGTCTCGGCCAGCGAGGAGATGAAGAACACCACCGCCATCGGGAACAGCAGCGGGTTGGCGGCGAAGAAGTTGAACGGGCCGATCGCGCCCTGCTGCGCCTCGACGATCTTCGACAGGTTGAAGCTGCCGGACCACATCACCACCGAGATCAGCACGAAGCCGATCGCGACCTCGTAGCTCACCATCTGCGCCGCGGCGCGGATCGCCGAGTAGAAGGGGTATTTCGAGTTCGACGCCCAGCCGGCGATGACGATGCCGTAGACGCCGAGCGACGACGCCGCGAGCACATAGAGCAGCCCGACATTGATGTTCGACAGCACCACGCCAGCCTGAAACGGCACCACCGCCCACACGATCAGCGCCACCGTGAAGGTGATGATTGGCGCGAGCAGGAACAGCCCCTTGTTGGCGGCGGACGGGATGATCGTTTCCTGCAGGAAAACCTTCAGGCCATCGGCGAAGCTCTGCAACAGGCCGAACGGCCCGACGACATTGGGGCCGCGCCGCAGCGCCATCGCCGCCCAGATCTTGCGATCGGCATAGATGATCATCGCCACCGCCAGCATCAGCGGCAGCGCGATGACGAGGATGCCGACGATCGTGGCGACGAACCACGCCCAGCCATAGGGCATGCCGTGCGAGACGAAGAAGGCGGTCATGCGAGAACTCCCGCCTCAATCGTCATCCCAGCGAAAGCTGGGATCTCGCGGTGATAGGCCGCGCCCTTGCCGCACGAGATCCCGGCTTTCGCCGGGATGACGGAATGGGTCTGGTTTAAAGACTGAACAGCCATCACTCCGCCGCCTCCGCAAAGGCCTGGCCATGCACCAGTTCGGCCGAGCAGCGCTGCATCGTCGGGCTGGCGCGGCAGATCGCGTTGGTCAGGTAGAAATCCTTGATCGGATAACCCACTTCGCCGCTCGCCTTGGCGTCGAGCGCCGGGGCGTTCCAGGCAAACGACGTCAGCCCGAGCGTCGCGAGGTCGGGACAATCCACCGCCATCGCCGCGCGGAGCTCCTCGATCGTGTCGAACGGCAGCACCGTGCCGAGCTTCTCGCTCAGCGCGCGCAGGATCGTCCAGTCGTCGCGCGCATCGCCGGGCGGGAACACCGCGCGCTCGCCGCGCTGCACGCGGCCTTCGAGATTGACCCACGTGCCCGACTTCTCGGCATAGCTCGCGCCCGGCAACACGACATCGGCAACGGCCGCGCCCTTGTCGCCATGATGGCCGATATAGACCTTGAAGCTGTTGGCGAAGTTCGAGAAATCGACCTCGTCGGCGCCGAGGAAGAAGACCAGCTTCGGCTTGGCCGCGACGATATCGGCAATGCCACTGGGCTGCGCCCAGCCGAGCATCAGCCCGCCCATCCGGCTCGCTGCCATGTGCAGCACGTTGAAGCCGTTCCAGCCCTCACGCACGACATTATAGGTCTTGGCGAGCTTCAGCGCTGCGCCATGGCCGCCCTTCAGCGCTGCGCCGCCGACGATCACCATCGGCCGCTCGGCCGCCTTGAACGCGTCCATCGCCGGCTTGGGCAGCTTGGCGAGGATCGACAGATCGTTGCCGAGCCACTCGACCTTGTAGGTCAGGTCGGTCTCCGGCCCGATCGCGAAGACCTTCGCGCCCTTCTTGATCGCCTTGCGGATCCGCGTGTTCACCAGCGGCGCTTCCCAGCGCAGATTGGTGCCGACCAGCAGGATCGCATCGGCCTTTTCGGCGCCCGCGATCGTGGTGTTGAAATTGACCGCCGCCAAAGACGACGTGTCGTAATCCATGCCCGTCTGCCGCCCTTCGAGCAGCGAAGAGCCCAGCGACGCGAGCAGCGCCTTGGCGGCATACATCGTTTCGCAATCGAGCAGATCGCCATGCACCGCGGCGACGCTGTTGCCCGGCTTTACCGCAGCGATCGCGGCGAACGCCTCTTCCCAGCTCGCTTCCACCAGCTTGCCATCCCTGCGCACGAACGGCCGGTCGAGCCGCCGCCGCACCAGGCCGTCGACCGCGTGGCGCGTCTTGTCCGAGGCCCATTCCTCGTTGACGTCCTCGTTGATCACCGGCAGCGCGCGCAGCACCTGGCGACCGCGGCTATCGAGCCGGATGTTGGTGCCAACCGCATCCATCACGTCGATCGACAGCGTCTTCTTGAGCTCCCATGGCCGCGCCTCAAAGGCATAGGGCTTGGATGTCAGCGCGCCGACCGGGCACAGGTCGACGACATTGCCCGACAGCTCGCTGGTCACCGCGCCTTCGAGATACGACGTGATCTGCATGTCCTCGCCGCGATACAGCGCGCCGATTTCCTCGACCCCGGCGACTTCCTCGGCAAAGCGGATGCAGCGCGTGCACTGGATGCAGCGCGTCATCACCGTCTTGACGATCGGGCCCATATATTTCTCGGTCACCGCGCGCTTGTTCTCGGTGTAGCGCGAATGGCCACGGCCATAGGCCAGGCTCTGGTCCTGCAGGTCGCACTCACCGCCCTGGTCGCAAATCGGGCAGTCGAGCGGATGGTTGATCAGCAGGAATTCCATCACGCCCTCGCGGGCATTCTTCACCATCGGCGTGTTGGTGAAGATTTCCTGGTTCTCCGCCGCCGGCAACGCGCAGCTCGCCTGCGGCTTGGGCGGGCCGGGCTTCACCTCGACCAGACACATGCGGCAATTGCCGGCGATCGACAGCCGCTCATGATAACAGAAGCGCGGAATCTCCTTGCCCGCGGCCTCGCACGCCTGGAGCACGGTGGCGCCGGCCGGGACCTCGACTTCGATTCCATCGACTTTAAGTTTAGGCATTCTGAGTAGCCCCGGAGGGGTCGGCAGCGATGGCGCTGCGAACCAAATTCAAATCATCAATCGCGCGGATCAGCAGGCGAGCAAGAAGGCCAAACGCGACCCACACCAGCGCAGTGACTGCAACCTTGAGCCAAATCACCACATATTGGACAAACAAATCGCGCGTGAGATCGACTGCAAAACCATAGTCGTAGCCGCGGATCGTTCCCTTTATCAGGAAATAACCCTGGGTTACGAACAGCAGTGTCGCCACGGCGAAGCACAGCTTGGGTATCGCGCGCAGCAGCGGCGTCATTCCGCCGCCTCCATCATCGGCTCGAGCCCGCCGGTGCCGCCGTTACGCTCATTGATCCGCCGCTCGATCTCGGGGCGGAAGTGCCGGATCAGGCCCTGGATCGGCCATGCCGCCGCGTCGCCCAGCGCGCAGATCGTGTGGCCCTCGACCTGCTTGGTCACCTGGAACAGCGTGTCGATCTCGGAGATGTCGGCGTCGCCGGTGCGCAGCCGCTCCATCACGCGCCACATCCAGCCGGTGCCCTCGCGGCACGGCGTGCACTGGCCGCAGCTCTCATGCTTGTAGAAATAACTCAGGCGGGAAATGGCGCGGACGATGTCGGTGGACTTGTCCATCACGATCACCGCCGCGGTGCCGAGCCCCGAGCCGAGCGCCTTTAGCCCGTCGAAATCCATCGGGCAGTCCATGATCTGCGCCGCCGGCACCAGCGGCACCGACGATCCGCCCGGGATCACCGCGAGAAGATTGTCCCACCCGCCGCGAATGCCGCCGCAATGCTCCTCGATCAGCTGGCGGAACGGGATGCTCATCGCTTCCTCGACCACGCACGGCTTGTTCACATGGCCGCTGATCTGGAACAGCTTGGTGCCGCGATTATTCTCCGCGCCGAAGCTCGAAAACCACGCCGCACCGCGCCGCAAAATCGTCGGCGCAACCGCGATCGATTCGACATTGTTGACCGTGGTTGGGCAGCCATAGAGCCCGGCGCCTGCCGGGAAGGGCGGCTTGAGGCGCGGCTGGCCCTTCTTGCCTTCGAGGCTTTCGAGCATCGCGGTCTCTTCGCCGCAAATGTATGCGCCCGCGCCGCGATGGACGAAGACGTCGAAATCATAACCCGACTTGCAGGCATTCTTGCCGATCAGCCCGGCGGCATAGGCCTCGGCCACCGCCGCGAACAGTACCTCGGCCTCGCGGATATATTCACCGCGAATGTAGATGTACGCCGCACGCGCACGCATCGCGTAGCCGGCGATCAGCGCGCCCTCGATCAGCTTGTGCGGATCGTGACGGATGATCTCGCGGTCCTTGCAGCTGCCCGGCTCGGATTCGTCGGCGTTGATGACCAGGAAGTTCGGCCGGTCGGGCTTGGGTTCCTTGGGCATGAACGACCATTTGGTGCCGGTCGGGAACCCTGCCCCGCCGCGCCCACGCAGACCCGACGCCTTGATCGTGTCGATGATCGGGTCCTGCCCGATTTCCATCAGCTTCTTGGTATTGTCCCAGTCGCCACGCGCCATCGCGGCCTTCAGCCCCCAGGACTGAAAACCGTAGACGTTGGTGAAGATCCGGTCCCGATCATTCAGCATGAAAGACTCCAGCGAGCACGCGCGTCGCTCCCCATGTCCGTCATCCCAGCGAAAGCTGGGATCTCATGCGGCAAGCGCGCGCGCTCCAACCGCGAGATGCCAGCTTCCGCTGGCATGACGGTAAAAAATGTTGCCGTCACCGCCGCCCCGCCTGCTGCTGGAAGAACAGATAGACCCCCACGCCGATCGCCACGAGCACCAGCAGCGGGAGCAGCGTGAAGGTAATGCGCAGCAGCCAACCCAGCACGACCAGGCCGCCAATGACGGCCAGCACGGCGATAATTGGATTCACGTCCTTCATGCCCATTCCCCCCGGTAATCGTGGTTCTCGGATGCCATGTCCTTGAGGCTGGTCGGGCCGCCCTCGGGGCAGCTCGCGCGGCGGCCGATCGTCGAGCCCGGCGTCGGCGTCTTGCCCTGTGCCAGCGCCTCGAGCACCGCCGTGGTGCGGTCGTAATCGAGGTCTTCGAAATTGTCGTCGTTGATCTGCACCATCGGCGCATTGGCGCACACGCCGAGGCACTCAACCTCGGTCAGCGTGAACAGCCCGTCGGGCGTGGTCTTGCCCTTGATCAGCCCGTGATTGCGGCACGCGGCGAACACATCGTCCGATCCGGCGAGCATGCACGGCGTCGTGCCACACACCTGGACATGATAGCGCCCGACCGGCGCCATGTTGAACATCGTGTAGAAGGTCGCGACTTCATAGACGCGCATATAGGGCACGCCGATTTCTCGCGCGACAAACTCGATCACCGGCACCGGCAACCAGCCCTGCGTCTGCGTCTCGGCACCAACCTGGCGCTGCGCGAGATCGAGCAACGGCAAAGACGCCGACTGCGCCCGCCCGGCCGGATAACGGCCAAGGATTTCCTTCGCCTTGGCAGCGTTCTCGGCCGTCCACGCAAACGCGCCCCAGCGCGCGCGGGTCTCGGCCTCGTCGGGGATTTGGGGTGCGTCGGCCATTAGCGAATGAACTCCACGCGATCGACCTTGTCGCCGCTGAAGGAATAGATGGACATGACCTCGAACTGGTCGCCGTCGGGCGCCCGCGAGACCTTCTCGTGCAGCATCACCGTCTCACCGAGCACATAGGATGAGAGGATGTCCGCCTTGTTCTCTGGAAACTGTGCGAACATCGCCTTCAGGCCGGAACGAACGCCTTCCTTGCCGTCGCGCAGCACGGCGCCACGATAGGTCGCCTCACAGGCGGCGTCGGTCATCAGTTCGACATAACCGTCCGCATCCTGCGCATTGTAGAGCGCGATCATGCGATGAGCGGTGTCGATCCGGGGATTGGGTGCATCAGCCATCAGTTGCGCTCATTAGCGAATGCGGATTCCACGCGCGCTGGAGCGGGTCGCGCATTGCGCTGTTCCAGTTCAACGGTCAGCGCGACCCCGGCAGTTGCCTCCGCGACCTTGGCGATGACAACACGCGATTTACTCTGACCTTCAGCGCACATCCATGTCGCGAGCAACTCACCCGACTGATCATTCTTGTAGACGCGACGCAAATAACAGGGCGCTATTTTCTTCAGGAAATCCTGACCGGAGATATTTTGCGCGCCACCTACCAAAACCTTACCGACGATCAGCGGCAACATGGCTGCAAAGTTATTGGTATCGGCGGCAACTAAGAACGACCGGACCGGTGACACGGAGGTGGCCGTTGCGGGTGCAGTTGGCGGGGCTGCCTGCCCGAACGAGGCGCTGGCCGCACAAAAAAGCCCAGCGCCAAAGATAGAATTTGTGGCCCTCACCGATCGCACTCCCCGAACACGATATCGAGCGCGCCCAGGATGGCGGTCGTATCGGCGAGCATGTGTCCGCGCGACATGAAGTCCATCGCCTGGAGGTGGCTGAACGCGGTCGGGCGGATTTTGCAGCGGTACGGCTTGTTGCTGCCGTCCGACACCAGATAGACGCCGAACTCGCCCTTGGGGCTCTCGGTCGCGACATACACGTCGCCGGCCGGCACGTGATAGCCTTCGGTGTAGAGCTTGAAATGGTGGATCAGCGCTTCCATCGAGCGCTTCATCTCGCCGCGGCTCGGCGGCACGACCTTGCGGTCGAGGCTGGCGATCGGCCCTTCGGGCATTTCGGCGAGGCACTGCTTCATGATCCGCACCGACTGGCGGACTTCCTCGACGCGCACCATGAAACGGTCATAGCAGTCGCCGCGCGTGCCGACCGGCACGTCGAAGTCCATCTTGGCGTAGACGTCATAGGGCTGCGACTTGCGTAGATCCCAGGCGATTCCCGAGCCGCGGATCATCGGGCCGGAGAAACCCCACTTCACCGCATCGTCGCGGCTGACCACGGCGATGTCGACATTGCGCTGCTTGAAGATGCGGTTGTCGGCGACGAGGCTGATCGCGTCCTCGAACAGGCGCGGCAGGCGCGTGTCGAGCCAGTCGGCGATATCGGTCAGCAGCTTGAGCGGCGCATCCTGATGCACGCCGCCGGGCCGGAAATAGGCGCTGTGCATTCGCGCGCCCGAAACCCGCTCGAAGAAGTTGAGGCAATCCTCGCGGATCTCGAACAACCACAGGTTCGGCGTCATCGCGCCGACGTCCATCACATGGCTGCCGAGGTTGAGCATGTGGTTCGAGATGCGCGTCAGCTCGGCGAAGAACACGCGGAGATATTGCGCGCGGATCGGCACTTCGAGATCGAGCAGCTTCTCGACCGCGAGCACATAGCTATGCTCCATGCACAGCGGCGAGCAATAATCGAGCCGGTCGAAATAGGGCAAAGCCTGGAGATAGGTCTTGTACTCGATCAGCTTCTCGGTGCCGCGATGCAGCAAACCGATATGCGGATCGACCCGTTCGACGATCTCGCCGTCGAGCTCCATGACGAGCCGCAGCACGCCGTGCGCCGCAGGGTGCTGCGGGCCGAAATTGATCGTGTAGTTCTGGATCGCGACGTCGCCCGTGGTCGGGTCGGCGGCGTCGGTCAGGCCCTCGATCTTGTCGAGCGTGTCAGCCATCAGAGAGTTTCCAGCTTGGCGCGGGTGAGGTGCGACGGGTTGACGCCGGTGTTCGGCTCGCCCTCGCGGTCGATCAACAGCACATGCGCTTCTTCTTCCGCGAATGGCCGATGCTCGATGCCGCGCGGCACCACGATCATCTCGCCCTGGCCAAGGCGGCGCACACCGTCGCGAAACTCGATCCCGATCGCACCCTTGACGACGAGGAACAACTCATCGGTTTCCGCATGGCTGTGCCAGGCGAAATCGCCCTGCAGCTTGGCGAGGCGCAGTTCGTTACCGTTGTAAGCGCCGACAATGCGCGGGTTCCAGTGATCCGAAAATTCACCGAATTTTTCGTCGAGATTGATAATGGCCGGGGCGCCCATCATGCCGCACCCTTCGGCTTGCGCGGCGCGCGCGGCTTGGCAGCCTTTTTCACCACATCGGGTTCGGCCGGCTTCGGCCCGGCATCGGGGCCAGCCTTGCCCGCCCCGGTCTGCGCCGTGTTCTCGGACACCTTGGGCGTGGCGGCCGGCGCTGCCGCCGCAGACTTCGCCGCATCGGCCTTGACGATTTCGTCGGCCTTGAGCGGCGTCGGCGCACCCTTGGCCTCGGGCAGCATGCCCTTCTCGTCGCCGGGCAGGATATAGGCAGCGCCTTCCCACGGGCTCATGAAATCGAAAGTCCGGAAATCCTGCGCCAGCTGGACGGGCTCATAGACGACGCGCTTCTGCTCTTCGGAATAACGCAACTCGACATAGCCGGTCAGCGGAAAGTCCTTGCGCTGCGGGTGACCGCGGAAACCGTAGTCGGTCAGGATGCGACGCAGATCGGCGTTGCCGACGAACAGCACGCCATACATGTCGTACACCTCGCGCTCGAGCCAGCCGGCGACCGGCCAGATGCCCGTCACCGACGGCACCGGCTTGACCTCGTCGGTCGCGACATGGACGCGGATACGGTGGTTGCGCGTCAGGCTGAGCAGGCAATAGACCACTTCGAAGCGGTCGGGCCGCTCCGGGTAATCAACCCCGGCAATTTCCATCAGCTGCTGATATTCGAGGCCGGGCGTGTCGCGCAGCGCGGTCATCGTTGCAACGAGAGACTCGCGATCGACATGCAGCGCGACTTCGCCGACCGCGTCGACGCCCGACAGCAGATGGCCGCCGAGCACGGCGGTCGCCGTGTCGATGATGCCGTCATTCGCGGCATAGGCCGGAGCAGGCGCCCTCACCGTTCAATCGTCCCCACGCGGCGGATCTTCCGCTGCAGCTGCATGATGCCATAGAGCAGCGCTTCGGCGGTCGGCGGGCAGCCCGGCACATAGATGTCGACCGGCACGATCCGGTCGCAGCCGCGCACGACGCTATAGCTGTAGTGATAATAGCCGCCGCCATTGGCGCAGCTGCCCATCGAGATGACGTATTTCGGCTCCGACATCTGGTCGTAGACGCGGCGCAGCGCCGGGGCCATCTTGTTGCACAGCGTGCCGGCGACGATCATCACGTCCGACTGGCGCGGGCTCGCGCGCGGCGCGGCGCCGAAGCGCTCGAGATCGTAGCGCGGCATGTTGACGTGGATCATCTCGACCGCGCAGCACGCCAGGCCGAAAGTCATCCACCACAGGCTGCCGGTGCGCGCCCATTGGAACAGGTCCTCGGTCGAGGTGACGAGGAAACCCTTGTCGCCCAGCTCGCCGTTCAGCCCCTCGAAAAAGGACTGGTCGGGCGGGATGATCGCGCCGCCGGGGGCCGCGGTGAGTTCTACTCCCACTCGAGCGCTCCCTTCTTCCAGGCATAGATGAGGCCGAGCGCGAGTTCGGCGATGAAGATCATCATCGCGATCCACGCCACCCAGCCGAGTTTGAACACAGTGACCGCCCAAGGGTAGAGAAACGCCGCTTCGAGATCGAACACGATGAACAGGATCGCGACGAGATAGAAGCGCACGTCGAACTGGCTGCGGCTGTCCTCGAAGGCGGGGAAACCGCATTCATATTCGCTGAGCTTCTCCGGCGTCGGCTTGTGCGCGCCGGTGAAGCGCGCCGCGACGATCGGCGCGAACACAAACACGCCGGAGATGGCAAGCGCGACCCCGAGGAACAGCAGGATCGGGAGATATTCTGACAGATCGACCAAGGTTATCTCGCAACTGCGAAGTGATGCGGCGGCTTTAGGAGCAAGCGGGGAGTCGGGCAAGGCGTGGAGGACGTGAGAATGATTCGCAATTGGAGCCTGCGAACGTACCTGATCCGGCCGACCTCGCCTTGCGATGCTGACCGCGGTGAAATGACCGATCGCACGAAAGTGACGATACCTTCTATGCAAGGCGCCCGCACGTCGGGCAGTGCCGCCAAATCGGTCGCGAATCGCAATCAGCCGCTTTTTGGCTTGGCAACGCTCACAGGGCGCATAAGCTCGGGGCGCCATCACCTGGGGGACCTTGTTATGATCCGTTATTACCTCGCCGCACTCGCCATGGCCGTCGTGCCGGCCACCGCCCATGCCCAGATCACCGCGCAGAACCCGGCCAGTGTGTCCGCTGCGATGCAGAAAGCCGGTTACGCTGCGCAGCTCACCAAAGATACGAGCGGTGACCCGATGATCACCTCATCGTCCAGCGGGTCGAGCTTCACGGTGTTCTTCTACAATTGCACCAACCACACCGACTGCCGCACGATCCAGTTTTTCGCCGGCTATCCCGACAAGACCGCCTCGCTCAGCGTCATCAACGGCTGGAACTCAGATCATCGCTTCGGCCGCGCCTATATCAGCGACAAGGGTTCGTCGCGGATCGAGATGGACGTCGACCTCGACGACGGCGGCATGAGCTACGGCCTGTTCGAGGACAATCTGCAGTTCTGGGTCGCGACGATGGCTGCGTTCGAGAAGCATATCGGCAAGTGATGGTTGCGGGGCGGGGCTTCGGCTTCGCTCCGCCAACACGCGGTGGCGCCGCCTATTGCGGAACGCTCATCACCACGACGGGGGTTGGTCGTTGCACGCCGGGCGTCGCGCCGGCGTAGCTGGACCATTGCGAGTCGGCGACGACCCATGCCCGCGTGCCGAAGGTGGCGACCTGACCGGGCTCGGGAACCACGCTGGCGTCAGCCAGCTGTCGCGCATTGTGGACCCTCCCCTGGTAACGCTGAAAAGCGATGACGCGACCGCCGCCAGGCTGCCGTTGCGTTGCGATCACATAACTCCCGGCAAAGGCCATCCCGGCGACGTCGTTGCCGGCGGCTTGCGCTGGCGGCGTCGGCGCGGGGGCGACCTTGACGCCGCTGTCCTTGAGATTGCGGAACTGACCGGCCGCCATGAGCTGCGCGATGTCGTCAAGCGAGGTGCATTCGTCGCGACAGACATAGGTGATGCCGCTGCGTATGTCGGTGACGGTCACTTGCTCGGTCGTCTGATCACCGACCTTGTAGACGTCGCCATAGCTGCTGACGCCGACCTGGTCGAAATCGGCCGGCTTGCCGCTCGAGGGCACGAGTCGCTTCTTGATGGTGCCGTTGCGATCCATCGCCAGCAACATGCCGGTGGTGCAACCGCCAGCGTCGATGCCGACCGGGCAGTCCGTCGCGATCCAGAGCAGGTTGCGCCGCGGGTCGAAGTCCAGCCCGCGCGGGCGCCCGGCATCGGCCGGCAGCTTGATCGCCCGGAAACCATCGCCCCGGTGCACGATGATCACGCGGTCCTGCACACTGCTGAGCCAAAAGGTCGAACCGTCGGTCGCGATTCCGTCGATCAGGCGATACTGGGCCGGTACCTCGAAAGCGATCTTCGGCGCACTGGCGAGAGCGGGGCTTGAAGCGGCAATTGCAACAAGCGCGAATAGTCCGGTGATAGGATGCATCTGCCTGTTCCTCCCGAAAGAGCAAAGGCTAGAATCATTCCGTCGTTGTCACAATAGCTTGCCTGGCTATGCCCGGCCTAGCGCAGCGCGCCGGCCAACAGCTTGTGCAGCCGCGACTGCAGCCCGTCATTGGCGGCGAGGAACTCGCGGCGCTCCATCATCTTGTCGCCGCCGCGGAAGTCGGTGACGAAGCCGCCGGCTTCCTTGACCAGCAACAGGCCGGCCGCGACGTCCCATGGCTTGAGGTCGGCTTCCCAGAAGCCGTCGAAGCGGCCCGCCGCGACCCAGGCGAGATCGAGCGCCGCCGAGCCGAGCCGGCGGATACCGGCAACCTCGGGCGCGATCGCGCCGAAGATGCGGCTCCACTGCGCGAAATTGCCATGGCCGAGGAACGGGATGCCGGTCGCGATCAGCGCATCGGACAGGTCACGCCGCGCCGAAACGCGCAGCCGCTGTTCCTGCACCCAGGCGCCCCTGCCCTTTTCCGCCCAGAATGCCTCGTCGGTCAGCGGCTGATACACCATCGCCGAGGTGATCTCGCGCTTGCCGTTGGGCATCGGTTCCTCGACCGCGATTGAGATCGCGAAATGCGGAATGCCGTGGAGGAAGTTGGTCGTGCCATCGAGCGGATCGACGATGAAGCGCGGCTTGTTCGGGTCACCGGCGACCTCGCCGCGCTCCTCCATCAGGAAACCCCAATCGGGGCGCCCGCGGCTCAGTTCCTCGAACAGCGTCTGTTCGGCGCGCTGATCGGCCATGGTGACGAAATCGGCCGGCCCCTTGCGGCTGACCTGCAGCTGCTGAACCTCGTTGAAGTCGCGACGCAGCCTCGGCCCCGCTTTGCGCGCGGCGCGATCGATGATTGTCATCAGGCCGGAATGGGATGGCATCTTGTCGTCTCCCCCCTCCCGCTTGCGGGAGGGGTCGGGGGGTGGGCTCGCGCTATCAACGATGCGCAACGTGGAGGGCGGGCGCCCACCCCCCGGCCCCCTCCCGCTTGCGGGAGGGGAGAAGAAAATCAGTCCGCGCGCTTCACATAGGTCTGTTCGTAGACGTCGACGACGATCCGCGTGCCGGCACCGATATGCGGCGGGACCATCACGCGCACGCCGTTTTCGAGCAAGGCGGGCTTGTAGCTCGACGAGGCGGTCTGCCCCTTCACCACCGCGTCGGCCTCGACGATCAGCGCCTCGATCGTGTCGGGCAGCTGCACCGAGATTGGGCGCTCTTCCCACAACTCCATAACCACATCCATGCCGTCCTGGAGGAAGGCGGCGGCATCGCCCAGGATGCCGGCATCGAGCACGATCTGCTCGTAGTTGATCTTGTCCATGAAGGTCAGCTGGTCGCCTTCGCGGAACAGGAACTGGAAGTCCGTGGTGTCGAGCCGAACCTTCTCGACCGACTCGGCCGAGCGGAACCGCACATTGTTCTTGCGGCCGTCGATCAGGTTCTTCATCTCGACCTGCATATAGGCGCCGCCCTTGCCGGGCTGGGTGTGCTGGATCTTGACCGCACGCCAGATGCCGCCTTCATATTCAAGGATATTGCCGGGACGAATCTCGACCGCGTTGATCTTCATGGTCTACCTGCTGGAAAGAGCGAAGGCGGGCCTTTAGCGAAGGGGCTGGCTTCGGGCAAGGTAGGGGTAAGGGTCGACATCCTCGCCCTGGTGCCATTGCTGCTCCGGAGTGGTGCGCGTCATGCCGAAATGGAGATGGTAGTTGCCCGGTCCGGCATCGCCAGTGTCGCCGACATAACCGATGACGTCACCGACCTGCACCGCCTGCCCCTCGTGCAGGCCCGACGCGTAGCCGGCCAGATGGGCGTAATAGAGCGTCCAGTCGCGCGGCGCGGTGCGCAGATAGATCGTCGTACCGCCCGCCTTGCTCTCGAACAGCTTCTCGATTGTGCCCGCCGCCGCCGCGCGTACCGGCGTCATCTGCGGCGCCATGATGTCGATGCCGTGATGCGCGCGCAGACCGTTCTCGCGCGGCTCGCCCCAGCTGTCGACCAGCGCGGCGGGGGCAAGTCCCGCGATCGGCATGGCCAGTTCGGCACCACCACCAGCAGGCGGGGACGCTGTTGAAAGTGTCGCCGCGGTGAGCGATGCACGCGGTGGTACTGCCGCCGTTGTCGATGACCGCGCGACCGTGCGCGCGGTTTCGACCCGCGCATCGGGCAATGCGGTCAGCGCCGCGATCCACAACAGGATCACGGCGACCGCCAGTCCGCCAAGGCCGATCAGGATGCGCACGCGCTCATTCCTGGAAGATCGCCGGCGTGCCGGGCTTGATCATCAGCGACAGCCGCGCCGCATCCCAGTTGGTCAGGCGAATGCAACCATGGCTCTCGGCGCGGCCGATCGTGCTCGGCTCGGGCGTGCCGTGGATGCCGTAATGCGGCTTGGACAGGTCGAGCCAGATCACGCCGACCGGACCATTGGGACCGGGTGGCAACAATGCCTCTTTGGCGCTCTTGCGCGCATCCCAGAACAAGGCCGGGTTGTAGTGGAACGGCGGATTGTAGGTGAAACCCTGGATCTTCCAGCGACCAAGCGGCAACGGATCATGCTCGCTCCCCATCGTAGCGGTGAACTGCGCGACGAGCTTGCCCTGCGCATCGAGCACGCGCAACACTTGGTCCGACTTGTCGACCACCACCTGCGTACCCTGCGGTTGCACTGCATCGACGTTGAGATCCGAAAGGGTCTTGCGCCACGCGGCCGGCAGCTTGGCAGCATAGTCGCGCGAGCTCGGAACCGCGTTGGGGAAAACCACCGGGGTGCCGGGACGCAGCGGTGTGTCGGGGCTGTTCAGCGCGACCAGCACCGCTGGCGTAGTGTGGAACATCTCCGCCAGCTTCTCCATCGCCGATCGATAAGCGAGCGTCGTCAGCTTCGCCTGCTCGGCCGGCGCTTTCGGCAACGGGTTGACGAAGGGCCCTGACAGCGCCTCCGCACTGAGCCGCAAGGTGCGCGTCGCGCGCAGGCCCTGATACTTGTCGAGCTCGACCAGCGTCGCTTCGTCGACCAGCCCCGTCACCGGAAGATCGCGCGATTCCTGGAAACCCTTGAGCGCTGCCGTCAGCGACAGGCCGCGCTTTCCATCAAGAATGCCCGGGGCAAAGCCGAGATGGTCGAGAATGACCTGGACATGGAGTACCGGCAGATTGACCGCCGACACTTTGGTTCCCGGCGCCTTGGCCGCGCCAAGACAGAGCGGTGCGAATACGAGGCAGGCCGCGCCGCGCAGTAGTTTTCTTGACAATTCAAATTCCTAAATAGGAGACATGGACATAACGATGCACCGGCGGGTTGTTTCCGCCGCACCGACCCGCCGCCAGCTTATCGGCGGCGCGATCGCCGGCAGCGCTGCGCTTGCCCTCCCCTTCCCGACCCTTGCCGCCACCGGCGAATGGCGCCTCGCCATCCGCAACGTCCACACCAATGAGAGCGTCGATACCGTGTTCGCGCGCGACGGGCGGTTCGTAGCGGCGGGCATCGACGAGTTGAATCACGGGCTGCGCGACTGGCGCACCGGTGAGGCGACGACGATGGACCGCCGCCTGCTCGCACTGCTCGTCAAGCTGCGCGAGCGGCTCGACCTGCCGGGCAATCGCAAGATCGACCTGATCTCGGGCTATCGTTCGCCCAAAACCAATGCGGCGCTACGCTCGGCCGGCGGCAGCCACACCGGTGTCGCGAGCCAGAGCCAGCATATGCTGGGCAAGGCCTCCGACATCATGGTTTCCGGCGTGTCGCTCGATCGGCTGCATGGCGCCGCGCTGTCGCTCGGCGGCGGCGGGGTCGGCTATTACCCGCGCGACGGCTTCGTCCATGTCGATACCGGCCGCGTCCGCCGCTGGTAATCAGGCACGCGGCCGACCGGATGACGATCTGAACGTGTCTCTTACTGGACAGTGACACGGCGCTGGGTCACAGTCCCGGCCCGTGCGCAGAATATATGCCGACGCCGAAAGCGTCCTTGCCTCTCCCGCCCGCAATCTCGCGGCGATCGTGGCGTTCGTGTTCACCGTCATGGTGTTCGCGACCCTTGGTTATATGGCGGCGGGCTGGAGCTTTGCCGACGCCAGCTACATGGTGCTGCTCACCGTCTACACCGTCGGGTATGGCGAGGTGCGGCCGATCGACACGCCCTATCTCCACGGCGTGACGGTGGCGACGATGGTGTTCGGCTGCACCGGCATGATCCTGCTCACCGGCGTGCTTGTGCAGTTCTTCACCGCCATGCAACTGAGGCAGATATTGGGAGCCAACCGCATGCAGAGCCGCATCGAAAAGCTGTCGGGCCATGTCATCATCTGCGGCTTCGGCCGGATCGGTGTCACGCTGGCGCGCGACCTCGCCGCGGCGGGCATGCCGCTGGTCATCGTCGATCGCGGCGCCGAGCGTCTCGCCGAGGCCGAGGCGGCGGGCTATCTGTGCATCGCCGGCGACGCGACCGAGGAAGAGATATTGAACGCGGCCGGAATTGCGCGTGCGCGCGTGCTCGCAACGGTGTTGCCCGACGATGCCGCCAACGTGTTCATCACCCTGAGCGCGCGCAACCTCAGCCCCAGGCTCGAGATCATCGCGCGCGGCGAGGCACCGACGACCGAACGCAAGCTGCTACGCGCCGGCGCCAATCAGGTCGTCATGCCGACGCATATCGGCGCCGAGCGCATCGCGCGCATGATCTTGTTTCCCGCCAGCGCCGACCTGTCCTCGCATGAGGAGCTGGTGCGCGTGCAGCGCGACCTCGGCGAACTGGGGCTGGATCTCGAACTGGTGCCGGCGCATGCCGGTTCGGCAATGTGCAACCTGTCGGTCGGCCAGGCTGAACGCCAGGCGGCCGGCGCCTTCTTCATCGTGCAGATCAAGCGCGGCAGCGAGGTCATCACCCGCCCTGCGAGCGACGAGATCATCCAGGCAGACGACGCGGTGCTGGTATTGATGCGCGATTCGGGGGTGAAGGCGCGCAAGCTGTTCACCGCCAAGATCGAGATACGCGCCGGCCGGACTCGGTTCTAGCGGAGCGACGGCCGCGACGGTTACTCCAGCACGTCACCAAACGCCCTTACCGCCGCCGCCTCGTCGCCGCCCCACACCGCATGCGACACGGCGATGAAGTCGGCACCGGCCTTGACCAATGGGGCGGCATTGGCGGGCGTGATGCCACCGATCGCCACGCAGGGCAGTTCGAACACGGTCGACCACCAGCTCAGGATTACCGGATCGGCATGGCGGTCCACGACCTTGGTGGTGGTCGGGTAGAAGCTGCCGAACGCGACATAATCGGCGCCCGCCTCGCCCGCTTCCATCGCGAGATGGCGGCTGTCGTGGCACGTCACGCCGATCTGCGCCTCGGGGCCGAGAATGGCACGCGCCTCGCGCGGATCGCCGTCACCCTGGCCGAGATGGACGCCATCGGCGCCGAGCCGCTTGGCCAGCGCGATGCTGTCGTTGATCAGGAACGCGACCTCACGGTCGGCGCAGATGCGCTGCAGCGGTTCCGCAAGCGCGGCGGCGGCATGCTGGTCGATATCCTTCACCCGGAACTGAAAGGCGGCGACCGGGCCGGCATCAAGCGCGCGCGCCAACCGATCGGGGAAGCTGTCGCCCACATCGAGCGGCGAGACGAGATAGAGCTGGCACGGCGGCCGGCGCTGGTCGCGCGTGAAGGCGCGCGCGAAATCGGGGTCGAGCGGGCCGAGCGGGTCCTGATCGAACTCTGTCATGGCGTTGCTCCACTCGCCGCGCGGTTTTCAGCGTCCGCGACGGCCATGATACCTTGTTTGAATGGCATGAGCGTCTTGATCGCAGCCATCAGCACGGCACTTCCGGCCGGATGTGTCGTCAATGTCGTCGCACTTTGCCGCACGACAGCGCTGAACCGCTGCATGAGATCCGCGACGGGCTGACCAGCCTCGAACACCCGCAGCAGTTTATCCGCCAAGGCCTGACGTGCCTGATCGCCCTTGCTCCGCGCATCTTCTGACGCGGCACGCAAGCGCGCGATTATTGCCTGTGATTTCGTTATGCGAGACTGTCGCAACGCATCGACCTCGGTTGCCGCCGCCAGCAGATCACGCACCAGCACTGTGTCGAGCCGCGGCGCCCGTCCAATTTGATAAGCGGACAACAGGCGGGAAACGGTGTGATAAAACGTTGCCTCGAAAGCGAACAATTCGCGTCCACCGCCTTCGTCCTTCACCGCGGCCGCCTGCCCACGCGCGAGCAATTCACTCGTATCCAGAACCAGCTTGATGTTCCCAAGCATGGCGCGCCCGGTGGCGGCCGCGGCGCGGGGATCGTTGCGCACCGCCGCATCGATCGTCGGGCCGAAACCGTTGATCGCAGTCCGCATCTGTCCGTTCAATGTCCGCACCGATTGCTGTTGCGCGGCGGGCTGCAACTCGGGCGGCAGCTTCAACACGTCCACCTCCACGATTGCCACAGCGGCGACCTGCGTATCAGCCGTGGCGATCGCCGCGAGCGTGTGATCGATTGAAGCATGGACGCGGCGGCGCGCAAGAGCATGGTCGGTTAGCGCCATCGCCGCCCTGACTTCCTCGCTGAATGCCGAGAACGACGCCAATGCGGGCTGCTCCGCCGTTTGGATCTGCTGGAGGAACCGGCCATAGCGAGAAAAGCCTTCGTCGAAATCAGCAGCGCGGCTTGGTGCCGACGCGACCGCGACGCTATCCTGAGGCGGGCCACCCTGGGTTTGCGCGTTCGCCGCCGATGCGGCGAAAACCAAGGTCGCCAAACAAAAATACTTCGCCCGATTCATCCCACCACCCCCAGCAAGAAACCATCCCACTTCTTCGCGCCGACAGTCTGTACCGCCGTCGCCGATAGCCGTGGTTCGACGGCGAGGGCCTCGAACAGGCGGCGTGAGCCTTCGATGCGATCATCGTTGCTGGAAGCATCGAGGATGCCACCCTCACGCACAACATTGTCGACGACGATCGTCGTGCCGGGGCGCGAGAGCGCGAGCGCGGCCTTGAGGTAGGCGACGTTGCTCGGCTTGTCGGCGTCGATGAAGATCAGGTCGAACGGCGGCTCGCTCGCCGCGATCATCGCGGCGAGCGTATCGACCGCCGGGCCGACACGGACGTCGACGCGCTCGGCAAAGCCAGCGCGCGCGATGTTGGCGCGGGCGACGGCGGCATGGTGCGGCTCGAGTTCCAGCGTCACCAGCACGCCGTCGTCCGGCAGCGCACTGGCGAGCCAGATCGTCGAATAGCCGCCTAGCGTGCCGACCTCGAGGATGCGCCGCGCTCTGGCCATGCGGGCGAAGAGGTGAAGCATCTTGCCCTGCGTTGCCGATACGTCGATCTCGGGCAGGCCGCCGGCCGCGTTGGCGACGAGCGTCGCTTCCTGCACGCGATCGTCGCCGAGCAGATGGCCGACGATATAGTCGTCGACCGCAGTCCAGCGCGGATCGCTCACCGCGTCACCCCGCTGAGCGGGCGAAGCTCGGCACCGAGCTCGAAACCGGCAATCAGCGGCCGTCCGCGACGAATCGCGTCCTTGACCTGCGGCAGGGCGAGCGACGCGTCGTGCGCGGCCTTGTCGTCCCAGATCTCGGTGATCCACAGCGCGTCGGCATCGGCGAGGTCTTCGGCGATGATATAGGCGCGGCAGCCGGGCATCGTGCCCGAGCCCTCGCCGAGGATCGCGGCAAGCGCGGCGCGTTGGCCTGGCTTTGCCTTCATCTTGCCGATCATGCCGTACATCGCCGGCACCTCGGCACCGGTCGACGCCACCGTTACCGCCGCCTTGCCGAGCATAGCGAGCGCGAGGCCGCCACCCAGCAGCGCGCGACGGGCGACGGCCATCGGCTTATTCCTCGCCCTTGTAGATGCGCACCAGCTTGTCGAGCATCGCGAGCGCCTCGTCGCGCGGGCGCTGGAAGGTGTTGCGGCCGATGATCGAGCCGTTGCCGCCACCGTCGCGAATGTCGCGCGCGTCCTGATAGACCGCGTCGGCACCCTTGGCCGCACCGCCCGAGAAGACGTTGATGCGCCGGCCGGCAAAGCTCGACTGGACGACGTGCGCGACGCGCTTGGCCTGGGTCGACCAGTCACCGTCCTTGTAAACCGCGACGGCTTCCTTCTGCTCGATATGCGCGGTCGGCAGCTTGGTCTTGATGATGTGCGCGCCCATCAGCGCCGCCATATGCGCGGCATAGGCGCCGACATCGAGCGCCAGCTCGCCATCCTTGGACAGGTCACCGCCGCGCGGATAGGACCACAGCACCGAGGCGATACCGACCGACTTGGCCTCGGCCGAGAGCTCGCGGAACTCCTCGAGCATCTCGAAGATATTGTCCGAGCCGGGATAGATGGTGAAGCCGATCGCGGCGCAGCCGAGCCGCAGCGCGTCATCGACGCCGCCGGTGACGGCCTGGTCGATCGAGGTCGCCCAGCTGTTCGAGCTGTTGAGCTTGAGGATGGTCGGGATCTGGCCGGCAAAGGTCTCGGCCCCCGCCTCGATCATGCCGAGCGGTGCGGCATAGGCCGACAGGCCGGCGTCGATCGCCAGTTGGTAATGGTAGTGCGGATCATAAGCCGCCGGGTTGATCGCGAAGCTACGCGCCGGGCCGTGCTCGAAACCCTGGTCGACAGGGAGGATGATCAGCTTGCCGGTGCCGCCGAGGCGGCCCTGCATCAGGATGCGCGCGAGGTTGGCCTTAACGCCGGGGCTGTCGGATTCATATTTGTCGAGAATGGCTTTGACCGTCGGCGTCATCGGGATCCCCTGTGCTGGACGAGCGTGGTGGTTGGCGGGGCTGTTAGCCGGGACCTGCTGCGGGGGCAACGCTGCCGAACCGGCGGAACCGGGCGCAAAAAACCCTGCAATTCGCCTGTTTTGCGCCAATAACAGGGGCGAGAACAGGGCCAGAAACTTTTTTTGCCGCGGGGGCGATGCCCGGCTGAGCTCATTTTTTCTTTCCGATCAAACCCTTGGATCAAGTCGGCAGGTCCGGAATAACAGAAGCGAGGACAGAGAAGACGGCGACCCGCAACAGAAGGATCAGGGGCCGGAACAGAGCGCGCCACGTCGCCGGCGAGGATCGAACGGAGGCAGGATTCGGACATGCAACGCGCATTAGGTGTAGCGTGCCTGCGCTTGAATCATGCCGAGGCGCGATCAGGTCCAAAATGGCTGCGATGTCGCTTGACCGCGAGCGGACTACCCGCAATCCTTGGCAAAACAAGGGACTGAAACATGGGGCGATTTCCGACAAGGGGCATCAGGGCACTCGCGCTGGTCATCGGTGCGGCGCTGTCAATCGGCGCAGGGCCACCCAAGATCGGCACGGTCGCACCGCCTTTCGAACTGACACTGATCGACGGCTCGAAAGTGACGCTCGACCAGCTGCGCGGCCAGGTCGTCGTGCTGAATTTCTGGGCGACCTGGTGCGGGCCGTGCAAGGCGGAACTGCCGCTGCTCGACAAATATTACGACCTCCAGAAGGATCATGGCCTGAAGGTCTACGCCATCGCGACCGAGGATTCCTTGCCGCCTTATATGCTCAAAAAGCTGTTTGCGATGATGCATATGCCGTCGGCAAAGCGGATCAAGGGCAATTATCCGGTTCTGCAGGGCGTGCCGACCAACTATGTTATCGATCGGTCGGGCCATGTTCGCTACGCCAAGGCAGCGGCGTTCGACCTTGACGATCTCAACCGGGAGATCGTGCCGTTGCTGAACGAGCCGGCGCCCAATCCGCCGGCGGCCGGATAGAGGGCGCGCGCCGACGACGATCACTGCGGCGACGGTCGATTCTGCCGTCATGACGGGGCGACGTTTAGCGGCGGCGACCGGATAAAATGTACGCCCGCAACGCGTGTTGCCTTACTGCAACACGTGAGAAAATTCCGATTCGGCCATTTACACGGCTCACGCTGCGTTGCAGCGTCAATTCATGATGTGGCTGGCGTCGTTTTCGCCACACGTCGTCGGCGAGGGGCCGACATATTGTACATTTGGGGAGTCAATACAGATGAATTTTTCGCAAAGGAATCGCACGCTTCGATTCCGCAGCGGTGTCGCGCCGCTCGCGCTTGTACTCGCGATCGCAGCGCAACCGGCTCTGGCCCAGACGGCTGCGACGCCGGCCCCGGCGCCGGCCGCCACCAGTGCTGACGACACCGCCGACGTCGTCGTCACCGGCTCGCTGTTCCGTCGCGCGAATACCGAGACTCCTTCACCCGTAACGGTTCTGACGTCCGAAAGCCTGTCGCGCGCCGGCATCACGACCGCGACCGACGCGATTCGCTCGATCTCGGCTGACAGCGCCGGTTCGATCGGCACCGGCTTCCAGACCGGCTTCTCCGCCGGCGGCTCCGCCGTGTCGCTGCGCGGCCTCGGCGTTTCGTCGACGCTCGTGCTGGTGGACGGCCTGCGCTCGACCAACTTCCCGATCAACGACGACGGCCACAACGCCTATGTCGATCTCAACTCGATCCCGTTCAGCCTGGTTGACCGCATCGAAGTGCTGAAGGACGGCGCTTCGTCGACCTATGGTGCCGACGCAATCGGCGGCGTGGTCAACATCAAGCTCAAGCAGCATTTCACCGGCGTGTCGGGCCTGGTCGAAGGCGGCGTAGCGGAGCGCGGCGACGCGGCGCACCAGCGCGCCGAGCTGACCCTTGGCTACGGCGATTACGCCGAGAAGGGCTTCAACGTTTACATTAACGGGGAGTATCAGCGTGACGGTCGTGTCACCAGCAGCAGCCGCGGTTTCCCGTACAACACGCAGGACCTGACGCCGATCGGCGGCACCGACAACAACACGGCTGACCAGTCGCTGGTGGTCAACACGCCGACCGCCTATGTGACCCGCGTAAGCCAGAGCGACCTCAACAATCCGCTGAGCGGCATGGTCGGCTCGCCACTGACGACGCAATATAACGCGCTCGGCCTCGCCAACTGTGCAGGCGGCACCTATGCGGTAACGAGCGGTTCGGCACAGGGTGTCGGCTGCAAATATGACCTCACAGATCGCTATCGCGAGCTTCAGCCGTTGCAGGAGCGTTATTCGGTCAATGGCCGCATCAGCTTCCGGCTTTCGGACAATATCGAAGGTTATGTCACCGGCAGCTACAGCCGCAGCTATGTCAGCATCCACGGCCTTCCGTCGGCGATCCGCCAGACGCAGCCGTTCGGCGCCGCGCCGCTGACGGCATCGTCGAACCCGGGCATCGTGCTTCCGGTCTATATCTGCTCGAGCGGCGTCAATTGCTCCACCGCAGCCGATCGCTCGCTCAACCCGAACAACCCGTACGCCTCCGCCTTCGCTGGCGATCCGGCCAACGGCGCCGCCAGAATCTACTATCTGTTCGGCGATATCCCGGCAGGCAGCGATCGTACCAACTCGGTCTATCGCTTCACGGGCGGCCTGAAGGGCAGCTTCGCCGGCGATTGGAACTGGCGGGTCGATGCGGTCTATGCGCGTGACAATCTCAGCATCACGCAGCATGGCCTGCTCAATATCGCCGCTCTGGCGAAGGCGATCAACACGGGCTCGTACAATTTCGTCAACCCGTCGCTTAACAGCGCCGCAACGCGTGCGGCACTGGCGCCTGACAAGACGACCCCGTCCTACTCCGAGATGTACAGCCTCGACGCCGCGATTACCAAGGTCCTCGCCACCTTGCCGGGCGGTCCGTTGCAGTTCGCACTCGGTGCGCAGGTTCGCCGCGAAAAGCTCGAGAACAACAACCAGAACGTCAATCTCGATACCTACGGCCTGACGACCGCCTCGGCGTTCGGGCAGCACACCGTGACGGCTGGCTATTTCGAACTCGACGCGCCGGTGTTCGAGCAACTCGACGTCAACGTGTCGGGCCGCTACGATCATTATTCGGAAGGCTTCGGCCGCTTCTCGCCGAAGGTCGGCGTGAAGTTCACTCCGATCAAGCAGATCGCGTTCCGCGGCACCTATTCTCAGGGCTTCCGCGCACCGACGTTCGCCGAATCCGGCCCACGCAGCCAATATGCCGGCTTCGTGACGACAACCGCACCTTGCAATTTTCAGGTTGCCCATGGCGGCATTCTCAATGCCAACGGCACCTGCTCGGCGAACGGCAATCCCTATAACAACGCCTACTCGCTGGGTCGCGGTGTCGCCGGCAACCCGAACCTCAAGCCGGAAACCTCGCGCAGCTTCACGCTCGGCACGATCATCCAGCCGGTGCCTTGGTTCAGCCTGACGGTCGACTATTACAACGTGAAGAAGTCGAACCTGATCGTCGCCGGTCCGGATATCGGCAAGGCTGTCTCCGCCTATTTCGCAGCAGCCAACCCGGCAGCGGCAGCGGCAGCGGTTGCCGCCGTCGGCCCGGGGTACTCGGTCAACACCGTTGACGGTGCCGATCCGCAGTTCCCGAATGCCCTGCCGCGCGTGCTCATCATCAACGTGCCCTATGTGAACGCAAACTACGCGATCACGTCCGGCATCGATTTTGCGGCAACAGCGAGCATTCCGCTCGGCAGCGGGTTGAAGTTCACCAGCCGGGTCGAAGTGACCCATGTGTTCAAATATGACTTGCACACCGCCAGCGGCGACGTGCAGCATTATGCCGGTACGCTTGGGCCGTACGATCTGTCGTCGGGCAACGGTACGCCAAACTGGCGCGGTAACTGGCAGAACACGCTGGAAGCCGGCCCCTACTCGCTGAGCGTGACCGCCTATTATGTCGGTCGGATCAAGGAAGTCGGCACCGACCAGGGCAATTTGTCGACCGATTGTTCGGCCAATCTCTACAAGACGGGCGACAAATTCTGCTATGTCAGCCCGTTCATCACCACCGATCTGAACTTCACGGCACGCGTGCGGGACGACTTCACCTTCTTCTTCAACGTGAAGAACCTGCTCGACGCGCGCGCTCCGGTCGCACCGGCTGCTTATGCCAGTGCGCCGAACTTCCTGACGACGTGGCACTATGCCGGCCTGATCGGCCGCCAGTTCCGCGCGGGCGCGACGTTCAAGTTCTGAATTTCCGACCGGCCCGGCTCAGCCTGGCCAGGAACGATATGTGGGAGGGGCGGTCCGAAAGGGCCGCCCCTTTTACGTGACAGGCATTGCATAAAGCTCCAGCGCCACCGGCAGCGGGACGCTATAACTTGTTCGGCCGGCGCGAAGGACAGGTCGAAGCTCTGCACAGCACGGCAAGTTTTCGCGTTCGAGGCAAGCCGTAGCGTATCCGCAACGACCGCTACCGCGTCAGGGCTCGCCGCCACCTGCGCCGGGCTTGTCGCCCGGCAGGCGGAAATGGGTTGCGAGATAGTCGCGCAACACCATTTGATCGAGGTGCCTACGGGCGGCAGCTAGCCGCATGGCAGGGTCGACAATCGCCACCCAGTCCTGGTCGGGCGCGGCCGCCAGCGATGCGGCAATGCCGCGTGCAGGTGGCGTTGCCTCAGCGACTCTCGCACGCAGCGTCTGCGCCGTCGCGACGACGCCGCGCGCCTGGTCGAGCGTGACGTCGCCCTTGTGCAGCCGCTTCAGCAGTGCGCAGGCAAAATTACGGCAGATGCGCGGACGCGCCGCATAGATCGAACAGCATCGATCAACGAGCTTCGTGCATGGTTGATTGAAACGCGGCTCATCGCCGCGCTCGATCGCCAGACCGAGTTGTTCCAACGGCGCAATCTCGACGGCATCGACCCTTACCGCTTCGAACAACGAACCGTCGCAGCACAGGCCGCACGCCGTGCACAGCGTCGCATTACGCGCGGATATGTCAGGTCCTGCGGCCGCGTCGCTCCCCATGGCGACGTCGATACAGCGTGCGCGTAACGATGGCGACTCGCGGCGCTCAGCCCCGTGTCAGCGCCGCGACGCCGGGCAGGTCCTTGCCCTCCATCCATTCGAGAAACGCGCCGCCGGCGGTCGAGACGAAAGTGAAGTCGCCGGCCGCCCCCGCCTGGTTGAGCGCGGCGACCGTGTCGCCACCGCCAGCAACCGAAACGAGCGACCCGTCGCGCGTCAGCGCTGCCGCGGTGCGGGCAAGCGCGACCGTGGCGGTGTCGAAGGGTGGGGTCTCGAACGCGCCGAGCGGGCCGTTCCAGACCAGCGTGCGGCAGTTCTTGAGCACGTCGGCGAGCGCCTCTGTCGCGGCGGGGCCGATATCGAGGATCATCTCGTCGGCCGCCACCTCATGCACATTGACGGTGCGGACCGGCGGGTTGGCGCGGAATTCCTTCGCCACCACCACGTCATAGGGCAGATGGATGGTGCAGTTGGCGCGATCGGCAGCATCGAAGATCGCCTCGGCGGTGCCCGTCAGGTCATGCTCGCACAGTGACTTGCCGACATCGACGCCGCGTGCGGCGAGAAAGGTATTGGCCATGCCGCCGCCGATAATCAGGTGATCGACCTTGGTGACGAGATGCTGGAGCACGTCGAGCTTGCTCGACACCTTGGCGCCGCCGACCACCGCAGCAACGGGATGCTCGGGGTTGCCCAGCGCCTTGTCGAGCGCAACGAGTTCGGCCTCCATCGCGCGGCCGGCATAAGCGGGCAAGACATGCGCCAGCCCTTCGGTCGAGGCATGGGCGCGGTGCGCTGCGGAGAAGGCGTCGTTGACGTAGAGATCGCCAAGCTTGGCGATCGCGGCGACGAAGGCGGGATCGTTCTTCTCTTCACCGGCATGGAAGCGGGTGTTTTCGAGGACCGCAATATCGCCGGGTTGCAGCTTCGCGACCGCTGCTGCGGCTGCGTCACCTTGGCAATCGTCGATGAAACCAACCGGACGTCCAACCACTTCGCAGTACGGACGCACGACCGGCGCCAGCGACATCTCCGGGTTGCGTTGGCCCTTGGGACGACCGAAATGCGCGAGGATCAGCACGATTGCGCCCTTGTCGGCGAGCTCGGTAACGGTCGGCAACGTCGCCGTGAGGCGGGTATCGTCGCTGACCACGCCGTCGGCCATCGGGACGTTGAGGTCTTCGCGGACGAGCACGCGTTTGCCGCGAACATCGCCGATATCGTCGAGCGTCTTGAAGGCCTTGGTCATGCTTCCTCGATCCTGATTTCATCGTCGATGGCGATCTTGCCGCCATGTAACACCTTCGCCGTCACGCCACCACGCCAGTCGGGCAAAAGCACGGCCTTGAGGCCACGCGCGATGCTCTCCATCCGGCTGCACGGATCGCATTCGCCGGTGATCCGGACGACGACCTCTGCGCCGATGCGCAACAGAGCCCCGCGGTCCCTCGGCAAGGAAACGCCCTCGACCAGCAGGTTGGCGCGGCGTTCCTGCCACGGAATGTCACGCCCGAGTTCCGCCATGGCGGCGTCCCACTGGCGACGCTCGATCAGCGTAATCTGGCGCCGGCCCCTGCCGCCCGGTTTGACCGCGCCACGGAAGTCGCCGGCGATGCCGGCTTCCAACGTGACATCGGCGTGATCGATCAGCTCCATCGGCGCCTTGGGGCGCGGATGGCGCGCGATGCCGGCCAGCCTGCCCGTCATCGTCGCTGCGCCGCGACGCCGGCGACAGCCGGACTATCTCCGTTCCCGGGAGACGCCGGCTCTCGCGGGCGCGACGGAATCAGCTGACGACTCACCTGTTCAGATGAACTTCGCCATTGCTCCGGCGGTATCGACCATGCGGTTCGAAAAGCCCCATTCATTGTCGTACCAGCTGACGACGCGGACGAGCTTGCCGTCGAGCACCGCGGTCTCGAGGCTGTCGACGGTCGAACTGGCCGAGGTGTGCATCAGGTCGATCGAGACGAGCGGCTCGTCGGTGTAATCGAGGATGCCGACCAACGGGCCGCTTTCCGACGCCGCCTTGAGGATCGCGTTGACCTCCTCCTTCGTCGTGTCGCGCTTGGGCGTGAAGGTCAGGTCGATCAGGCTGACATCGGGCACCGGCACGCGGATCGCCGAGCCGTCGAGCTTGCCCTTGAGTTCGGGCAGCACCTCGCCGACGGCACGGGCGGCGCCGGTGGTGGTCGGAATCATCGACATGGCGGCGGCGCGCGCACGGCGCAGATCGGGGTGGATCTGGTCGAGAATCTTCTGGTCGTTGGTATAGGCGTGGACGGTGGTCATCAGCCCGCGCTCGATGCCGATCGCGTCGTTGAGCACCTTGGCGACGGGCGCGAGGCAGTTGGTGGTGCACGAGGCGTTCGAGACGATGGTGTGGCCGGCCTCGAGCTTGTCGTTGTTGACGCCGAAGACGACGGTCAGGTCGACGCCCTTGCCCGGCGCGGAGATCAGCACCTTCTTCGCGCCGGCGTCGAGATGCTTCTGGCAGCTCTCGCGATCGGTAAAGAAGCCGGTACATTCGAGCACGATGTCGACGCCCAGTTCCTTGTGCGGCAGGTTGGCGGGGTCGCGCTCGGCAGTGACGCGGATATGCTTGCCGTCGACGACAAGATCATTGCCCTCGGCCGAGACCTTGCCGGGATATTTGCCGTGGACGCTGTCGCGCGAGAACAGCCAGGCATTGGCCTTGGCGTCGGCGAGATCGTTGATCGCGACCAGTTCGAGCCCGGTATCGCCGCGCTCGAGCAGCGCGCGTGC
Source organism: Sphingomonas sp. AR_OL41 (assembly GCF_029911635.1). Lineage (GTDB taxonomy): Bacteria > Pseudomonadota > Alphaproteobacteria > Sphingomonadales > Sphingomonadaceae > Sphingomonas. Next base: position 48,362 of record NZ_JARYTI010000001.1, read on the forward strand.
CACCAGGCGACCGATGCGCCCGAAACCATTGATTGCAACCTTGACCGTCATCGTGACTCCCCTCGCCGTGGCGATGCCGACGGGGTCGCGCGCAAAAGGGTTCTGGCGCGACGATGGTCGGCGATTCTGTAAAGCGCGCGGTCTTTGCGGTGGGCTGCGCCCCACGTCAACCGCGACGAAGCAAATCGATCTTGCCCGCCCTGAAAGCCATGCTATCCCGACCGCCGTGGCAGATGACAATAATATTTCAGCGCTCGACCGGATCGATCGCGCGATCATGCGGATCGAATCGATCGTGAAAGGGCAAGCGGAAGCCGACGCCGCGCTGTCGCGCCGGCATGAAGCGCTGCGCCATCGCGTGAGCCAGGCGATCGCCGCGCTCGACACAATCATCGATCAGGGATCCGACGCCTGATGGCCGATGTCACGCTCACCATCGGCGACCGTCGCCATACCGTCGCCTGCCGCGATGGCGAGGAAGACCAGCTGCGACGGCTCGGCACGATGCTCGACACGCATTGGCCGACGGCGCAGCGCGCGGCCGGCAATGTCGGCGGCGAGCGCGCGATGCTGTTCGTCGCGCTGATGCTGGCCGACGCGCTCGACGAGGCCGAGCGCCGCCCGCCCGGCGCCGCGGAAAGCGCCGTCGCCGTCCGCATTGCGGAGAAGCTCGAGGCGCTCGTCGCGACCCTTGAGAAAAGCGGCACGACTCCCTAGATGCGACTGTGGCGGGCACTGCCCGGTACGAGCCTTTATTATCCCTGAGGCTATTCATCATCCAAGGGGGCTGTCCCTGCCCGGATCCTGGTCCGAAGCACATGGTCCCCACCTGACGTACCGTGCGTCAGAGGATAACCCGGCACACGGCCACGGCGGTCCCGCCACCGCTTCTTCACGGATATCGCCATGATCGAGGACAAGGTGGCGCTGCGCGCGCGGATGCGGGCGGCGCGAATCGCCTTTGCCAAGCAGGCCGATCGTGCGCCGGCCCCCTCGCCCGCCTTTCTCGCACGACTCGCCCCCGGCGTGACCGTCGCCTCCTATGTGCCGATGACCGGCGAGGCCGATCCGGCGGCGCTGGCGCGTGCGGCGGCCGATGCCGGCTGTGTGATCGCCCTGCCGCACGTCACGACGCGGGCCGCGCCGTTGCGCTTTCTGGCGTGGGACAGCGAGGTCGATCTCGTGCCTGGCCCGTTCGGGCTGCACCAACCACATCACGATGCGCCTGCCCTCGCCCCCGACATCGTGCTGACGCCGCTGGTGGCGTTCGACGCGGCGCTCAACCGGCTCGGCCAGGGTGCCGGCTATTATGACCGGGCGTTCGCCGCCTTTCCGCAGGCGTGGCGAATCGGTATCGCCTGGTCGATCCAGCGCGTCGATGCGCTGGCCACCGAAGCATGGGACGTGCCGCTCGACGCGGTCGCCACCGAACAGGAATGGATCGCACGATGACCCCGAGCTGGCGCAAACCCTTTGGCATGCTGCTGATCCTGCTGATCATCGCGCTGTGGGTGGTGGGCGTGGCGAGCCTGTCGCGGATCGTCGGGAACTGGCCGACGCTGGTGCAGCTGGGCTTCTACCTGATCACCGGGATCGTGTGGATCTGGCTGCTGCCGATGCGGCGCATCCTGGCGTGGATGGAAGCCGGCACCGAGCGGTGATCTTCATTCCACAAGAGGAATGGCGCGAGTGACGGGGCTCGAACCCGCGACCTCCGGCGTGACAGGCCGGCGCTCTAACCAACTGAGCTACACCCGCTTGGAAAGCGTGAGGCGGCGCAACTAGGCGAGCCGCCATACCCTGTCAACCGCTGCCGTCATCCGTATCGCTTCTTCGCCCGAAACGTGCGCGGCGCTGCTGCGTCAGCGTGCCGTGTTCGAACAGGAAACCGGCGATATCGGGCTTGCCCGCGGCACCGATGATGGTCTGCAGGATGATCAGCAGCGGCACGGCGAGCACCGCGCCGGGCGTGCCCCACACCCAGCTCCAGAAGCTGATCGAGATGAGAATCAGCACCGGGTTGATGGTCAGGCGGTGGCCGACGATCAACGGCGTGATGGCATTGGCCTCGAGCAGGTGGCAGCCGATCATGATCGCGGCGGGAAGCAGCGCGATCCAGATGTCGCTGAAGGTCATCAGCCCGCCGACCGCGAGAAGCACGGCCGCCGCGATCGGGCCGAAATAGGGCACATAGTTGAGCAGCGCGGCGATGCCGCCCCACATCACCGGATAGGGCATGCCGATCAGCCACAGCGCGACGGCGATGATCGCGCCGAGCGCGGCGTTGATCAGCGTGATGGTGCCGAGATAGGCGGCGGTATCGTCGACCACGTCCTGAATGACGCGCGCAGTGGCCATCGCCCCACCGAAGCTGGCGCGGTTGTTGATCGTCTGGCGCCGCAGTTTGGTCCAGTGCGACAGGAAGAAATAGACCACGAGGATGCCGAAGAAGATCTGGATGAAGATGCCCGGCGCGGTGGTCGCGGCGAGTTCCAGAATCGAGCCTGGCGGGCTTACCGCCGCGGTCGGCGAAGGCTTGATCGGGCCCGGCGCGGCGAGGTGGCGCACCGTGCGGTTCACGCTCTTTTCGAGCGAGGCGTAGAGCTCGATCAGCGGCGCGAGGTTCATCTGGATACGGTCGATGCGCTCGGGCAGCTTGCGGAAGAATTCGGTCGCCGGGATGACGATGGCGACCACCGCCAGCACCGCCGCCGCGACGAAGAACAGCACACAGGCGAAAGCCGCGATCGGCGACGGGATGTGATGTCGCTCGAGCCATTCGAGGATCGGCACCAGCGCGATGGCGATGACCAAAGCAGCGGTGGTCGGCAGGAAGAATTCCGCACCCTCCTTGAGCGCGAAGGGCATGGCGACAGCGAGGCCGAGACCGGCGATCAGCGTGAGCGCGGCGAACAGGCGATCGCGGCGCTGGGCGACGCGCTCGGCATCCACGCCCTGCTCGTCATGGGGCAAGCCAAAGGACCCGCTATTGTCGTTCTCGTCCACCATGTTCCCTGTCCTAGCGGCATTCCCCTCGCGCGCAATGATCGCTAGCTTGCTTTCATGCGCGACCTCATTCTCGTCATCGACGAAGGCACCACCTCCACCCGGGCAATGGTCTTTGCTCCCGACGGCACCGTCCGTGCGACGCACGGCATGGAGCTTACCCAGCATTATCCCGCGGCCGGCCGTGTCGAGCATGACGCCGCGGAAATCTGGGAGCGCACGCTTAACTGTTGTCGCGCCGCGATTGAATCAGCCGGCGGCGCCGCGCGAATCGCCGCGATCGGCATCACCAACCAGCGCGAGACGGTGGTGTTCTGGGACAAGGTCAGCGGCGAACCGCTCGCGCCGGCGATCGTCTGGCAGGACCGGCGCACCGCGGCGCTGTGTCGCGCGCTGAAGGACGATTGCGAGGAGCCGGGGGTACAGGCCAAGACCGGGCTGTTGCTCGACCCGTATTTTTCGGGCTCCAAGATCGGCTGGGCGATGAGCAACTGGCCGCAGCTGGCCGAGGCCGGGGAACGGCTGGCGGTCGGCACGATCGACAGCTGGCTGATCTGGAAGCTGACCGGCGGGCTGCACGTCACCGATGCGACCAATGCCAGCCGCACCGCGCTGATGGCGATCGGCAGCGGGCATTGGGACGACGGCCTGATCGAGCTGTTCGGCGCGCCGCGCGGCGCGCTGCCCGAGATCATCGATTGCGCCGGGCGGTTCGGCGAGACGACCTTGTTCGGCGACGCGATCCCGATCTGCGGCATCGCCGGCGACCAGCAGGCGGCGACGATCGGCCAGTCGTGCCTTGCGGTTGGCGAGACCAAGGCGACCTTCGGCACCGGCGCGTTCGTGCTTACCCAGGCCGGCGCGACCCCGCCGGTATCGCGCAACCGGCTGCTGTCGACCGTGGTGTGGCAAATCGCCGGGCGGCGTGCCTATGCGCTGGAGGGATCGGTGTTCGTCGCCGGCAGCCTGATCAAATGGCTGCGCGATGCGGTCGGGCTGATCGGCACGGCGGGCGAGACCGAGGCGTTGGCGCGGTCGGTTACGGACAATGCCGGCGTCTATCTCGTGCCGGCATTGTCGGGCCTTGGCGCGCCATGGTGGGAGGCCGAGGCGCGCGCGGCGATATCGGGGCTGAGCTTTGCCAGTTCGCGGGCGCATATCGTGCGCGCCGCGCTGGAGGCGATGGCGCACCAGGCGCATGACCTGAAGACCGCCTTCGCCGCCGACGGCGTCGACTGGACGACGCTGCGCATCGATGGCGGGATGGTCGCCAATGACTGGATGGCGCAGGACCTTGCCGACATGCTCGACGTCGCAGTCGAGCGGCCGGCGATGGCCGAGACGACCGCGCTGGGCGCGGCGATGCTGGCGGGCGTCGGCTGCGGACTGTTCGACGACCTGGCGGCGGCGAGCGCGATGCGCGGCGCGGTCAAGCGCTTCACCCCCGACTATGATTCGGCGCGGCGCGACGCGCGACTGGCGGGATGGGACAAGGCGGTGCGCTCGGTGATCGCGAACGCAGCGGCGACCTGATCAGGGTTTGCCCGGGTCCTTGGGGGGCGGCGCCGCCGGATCCTGCGAGGGTTGCGGCGACCCTGCCGCGGGACTCTGCGCAGCAGGGCTCTGGCCGGGGCTGGCCGGCGAGCCGGCGGGCTGATCCGGGAAACGGTCGGGGATACCGGGCGTGCCAAAGGGGACGGCCGGTGCGCTTTGCCCCGGCTGACCGATGACGGGATAGCCCGGATAGGCGCCCGGCGGCAGCGGCGGCAGGCGATCGCGACGACCATTGCCATAGGGCGTGAACGGCCGCTCGCCGGGGATCGGGATGCCGAGGCGCTGCGCGAGCAGCGGGAAGAGCAAGGCGCGCAGCTGGCCATAACCGCGCTCCGACAGCAGGAACGGGCCGATCGGCGGTCGGCCGGCGGCGGGGACGAACACCGCGCGCATCGTCTGGGTCACCGCCACGGTGCGCCCGCCGGCGGTCACGTCGATCGCGCCGGGACCGAGCTGGCCCTGGCTGCGGGCGCCGGGGCCGCGCAGCAGGATCAGCGAGGCGGTGGCAGGGTCGCTGCGCACGTTCGGGCCGACCGCATCCTCGCCGGCGGCGATTTCCGCCGCGGCCTGGCCGACCACGCCCTCGACGATCGTGCCGCGCACGCCGATCGACGCGATCGGGGTGCGGATGCTGGTCGTACCGGGGCGATCGGTGCGGCCGGACATGAAGCGGAACGCTCCTTTGACCACCGATGCACCCATCGACCGCGCGCCGCGCGCCGGATCGTAAACGAAGCGATCGATCGTCACCCGCGCGCCGGCACCGACGGTGAAGACGGTCTTGTCGAGCAGCAGGACCTGAAGCTGGCTTCGGCCGCCGGTCTGCACCTCGTCGCCGAGGCCGACACGCTCGCGCACCACCGCGACATGCGCCTGGGGAGCGCCCGCGCTCTTCAGCCGGACATTGTTGTAGACCACGGCGTTGATGCCGATCGTATTGGCACTGTCGGCGCCGATCGCGACGCCGCCGAGCGCAAGCGATGCCGTCGCCAAGACGGTGGCACCGAGCGCGAGTCGCAAGCGTCGTGCCATGGTCAGCCCCTCCCCCGGATGCCGGGCCCGCACGCCGCGACGACCGGCGACCAGTCGCCGCGCATGCGCCCGGCGGGCAATTCGGCGAGTTCGGCGCGCGCGCCGGCGGGATCATCGAGCCGGCACAACAGACTGACATGGAACAGCAGCGCATCGTCGGATTCGGGATGGAGCGCGATGATCCGCTCGGTCGTCGCGACCGCGCCGACGAGATCGCCGCGCGCCACCTGTTGCCGTGCCAGCACCAGCCCGCCGGCCGGATCCGCGCTCGCCTGCGACAGCGAATCGAGTTCGGCGAACGGATCGATCTGCGCGGCGACCGGCGCCACGCCGCCGGCCACGGCGAGCCAGAATGCCGCAACTCTCCACTTGGTGGCCATGGCAACGCCTCCGCCTAGCCGTCCCCCGTCGAGTCGGCATGTCGCAGCATAGGCCGATCAGGGGCGCGCGGAAACCTGACCGTATGACGCGATGGCTTCGCATCTTCGGCCCGACGCGATAGGCTGACGCAAGGCGCGGGAGCAGCACATGACGAACGAGACGCAACGGATCGATATCGCGACGGTCGTCGGGCTGGGCATGCTGCTGATGCCGCTGTTGACGATGTGGCACGAGATTGGCGGGCACGCGGCAGCCTGCGCCGTCCAGGGCGGCAAGGTTGCGACGATCGGCGCCTTTTATGTCGACTGCGACGGGCTTGAGGGTTTGCCGCGCGTCGTGGTGGCGATCGCCGGCGTTGCCGTCGATTGCGTTCTGGCGCTGCTCGCTTTCGCGCTATGGCGTGGCGCGCGGAGCGATCTCGCGCGGCTGGTGCTGTGGCTGACCTGGGTGACCAAGGCGTTCGTCGCGGCGGGCTATTTCTGCTTCTCTGGCGCGACCGGGGTTGGCGATCTCGGGCCGGGCGACGGCGGCGGAATCGGCCCGCTGCCCCTGCCCTTTCTGTGGCGCGCCGGGGAACTGGTGATCGGCATCGCCGCCTATGTATTGCTGGTGCGCGCCGCGATCCGCACGCTGACCGCGATGCTCGGCGATTCCCCGGCGACGGTGCCGGCGCGACGCACCATCGCGCATGGCTATTATGCGACGATCGGCTGCGCCGCGGTGCTGGTCGGCCTGCTCAACCCGCTGGGCATCTTCATCACCATCATGTCGGCTGCGGCGTCGTCGTTCGGCGGCAATGCGGGGATGATTTCGGTCGGTTTCACGGTGCCATCGGGCGCGACGACGAAGCCTTTCGTGATCGCGCGCAACTGGCCGATCATCGTGGCGGGCGCGGTGGTGCTGGCCGGCTTCGGGTTGGTGCTCGGGCCGTCGGAGCATTTTCGCTAGACGCGTTCCAGCGAGATGGCGGCGCTGCGGGTCGCGAAAACCTTCGTCATCCCGGATTTATTCCGGGATCCACTGGTCCGGTTTTGAGAACCTCTCGGATTGCAGAGCTTGTGGGCCGGTGGACCCCGGAACAAGTCCGGGGTGACGAGAAGATGGCGATCCCTCCAATCCTGGCGCCTCGGTTGTGATCCGCGACATCTCCATCGAGCGATACCGAAGCAGGGGAAAATCTCCCCTGCTCCTGCCATTTTTCGCGCCAATTTTTGCGTTCCGTTACATACGGTTATCAACCCGCTCCCCTGCTCCGAAAAAGCAGGGTAGAATTGCGCCGTTTGCAGGGGAGGAAACGGCGCCTCGCAGGGGAATATCGCCCGCAATGCAGGGGTCATATTTTTCGGGCCGGACGATGCGAAAGAGCGGCCATGCATCGAGTCGAAGCATGGTACCGCCACGGTTTGCGCCGATGCGGCGAATGTTGAATCGGGCTGTGCGGGCTTGGTCTGGTATTTGCGCAATCTGACATCGCGCGGCGTTCGTCAGCGCCCAGATAGCGAACATCGCGTAGAGCCCTTACAACGGGTACATGAAAGCCCGTCTTTTCACATTCGTTTGCGAGTTTCGGGGCACCACTTACGTGTCGCAAGTCTCTGCACTTGATGAAAATGAAGCCGTTAGCGTTTGGGCTGCAACCCTGCGCAAGGAGCGTCCGTTTGGGCGAGCGTCTTCCTATCTCGCCAAAGCAGCGAGGGCTGAGTCATCGAGTTTTTCGCCGGTTGCGATCAACGGCGTCGCAAATGTGTGGGTTGTTTCAGGCGTTTGTGGCGGTGACCTCATGCTCGCGGATATCGTCGAAACAGTGCAGCCTGCGAACAGAAGCTAATCACCAATCGCTACCGTTCCCGCCCGCGCTAACACCTTACGCCGCGACCAGATCCTCGAACAAAACCTTCAAATCCTTCTTCAAGATCTTCCCATTGGCGTTGCGCGGCAGCGTGTCGTGGACGAAGCGGATCGCGACGGGCGTCTTGAACACCGCGAGGCGCTCGCGCACCCAGGCCTGGAGTTCGGCCTCGGTCGCGGTCATGCCGGGGGCGAGGTGGACGACGGCCGCCGGCTCCTCGCCGAGCGTGCGGTGCGGGATGCCGATCAGCGCGCAATCGGTGACGGCGGGATGGGCGTAGAGGACATTCTCGACCTCGGTCGAATAGATGTTCTCGCCGCCGCGGATCACCATGTCCTTGGCGCGATCGACGATATAGACGAATCCTTCCTCGTCGAGCCGCGCGAGATCGCCGGTGCGGACCCAGCCATCGACGAAGGTCGCGGCGGTCGCCTCGGGCTTGTTCCAGTAACCGCGCACGATCATCGGCCCGCGCGCCCATAGCTCGCCGACCTCGCCGACCGGCAGTTCGGTGATGCCATCCTCGGCGACGATCCTGAGATCGGCCACCGCGACGGGCGGGCCGGCGCTCGACGGGCGATTGAGATAATCCTCGGCGGCGTGGCTGGTGACGGTCGCCATCGTCTCGGTCATGCCCCAGCCATTGCCGGGCAGCGCGCCGAACTCGCTGTAGATGCGCCGTACCAGCTCGGGCGCCGAGGGCGCGCCACCATAGGCGATCGATTCGAGCGAGGAGAGGTCGTAATTGGCGCGGTCGGGATGTTCGAGCAGCTGCCAGGCGATGGTCGGCACGCCACCGGTGATGTGGACCTTTTCGCGCTCGATGATCTCCATCGCGCGAACCGCGTCCCATTTGCGCATGAAGATCATCGTCGACCCGCTGGCGAGCACGCCCATCATCGTCGCGCTGCACGCGGTGACGTGGAACAGCGGGATGCAGGCGAGGAAGGTGCGCGGCAGTGGCGACGGGGGCTCCTCACCGCGGCGCAGCGCGGCACGCGCGCCGGCATAGCCCGAGGTCATGATGTTCGTGGTGAGGTTGCGATGCGTGCCGAGCGCGCCCTTGGGGTTGCCGGTGGTGCCGCTGGTGTAGAAGATCGTCGCGTCGTCGTCGGGCGCGATCGCCACCTCGGGCAGTGCGACCTCGGGCAGGTCGGCATAGCCGGCCGGCGTCCCGATGACATCTTCGAGCCGCGAAGCGCGGCTATCGAGCGCGGTCGAGGCGCGCGCCACGACGATGCGCTCGACGCCCGGCAGGGCCGGCATGTCGGCGGACAGGCGCTGATAACGCTCGTCGTCGAGAAACAGGATGCGCGCACCCGAATCATCGATGCCATATTCGAGCTCGCCCGCCGTCCACCAGGCGTTGAGCGGCACGACGATCGCGCCAATGCTGGCGGCGGCGAAGAAGATCACCGGCCATTCGGGCAGGTTGCGCATCGCCAGCGCGACGCGGTCGCCCTTGACGATGCCGATCTCGGCGAGCCACGCGGCCAGCCGCGCGACGGCACGGTAATTGGCCTCATAGGTGACGCGTTCATCCTCATAGATGGTGAGGATGCGCTCGCCATGCGCGCGCGTCGCGGCGACGAGCCAGGCGAGCGTCGGCGGTGCGTTCTTCCACACCCGCGTCGGCACGCCGTGGACGTCGACCGTCTCCATCTCGAAGCGCGCGCCCGGCGCGGTCAGCGCATCGCGCGCCTCGGCCAGCGAAAGCTTCGGCCATGCCGGGTCGAGCGCGATCAGCGGTTCGGTCTCAACGGCGGCATCACTCACTCTGCCTTCTCCTCATGAATTGAAAACCGGGTTCGGCTGCCCGGCCATTTTCCGCAAGGTTATAGTTGATTCGAGCCGCACTCAAGGCAATAGGGACCCAGTGTTTCGAAATCGGGGTATGGAGAGTTTATGCGAATCGCCGATGCCGCAAAGCATGGATTCGACCCTGCCCGTCTGGCGCGGATCGACGCGCTGCTCGACGAACGCTATGTCGCCTCGGGCAAGCTGCCCAACGCCCAGCTGCTGATCGCGCGCGACGGCGAGATCGTCCACTTTACCAACCTTGGCGCGGCGCGCGAGGGCGGCAAGGCGATCGACCAGGGCTCGCTGTTCCGCATCGCCTCGATGACCAAGCCGATCACTTCGATCGCCTTCATGATGCTGGTCGAGGAGGGGCTGGTCGCCATCGACACGCCGGTCCACCATGTCCTGCCCGAATTCAAGGGCGTCGGGGTCTATGAAGCCGGCGGCGGCGGCGTGCCGTTCGCCACGCGGCCGACGACCGAGCCGATGCGCATGGTCGACCTGCTGCGCCACACCTCGGGGCTGACCTACGGCTTCCAGAACCGGTCGAACATCGACGCCGCCTATCGCGAAGGCAAGCTCGAGAACTGGCACGGCAATCTCGATCTCGATGGCTTCGTCGCCGCGCTGGGCAAGCTGCCGCTGGAATTCTCGCCGGGCACGGCGTGGAACTATTCGGTCTCGACCGACGTACTCGGCGCGGTGGTCGAGCGCGTATCGGGCATGAAACTGCCCGCCTTCTTCGCGACGCGGATTTTCCAGCCGCTCGGCATGGCGGACACCTTCTTCGAGGTGCCGGCGGGCAAGATCGACCGGTTGACCGACTGCTATAGCTTCGTGCCCGGCAAGGGCCGCGTGATGTACGATCGCGGCAGCGAGAGTGCGTGGAGCCGGATGCCCAAGCTAGTGTCGGGCGGCGGCGGACTGGTGTCGACCGCGCTCGATTACGACCGCTTCTGCCGCATGTGCCTGAATGGTGGCGAGTTAGATGGCGCGCGGATCGTCGGGCGGAAGACGCTCGACCTGATGACGCAGAACCACCTCCCCGGCAAATCGGATCTCGCGGCGATGTCGAAGTCGCTGTTCAGCGAGGCGGCCAACGCCGGAACCGGCTTCGGCCTCGGCTTCGCGGTCAATGTCGATGTCGCGCGCTCGATGATCCCCGGCTCGGTCGGCGAATATTATTGGGGCGGGATGTTCTCGACCGCCTTCTTCATCGATCCGGTCGAGCGGTTGCACATGGTCTTCATGACGCAGATGTCGCCGTCGAACGTCTATCCGATCCGCCGTGAGCTCAAGACGATGATCTATGCCGCGATGACCTGATGAGCCGTTCCCCGGCGAAGGCCGGGGCCCAGTCGGGACGGCCGGAGCAACCGGCCGGAGCGCTGGACAATGACCCTTTCGATACTGGGCCCCGGCCTTCGCCGGGGATCAAGGAGCAAGCAAAATGACCTCGCCGATCACCACCGAACGCCATGACGACGTGCTCGTCATCATCTCGAACAACCCACCGGTCAACGCGCTCGGCGCGGCGGTGCGGCAGGGGCTGGAGGCCGGGATCAAGGAAGGTCTCGCCGATGCCAGCATCAAGGCGATGGTAATCCGTTGCGACGGACGCACCTTCTTCGCCGGGGCCGACATCACCGAATTCGGCAAGCCGTTCGTCGAGCCCGGCCTGCCGACCGTGGTCGACATGATCGAAGCATCGGACAAGCCGGTGATCGCAGCGATCCACGGCACCGCGCTGGGCGGCGGCTGCGAGGTCACGCTGGGCTGTCATTATCGCATTGCCGTCCCTTCCGCGAAGATCGGCACCCCCGAAGTCAAGCTCGGCCTGCTGCCGGGTGCCGGCGGCACGCAGCGTGTTCCGCGCATCGCCGGCGTGCCGCTGGCGCTGGAGATGACCGCCAAGGGCGACCCGATTTCGGCCAAGAAAGCGCTCGATGCCGGGCTGATCGACCGGATCGCCGGCGAGACCAGCCTGGTCGACGACGCCATCGCCTTTGCCCGCGAGATGGCCGATGCGCGTCCCCTGCCCCGCGCCAGCCAGAAGATCGCCAAGGCCGACCCAGAGGCGGTCGCCGCGTTCAAGAAGGAAAATGCCAAGCGTTTCCGCGGCTTCGATGCGCCGGCGGCGAACATCGCCTGCGTCGAAAAGGCCAGCGACGGATCGAGCTTCGAAGAGGGCATCGCCTTTGAGCGGCAGGAATTCATGAAGCTGATGATGGGCACGCAGTCCGCCGCGCAGCGCCACATCTTCTTCGCCGAGCGCCAGGCCGCCAAGATCGACGGCATTCCGAGCGACATCAAGCTGCGCGAGATCAAGCGCGTCGGCGTGATCGGTGCTGGCACGATGGGTGGCGGCATCTCGATGAACTTCCTCTCGGTGGGCATTCCGGTGACAATCGTCGAGATGGCGCAGGAAGCGCTCGACCGTGGCACCGGCGTGATCCGCAAGAATTACGAGGCATCGGCGGCCAAGGGCCGATTGAAGCCCGAGCAGGTCGAAGCGGCGATGGGCGCGCTCACCCCGACGCTCGATTTCGAAGCGCTCGCCGATTGCGACCTGATCATCGAGGCGGTCTACGAAACGATGGAGGTGAAGAAGGAGATCTTCGGCAAGCTCGACAAGATCGCCAAGCCGGGCACGATCCTCGCCTCCAACACCTCGTACCTCAATGTCGACGAGATCGCGGCGTGCACGGCGCGGCCGGAGGACGTGCTCGGCATGCATTTCTTCTCACCCGCCAATGTCATGAAGCTGCTCGAAGTGGTGCGCGGCGCCAAGACCGCGCCCGACGTGCTGGCGACGGTGATGGCACTGGCCAAGACGATCAAGAAGGTCGCGGTGGTCGCCGGCGTGTGCCACGGCTTTATCGGCAACCGCATGCTGATGCCGCGCCAGGTTGAGGCCAACAAGCTGCTGATGGAAGGCGCGACGCCCGAGCAGATCGACCGCGTCCATGTCGCCTTCGGCATGCCGATGGGGCCGTTCCAGATGAGCGATCTCGCCGGGGTCGATATCGGCTGGCACCGCGACCCGACCCGGATCGAGAATATCCGCGATGCGCTCGCCGCCGAGGGGCGCTGGGGGCAGAAGACCGGCAAGGGCTTCTACGATTATGACGAAAAGCGGAACCCGACGCCGAGCCCGCGCGTCGCCGAGATCATCGAGGATTTCCGTTCGAAATCGAACCTGCAGAAGCGCGAGATCAGCGACGAGGAGATCGTCGAGCGGACGCTCTACACGATGGTCAATGAGGGCGCGCTGATCCTCGAGGAGAAGATGGCGCAGCGCGCGTCAGATATCGATGTGGTGTGGATCTATGGTTATGGCTGGCCGGTCTATCGCGGCGGGCCGATGTTCTGGGCCGACACCGAAGGTCTGAAGAAGATCGTCGCGGGCCTCGAAAAGCACGGCTTCAAGGTCGCCGAATTGCTCAAGAGCAAGGCGGAAAGCGGCGGGCGCTTCAATTGAGCGAAAGCTCCGCCCTCGAAACGGCAGCGGCGATCCGCCGCGGCGAGACGACCGCCTTGCAAGCATGCGAGGCGGCGATCGCCCGGATCGAGGCGCGCGACGGCGCCTTGAACGCGGTCGTCGTGCGCGATTTCGACCGGGCGCGCGACCAGGCGCGCGTGGTCGATGCGGGGCCGCAGGACCTGCCGCTGCTCGGCGTGCCGATGACGGTGAAGGAATCCTACAATGTCGCCGGCCTGCCGACGCATTGGGGCTTCACCGCGTATCGCGACTTCATCGCGAGCGAGGACGCGGAACTGGTCAAGCGGCTGAAGCGCGCCGGGGCGGTGATCCTGGGCAAGACCAATGTGCCGGTCGGGCTGGCCGACCTGCAATCGAACAACCCGATCCATGGCCGCACGCACAATGCGATCGACCAGACGCGCAGCGCGGGCGGTTCTTCGGGCGGCGGCGCGGTGGCGCTGGCCGCGGGGATGGTGGCGCTCGAACTGGGATCGGACATTGGCGGGTCGATCCGTGTGCCGGCGGCGTTCAACGGCGTGTGGGGGCACAAGCCGACTTACGACGCGCTGTCCTCGACCGGCCACAGCTTTCCCGGCACCGACGGCGCGCGCGCCGCGCTCGGCGTGTGCGGGCCGCTGGCGCGCGATGCCGACGACTTGGCGGCGGCGCTCGACATATTGTCCGACTTTCCGTTGCCCAGGGCGTCTGTATCTGGAGCCAGTGGCTTGCGCGTCCTGCTGCTGACATCGCATCCGCGAGCGCAGGTTCAGGCGTCGATTGTTGCAGCGCTGGACCATGCTGGCACGGCACTGGAAACAGCCGGCGCGCGGGTCGACCGGACCAGCGAGCTGCTGCCCGACCTGAACGAGCAGCACCGCCATTATATGCACATGCTCAACATCGCGATGACGCGCGGCGCGCCGTCGCCGGGCCGCGACGCGCCGACGCTGGCCGAATGGTTCACGCTCGGCGACGAGCAGGCGCGCAACCGGCGTGCCTGGGCGGCGTTGTTCGCGCACTATGACGCGGTGATCGCGCCGACCGTCGGCATGACCGCCTTCCCGCATGACGACACGCCGCTGGCCGAGCGCAGCCTGACGATCGACGGCGTCGATACCAAATTCGGCGCGCAATTCGCCTTTCCCGGGATCGCCACCTTCCCGATGTTGCCCGCTACCTCGGTGCCGATCGGCACCGATGCCGACGGTCTGCCGATCGGCGTGCAGGTGATCACCGATATGTGGCGCGACCATGATGCCATCGCGATCGCGCGCACGCTGCACGATCTAGTCTGGAGCAAGTAGATGACCGACCTCGATACGTTCCGCGCCGAGACGCGCGCCTGGCTGGAGGCGAATTGCCCGGCGGAAATGCGCGAGCCCGTGCGCAGCGAGAAGGACGCGGTGTGGGGCGGCCGCGACCAGTCGATGCTGACGCCGGCGCAGAAGAGCTGGATGGACGCGATGGGCGCGCGCGGCTGGACGGTGCCCGACTGGCCCAGTGCCTATGGCGGCGGCGGGCTGAGCGCGGCCGAGACCAAGATTTTGCGCGAGGAGATGGCGCGGCTGAAGTGCCGCAACCCGCTCAATAGCTTCGGCATCTCGATGCTCGGGCCGGCGCTGCTCAAATATGGCACCGAGGAGCAGAAACTCGACTATCTGCCCAAGATCGCGCGCGGCGAGATCCGCTGGTGCCAGGGTTATTCCGAACCCAATGCCGGATCGGACCTCGCCAGCCTCGCCACCTCGGCGGAGGATAAGGGCGATCATTATCTGCTCAACGGCCAGAAGGTGTGGACCAGCTATGCCGACAAGGCCGACTGGATCTTCTGCCTGGTGCGCACCGACAAGACGACCAAGCAGGGCGGGATCAGCTTCGTGCTGTTCGACATGGCCTCGCCCGGCGTATCGACCAAGCCGATCCTGCTGATCTCGGGCTATTCGCCGTTTTGCGAGACTTTCTTCGACAATGTGAAGGTGCCGAAGAGCCAGCGCGTCCATGACGAGAATAGAGGCTGGGACGTCGCCAAATATCTGCTCGGCCATGAGCGCGAGATGATCTCGGGCATGGGGCTGGGTTCGACCGGCGGCAACCCGCTGATCGAGGGGGCGCTGGCGACGATCGGTCTCGACCATGACGGCAAGCTCGCCGACCCACTGCTGCGCGGGCAGATCGCGCTGTTCGAGGTGCGCTCCAAGGCGTTCGCGATGATGTCGGAGCGCTTCATCGACGAGTTGAAGGCGGGCAAGGCGCACCCCGCGCAACCTTCGATGATGAAATATTACGGCACCGAGCTCAACAAGAGCCGCTACGAACTGATGATGGCCGCGGGCGGCTCGGACGCGCTCGAATGGGAGAGCCAAGCCTCGAGCGGCGGCGCGACGCCGCGCGCCTGGCTGCGCACCAAGGCCAATTCGATCGAGGGCGGGACCAGCGAGGTACAGCTCAACATCATCGCCAAGCGCATCCTGGAATTGCCGGGGGCTTGATGAACTTCCCTCTCCCCTCCGGGGATAGGGCAAGCGAGCGAAGCGAAGCGCGGGAGAGGGGCAGGACAGAACGCTGACGTCCGCGTGACTGCCCCTCTCCCCTACCCTCTCCCCGCAAGCGGGGAGAGGGAGAAGAACAGGAAGACACCAAAATGCCACTGTATCTCAACGACGAACAGGCGATGCTGCGCGATACCGCGAAGGGTTTTGTCGCCGAGCACGCGCCGGTCAGCCATATGCGCGGCCTGCGCGACAGCAACGACGCCACCGGCTTCAGCCGCGACCTGTGGAAGCAGTTTGCCGAGCTGGGGCTGACCGGCATCCTGATCGGTGAGGACCAGGGTGGCCTGGGGCTTGGCCATGTCGAGGCGGGCATCGTGCTCGAGGAGATCGGCCGCAACCTGTCCCCCTCCCCCTTCCTGTCGACCGCTGTCGCCGCCGTCGCCGCGCTGAGCGGCACGCCGCATGCCGCGCGCTGGTTTCCCGGCATCGTCGCCGGCGAGACGGTCGCCGCGCTGGCGATCGACGAGGCGGCCAAGCATCGCGACAGGATAGGCCTGAAGGCGGAGCGCTCGGGCAACGGCTTCAAGCTGACCGGCAAGAAGCAGTTCGTCACGCACGGCCATGTCGCCGACCTGCTGATCGTCGCAGCGCGTACCGCAGGTTCATCCGACGACGCTGAAGGCATCACGCTGTTCGCGGTCGACAAGGGTGCCGCCGGGCTGACCAATGTCGCGGAACGGCTGGCCGATGCCAGCCTCGCCGCGCGGCTGGAATTCGACGGTGTCGAGGTCGATGCCGATGCGGTGATCGGCGAGGTCGATGCCGGCGGCGAACCGCTCGCCCGCCTGCTGCGCGCCGGGCGCACCGGCGCCTCGGCCGAACTGCTCGGCGTCGGCGGCGGCGCGATGGACATGACGGTTTCGTATCTCAAGGAGCGCAAGCAGTTCGGCGTCGCGATCGGCAGCTTCCAGGCGCTGCAACACCGCGCCGCGCACCTCTATTCGGAGATGGAGGTGGCGCGCGCCGCCGTGCTCAAGGCGCAGCAATTGCTCGATGCGGGCGATGCGGGGGCGGATGCAGCGGTGTCAGTCGCCAAGGCGATGACCGCACTTGCCACCACGCTCAGCGTGCAGGAAGGCGTGCAGATGCATGGAGGCATCGGCATGACCGACGAATATGACATCGGCTTCTACATGAAGCGCGCGCGGGTGCTCGCCGAGATGTTCGGCGACGCCAATTTCCACGCCGACCGGATCGCCAGCGCGGCGGGCTATTGATGGATATCAGCACGCCTGCCGACACGCCGCCGGAGAAGCTCGTCAGCGGCCTGGTCGATCTGCTCGACATCGAGGAGATCGATCGCGACCTGTATCGCGGCAAGCGCCAGCCCGGCGGCGTCGGCCGCGTGTTCGGCGGGCAGGTGATCGCGCAGGCGTTGCAGGCGGCGCAGCGATCGACCGAAGCGCCCAAGGTGGCGCATTCGCTGCACGCCTATTTCATGCGGCCGGGCAATGAGGATTTCCCGATCATCTACCGCGTGGTGCGCGATTTCGAGGGCCGCAGTTTCGCGACGCGGCGGGTGATCGCGATGCAGCGCGGCGAACCGATCCTCAACATGGCGGCAAGCTTCCAGACGCCCGAGGACGGGCTGCGCCACCAGGACCCGATGCCCGAGGTACCGGGTCCCGAGTCGCTCCAGTCCGAAGCCGAACTGCGTCGCGACATGGCCGACGAAATTCCCGAGAAATTCCGGCGGCACATGCTACGCGGCCGGCCGGTCGAGATCCGCCCGGTGCAGCCGCGCAGCTGGTTCCGGCCCGACAAGCGCGAACCGCGACAGGACAGCTGGTTCCGGCTGGTCGCGCCGATCGGTGACGATGCGGCGATGCACCGCGCGATCCTGGCTTATGCCTCGGACATGTCGCTGCTCGGCACCGCGACGCTGGCGCACGGCGTCAACTGGATGACGCACAATCTGCAGACCGCGAGCCTCGACCATTCGCTGTGGCTGCACGAGGATTTCCGCGCCGACGAATGGCTGCTCTATGCCTGCGACAGCCCCTGGGCGGGCCATGCGCGCGGCTTTAACCGCGGCAAGATCTACACCCAGGACGGGCGGCTGGTGGCCAGCGTGGCGCAGGAAGGGCTGATGCGGCTGCGCGAATGACCGAGCTGCTTTCCGCCGATATCGCCGACTTTACGCGGCGCGACTTCACCTTTGGCGGGAAGACCAAAGCGGTGTTGTGCACCGGCGATCGCGGCCCGGCGGTGATCGTGATCCACGAGATTTTCGGATTCACGCCGCCGCTGGCGCGCTTCTGCCGCTGGGTCGCGGCGGCCGGCATGCGGGTCTATGCGCCGATCCTGATCGGCATGCCCGATGCGCGAAATCGCGAGAAGACCGGCGCGCTCGATATCCTGCGACTGTGCGTCAGCCGCGAATTCACGCTGTTCCGCACCGGTCGATCGAGCCCGGTGGTCGACTGGCTCAGGCCGCTCGCGCACAAGGCGCATGCCGAATGCGGCGGCCCCGGCGTCGGGGTGATCGGCATGTGCCTGACCGGCGGCTTCGCGCTGTCGATGGCGGTCGATCCGGTCGTGCTAGCACCGGTGCTGTCGCAGCCTAGCATGCCGGTCGGCAGCCCTGCCGGGCTCGACATCTCGGCGGCCGATCTTGCAACGGTGCAGCAGCGCGCGTGCAGCGAGGGGCTTACGCTGCGCGGCTATCGCTTCGAGGGCGATACGCTGGCCAGACACGACAAGTTCGTCACGCTCGACAAGGCGTTCGGCGCAGCCTTTATCGGCACGGAACTGCCTGACTCGTGCGGAAACCCGGCCGGCATGATCAGCGAGGGCAAGCCGCCGCACAGCGTCGTGACGCGCGACCTGATCGACGCGGCGGGTGAGCCGACGCGTGCCGCTGCGGACGAGATCATCGCCCATTTCAAGGCGGTGCTCGGCGCCTGACAGGCGTGCGAGCAGATGAACGCCACCCTTCAACCCGGTTCAGCAACCTTACCAACACCGAGGCGTAATTATCTTCCTGTCCCGATCCCCGGGATGAAAGGAAGTCCGATGAACTTGATCAAAACCATCGCGGCGGCCGGTTTGCTTTTGTCGACCGCCACGATCGCGACCGGTGCCGAGGCGCAGGATCGTCGCGACGGGCCGCGGTACGAGCAGCGCGACCATCGCGGCGGCTATGATCGCGACCGGCATGATCGCCGCGACGATCGTCGCCATTATGGCTGGGATCGCGGCCGTCACTATGGCTGGGATCGCCACCATCGCCGTTGCTGGACCGAGTGGCGCCATCACCGCCAGGTGCGGATCTGCCGCTAAAACAGGTGTCGGGGCGGCCGAGCGCCGCCCCGATCACACTGCCGTCTTGCCATATTCCTGCTTGGTGACGGGGTGGCTCGACGAGAGCCCGCCATCGACCGCGATCGCCTGACCGTTGACATAACTCGCGTCGTCGGAGGCGAGGAACGCCGCGACCTTGGCCAATTCCTCGGGTTGCGCGCCGCGCCGCAGCGGATTGAGCCGGCCGACGCGATCCATCTTTCCCGCATCGCGGGCATAATCGAAGGTCGGCTTGGTCATGCCGGTCTCGGTCAGGCCGGGGCAGATCGCATTGACGCGGACGTTCGATCCCGAAAGCTGCTGCGCAGACACCTGGGCGAGGTTGATCACCCCGGCCTTCGACGCCGAATAGGCCGGCGACCCCGCGCCCGAGCGAATCCCCGCGACGCTCGCGGTGAGCACGATCGCGCCGCCGCCGCGCTCGGCGATCTTCGGGGCGGCATGTTTGATCGCGAGATACGGTCCGATCAGGTTGACGCGCAGCACCTCGGTGATCAGCGCGACATCGGTATCGAAGATATTGGCCATGCCGCCTGAAATGCCGGCATTGGCGAACATCACGTCGAGCCCGCCGAAGCGTTCGACGGCGAGGTCGATGGCCCGAACGACGTCTTCCTCGTTGCCGGCATCGATGCGGATCGCGTGCGCTACGCCGCCTTGCTCGACGATTTCGGCGGCAACGTCCTCGGCCGCTTCGGTCTTGTCGGCGACGATCACCTGCCCGCCCTCGCGCGCGAAGAGCATCGCGGCGGCCCGGCCGATGCCCGATCCGCCACCGGTGACGATGATCGACTTTCCGACGAAGCGCATCATTTCCACTCTCCTAGATAGTGACGCCGCCATCGATGACGATGGTCTGGCCGGTCATGTAGGCGCTCGCCGCGCCGGCGAGGAACACCACCGCACCGGCAATCTCCTCAGGCTGACCGATGCGGCGCAGCGGGGTGACGGCATTGCGGCGCTCGGCGGCCTTTTCGTCTTCCCACAAGGCGCGGGCGAAATCGGTCTTGATCAGGCCCGGCGCGATGCAGTTCACGCGGATGTTGAACGGGCCATATTCGTGCGCGAGATTGCGCGCGAGCTGCATGTCGGCAGCCTTGGAAATGGCATAGGCGCCGATCACCGGCGTGCCGCGAATCCCGCCGATCGACGAGATGATGACGATCGACCCGGTCTTGCGCTCGCGCATCTCCGGCGCGACCATCGAGATCAGCCAGTGGTTGGAGATGATGTTGTTGTCGAGGATCTTGCGGAACTGCTCGTCGGCAATCCCTTCGGACGGGCCGTAATAGGGATTGGACGCGGCGTTGCAGACGAGGATGTCGATCGCTCCGAATGCGGCGCGCGTTGCATCAACGAGATGCTGCAGCCCGGCCTTGTCGGAAATGTTGGCAGCAACGGCAATCGCCTTGCCGGGGCCGAATGCGGCGTCGATTTCGGCGACGACCACGTCGCACGCATCCTGCTTGCGGCTCGAAATGGCAACGCGCGCGCCGTGACGGACCAGTTCGATCGCTGAGGCCTTGCCGATGCCGCGCGTCGAGCCCGTGACGATCGCAACCTTGCCGGTCAGGTCGAAGAGATTGGCCATGATCAGTCCTTCGCCCCTGCCTGCTTCGCGAAGCCCCATGCCGCTTCGGCGAGGCCATAGACACGCTCAGCCGTCTTGGCGGCCTGGGCGCTCGAGGCGGTGCCATCGACGATGCGCTTCTTGATGCCCTGGACGATGCCGGTGAGGCGGAAGAGGTTGTAGGCGAAATACCATTCGAGCTGCGGCACCCCGTCGCGACCGGTCGCGGCACAATAACGCTCGGTCACCTCGGCGATGGTCGGGATGCCCGTTTCGGGGCCGGCCAGCCCCTTGACCCCCGAGCGGCCCTCGGGCTCGGTCACCCAGTTCATCAGCAGGTACGAAAAATCGGCGAGCGGATCGCCGAGCGTCGACAATTCCCAGTCGAGCACGGCGATGACGCGCGGCGCGTCAGGCGCGAAGATCATGTTGTCGATGCGGTAGTCGCCATGAACGACCGAGGTGCGCGTCTGCTCCGGCAAGGTCGCGGGCAACCATGCGATCAGCCGCTCGACATCGGGCATGTGCTCGGTTTCGGAAGCGCGATATTGCTTGGTCCAGCGTGCGACCTGGCGATCGAAATAATTGCCCGGTTTGCCGTAGCTTTCGAGGCCGGCAGCGACATGATCGAGATTGTGCAGCGCGGCCAGTGTGTCGACCATCGCGTCATAATGCGCGCGGCGCGCGGACGGCGTGAGATCGGGCATCGACCCGTCCCAGATCGTGCGGCCTTCGACCATCTCCATGATGTAGAAGGCCGAGCCGACGACGCTGTCGTCCTCGCACAGGCCGTAGGGGCGCGGCACGGGGAAGCCGGTCGGGTGTAGCCCGGCGATCACGCGATATTCGCGGTCGACCGCGTGCGCCGAGGGGAGCAGCGGGCCGAACGGCTTGCGCCGCAGCACATAGGCGGTGGTCGACGTGTCGAGCCGATAGGTCGGGTTCGACTGGCCGCCGGCGAACTTGGCATAGCTGAGCGGGCCGGCGAAGCCCTCGACATGGCTTTCCATCCACGCGGTGAGCCGGACGAGATCGAGCCGGTCGCGCTCCTCGACCGGGAGGGTGCCGGTCATGGTTTTCTGCGCGTCGCTCATCAGAACACGATCACCGAGCGTGTGGTGTCGCCCTTGCGCAGCTCGTCGAACGCGACGTTCACCTGGTCAAGCGGCATGCGATCGGCGATGATCGTGTCGAGATCGAGCAGGCCGCGCATGTAGAAATCGACGAGCCGGGGAATTTCCACCGGGAAGCGATTGGCGCCCATCAGCGCGCCTTGCAGGTGCTTGCCGCCGAGCAGGTCCATCGCCGACAGGCCGACCTTCTCGTTCAGCGGCATCATGCCGAGGATTGTCGCGGTCCCGCCACGCCGCAGCACCTTGACTGCGGTTGCGGCCGATTGTGCCCGGCCAACCGCCTCGATCGCGTGGTGAACGCCGCCATTGCTGATCTCGACGACCTGTTCGGCGCAATTGTCGGACAGGGCGTCGACAGAATGGGTTGCGCCGAGCTTCTCGGCGAGCGCGCGCTTCTCGGCGACGGGATCGACGGCGACGATCTTGCCGGCACCGGCGATCCGCGCGGCGTTGATCGCGGCGAGGCCAACACCGCCGCAACCGACCACGCACACCGTCTCGCCCGGCACAACATCAGCGGCATTGAACACCGCTCCTGCCCCGGTCGTAACCGCGCAGCCGATGATCGCCGCGCGATCGAGCGGCATGTCGCGATCGATCGCGACGCAGGCATGCTCATGGATGAGCATCATCTCGGCATAGGCCGAGAGGTTGAGCATCTGATTGACCACCGATCCATCGGCGAAGGTCAGCCGCGGCGGCGCACCCTTGGGGCGGCGCACGTCGGCGGCAATGCACAGCGACATGCGACCCGTGACGCAGAACTCGCAATGCCCGCAAAAGGCCGACAGGCAGGTGATGACATGATCGCCGACCTTGACGGTGCGCACCTCGCTGCCGACCGCTTCAACGACGCCGGCCGCCTCATGCCCGGGAATCGTCGGCATGGCGTGCGGATAGGCGCCATCGACGAAATGCAGGTCGGAGCGGCACACCCCGACCGCCGCAGTACGGATCAGCACCTCGTGCGGACCGGGGTTCGACACGATCACGTCTTCGATGGAGAGCGGTTTGCCCGCCTCGAACAGAACGGCAGCTTTCACGACTCTTCCTTCTTCGTCACCCCGGACCTGTTCCGGGGTCCACCGTCCCGCAATGGCTGCGACCAGTGAGAATGTTGCACCGTGGATGCCAGAACAAGTCCGGCATGACGGAGGGTATCAGCGCCGCATCGCTTCCTTCGCCGCGACCGCCTCGGGCAGATCGGCATATTTGCCGAACTCGTTGCGGGCGATGGCGCGGTTGTGGACCTCGTCCGGGCCATCGGCAAAGCGCAGCGTGCGCATCGCGGCCCAGTCATGCGCGAGATGGAAGTCCTGGCTGACGCCGCCGCCACCATGTGCCTGGATCGCATCGTCGAGAATCTGCAGCGCCATGTTGGGCGCGGCGACCTTGATCATCGCGATCTCGAGTTGCGCGGCCTTGTTGCCGGCCTTGTCCATCATGTCGGCGGCCTTGAGGCACAGCAGGCGCGTCATCTCGATATCGATGCGCGCCTTGGCGATGCGCTGTTCCCATACCGAATGATCGGCGATGCGCTTGCCGAAGGCGACGCGCGTGAGCAGACGCTTGGCCATCGCCTCGATCGCGGTTTCGGCCACCCCGATCGTGCGCATGCAGTGATGGATGCGGCCCGGCCCGAGCCGCCCCTGCGCGATCTCGAAGCCGCGGCCCTCACCGAGCAGGATATTCTCGGCCGGCACCTTCACGTCGGTCAGCACGACCTCGCCATGCCCGTGCGGGGCATGGTCATAACCATAGACCGAGAGCATGCGCTCGATCTTCACGCCGGGCGCTTCCATGTCGAGGATCATCATCGACTGCTGGGTGTGGCGCGACGATTCGGGATTGGTCTTGCCCATCAGGATCGCGACCTTGCAGCGCGGATCGCCGACGCCCGACGACCACCATTTCGTGCCGTTGACGATGTAATGATCGCCGTCGCGGGCCATCGAGGTCTGGATGTTGGTCGCGTCGGACGAAGCGACCGCCGGCTCGGTCATCAGGAAGGCCGAGCGGATCTCGCCGTTCATCAGCGGCTTGAGCCAGCGCTCCTTCTGCTCGCGCGTACCGTAGCGATGAAGCACCTCCATGTTGCCGGTGTCGGGCGCCGAGCAATTGAAGCACTCGCTTGCCCAGCCGACCTTGCCCATTTCCTCGGCGCACAGCGCATATTCGAGGTTGGTGAGCTGGGTGCCTTCGAAGGCGAAGCTGTCATCGACATGGGTGCGGCCCGATTGCGGCGGCATGAAGAAATTCCACAGGCCCTGCGCCTTCGCCTTCTCCTTCATCTCCTCGATCACCGGAATGACCTTCCAGCGCTCGCCCGATTTGGACTGGGCGTCGTAATCGGCCTGTCGCGGGCGGATGTTCTGGTCGATGAAGGTCTTCACGCGATCCCGGAAGAAGGTCTCTCGTTCATTGAGCGTGAAGTCCATGGCGGCCTCTCGAATTTGCTGTTTCGGAGGGTCGCTTAAACCGTACCGCGTTTTCGGTAAAGCGCGATCGACACGGAAATCGTAGCGGTAAAGAGCGGTGGAAAAAACACTGTCTCTTCGAAAATAAGCTGTTACAAATTTGTGGATGGAGGCCGAGCTAGCACCCCGACAGGATGAGGATACCTCGACGAAGCGTTTCAAGGCGAAGCGCGACGCGATCCTTGCCGCCGCCGCCGAGGCAATCAACGAGCAGAGCGCGAAGGGCATGACCTTTGCCGACGTCGCGCAACGCGTCGGGCTCAACACCACCAGCGTGACCTATTACTTCAAGCGCAAGGAGGACCTCGCCGCCGCTTGCTTCGAGCATACGCTCGACCGGTTGCAGGCGATGCTCGAAGAGGCACTCGTCGAGCCGACGCCGCAGGCGCGAGTCGCCCGGTACCTGGCTATCAACTTCGACCGCTTCGCCCGAATCGAACGCGGCGAGGAACAGGCCTTCGCCACGCTTTCCGACCTGCGCGCGATGGAAGAGCCGTCGCGCGGGCGGCTGATGGCGGGATGGCAACGCGTGTTCCGGATGACTCGCACTTTATGGGGCCCGACCAACAATCGCCTGGAAACCGACCTGTACGGCGCGCGCGCGCATGCACTGCTCGAGAACACCTTCTGGATTCCGGCGTGGCTGACGCGATACGATCTCGACCAATATGATCGTGTGCGCGCCCGCCTGATGGACGTGTTCGACCACGGCATCGCGGCCGATGGCGAAGGATGGTCACCGACGCTAATCGACCTCGAGCATGACGATGCGGAAGCCGGCCGCGAGGCCTTTCTGCTGGCGGCGACGCGGCTGATCAACGAGCTCGGTTATCGCGGCGCCTCGGTGCAGAAGATCGCCTCCGAACTCAACGTGACCAAGGGCAGCTTCTATCATCATCTCGATGCCAAGGACGATCTGGTCACCGCCTGCTACAAACGGAGCTTCGACACGATCGCCGATGCTCAGCATCTCGCCGACAGCCAGGGCGGCAGTCACTGGCATCGCCTGTCGAGCACCATCGCAACGCTGCTCGACGTGCAGTTTTCCGAGCGCGGTCCGCTGCTGCGCACCACCGCGCTGAGTGGCCTGCCGGTCGGCGTCAGGCGGACGATGATCGAGCGCTCCAACCGCATTGCGCGGCGCTATTCGGGGACGATCAGCGACGGTATCGCCGAGGGCTCGATCCGCCCGATCGACCCGCTGATTTCGGCGCAATCGCTGATGGCGTTGCAGAATGCCGCCTTCGACATGCGGAAATGGGCATCGACCATGCCGCGCGACCGGGCGGTTGCGTTCTACGCCTCGACCCTCGCCTTCGGGCTGTTCGACGATCGGGTATTGTCGCTCTGAATCCCTTGCGGACGGGTGGACAAGACCCCTGCCCGGCTGGCACGGGCACGATATTCTTTGGAGATAGACATGGCCGGCATGGGCGCATTCGACTGGGCTGATCCCTTCCTGCTCGACGATCAACTCGAGGACGACGAGCGGATGATCCGCGACAGCGCGCGCGCCTATGCGCAGGACAAGCTCGCACCGCGCATCATCGACGCCTTCGCTCACGAGACGACCGACCCGGAGATTTTCCGCGAAATGGGCGCGCTCGGTCTGCTCGGCCCGACGATCCCCGAGGAATATGGCGGGGTCGGCACCAACTATGTCGCTTATGGCCTGGTCGCGCGCGAGGTCGAGCGCGTCGACAGCGGCTATCGCTCGATGATGAGCGTCCAGTCGAGCCTCGTGATGTTCCCGATCTTCGAATATGGTTCGGAAGAACAGCGCCGCAAATATCTGCCCAAGCTGGCGAGCGGCGAATGGATCGGTTGCTTCGGCCTGACCGAACCCGATGCCGGTTCCGATCCCGGCGGCATGAAGACCCGCGCGGTGAAGACCGATGGCGGTTATCGCATCTCCGGTTCCAAGACGTGGATCAGCAACGCGCCGATCGCCGATGTGTTCGTCATCTGGTGCAAGTCCGACGCGCATGGCGGCGGCATCCGCGGCTTCATCCTCGAAAAGGGCATGAAGGGGCTGAGCGCGCCCAAGATCGAGGGCAAGCTTTCCTTACGTGCCTCGATCACCGGCATGGTCATGATGGACGATGTCGAGGTCGGCGAGGACGCGCTGCTCCCCGAGGTGCAGGGCCTGAAGGGGCCGTTCGGGTGCCTCAACCGCGCGCGCTACGGCATTTCATGGGGCGCGCTTGGGGCGGCGGAGTTCTGCTATCACGCGGCGCGGCAATATGGTCTCGACCGTGCGCAGTTCGGCCGCCCGCTCGCCGCGACGCAACTCTACCAGAAGAAGCTCGCCGACATGCAGACCGAGATCGCGCTCGGACTGCAGGCGAGCTTGCGCGTCGGGCGCCTGATGGACGCGGGCAAGTTCGCCCCGGAGACGATCTCGATCGTCAAGCGCAACAATGTCGGCAAGTCGCTCGATATCGCCCGCCAGGCGCGTGACATGCATGGCGGCAACGGCATTTCGGGCGAATATCAGGTCATGCGCCATTTGATGAACCTCGAAACGGTCAATACCTATGAAGGCGCGCATGACGTGCATGCGCTGATCCTCGGTCGCGCCATCACCGGCATCGCAGCCTTCTGATGGGCGCCCCTGCCCCGCTGGCCGGCCTGCGCATCCTCGAGCTTGCCGGGATCGGCCCGGGGCCGTTCTGCGGCATGATGCTGGCAGACCATGGCGCCGAGGTGATCCGCGTCGAGCGGCCGAATACCGCCAGCCTGACTGAGCGTGAACGCGACCCGCTGCTGCGCTCACGACGCTCGATCGCGCTCGACCTGAAAGACCCGGCCGCCGTTGCGGCGGTGCGTCGGCTCGCTGCGACCTGCGACGGCCTTATCGAGGGGTTTCGGCCCGGGGTGATGGAACGGCTCGGCCTTGGGCCTGAA
Source organism: Sphingomonas sp. AR_OL41 (assembly GCF_029911635.1). Classification (GTDB taxonomy): domain Bacteria; phylum Pseudomonadota; class Alphaproteobacteria; order Sphingomonadales; family Sphingomonadaceae; genus Sphingomonas. The sequence goes on from NZ_JARYTI010000001.1 coordinate 75,410, forward strand.
GTGCTGATCGGCGACAACCCGAAGCTCGTCTATGGCCGCATGACCGGGTGGGGCCAGACCGGCCCGCTCGCTCCCGAACCCGGGCACGACATTAATTACATCGCGATCTCGGGTGCGCTGCACGCCTTTGGCGAGGCGGGACGCCGCCCGGTGCCGCCGATCAACCTCGCCGGCGATTTCGGTGGCGGCGGGATGTTCCTCGCCTTCGGAATGCTTGCCGCAATCCTCCAGGCGCAGGCGACCGGCCAGGGCCAGGTGGTCGACTGTGCGATGACCGAGGGCTCTTCCGTGCTGATGAGCATGATGTGGGGCTTTCGCGCGATGGGGCGGTGGAGCGACAAGCGCGGCACCAATCTGCTCGATGGCGGGGCGCATTTCTACGACACCTACGAGACCGCCGATGGCAAGTGGCTGGCGGTCGGGGCGATCGAACCGCCCTTCTATGCGGCGCTGCGCGCGGTGATGGGGCTTAGCGATAGTGAATGGGACGCGCAGTTCGCGCCCGCGATGTGGTCGCGCCTCAAGGCCGAACTGACCCGGCGCTTTGCCGAGCGCACACGCGACGATTGGGTCGCTGCCTTTGCCGGGCACGAGGCGTGCGTGGCGCCGGTGCTCGACTTCGACGAGGCGGTCACTCACCCGCACAATGTCGCGCGGCAAAGCTTCGTTACCGCGGGCGGCGTCACCCAGCCCGCACCGGCGCCGCGCTATTCGGCCAGCGGCACCACACCGCCGCGTATGGCCGGCGCCGCGGAAGGTCGGGCGATCCTGGCGGAAGCGGGCTTCGACGAAGATGAGATCGCCGCGCTGGGCCAGTAGCACGCAACTCTGGCCATCATCGCGGTGCTGCGATAATATGGCCGCATACCAACCGCTCGAAACCGGAGAGTGACCATGGCGACAGCCGTCCTTCGCAACAGCCAGATGAGCGCATCCGAATGGGAAGCGCGCCAGCAGCTCGCCTCCTGCTACCGCGTGTTCGACATGCTCGGCTGGTCGGAGATGATCTACAACCACATCACGGTGAAGCTCGACGAGGAAGGCGCCTTCCTGATCAACCCGTTCGGACTGCATTTCAGCGAGGTGACGGCGTCTAACCTGGTCAAGATCGACATCGACGGCAACAAGCTCGACGACAATCCCTACCCCGTCAACCGCGCCGGCTTCGTCCAGCATGCGCTGTTCCATCGCCATTTGCCCGACGCGCATTGCATCATGCACACCCATACCACCGCCGGCATGGCGGTCAGCTCGGTCGAGGGCGGGTTGCGTCCGACCAATTTCTACGCCTGCAATTTCGCCGGGCAGATCGCATACCATGACTTCGAAGGCGTTACGGTGCGCGACGAGGAAGGGACCCGCCTGATGGAGCATCTCGGCGACAAGCGGGTGATGCTGCTCAAGAACCACGGCATCCTGGTGATGGGAAAGACGCTGCCCGAGGCTTTCATCAAGCACTGGTCGCTGCAGCGCGCATGCGAGATCCAGATCGCCACCGCCTCGATGGGCACGCCGATCGAGGTCTCGCCCGAGGTGATCGCCGTGCACCAGCGCGATCTGTACATGGCGCAGGTGCCCGGCGGCACGGGCACGGCCGATTTCGCCGCAATGGTGCGCAAGGTCGACAAGATCGATCCGAGCTGGCGTGACTGATCTTCGCTAATCAGCCGAAGCGGTAACCCGACACCACCCATCCCATCACGACATCGCGATAATCGTGCACGGCGATGTCGTCGGCACCGGCGCCGAGCGCAACCATCAGCGGGAGCAGATGCTCCTCGCGCGGGTGCGCGAAACGGGCATGCGGCAGTTCTGCCCAGCGCGACACGCGCGCGGCACGTGCCGCCGGGTCCGGATCGACGACCGCGTCGGTCAGGGCGGCATCCCATATGTCGGCGAGCGGCGTCACCGAGGCGCCGCGTGCGCGCAGATTGTGGAAACTCATGCCCGAGCCAATGATGAGCACGCCCTCGTCGCGTAGCGGTGCCAGCGACCGTCCCATCGCAATATGCGCTGCGGGATCCAGATCCTGGCGGAGCGACAATTGCGCAAGCGGGATATCGGCACCGGGAACCGCCACCATCATCGGGATGAACACGCCATGGTCCCAGCCGCGCGCCGTCTCCTCGGTTGTCGCGAAACCGGCCACATCGAGCAGCCCCGCCGCGCGGCGCGCGACGTCGGGGGCGCCCGGCGCATCCCACTTCAGATGATAGGTGTGTTCCGGGAAGCCGTAATAGTCGTAGAGCAGGGGCTGACCGGTGCCGACATGCACAGCGACTGGCATGCCCTCCCAATGGCCCGAGATTAGCAGGATAGCGCGTGGCCGCTCTGGTAACGATGCAATCAGGCCGGCGAGATAGGCTTGCATGCCCTGCCACATCGGATCGGGCGCGCCGCCACCGGGGTCCATGAAGAAGCAAGGGCCGCCGCCATGAGGTATGAAGAGGGTTGGTTGTCGCATGGTCATGATATCGGCGAGGTCGGCGGGCACCGCAATCGCGGGTTATGAAACACCCCGTTTCGCAATACGGTCGCACAGATGCTGCGGCATGGCGCGGGATCGACCGAAAACCGTTTTCCACTTTCCGACTGGATCGCTTAAGGTCGGCGCCTGATGACCCGCTTCACCGTCAACAACCAGCCCGTCCACTATCGCATGGACCCCGAGACGCCGTTGCTCTGGGCGTTGCGCGACGCGTCGAACCTGACGGGGACGAAATATGGCTGCGGCAATGGCGAATGCGGCGCCTGCATCGTCGATATCGACAATGAGGCGGTGCGCGCCTGCCAGGCGAATATCGGGGCGATCGAGGGCAGCATCGTAACCACCATCGAGGGCCTGTCACGCGAGCGCGACCATCCGGTGCAGCTTGCTTTCATCGAAGACAATGTCTCGCAATGCGGCTTCTGCATCCCCGGATTGGTGATGGCCGCGGCGGTGTTGCTCAAGAAGAACCGGAACCCCACCGAAGAAGAAATCAAGATGGCGATCACCAATATCTGCCGGTGCGGCATCTATCCTCGCCTCGTCGAAGCGATCATAAAAGCAGCACGGGTCCAGCGCGGCGACGAGACGATCGACAGCGCCGCGTCTCCCGGAATCGCGCCGGCAGAAGCATCGCGCGTGGTGCCCGCGCTGACACCGACACGCCGATAAACCTTTGCCGAAAGCTTTCTGAACGCTGACACACGGGTTCAGAAACAGGTCAATGAAGGAAGCGCAAAAGGACAGCAAGCCGGGTGAAGTCATGCGGCGATGAGGAGGAATTCTTCGATGCGTAAGATCTTGCTTGCCGCGATCATGGCAGCCTCGGCCCTGGTGCCGGCGGCAGCGTTCGCGCAGAATGACGAACATGGTCGCGGCGGCTGGCGCCAGCAGCGTGAGGGCGGTGGTGGCGATCGGCCGCAGCCGCAACTGCAACCGCGCCAGGAAGCCCCGCGCCAGTTCCAGCAGCCGCAGGTGCAGCAACCCCAGCCGCAACCGCGGTTCGAGCGGCCGCAGGGTGGCGGTTTCCAGCGCGGCGACGGCGGCGCGGGTTTCCAGCGTCCTGACCGTGGTCAGCCTCCAGTCCAGGTCCAGCAGGGCCAGCCGCAGGGCGATGGCCAGGGTCGGCGTTGGGGCGGCTGGTCGGGCCGTCCGCAACAGGCACAGCCGCCAGTCATCGCCGCGCCGCCGCCGCAGCAGCAGCAACAGGCGTGGCGGCAGGATCGTCGCGACGGGCGCCCCGATCAGCGTGCCGATGGCCGGCCACAGGGCGGTCGCGGCGGTGACTGGCAGGGCAATGACGGCCGCCGCGGCAATGACGGTCAGCGTGGCGACTGGCGCGGCAATGGCGGGCAGCGCGGTGATTGGCGCGGCAATGGCAGCCAGCGTGCCGACAACCATGGCGGCAACTGGAACCGCGGCTGGCGCAACGACAGTCGTTACGACTGGAACCGCTCGCGCCGCTACAATCGCGAAAATTTCCACCTGCCGCGTTACTATGCGCCGCATGGCTGGGATTATGGCTATCGCCGCTTCTCGATCGGCTTCCGGCTGAGCTCGATCCTGTTCGAGCAAAACTACTGGATCGACGATCCCTATTATTATGACCTGCCACCGGCCTATGGCCCGTATCGCTGGGTACGTTATTACAATGATGCGATACTGGTCGATATCTATACCGGCGAGGTCGTCGATACGGTCTACGACATCTTCTGGTAGGGCCGGCCCCACCACGAAACGGAGGCCCGGTGGCAACACCGGGCCTCTTGTCTTTTGGCCTTCGTCACGCGAGGAAGGCACCATGCTGTTCCGCAAGAAACCCGGCGCCGCCTCCCCCGTACGGCAGTTGGCCGGGCAAAGCGTTTCTCAACGCCTCGAGGCCAATCCTCGCGTCAAGCGCGCGCCGCTCGAGACGGTGCAGATTTATTATCATCCCGATTTTCTCGACGTCGCGCAGTGCGCCAAACTGCGGCAGATGATCGACGCCAATCGGCGCCCGTCGACGCTGCTCGCCGACCCCAACGAACCCAATTACCGTACCAGCGAGAGTTGCGACATGGATCGCTGGTCACCCGATGTGCGGCCGATCGACGAGGCGATCGCGATGCTGATCGGGATCGACCCCGACAATGGCGAGACGATGCAGGGCCAGCGATATGCGATCGGCCAGCAATTCCGCCCGCATCACGACTATTTCCACGAGAACGAGCCCTATTGGCCGAGCATGGTCGCGTGCGGGGGGCAGCGCACCTGGACGGCGATGATCTTCCTCAACGATGTCGAAGAGGGCGGCGCGACCTGGTTTCCCCAGGCCGGCATCCGCGTCGCGCCCAAGCGCGGCTTGCTGCTCGCCTGGAACAACATGAACCCCGACGGCAGCCCGAACACGCTGACACTGCATGAGGGCATGCCGGTGGTGAAGGGGACGAAATACATCATCACGAAGTGGTTTCGCGAGGGCCGCTGGCTGCCCAATTACAGCTGAGACGCGCGCGACACTCGACAATCGCCCGCCTTGTTCTAAGCCCGTGCGATGACCGGCATCGTTCTCAACGTCACCTCCTCGATCCTCGGCCAACCGTGGCGCTGGCGCGCGCTGGCCGCCGATGCCCGCGACCCCGACTTCACGCCCGACGATCTCGTCACGCAACTATTGCTGTCGCGCGGCTGCCCGCGCGAGGCGCTGGAGGCGCATCGCAACCCCAGCATCCGCGCCTTCATGCCCGACCCGTCGATCTTTCACGACATGGACCGCGCGGCGGAGCGCCTCGCCGACGCGATCGCCGCAAATGAGCAGATCGCGGTGTTCGGCGACTATGACGTGGACGGCGCCACCTCGGCGGCATTGCTGATCCTGCTGCTGCGCGATCTCGGGATCGAGGCACGGCCGTACATTCCGGACCGGCTGATGGAAGGATATGGTCCCTCCGGCGCTGCCCTGGTGCAGCTCAAGAGCGAAGGCGCGCAGCTGATCGTGACGGTCGATTGCGGCGCGCAGGCGTTTGAGGCGCTCGACATGGCACGCGATGCCGGCGTCGACGTGATCGTCGTCGATCACCACAAATGCGCCGCCGCGCTCCCGCACGCCTGGGCGCTGGTCAATCCAAACCGGCTCGACGAAACCGAGGGCGCGGCGCACGGCCATCTCGCGGCGGTCGGTGTCGCCTTTCTGCTCGGTGCCGCGCTTATCCGGACGCTGCGCACAAGCGGTTTCTTCGCCGGCCGTGCCGAACCGCGCCTGCTCGACCTGCTCGACATCGTCGCGCTCGGTACCGTCGCCGATGTCGCGCAGTTGCGTGGCCTCAACCGCGCCTTCGTGTCGCAGGGCCTCAAGGTGATGGCGCAGCGCCGCAACATCGGGCTCAACGCGCTGATTACGGCATCGCGACTCAGCCGAGCGCCGACCGCGACCGATCTCGGCTTCGCGCTGGGCCCGCGAATCAATGCCGGTGGCCGCGTCGGCAAATCCGATCTCGGCGTGCGCCTGCTGACCACGCGCGACCCGGCCGAAGCGGAGCGCATCGCCGCCGAACTCGACCGACTGAATGAGGAGCGCCGGTTAATCGAAGCGCAGGTCCAGGAAGGCGCCGAGGCGCTGGCGATCGGCAAGAGCAATCGCGCGGTGATCGTCGTCGCGGGGCGCAACTGGCACCCCGGCGTAATCGGGATCGTCGCGGGGCGGCTGAAGGAGAAATATGGCCGGCCGGCGATCGTCATCGCGCTGGACGGTGACGGCGTCGGAAAGGGCTCTGGCCGCTCCATCGCCGGGGTCGATCTCGGCGCGGCGGTGCTCGCGGCAAAGGACAGCGGTTTGCTCGTCGTCGGCGGCGGGCATGCCATGGCGGCCGGGCTGACGATCGCCGAAGATCAGCTCGACGCGTTCGAGGCCTTTCTTGCCGATCGCCTCGATGCCGCCGTCACGCGTTCGATCGGCGACCGCGCGCTGTTGCTCGACGCCCTGCTCGCGCCGGGTGGGGTGACACCGCAGCTGGTCGAGGCGATGGATGTCGGCGGCCCCTATGGCATGGGTTGGCCGCAGCCGCGCGTCGCCGCCGGACCGCTGCGAATCATCAAGGCCGATATCGTCGGCAGCGGCCATGTGCGGGTGATCGCCAGCGGCGACGACGGCCGTAGCCTGAAGGCCGTGGCGTTTCGCCAGGCCGAGACCACGTTGGGCGCGGCGCTGCTCGGCGCCCCGCCCCACCGCCGTCTGTGGCTGGCAGGACGCGCGCGAATCGACGACTGGGGTTCGCGCAAGGCAGCGGAACTGCATATCGACGACGCGGCGTGGGCGGATTGAGCAAGGATCGCGGCGCGGCGTGAGCCGCCAGATTGCCTCGGTAACGCGTTCCGTTCACCTGCCATGCCGCGACACGTTACGCGATGGGTTGACCGCCTCGTCCCATTTCCCTAACCGCCTGCTCCACGCCTGCTTCGTAGCATGGCCCCTTCGTCTAGCGGTCTAGGACGCGGCCCTTTCACGGCTGAAACACGGGTTCGATTCCCGTAGGGGTCACCAAACTGTCAAAACCCTCATTTTGGGGTTGGTTTGGCGTGCCGAGAGTGAACGCGGCCCGTGATAATTCTTCAAGCATTCCAAAGGGCTGCCTGAATTCTACGGTCAGCCGATCATTGGCCCAAGTACAGTTCGAAAGTACCAAATTTAGAGCTCGACGCCGGTATTCCGGGGCCATCTCCGCAAAGCCTTTGTGGGCGTTCCTGACGACATCGAGCAGCGCCACGCCATCGTCGACATAGGCCTCGTCGGCATTATTGAGGTGCTCGAGTCCTCGGATCGCCCGCGCTCTCTCCTCCCGCCAGGTGGTAGCGATGCGATCGTGAAATTCCTTGGTGATACGTCCATCGACCTTATCGAGGTAGATGGTGTCAAGACGCTCCTGGAGCTTGTCTGCCTCGGCAGTCAGCCGCGCCTTGGCTTCATCACGCTCGCGGCTCTCGTCGCCATGGCTCTCGCGGAGCGCTCGCTGTACGAGACCGAAAATCTCGTCGTCGAGGCGAAGCCGCGAAAGCATCTGTTCGAAATGAACGTCAAGCGCCTCCTGGCGGACGTAACGCTCAGGGCATTTTCCCTTAAAGCCGGTGCAATGGTAGTAGATGTATTTCTGCTTTTTTATCTCCGCGACCATCGCACAGCCGCAGTGGCCGCACGTCATCAAGCCGGTGTAGACGAAATCTTTGGGACTCGCGCGGACATTGGATGCGCTACGGCCATCGATGACTTCCTGAGCTAGTTCCCAAGCCTCGAGCGAGACGATCGGGTCGTGTAGGCCTTGGTAAAGCTTACCGTCCCACTCATAGGAGCCGGTGTAGAGCCGATTTCTGAGAATATAGAAAATCGTACTCGTACTGCTGACGAGCTTGCCGCTTCGACGATACCTCAAACCAAGCTCGCGCGCCTTCGCTGCCAGTTCGTTGATTGAGAAATTACCGGTTCCGCACAGCTCGAACAGGCGCGCAATGATCGGTGCGATCTCGGGATCGACCGCGATCACCTTCCGCCCAGCATCATTGCGGATGTTGCGGTAACCGAGTGGAGCGAGGGTAGGCCAATAACCCTGCGCGGCCTTTTCGGTCATGCCCTTGCGCGCTTCCTCTGATAGATTGTCGATATAGTTCTTGGCCATCAGCACCTTGATGCCGTGCATGAACTTCTCGGAAGACCTGGAATCCTTGGAAAGGACGACACCCTCCTTGGCGAGGTGGATCTCGATATCCAACTCGTCGAGCGTCACCCAGTCCTTGAGGTTGCGATACAGCCGATCGGTCTTTTCGACCAGGATCATTCGGACCGATGGATGGCGTCGTAGGTACGCAAGCATCGCTTCAAATTCGGTACGCCCGGCCTTCCGCGCGGTTTCTACATCGACATGTTCGGCTACGATATCGATGTCGTTGATCGCTGCGTAGTCTCGGAGAAGTTTGAGCTGGGCAGGAATCGAGAATCCCTCGCGCTCCTGCTCCGACGTTGAGACGCGAGCGTAGAGAACCGCTTTCTTCAATGCGTGGTGGACCGACGCACGTGCCACCGTCCGTCTCAGCTTCGCTCTGGGTTTCGCCATTGTTCCACAATTCCTTCTCTGCTCTCAATCACGATCCTTCCCCACTTCCAACCGCGAAACGCGCCTATCGCTGGGGAATTGTGGCCGTGCCGCCGTGCCGTTCTGTTCACTATTTATTCTGCGATAGCGTTGACCCGTCAAGCTGCCGATTCGGCGTAGACAAACCGCTTGGCTGGGTTATCCGGCGTTCGTGTCGTCGTCGCATTCCCTTGACGGTTGTCGAACGACAATGGTCCGACGTCGGGCGATGGCGAGCTCATAATAGTCGGTCAGGTCGCCTAGCAGAATCCTCGCTTCGTCCTGAGACACTGGCCGGCCCAGTCGTCGTGCGAATATCCCACTGGCATCCTCAATCAGCTGCCGTGAGAATTTATCGCGCCTCGCAATGCGAGGTTCCCGTGGAGTCTCTTGGGTCGAGCTCCCCGCTGAGGATTCACATGCAGACTGAGTAGGCTCCTGATCCGTAGCCTGCGCTCTAGGTTGCGGAGGAGGGTTGGACTGACCGTAAGGCGTTCGTGGCCCGGTCGAGGAATCATTGGCGTTCCCGTACCTCGTGTTAGAAGATCGGGCGCGCCTCATCGCCGTACGATGCGATTATCGTGTAAGGGACATTCGCATTGCCTGAGGTGCCAAAGCAAGGCCCCACCGAGGCGCACCGTCATTATCACGTCGCCGCTCCAATCGATGGAGCTCAGCGGGATGTCTTGGAGCAAGGTTATTGTAACTCGCGTGCCACCGTTTATCAACAGTTCCCGCACTCGAGCCGATCTACAGTGCTCAGCGTGTCGATGATGTCGCGGGCGGTCAGGCGCTATCTTCCTCGCAAACGCCCATAGAAAGACTAAGCGTCGATTGCGGGCCTATTCAACGAGATTGGCAAGATTCTTCAATGACGAATCCATGCCGGCGCGATGGTCAGCTTCGCTGATCCCCGTGGGGACGTTCTCGGCGGTGAACGTCACTTTCGTGCCGTTTGCGACGGCCGTGAATATCGTGGTCATCGTCATGGTGCCGGCAAAGGCCGGATCGGCGGACTCGAACTCGACAGCCTCGACAATTTTTTCATTCGGTATCAGTTCGATGAAGCGTGCCTCGACAACGTCGGTATTCTCCGTTGATTTGCCTCGGCCACGCTCGGTCTCGGAATAGACGAATGTCATCCGATAGCTGCCCCCAACACGGGGGTCGAAAGCGAGGATCTTCGCAGTCATGCCCTTGGGCGCACGCCATGACGCAAGGGCCTCGGCATCGAGAAAAGCGCGGAAGATGGCACGTGGTGGCGCAACGATGGTGCGAGAAGCTGTGTGGGTTCGAGGGTCTGTCATGAAACCTGTATGATAGAGGGCGGTCGCGAAGTCGCGCCAGCAGACGCTTTAGACACAAGGAACTTTGAACCCATCGCCGCCGAACCCTAGTGTGGAAAACCCCAAACCGGCCTCCACACGAGGAAAACGACGGCCGGCTTTCTTGGTCCAGGCGCGATCGTTGAGGGACGCGCCTGGACCAAGAATTGGTTCAACCGTTCAGCTTGTCCTTCACCGCTTTAGCGGGCGTGAACGAGAGCTTCTTCGAGGCCGCAATCGTGATGGTCGCGCCAGTCGAGGGATTGCGACCTTCGCGCTCCGCGCTGGCCTTCACTTTGAACTTGCCGAAGCCGTTGAGCGAAATCTCCTCGCCCTTCGCCGCCGCGTCCGCAATCGCCGCGAAGACAGTATCGACGATTTTCTTGGCGTCGGCCTTGCTCGAGCCGGTGGCGCTGGAAAGATGGTCGGCGAGGTCGCTGTTGTTCATGTTTCACTCCTGGTTGTTCCCCTGCTGATCTATCGAGGAGCGGATAGAGCGACAAGCCTGCTGCCACCGCGCCGCTTAATCTTGCACCTCTGACGATACGGAGCGCGCTACCACGCCGAACCCGAGCATTCGCTCCCGCTTGGCCTCGTTGGTGGGCGAGTCGGGCGATTGCGGGGTCGTCGCGACCGAAGCACCGCCAAGCCTAACAGGCCGTTCGGCGAAGATCGCAGGGCCAAAACGCCGCGTGAGGTGGTCTGCGACGCTCAGGGCATAGTGCCTTTGGCGCCACGCTGTGGGGCTGTGATAGACCCCGATCGCGGCCCAATAGTCACCGGTCGCCCGCAAGGCCGACAGGAAGATCCAGCGGGCAACATCGGCATTGAAGCAGGCATCGGACTTGAGCCAGGTGCGAACCTCCTGCTCGGGCCGCCGCAGCACCGCTGCGATCTTTGGCACCCACCAACTATTGATCTGAAGGGGCCCCAGGTCATGCGATCCGTTGGCATTGGCGACCTCCGCGCCGACCCATCCGCCTTCCTGGTCGCGCAGTCCCCACAGGGTTTTCTCGAGCCAATCCTTCCCACCAGCGGCACGTGCAATGCAGTGTGAGATGGCGCCTTCCGAAGGTCTCGCCATCCCCGCCGAGGGTGAAGCCGCGGTGGATGCCGCGAACACCACGGCAAGGCAGCCGGCGCGCAGAATAGATTTGAGGCGGCATCGGGCGGAAAATGCAAAGGCGGTGTGGTTCATGGCAAACTGCTCCGTGATCAATGTTCCGGACCGTGGCCGGAATCGGCGTCACGGGAGTCATGTACTTGGGCGGGCGCTGGGTCGGTTCGGGCGTCGGCGCGATCGGCTTCGGCAGGCGCGCGATCGACGACAGATTGCAGGAAGCGGTCGAGGATGTCGGCAATCCCGCGGGCATTTTCAGCCAGCCGCTCCGGCAGGCCCCTTGGCGCATTCGTCCGTTGGTCGAGTTGCCGGCCAAGGGCCATGTCGCGCCGCTCGGACCGCTCACGATCCTGGTCCGCCCGAGCTCGCTCAATCGGGTCTGCATGACGCGCGGCGAGGCTGTCGCGGCTATCCCTGTCCAGCCTTCCGAGCCCTTCCAGCGCGGACGTCTTTTCGCCGGAATGGGTCTCGAGCTTCTCGGCGAGGCGCTTCCCGTCCTCGGTCCAGAGCTTCACGCCGAAGCGCGCGCGGGTGATCGCCGTATAATAATTCTGGCCGTTCACGAGCCCGGAATTGACCGGCGCCAGCACATACACCCGGGCGTAGGTCTTGGACTGCGCGGAATATACGGTCTCTGCGTATCCGTGGTCCCAGTGCTTGTGCTCGGACAGGTCGATCTGCTGCACGCGCTCGCCTCGGTCCCAACGGATCGTGGCAACGGTTCCATCCATCTTTTCGACCGTGCCACGCTCGGCATTCTTTAGATCGAGCGCATTGTTCACCAGACGCCATTGGATGCGATCGCCTTCCGCGAGGTCGCGATTCTCCGCGTTGAACACGTTGATCTGCTTGACCTGACTCTGCCGCGGATCCCAGCGGATCATCCGGCCGTTTTCGTCGACCAGTCGCACGACCTGCCGCCCGTTCTCGGCGCGTCCGATACCGACAACACGATATTGGACGTCGCGCGCGATCCCCGCGCCGAGCTGATCCCGCGTGAAGGTCACGACCTGGCCGCCTGAATAAAATCGGGCATAGTGTTTCTCCTGGTCGGACATGCCGCTCGGCGTCAGGACCTGGAGCCGTGCGTCTTCGGCCGCGATCGCGCTTTCCGATTTCAGGGTTTCGCGAATCTTTGAGTTCACGATCAGCCGGGTGGCATTGTCGAGCACCAGGATGTTCGTGGTGGCGCGGTTCTCCGGCTTGAGCCGGGTCCATTCCGCGACGAGGCCCTTGGCGAGCGCCTCGGCCCCCTCCCCGCTCACGACCTTGTCGAGGTGTGACAGCGAGGCGGCATATTCCGCGGCCCGCGCATGGGTGACCGCGGCCTTCATGCTTTTGGTCTGCTGGCGCATCGACTCGGTGAGTTGCGCCGTGGCGAGGCCGAACTTCTGCATCAGCCAGAAGGGCTTCCCCTGTTCGATCGCGCCGGTCTGCTTGTCATCGCCGAGCAGGATCAGCCGCGCGCCCGTCATCCGGCTGATCTCGAGGATGCGAATGGCCTGGCGTGTCCCGAGTTGCCCGGCCTCATCGAGGAGGAGAACATGGCGGTCGGTGATGCCGCGACCACCGCTGGTGAGAACGCTTTCGACCGTTCTCGATTCGACACCCGCGATCTGACCCGTGGTCGCAGCGGCTGACGATGTGGGGGCCAGCGCGACCAGCACCGTTCCCGGCTCGGCCGCCTGTCTCAGGGTATTCATCAACGTCGATTTGCCGGCGCCGCCGACGCCGTGGATGCCAGTGACCCGGTCCCGCGACAAGGCCGATTGAACGAGGGCCTGCTCCTGATGGGGCGTGAGGCCAGCGGTCTCCAGCGCGACCAGGAGGCGGTCGGCGGTGGCGATGGGTCGGGCATCATCCAGGGCCAAAGCGAGGTGCTGCGACAGCGCCATTTCCTGGCGAGCGCTGCGCCTGCTGGTCCGGCCGCGGGTTAGAGTCTGATCGCCCGTCGGCGCACGGGTGACGAGGAGCTTGTGCTTCGCCTCATGCTCGGCAAGCAACGGCCGGACATCGGCAAGCCTCACCTCTCCGACATGGCTGGCCAGCGCCAACCCGTACATGCGGCCGAGATTGTTCACGGCTTCGCGTGTCTCCGCCTGCCGCAGGCCGAACAGACTCGCGCGACCGGCGGTTCGGCGGTCGACGTCGATGATCGACGTGCCCCGTTCCTCGACCTGCGCGGTGAGTTTGGCGAGGTCCGCCTCATAGGGTTTCGCGCGCGCGGCCCACTGGATGTGGAACTCGTCGAGTGTCGCCGTCACCTTGGGACCGCGCGTCTGGTAGAAGGATTGGCGACGCGCTGCCTGTCCGGTGAGCCCATGCTCCTTGGCATGGGCATCGATCTGTCCAGCGCGCTGGGAGGTGTCCTTGATAAAGTCCTTGGGAACGCCGACGATCTCGAACAGCCCCCGTCTGGGGTCGAATTCGACTTCGTATCCGATCTGGCGAAGCTCATGGGCGAGGTCGTTTCGATAGACCTGCCCCGCAACCATCTGCTCGGCGAACATCGCCCGTGTCTCGAGGCTGGCCCAGGACGAACCGTCCTCTCGGTTCGTGATGTTCATCACGACAACATGGGTATGGAGATGGGGATCGAGCTCGCGGCTGGCATGTTCGGTGAAGCGGGCAAAAATCAGTCGACCAGTCGTCTCGTGAACGATCTGGCCGTTGTCGCGTCGGCGCAGGGACGCATGTTCTTCGAGATATTCGAGCGCCGTCCCGACTGCTTTCTCATGGGCGGCGATTATCCGCTCGTCGCCCATCACCAGCGCCATGATCGATACCGATTTCGGCGCATTGACGGCGAAGTCCCAGCCGGGGTGATGCTCGATCTCGCCGTTGGCACGGTGGCGGCCGAGTTGCTGGTCGTCGATCTTTCCGGCCAGCAACTCTTGGAAAGTCTGGGGATCGACCGGGCCGGATAGCCCTAACTCAACCGCTATCCGGCCACCCCATTCTGAATGTTCGTCGCTCCCTTTGGTGTAATAATCGCCCACCGTATAATAGCGGGCAATATTGCCGGGCGTACCTTTCAGGCGGCGGGGATGGATCATGCCGGCCGCGCCGGCCTGGCCGGGCCATTTTCGCGATCATAGACATCGAGTTCGATGCGGGTCCGGCCCCGTTGGGGGGCAAGCGTGAAGGCCGGAGCAGGTGCGACAGGGTCTGTCGGCGGGTTTTCGGCGGGTTTCGGTTCAACCCCCTCCCCCTCGGCGGCCCCACTGCTGCCGCCCTCGAAGAGGTCAGGCGATGTTGGCGGAGGCGGTGGCGGCACCGGTCGTGCAGCCTTCTTGCGTCGCGGCGGTGATGGCGACTCGGTTGACTTGGCTTCGGCATGGATCGCGGCGATCAGGGCCTCGCCATCCCGGTCGCGCACCGGCGGCGTATCGCGTTCGACAAAGGCGTCGGCGATGGTCGCGACGGTGTTGAAGCGGTCCTGGAAATGGACCACCGGCAGGTTGCGACCGAACCGCAGGAAACCCGACAGGTTGGGCAGATTGGTGACCTCGGTGTGCATGACCAGCGGGCGGGTCACCTGCATGCGCGACAGGTTCACGCCGTCGCGCATGTCGTTGACGCCGTAGGACATGCCTTCGTTCGCCTCGACCTGTTCGACCTGACCGAGATTCTCCGAAACATGCTTTGCCGTGGGGGTGTCGTTGGCGCGGAGAGCCACCCAGGTCGAGCAATAGCCGGTGATCGCAGCGGCATCCTGGATACCGTAGGTCGCCTCCAATTGCGGGTAGGACTGGAACCCCAGGATACCGCACCCGCCATATTTGCGGGCGCGCGCTAGGAAGTCGGACAGCGATGGCAATTTCTGCAGCGTGGGGAGTTCGTCGATGACGCAATAGAGGCGTCGGCGGCGATCGGGCGTCAGGCTCATGACCGCCGAAATGGCGATATCGAGCCAGACCGTGATCAGGGGCCGAAGCGACGGGAGCTGGTCGGCCTTGACGGTGATGAAGAGCCAGCCGTCCCCCTTTTCGTTCGCCACCCAGTCCCGGATCGACAGCCCTTTGCGGGTGTCGTCGAGATAGGAAAAGCTGCGCATGACGGAGGCAAGTTCGGCCTGGATGCCGGCAGACGTGCGCTCCCCTTCGAGGCTGATGAAAGCCGCGGCATCGGTACCAGCGGCGAAGGCTGCAAGATCCTTCAGCTTGGACCGCAACAGGCGATCAAGCAGGATCGAGACCAGCATTTGCTTCTGATGCGCGAGCTTGCGCATGACCGCGACGAGCGTGCCGCGGGCGGCCTTCGCCCAGAACGGATCACCCGCCTTGTCGGGGATCGTCGACTCAGCGATCTGGTCATAATGGTAATCGCGCGGGACGTCGCCCCAGGGCGACCAGCGGCTGGTGCGCTTGTCGAGTGGATTGAGAAGAATGTCCTTTCCCGGGCGGTAGAATTTCTCGACGAAGGTGCCGGCAGTATCATAGACGATCGCCCGCTTGCCCTCCTTGCGGATCCCCTCGAGCATCTTGACGATGAGGTTGGTCTTGCCGGTGCCGGGCGCGCCGCACAGGAGCACATGCTCGGGCTCATAGGCATCCGGAATGGGGACGCCGCCGATCGAGAAGCTCCCCTTGCGCTGGTGGCGGAGCAAGTGTTTGACCTGCCGGATCGTGCCGAACCGGGCACCGCGCAAATACTCGTTCGAGCCGAGTCCCCTGCCCGTGCGCGTGAATGTGAACCAGGCGAAGAACAGCGCCAGCAGCGCGAAGGCGCCGGCGATCAACGCCCCGTGGATGAGGTCGAGCTCGACCTTATGGAGAGTCTGCTTGGCGAGTTTGGAGGCGAGCAGCCAATCGGCTGACGTCCAATATTGGTGTCCCGCCGGCGTCTTGAACAACACCGGATCGTTGGTGCCGGCGGCCGCATCGACCTTGAAGCTCGCCTCGACCAGTTTGCGCAGGATGAAGCGCTCATAGTCCGTCGACATTTCGAGCGCATACCAGATGGTGCCCATCACCCAGAGGACGAACCCCGCGATGACCGTCTGGAAAAACACCTGGGTTGTCATGCGGACATTGTGGACGATCGCCTGTCCGCCGCGGGTCCAGGAGCCGAGCGTGTCGTTGCGAAAGATGCTCATCGTGCGTCTCCCGCGTCCACATGGACAGGAAGGACCGATCTGGGATGCCCGAGATACAGGAGCGGCAGGAAGCCGATCGTCCAGGGGATGGTCGGCAGCTGCGGCGATGCCTGAAGCTCGGCGGTGGGGGTGGGATCAGCCCGTCGTTCATCCCCGCTCATCGGTCGGCTTCCGGGTCGAGCAGACCCCTGTCCCGCAATATGCCGCGCGCCTCCGCCATCCCCTTTTGCAGAACGTCCGGGGTCCGTTGGCCGATCGAGGTGCCGAGGATGGTGAGGATTTGAATGCAGGTCGCGAGGATCTCGTCCTGCGACGAATAGATGTACCGGCCGCGGGGATCGGCGGCCTGTTCGAGAACGGACCGAATGAACACCGAGAGGGAGAGATCGGCGCCGGCCGCGCGCCGGTTGAGGCGGTCGTGCAGGGCGCTGTCGATCCGCACGCTTATTCTGATCATGTCGTAGCTCCAGCACTGGGAGCTCGACGGGCAAGTCTTGAAGCAAGCGCATCATAGCGCGGATGCCGCTGTTTTTCAACGATTTATGCTGTCCGACATGTCAGACAGGAATAGACGCGCAAATCCAACGATTTGCTCGACGCACTGTCGTTCGCGGGTGACATGTCGGACGCCGCGCCGTGTCCAGCGTCGGACTTGTCGGACAGGCTTATAGCATTGATTTATCGTCGGAATAGCCGCGCAGCACCCGTGCGTACGGTGCATTACAAACGGCCAAGGCCGTGAGTGCTCCCCTTCGCAGCGCTCTGCGCGCTGCGTTGTCTCGACCGGGCATGGGCGGACAATCCCCGGCAGGGGATTTCTTCTTCTCGCCGGCGGCACGCCGGCAAGCTCATCTCGATCGCGCTACCGTTGGTGTGCATGAGATCGATACCCCAAGTTCGGGATTGAACGCGCGCGAACCCAGCTTACAATCCGGGACGGCGGGCAGACCCATCACAAAGGACGATGGACATGCCCAAGATGACGGAACGTGAGCGACTTGCCGACCTCGAAGCGCGACAGCGCAAGGTCGCCGACGAAGTGGAAAGTGCCCGGCGCGCCCTGCGCGATCGCTATGCGGGGATGGTGACCGAACTCCCAATCGAGGCGCTGACCGAGCGGGATTTCAAAGACCTACTCAACCAGGCGATCCGGGTCGGTGGGAGTCAGGCCCTCGCCGCCCTGAAGGCGCTGCCAGTGGCAGCGGCCGAACCAAAAACTCGCCCGAAGGGTGGCCCAGCGACGAGCATGGCGTAGCCACGCGCAGGAGGCCGACAGCACGCTGTCGCACCGCCCCGCGACGGACCCGATCTCTGATCGGGCTCCCGAGCGGGGCGGTTCTCTACGCCAACAAAAAAAGGGATCGGCCGGGCATCATGCCCAACCGATCCCCATCACGATCTCAGGCGACAGCGCCGGCTGTGCGCTGATCCGAGAGCCGGAAGAAGTGCGCCGGCACCCGCTTGTCGCGGACCATCCGGGCGAGGTGCGACTGAAGTCCTGACCCCTCGCAGACCAGCGCTTCGACGGGGCGCAGTGCCAGCAGCCGCTCGTTGCGGGCGAACCCTGCCCGCTTCCCCAACCGTGCGTCGAGCGTGAAGGCCACCAGCTTCACACCCGACCGCGCCGCCCATGCCGCCGCGATCGCGTCGCATCCCTTGTTCTGGGCGGTCGTCGCCAGCACCATCGCCGGGATCCGGGCGTGGATCGCGTCGAGCTGATCCCACAGGAGCTGATGGTCCTCCCATTGCTGGCCGCCCGAGAAGATCACCACCGGCCCCTGCGGCGCGTGTTCCTCGATGCGGCGCTGGCGGCGTGCGGCGAGGAAGTCGGTGGCGGCGATGACCGAGGCGGTCCGCTTTCCCGACACCAACGTCGCGCGCGGTGCCGACCATGGCCGGCCGGTTTCGGCATGATACATCTGCGCCGCGTGATCGCGCATGCAGGCGACCGCATCCCGGGCTTCGTCCAGCGACTGGCAGAGCGTCTGGGCCTCCTCCAGTTCGCTCGTCGCGACCTCGCTCCCGTCGGCGGAGCGGATCAGTCCGTTGACCTGCTGCGCCGCGCGATCGGCTTCCCCGTCGAGCTGGTCGGCGACCTTGTGGAAGCTGTGAACGATGCCCCAGGCGAGGCGGTCGGCGATGCTCTCCAACCGGGTGTCGTGCAGGACGTCGAACAACGTCGTGATAAGGAGTTCGGTCGCGCGCTCGGCCTCCAGCGGATCGGGCATGCCGGCATCAATGCTGTCCTCGGCGCGGTCGATCCGGAACTCGCCCACCGTCTCGGTGAAGGCGACGGCGAAGCGGTCGCTGGGCTCGGCCGTCTCCTCGGCATAGTGCGCGGCGATGTCGGCGAAGCGGGAAATGGAACGGGGTGAATGCGTCATGATGGCCTCCTGAAATTTAAAGAGGCATTTTTCCCGGCACGGGCTCTGAGCGACGGGGTCAAGGATCGCGAAGCGACCGCGTAGCGGCGATGGGGGTCACGATTTTCTTTGGCGGCCACCGACGTCGACGCTGAGGCGCTGTGTTCGATCCGCAAAAGAAAATGGTGGGGCCCCGTCGTCCTTGAGGCCGGCGCTGTCCCCGTGCCATGCTTGGACTTCTTGATAGATAGAGAGAGGCTGTGATTCGGGGGGCTCGATGCCCCCCGAATCGCATCGGCCGGTGCGGACCCTTTGTCCGCACCGGCCGTCCCGCACGTCTGAGGATTGTGAGACGCTAGCCGCGCGTAACACCCTTCCACGGCGGTCAAGGAGAAGGGCCAAGCCTGTTTGTCACTCGCCGCCCTTGCATAAAAATAGGCCGGCACGCGGGAATGCGTCCGGCCTCACAGGAACCTCAGATCGTCAGGGGTTCAGCCAATCGAACCCTTCATGGTGCCCGCAATGATCGCAGGCGACCGTGCGGTAGATATTGAGCGAGCCTTCCGCGCGCTCGACTTGGCCGTGCTCGGCTGGTTCGCCACAACGTGGACACGGCGCTCCCCATCGCTCGTCGGCAAGCTCCACGCCGCCGGGCTCGATGCAACCTCCATAGCCGATCATGGCTGCTCCGATCTATCGGTGTCGGGAGGTAGATAGGCCTCATACGGGTCTCCATCGTGAAGATGGCCGAACGGCGTCATCACGTAAGCACCGTCGTCCCGTCCCACGGCGCAGATAACGTAGCGCGGGACGCCGGTGACCGCGTCGGTGCACTCCATCAGGGCGAGATTACCGTCCTCGGCCGCGCGGCGCAGGGTTGCGAAATTGCGCCGGTACACATCTGGTATGGCCATGTCGGCCTCCTGTGAAACGGTGGGAAAGGAGGCGGGAGCGAAGCCCCCGCCCCCGATGCTCAGGCCCGCATCCGGCGTAACGCGGTATCGGCGATCTGATCGGCCTTGCGGAAGGCATGGATGGGCACGCCCGCCTGTTTCAGAGTCTGATAGAGGTTCGCCTGCAGCCCCGAGCCTTCGCAGAGCACCGCCTCGACGGGCTTCAGTTCGGCGAGCTTGCGGTTTCGGGTGAAGGCGGTTTTCCGACCCGAACCGTAGAGGCCAAACGCCACCAGCGGCACGCTATTGCGGGCCGCCCAGGCCGCCGCGATCGCGTCGGCGCCTTTGCGCTGTCCGGTGGTCACAAGCGACATGTGCGGTACGCGCTGATGGACCTCGTCGAGCCGCGCCCACAGGGTTTCCCAATCGTGCCACTGGGCGGGTCCGGAAAAGACGACGATCGGTCCCTTCGGACTGTGCTTCTCGCGGGCGGCAAGTTCGCGGGCACGCAGGAAATCCTGCGCCGCGATCTGGCTCGCTGACGATGCGGAGGATGCCCGGCTTCCCCGCGCCGGCGACCACGGCCAGCCCGACTGCGCACGGTACATCTCGGCCGCATAGTCGCGCATGCACTCGATCGCCTCGCGGTGCTCGGCGGTCGACTGGCAGAGGAGCTGCTTCTCCTCCAGCTCGTTATTATAGACCTCGCTCATGTCGGGATGTCGCACCAGGTCGCCGATTTCGGCGGCGAGGCTGTCTTCGCGGCGTTCCAGCTTCCCGGCGACGAAATGGAAGCTGTTGACGAAGCCCCAGGCGATCTCGGCGGACAGCGGCTCAAGCCGCGTGCCCGCGAAGAGATCAAAGATGGTGGCGATGATCGCCCCGCATTCGGCCTGAACGGCGAAGGGCTCGGGCATGTCATGCTCGCCGGGTTCATCGCCAAGCTCGACGATGCTGAGCGGCATGGGATCGCCGAACGCCGCCTGAAATTCCGGGGTGGCGATCATTTCGGCATAAAGCGTGGGCAGGTCGGCCAGGCGGCTGATGCTGTTTGAGGATGCGGTTCGAGCCATGATGGCGAACTCCTTGTCGAAAGGGGAAACAAAAAAAGGGCCGGAGGCGCTCGACGCACCCCCGGCCCTCGTTCACTTGGCGGTCAGAACGGGATGTCCTCGTCCACGTCCGCGTCCGTCCGGTCGCCGTTCAGGCTGCCGTCGGCGCCGGCGGTGCTGTCACCGAAGCCGTCCTGGGTCCGTGGCGCATAGTCGCGCTGGCTGGTGCCGAACCCACCGCTGCCGAAGCCGCCGCCGAACCCGCCGCCGAGATTTTCGCGACGCCAGGCGACGGTGAATCCACCCGCCTCGTTCGGGAACAGGGCGACCGGAAGCGGCTCGGGCAGGCTCGGATCGTCGATCTGGCCCGCGAGGAAGACCTCGCCGGTCTTCTTCGACACGGCTTCCCAGAGCGCCCCGATCTGCACCCAGCGCCGCGCGATGTTCAGCGCCACGATCTCGTAGATCGGCGCCTTCTCGCTCTGGCTCTGCACCGGGCGAAGCCCGATCCTCGGCAGGTCGATGGTGCGCGTGAAGACCGAACCCATCAGGCGGCCGTTCTCCTTCTTGAATTCACCAATGTTCATCGCCTCAACTCCTTCGAATGTCGCTCTCGAGACCATCTCGGCGACACTCCTCCAGATCCCCCTTTCCTCTGATCCCCGGCCTCCCCGCCCGCGCTGCCGCCCAAGAACAGCGCCGCGCCGCCACCAGCTCCTCCCTCCCCCGCCCCGCCGCGCGCCCAACCGCCGACGCGCGCTCGTTCGCCCGCGCCCGTCGACAACTAGGCAAGGCTTCCGGGGCAAGTTTGGCGTGTGGGTTAGGGGGGCGCGAACGGGAAAGGCCGGCGGGGCACCGACGCGGCGGTGGATTCGAGGAAAGTGTGGGGCGATCGGCATCAGTCGCTGCGGCGCATGGCGCCGTTCGGGTATCCGGAGCTACACGGGCAGAAATGCCGTTGGCTAGGCGTGGCCTGCGGGATGCGCGGTGCCGATCGGTTTGACGATGACTGGGTGGTGTCGGCCGAGCATAGTGAGAAGCCGGTCTTCGGTCTGATCGAGGGCGTCGATGCTCTCGAACATCTCGGTGGTGTAGCAACCGCGGGCAAAGGAATCGCTCGTTGGCGGCACCATTACAGTAAAGTTGGCGGGCCAATGGCAGAGAAGCAGGAGCGGCCAGCCCGGAGCCGGCGCGGCGTAGCGACAGAAGACAATGTCACCACCATTCAGCGCCGAAGGGCGTCGGTCGAATAAGTCTGGGACGACGGGGAAGTCCCGCTCGGCGGCGAGAAAGGTCTCGATCTCGTCGAGTTCGAAGCGGGTTTCGATGATGATGGGATAGTAGCGGCCGAGCGGTAGGCTGGGGGCCGCGTACCGCGGTGGTATATCAATCACCAGGATATCCGGCATGGTCGGAATCGGCCGACGATACAGTATTCGGCGAACGGCGAGGTCGTGGATCAGGCGCATCGTCACGGTAGAATGACGGCGTGGCTAGACACCGGTCAAGGTGAAGCTGCGCGGCCCGGGCGGGGCGAGAAACGGCTGTTATGCCGCGAGTCGGTCGACACCCTCATTGAACCGGTCGAGCCACTCACGCATCCGTGGGCGACGCTCGATCGGGCTACCGAGCGGTTGCTTGCGCGGTGTTGCCTGACCCTCGGTCCAGTTTGAATTCAGCGAGGGACTGGCGGATGATCTGCGCCCCGCCGGTTATGCCAAGGCCTGCGATGATCGCGGCGACCGCGAGATCCGGCCAGGCCGTACCCGTGCCGATGACGCCGGCGGCCGCGAGCAGCACCGCGAGATTGCCGATCGCGTCGTTGCGCGAGCAGATCCAGACCGAGCGCATGTTCGCATCGCCGCTCCGGTAACGATAGAGCATGAGCGCGACGCCGCCATTGGCAATCAGGGCGATCATGCCGACGATTCCCATCGTCCCGGCCTGCGGCACGCCCCGGCCCATAGCGGCAAGAATCGTCGTGACCAGGACATAGAGGCCGAAGGCGAGGATCGTGCCGCCCTTGAGCAAAGCAGCACGCGACCGCCAGCGCAGCGCCATGCCCGCGACGCCGAGGCTGATCGCATAGTTTGCGGCATCCCCGAGAAAATCGAGCGCATCCGCCTGGAGCGACCGCGATCCCGAGGCGATGCCCGCGCCGATCTCACCGGCGAACATCACGACATTGACGGCCAGCGCGATCCACAGAACGCGCCGCCAGCGTGTGTCTTCGATGCGCTGGGTTTCAGCACAGCATGATCCGCAACCGGCCATGTCGCCTCGCTTCCCTTGAGTCGAGGCGCTATATGCACCCTGTAGCAACTACAGGGTCAAGCGATGAAGATCGGTGAAATGGCGTCAACGACTGCGACCAACATCGAGACGGTGCGCTATTATGAGAAGATCGGCTTGCTGCCTCCGCCGGCGCGCACCGGCGGCAACTATCGCAGCTATGGACCGGAGCATCTGGCACGCCTCTCGTTCATCCGGCGGGCGCGCGATCTTGGCTTTTCGATCGAGCAGGTCCGTGCCCTTCTCGATCTGTCGCAACGGCGTGGCCATGACTGCGCGACAGTCGACGCGGTCGCCACGGCCCATCTTGTCGAGGTGGATCGCAAGATCGCCGACCTGACGGCGCTGCGCCGCGAACTGGGCGCGCTCATCGAGTCCTGCGCCGGCGGCACCGTCGCAGATTGCCGCATCCTCGAGGCGCTCGCGCCGAATTCGTCCGATATGGCGTAGGACAAATGTTTGATCAGGCCGGGGACCGCAGCGCCGTGTAGTTGCGCGGCCCAGGCGGGTCGAGAAAGCGGCAGTCATGCCGCGATTCGGTCGACACCCTCATTGAACCGGTCGATCCATTCACGCATCTGCGGGCGACGCTCGATCGGGATATCGGCGGCAACAAGCTGGAAGTCGACAAGGTCGACGGGAGCCCCGGCGATGATGGCATCGATCTCCGCGGGATCGAGCAGAGCGTTCGCACGAATGAACAGCGTCATGGAGCCGGGTCGAGACTTGGTAGAGCTTCGCCACAATCCCTCGACATTGCGCAGGCGCGGTGCGGCACGCGCCTCCAGGAGCACGATCAGTCGGAGGCACCAGCGCGGGAGTGTTATCAGTTCGTTCGGTTTTTGCGCCGCGCAGAAGAGCAAGCCGATTTGATCGGGATGGGAAGGCCCTCGGCGCGGATCCGTGCGGCACAACGCTGGCGGTCCCACCCCCACTCGCGAAGTGGATAGCGATAGTCATAAAGCGGTGAGACATGACCTTCGCGATGTGCATATCGCCGGGTGTCGGCGGGTGAGCTGTCATAACCGATAAGCTTCACCACACGCTGGCCGTGAGCCCATGCTCGTTGCGCTGGCTCCCAGTTCGCAACCCATTGATCTTGAGGCTGAATTTTCCATTTCGAGCTGCACGAATGGCGCCCGAAACTGATTGACGGCAGGGTCGCGTTAGTCAGGCAGTTCTCAAGTAACGTGAAGTAGGGCGGCCAATGTTTGAAGCGCTTCGGGACGTAACGGACGACATGATGCTCGATGCCGTGATCGTCCATCCATTTCTGGAAGATCGGGAGATACGCATAGGTTTCTTCGCGCTCGACTCCAGTATCGGCCGTCAAGACGACGGACAGGGGGAGGCTTCGAGCGACCCATTCAATAATGAGGGTCTGAGCGGAACCGATTAACGCCCTTTGCGGAAGCAGTTATACTGAACCGGCAATTCGAGTCGTTCCCGCAAGGAGAATAGTGGATGCCGGCGTGACCGACAAATCTGCCCGTTTGCGTTCTGGCGCAACGGTGCGGTTCGCCCGAAATCCGGCAGGACGGCCGGGGCAAAGATCGTGCACGGGCTGGTATCAGTCGATCAAGGCTGGCGATGCGCTACCTTATGAGAGCCTGCTCGAGCGCGATGCGCTGTTGCTTCTCGACTTCGATCCCGATGTTGCACAGTTCGGGGTGCAACCGGAAACGTTCGTTTGGACGGAAGCTGGCCGACAACGGCGTTACACCCCCGATATCCGGCTGGAGACGGTGGGCGGCGCGGTCATCTACCGGCAGGTGAAACTGGCCACGCGATTGGCGGCTGACCCGACCTTGGGCGGACGGTTGCCAGCAATCGAAGCCGAGTGCGCCGCGCGTGGGGCCCGGCACGAAATGTGGCTCGATACCGATATCCGGCGACAGCCACGCTTGTCGAATGTGCGACGCCTGCGCGCAACGGTGGCGGTGCTGGCGGCAGAAAACCTCGACGCGATCCACACCATAATCACCCGCCTCCCCATTCCGTCGAACCTGGGCGCAGCCGCCGAGGCGCTCGGCGGCCGGCCCGTGCATGTCAACATTGTGCTCGGCCTCGTGGCAGTCGGCGAGCTTGCGGTGGATCTCGATCGACCGCTCGATGACGACACGGTCCTCATGCGGGGAAGGAATGCGAAATGAACGCAACGCCGATGCGCTTCCAGCAAGGCGACACGCTCTCGATCCGGGACGATCAAGGTCAGGTGGCGCTCTGGTTGGTGATCGAGCGCAAGCGCCGTGGCTATTTGCTGCGACCGCAGAGCGGCAGCGATGCGCGAACATGGAGCGACGATGAAATCGACATCGTTTATGGTGCCCGGCGGCTGACGCATCATCCTTGCAATGCGGACGGCCTGCCCAAGGCGATCGCCGAGACGCTGGAGAAAACCTGGGAGTTCTGGCCCGAAGAAATCCGCCGCGAGGCCGAGCGCAGGGACACCTATGTACGCATGGTCGACGCGATCCGCGGCGAGCACCCGACACTCATGGGCGCCTATGCCGCTGCCGCCGAGGCCGTGTTCGACGCGCATCATGAACAATGGGAACGCGAAGATGCCGCGCTTGCGGCCCGGATGGCTGCGGAGCGGCGAAAAGGGAACGGCGTGCCACGCCGCACCAAGGCAGCGGCCCGGCCCAATCCCTATACAGTGCGGGCGTGGTATAGCGTATGGAGCCGGCACGGCCGGGATGTCCGGCTCCTGATCCCGCATTATCATCGGCGCGGGGCACGCCAACCCCGCTATGCGCGCGAGGACGGCGATCACCCCGATACCTACAAGCTCATGCGGCAGGCCGTCGAAGTCTGGTATTTGGGCATGCCGCGGCGGCAGAAGAACTATGCCTATCGCCGCTATGTGGATCTGTGTCGCGAGAAAGAGGTTCCTGCGGTCAGCGACCGCACCTTCCGCGTGTTTATTCGCGACAATTATACCGAACGGCAGGAATATGAGCGTCGCTTCGGTCGGCGCGCCGCCTGGCTGAAGTTCGGCATCTTCGAGCGGCGGAGCCCGCCCGAACGGCCGCTCGAAGAAGTGGAGGTGGATCATTGCCTGATCGATCTGGTGGTGGTGCATCCGGAGAGCGGCCGCGCCTTGGGGCGGCCCTGGCTCACCGCGCTTCTCGATCGCGCCACCCGCATGATTATAGGGGTGCATCTGAGCTTCGAGGCGCCGTCCTATGCCTCACTTCAGAGAGCGCTTGCCCATTCCTTATGGAAGAAGGATCTCTCCGGGCTCGCCGATATTGAGCATGACTGGCCGTGCCACGGCGTGCCCGAATGGCTGATCTGCGACAACGGCAAGGAGTTCCGGTCGCAATCGCTGCAGTCGGCCGCCAGGATGCTCGACATCGGCATCGTCAATCTGCCGGTGAAAATGCCATGGTTGAAGGGCGCGGTCGAGCGCGTGTTCCAGACCATCGGCGTGCAGGTGTTCAGCCATGAGGAAGGGACGACGTTGTCGCGGACCATGGATCTCTATGATCCGGTGGCGCAGGCAAGGCTGTCGCTCGAGGATGTGCGTAATCGTGTCCTCAAGTGGATCGTCGACGACTATCATCACAGCGTCCACGATACGTTGAAATGCACGCCCTACGAGCGCTGGCGAGAACTCAGCGCGCTTTACCCGGTGCGCCCGGTTCCCGACTTCGACCATATTGTGCGACTGACCGGAGAGACCTTCTTCCGGCGCATCTCCAACATCGGCATCCAATATGAGGGGCTGCTTTATGCTGATCGGGAGAAGCTCGAACCCCTGCTAGCGCGCCGCGGCGGGTTGGAGAAGGACTGGGAGTTACGCTACGACCCCTATGATCTGGGTGAGGTCTGGCTGCTCGACGACGAGCGCGGCGAATGGCTGATGATCCCGTGTATCGACCAGAGCATATCGCGGGGCGTCTCCAAATATCAGCACAAGATCCATCGTTCGATAGCAAGGCGAAGCCTGCCGAAAAATGCGCCGGTGACTGTCGCCGATCTCGAAGCGGCGCGCGGTCTTGCCGAACAGACGGCGGGAGAGCTGCAAAGCAAGGCGAGCAAAGTCCGCAGCAAGACGCGGGCGGCGCGGTACGAGACCGACGGTTGCTACTTCACGCCGATCGAAGGCCAGAAACGACCGCCTGAAATAGGAACGCAGGGACCGGCGATAGAGACCGCACCACCTGCGGCGAAACAGATTCCGGCGCCGGCGCCTCCCATCATAGATCTCGACGCGGACATCGAGGCTCTGGTTGCACAATGGGCGGATCCGAAGCGATGACACATCGTCGCGCCGCGAAGTTATCGGCACGGCCAGCGGTGCCCGACGCCGTGCTTGCGTTCGAGACCACGGTGATCCCACATACGCGCCACACGGAAGCGAAGGCGGCGATCCGCGAGTTACATGGCCGATACCGCCCGCGCGGGGACAGCCGACGCTTCAAGGCCCGGGCCCTGCTCATCATCGGCTCTGCGGGGTCCGGCAAGACGACGGCGCTCGAGGACTATATGGCCGACTACCCCGACAGCGCGACAGAGGATGCCGATATCCGCCGCATCGTTTACGTCGAAGCACCGGAACGGACGACGCGACGGGCGCTGGTGGGGGCGATCCTCGGCGCCTATGGCTATCGTGCGCGGGACCATTGGAACACCAGCGAGGTGATCGAGAAGATCGCGTTCTATGCCGAGGAGACGGGCACCGAGATGATCTTCATCGATGAAGGGCATCACATGGTGAACGAGAATAATCCCGACATGACGGCGGAAGTGACCGAGTTCATCAAGTCTTTGCTCAACCGTGTGAAAGTCCAGATCGTGATCGCGGGTCTTCCCCGGCTGCTCGACATCTCCGTGCCGGGCGAAAAGACGATGCAACTGCGCCGTCGGCTGCAACCGACGATCATCCTCAAGCCCTATGACTGGGCGACCCGGAGCGGTCGCACGATGTTCTCTGGCGTGCTCGGCGTCATGGAAAAGATGATGGGGTTGCCGGATGCGTCCGGCCTCGCGAAGCATGAGATGGCGAAACGCATCTACGTCGCGACGGGCGGCGAGATCGGGATCGTCTCCAAATATCTGAGCCAGGCGCTGAGCGTGGCACTGGCGATCGGCCGACGGTCGATCGATCTGAACCTGTTGGGAGAGGTTCACTCGGGCTGGCATCCGATTTATGAGCCCGATGTCAGGGATATGCTGGACTTTGATGCGATCCTTGAGGATGAACCGACAGTTCCGAGCGGCGGCCCGCCCCACCACGACAATCCCTTCCTGTGTTCGGCCGAACGCCTGCGCGAGATCTGGCTGCGCGACACCGTACCCCCGTCACCCAGGAATATGAGCCGCGTCACAAAGCTGCGCGGAAGCGGCGCGCAACCCCTGCGGCCCTTCGTGCGCGAGGGATTATGACAGCACCGGCAACTCGACTTGCGTTGCGGGTACGGCCGGCAGCGTTCGAGCCAGGCTGGGCACTGTTCAACCGGCTTGCCCTGCGGCATGGCTGTGAAACCCAGCTGGAATTTGCGCGTCAAGTGCCGCTGGTCGACCGAACCGACTTCGTTCGCGATATGGAACGTGGGCGACGCTTCCACGATATCGCCCGGCTCAGCGGCGTCCCGCTCGAAGCATTGCTTCGCAACTCGATAATGCAGACCCAGGGTGGGAGCGTCCTTGCAGGTGAGCTGGTGAGCCGCAGCGGCAATATCAGCTATAGTTGTCACTTCGCCCGTATCTGCCCGGACTGCATGCGATCGGATATCGAGCAGGGTCAAGGGCCGGTCGCCTGTCGGTCGTGGCGGCGCTCCTGGTGGGATCTGGCGAAGGTATCGAGCTGTCCTCATCATGGTCGGGCGCTGTTAGCGATCTGTCCTGCCTGTCGACATGCGTTCCGCC
The DNA here is from genome assembly GCF_029911635.1 of Sphingomonas sp. AR_OL41. Taxonomy (GTDB): domain Bacteria; phylum Pseudomonadota; class Alphaproteobacteria; order Sphingomonadales; family Sphingomonadaceae; genus Sphingomonas. The sequence continues at coordinate 104,016 of NZ_JARYTI010000001.1, forward strand.
GTTCGGACCTGTCACCAGCGCGTTGCACGTGTGGGCACGATCTGACGCAGGAATGTACCGACGCGGTCACGTCGGATGGCACGATCGGCGACGCCTATCTTGTCGGCAGGCTTGGTGATGGACCCCGTATCTCTCACGCGTTCCTCGACAGCCTGGCGTTCGCGGACGCCGCCGAGATTATGCAATGGGTGGGCTCGGTCGCACGCTGGGGCAGATCGATCGTCAGCTGGCGTAGGCAGGAGCCTGCGGAGCGTGCCCGCACAATGGCGGCGGGCTTTGCGGTCTGCAAAGACTTCCCCGACCAGTTCGAAAAGATGCTGGACGGGATGCTGGCGGCATGTCCGCTCAAGCGTCTGACGCCTGTGGGTGTCTATGGGCGTCTGCAATACTGGCTCGGCCTGTCCACCAATCCGGCTCTCGACCCGATCCGGGAGGCCGTTAAGAATCATGTGGTGAAGAATGTGCCGATAACAGCAGGCACGATGCTCTTCCGTCAGCCTGCTATGGAAGGGAATCTCAAGACATTGGGAGGCCTAGCGAGGCTGTGCGGCGTATCCTCGGGACGGGTCGCAACGGTAGCAGCCGCACTGCACCTGATCGAACGGTTGCCTGGCGACGCCCGGGGCGTGGTCATCCCGAAATCCCTCGAGGAGCCGTTGACCGCCTTCTTCCGTGAGTCCTGTTCTCCCGAAGACGCACGGCGTCATCTCGGCGTCGGCCTCCCGCTGTTCAAGGCGCTCATAGCGCGACACTATCTTCCCCGCGCCTTCCCGCTTGGTGGGGCGTCGATCCCGGCGCAGTATCGTCTGGCCGATCTCGACCGCTTCCTCATTGCATTGCACGGCGATGCGCCCTTCGTCACAGCGCCGCCACCGGGCAGCGAGACGATCCTGCGCGCCGTGCGCATCTGTTATCGGTCCTCGGAGGCGATTATCGGCGGGCTGCTGCGCGGCCAGATCAGGGCAACGGGCCGCTTACGCAGCGAACGAGGCATTGCGCAGATACTGGTCGATACCGACGCGGTGATCGCCGGCCTCGAATATAAGGATGATCCGGTGTTCATGCTCATGGCGCAAGCCGCGCGCCACCTCGGCCTGACCATCCCGACGGTTGCAAAGCTCAAACAAATGGGATGGCTGACAATCGACAGGAAACAGACACGGCTCAGGATCGTGCCCGCCTTACGGCGAGCGGAGGTCGAAGCGTTCGGTGCGCGCTTCGTCAGTGCTGCCGAGTTGGCGCGCATCCCCGGAAAAGCTACGCATGCCGTCAGGGTTCATCAACATCTGCGAAGTGCCGGTCTGGTGCCGGCGATCGCTGGAAGCCGAAAGCTGCAGCCCTTCTATGATCGTGAGAGCGCCGAAAAAGTGATCCGTGGGGTCTATCGTGATCGGTTGCCCGAAACGACTGCAGCGATGTGACCGGATCTACCGGCATGGATGAAGCGGTACGGCTGCGGGCCCGGCTCAAGGCGCTGGATGATGAGCGGGCGGCAGTGGTCGTGGCGCTGGATGCCCTCGCGGCGCAACAGTCGACCGAGCACCGAAAAGCCGATGCTGTCTCGCTGTTCTCCGACGCGCCGGTGACCGCGACATCGCCGACAGGCGAGAAGGTCGCGTTGTTCCGCAGGCTGTTCGCCGGTCGTGAAGATGTCTTCCCACTGCGCTGGGACAATCGCAAGACCGGGCGCGGCGGCTATGCGCCCGCCTGCGGCAACGAGTGGAAACGCGGACTCTGCGACAAGCCACAGGTCAAATGCGGCGAGTGTCCGCGCCAGGCGTTCCTGCCCGTGACGGACGAGGTGATCGACAAACATCTGCGTGGGCGGGCGTTATCGCGATCGGATGCCGGCGACTTTGTGGCGGGCGTTTACCCGCTGCTTGCGGACGAGAGCTGCCGATTCCTCGCGGCCGACTTTGACAAGGCGAGCTGGGCCGAGGACGCGCTCGCCATGATGGAAACCTGCCGCCTGCGAGGGGTGTCCGCCGCGCTCGAGCGATCCCGATCCGGCAATGGCGGCCATGTCTGGATCTTCTTCGCCGACGCCGTGCCGGCACGAACCGCCCGCGCGCTGGGCGCATCGCTATTGACCGACACGATGGAGCGGCGTCCGGAGATCGGGTTCGGCTCCTATGATCGCTTCTTCCCGAGCCAGGACACCATGCCGCTCGGCGGGTTCGGCAATCTGATCGCGCTGCCGCTGCAGGGGCATGCCCGCAGGCGGGGAAACAGCCTGTTCGTGGATGAGCAGTTGCGCCCCTATCCCGATCAATGGGCGTTCCCGTCTTCGCTGTCGCAGCTGGATGCGCACGACGCCGCGCGCATGGTGGCCGACGCGGAAATGCGCGGGCGGGTGCTGGGTGTGCGGATGCCGGTGGAGGACGAGCATGCCGCCGAGCCCTGGCGGATGACACCGTCCCGGCGGCCGCCCTTGTTGCCTGTGGCCGAACCGCTGTCTGGGACACTCGATATCGTGCTGGGCGATCAGGTCTACATCGACCGGACTGGGTTGCCGGCGGCGCTAACCGCGCAGATCGTCAGGCTCGCGGCGTTCCAGAATCCCGAGTTCTATCGGGCGCAGGCGATGCGCCTGCCGACGTTCGGCAAGCCGAGGATCATCTCCTGTGCGGAGCTTCACCAGAAACATATCGGGCTGCCGCGAGGATGCCTCGACGAACTGGTCGCGCTTATAGCTGCTCATGGAAGCACTGTCAGGATCGACGACCAGCGAATGGCAGGGACTCCGCTCCCGGACGGTCTGTCGTTCCAGGGTGATCTCGAAGAACCCCAGCAAAAGGCGGTCGACGCGCTCGATCCGCATGATGATGGGGTGCTGGCCGCGACAACGGCGTTCGGCAAGACGGTGGTAGCCGCACACCTCATCGCAAAGCGGCAGGTCAATGCACTCGTGCTCGTCCATCGCAAAGAACTGCTCAGCCAATGGGTCGAACGGCTGCGAACGTTCCTCGATATCGATCCGAAGCTGATCGGGACGATCGGCGGTGGCAAGTGGAAGCCTACAGGCATGATCGACGTGGCGCTGATACAGAGCCTCGTAAGGCGCGGCGAGGTCTCGGATCTGGTTGGCGACTATGGTCACCTCATCGTCGACGAATGCCATCACCTGTCCGCGGCGAGCTTCGAACTTGTAGCCCGGCGCGCCAAGGCCAGGTTCGTGCTCGGCCTGTCCGCCACGGTTGCGCGCAAGGATGGGCATCAGCCGATCATCTTCATGCAATGCGGCCCGATCCGCTATCGGGTAGATGCGCGAACCCAGGCCGCTCGCCGGGGGATCGCCCATCGCACACGGCAACGGCGCACGGCATTCCGGCTGCCGCAGCCGCTCGCGATCATGGACAGACCGCCAATGCCGGCGGTTTATGCCGCGCTGGCGCAGGACGAGGCCCGAAACGATCTTATCTTCGATGACGTGCTGCGTGCTCTGGAGGCGAAGCGGTCGCCGGTAATCCTGACGGAGCGCAAGGACCATCTCGAATATCTGCAGGGCCGGTTATCCCGGTTCGTGCGAAATCTCGTGGTGTTGCGGGGTGGAATGAGCGCGGCGGAACGCAAGGTAGCGGACGCCGCACTGCGTGTGCCTGACGGCGAGGAGCGGCTCATCCTCGCAACGGGTCGCTATATCGGCGAAGGGTTCGATGACGACCGTCTCGACACGCTGTTCCTGACCATGCCGATCTCCTGGAAAGGGACGCTCGCGCAGTATGTCGGGCGCCTGCATCGCCGGCACGCGGGGAAAACCGACGTGCTCGTCTATGACTATGTCGACGATGCGGTTCCGATGCTCTCGCGAATGGCCGCCAAGCGTCAGGCCGGATATCGCGCGCTCGGCTACACCATCGAGTAATCCGGGGCAGAATCACTTATCGATTCTCGGAGGCCACCGGCGAATCGAGAACCAATTCTGCGAATGAGATTAATGGTTCTCGACGGCCGCCAGATGCCGCCTGCAACCGCCAACGTCATATGAGCTTATCGATTCTCCACAGACCAGGGCTCGTGATGATCGGCCTCGGAGACTATCGGGAAATCACAGCCAACGGTGAGGCCGTGGAAATTGATGCGCGGGCAATCCAGCGGTCGATTGCCGAGACCGCGGAACACGCCGATGCGACATCCCTTCCATTGTTCGACATGGATCGCTCCGCCAAGGAAGTCGGCGCGAGGCTGGACGTTGCCGTGCAAGAACACGGGAAGCGGATAATGCAGTGCGCAATGGGCGGCAGCGCCGTCGAGCGCAGTTTCCCAGATCTCCGGGAAATCGATGAGGATTTCGGTTCCGGCGTCGATGTCGAATGGCTCGACGGCAAGCGGTGCGCCGGTCTCCCAGGCATCCGGGGTGATGACGACGCGCCAGCCCTGCGCAGCCGAACGGGAATAGGAACGGATCTCGACGCGGTGTCCCGCAAGGCTGAACACGCCCATGCCCGCCGGGTCCTCGCGGTCGGCGATCTCGGCGTTCCAGCCTGAGTCGCCGAGCGTCACGAGTTTGACAGGATCGTCGATCCCCGAACCGTCGTCGCGAACGACAAGTGTCGGATGGCCAGCAAGATCATAGGAGCGGATATCGACATAGGTCGCGGCGGCGCGGCGTGCGTTCTGAAGTAGCTCCGTGAGAACGTCGGACAGGCTTCCGTTGAATAATCTCGACACTTTGTGGACCAGGGATTGGCCGACGGTGGTCCGGATGGTGGTTGGGAGGGACATGGGGGCGCTCCAGGTGGACAACGGACCGATTCCGCCGCCTCACCTGTCGTCCCCTCCCTCCTCCCATGCGCGAGCGGTGGCCCGCCGAAACAGGATCGGCCCTGCTTGATACCGTGCGCAGGCCCGTAGTGTTCGGCGCGTGTTTCGGCTGGCGTTCGGACCTAAGAAAGGTCCTGGCACGGGGCGTGCGATGGAGCCGGTCACGCGCAGGATGCTGTCTCAGGCAAGGGATCGAGAAAGCGCTCAACGACCGTAGCGTCTGCTTCGCAGTCGGCGCAGAAGGCATAGTCGAAGACCTCGCCCAAAACCCATGTCTGGGACGTGACATCCCAGGTCGCCCAAGCATCGCGCATGATATCTTCGCCACCGCATTGGCCACAGTGCATGCTTTTCTTGGTCATGATATCCTCCAGGTTGAAGTTATGCGGATGTGCAGCGCCCGTGCGCCCATGTTCTTCAGGCGAAGAGGCGCTCAGGTACGGCGGAAGGTGCGGAGAGACGCAGGTCACGGCGGATGCGCGCGGCGAGCCGCTCGGGCTGGACAAGCTCGTGGACCGACGCCCAGTGATTACCTTCGCCAACATGATCGTGGCGTCCGGCGACGCGGCGGTACATGATCTCCTGGCCAGGGCCCATGCAGCCGAGACTCAAGCGAACCTGAACCTCGGCACCGTGCAGGACCACGTCACCGCTGACGGCAACGCCGCCATGATGGGAGCGAACGTCATAGCTGTCCGGTGCAAGTCCGAGGGCATCGGCGAGGCGCTTCATCGCCTTGCGGCCATCGGCGTGAAACAGCGTCTTGGCCGGAGCATCGTAGGCGACGCCTTTGTGCGCGAGAGCGATAAGGGCGGGATGACGCTTCAATTCGGCGACGGCATCCATGCAGGCGCGGCGCAACTGCATGTCAGCGGGGCCCATGGCTTCGGCGACGGCGCCGAGATGGCGCGCGAGAAGCAGGACGGCGGGATCGCTGTCGCGCAGCTTGCCGGCATTCCGGCAATCCTCGATCGCGGCGGTCAGGGCATGGAGGCAGGCCGGGAGCGTCGTCAACGCGGACGGATCGAGGGCCTGGCTGAAGCGGAAGGCGACATCGTACGGCATGAGTAACTCCGACGGCAAAGCGCATCGTTGCGCCTCCCTTTCGTCCCCCCTCCCTCCGCGACGAGGCCGGGCAGTCACAGGTCAGGCCGCTCGGATCCTGTTGTTCGCGAGGAGTTCTGCGAAGCGTCGCTGAACCGACCACGCATCGGGATAGCGATGATCAAGACCGTGGCGGGACAATATCGGCGCGCGCGCGATCGCTATCATGCCTGCCTCTTGCAGCGTCGGCAGCCGCGGCGGCCAGCCTTTGACGAACCGGAGTCCGGTCGGCATCGCGCGCTCGATCCGCCGTCGTTCGATCGCGTCGCGTTTCGCGCGCGCAACGTCGATGGCAAGCGACTGGGGAAGCAAGTGTGGGGCAGCGTCCGCCAGCCACCGTTGCGGCTGGAACGAGAAGGTCGAGTCGGCTTCCATCGAGACGAGATGGCGATAGAGATCGAGATTGCCGTCCGCCTGCGTCGCCGCCTGAAGATCGTGTGCGGATGCGAGTACGCAAAAGGCGCAGGACAATCGCGTGGAGCGATAGCGGCAATACGCTTCGTGCAACGCGAGGTCGTGACGTGCGTGGTAGGCGAAGATGTCGTCCGATGACCAGTCGACCCCGGGGTGCCAGCTGAGCATCCGCGTGCCGGCGGCATTGCCTGCTTTGGCAAACCGTTCGTCGGTGCGCGACACGGGCGTGAAGCGGCGGCTGGCGCTCTCCTCCCGTCGCAAACCGATGACGGAGACGATCGTCTCGCCTTTGTAGCGCCGCGCAAGGTCGGGACCGATGACCCGTATTTTCAGTTCACTCGTGCAAAATCTGAGCGACGCCGAGGACCATGGTCCGATGAGATTGTACGTCGAGAGCGCCTCGTACCGGTTTTTGCCGGAGGTGAAGCGTTGTCCCCAGCGGTCGACCATATCGCCCGCGCGCCGGCGCAGGACGAGGAGCGGAAGACCCAGTTGCTGCGCAACGCCTTCGACGAAGGACGACGTCGATCGCCACTCTGCTTTTCCCAGATCGGCATGGACGGCGATACGCCGCGTGCGGGGATGGCCCTGGCGATCGAGCCAGACCATCGCGGCATGACTTGTCGCCGTGGAGTCCTTGCCCCCGGAGAGGTTGAAGACGAACCATGCATCGCGGCGGACGGCGTCGAAGATCGTCGTGTCGGTAGCGACGTCGAATTCGGCGCCATTCGTGTGGCAGGCGGCGGTCGTGGCGATGCTCATTTCGCGGTCCGAGGTGCTTTGATCAGGCGACTGCGATCAGGATATCGACCGCCTGGCGGAGGACAGCGTCGTCCGCGCCATTGACGATCACAGCGTCGGGATTGGTTGCGACGACCGCGCGGGTGACGATAGCGAGCGGCCGCTTGCGCAGCGGATATTGAAAGACCTGGCCGCGCTCGATCGTCACGAGGTTCGTGCGCAACAGGCGCTTCAGGCGGCGATATTCGAGTTCATGGGCGAGGAGATCCCCGACCTCGGTTTCGAGGTCCGCCTCGAGGGTAAGGCCGTGGACCACACGCGCCGGACGATTGGCCTTCAGCCATGCGTTGACCTGTGCTTCAGTCCAACGGCCGACCTGATGGTAGAAATCGCATCCGCCATGGCCCTGGTTACGGGCGTGGAAGGCGAGCTTGCCATCGATCCAGATGTCGGCCGTGAAAGCGCTCGTCTCCTGCGAGAGCGCGGCGCTGTAGGTGATGTTGCGCAGTTCGATCTTCATGATGGAAACTCCAGGCGCACCTGTTCTGAGGAGCATCCCACACCTCCCGCTCCCCTTCGGGTCGATTGCGGTCTTTGGGATCATCGGATTCCGGCACGCACGGTCGACCAGATGCTATAATGGGTCCGCCGACTCAGCGTCGGCTGGATCAACTACAGCGCGCTGAACTCATCAGGCTGCGAGCGTCGCGATGGAGCGAGACTGCAATGCGTGAGCTGGACGATGAAGAGAAGTTGCTTTTGCACCAGCTGGATGGCGATATTTCAACCGGCGATCTGATCATCATGGTTCGGGATCTTGGAGAGATCCTGCGTGGGCGAGGCCATGTGATGCAGGCCAACGTCGCTGAACTCGCCGCTGACCGGCTCAGACTGCTCAGCGGCCGCAGGCAGGAGTGATCTCCGCGGCGAAGATTTGAATCTGCTTCTGGCGCGGATGGCGAGACCGCCGACGTTGCTACCAGCTGTGAACCGGTAGTCCGTCGGCGGTGCCGGCGTCGCAGTCGAAGAGGATGTGGTCGAAACCGCGGTCCCGGCCAAAGCAAATGGCTGCAAGCAGGTCGTTCGGAAGTTGGCCTTGTGTGTCCGGGTCGATCTGCCGGGTCGGCACGAACCAGCCATAGATGCTGCTGGCGATATTGAGCGGACGATCGGTCGCCTCTTTTGAACACCAATGGTCGAGCAAATCGGCGGTTGATGTCGAAAGATGCGCGGTGGCGAGAACGCAGTACCAGCCGGTTTCGAGCAGGTACCCGGCGACGGGAGGCGATGCGCCGAGTTCGATCCGATCGGTCGAGAGATGCTCGTTTTCATGGATATCGAAATAGACGCCGGCGACGGCTTCGTCGTCGAGCGTGGCGGGATCGCGAGGGTCACTGATTTCGGTCCAGCCCTCGCGGCAATAGGCTGCGACTGCGCCCATAAGCCCCGCTCGCGTCAGCGCGACATAGTGATTCAGGCCATGCCGATGTTCGACCGAGGCGATGTGAATCTCCAGCGACCACGGCATTGGCGATCCTGCGACGTGGGATTCGGCGCTGGCCAGTGCCCCCAGCAAGGCAGCGCGGTCGTGCTCGACAAGGCTGGCGGGGTCTTCGATGGCGCGACGCGCGCGCGCCAGCAACCGCGCGAGATCGCGTTTCGACGTGTCGGTCATGACAGTTCCTCATCGTATCGGGCGAGCAATCGCCGATTTCGGCCATGGGCGGTGCTCGGCTGAGGTCAGGCAGCCTCGGCAAAAAGCGGTGGAAGCGTCACGTCGCCTTCGAGCGCGCGCCGATCGAGGACAGGATATGCCAAATCGGGCACCTTGCGCGCCGCGAGCTTGGCGGCGCGGGTCAGTGGGAAGAGATAGGCGTGGCAGCCGGGATGGCGCTGTCGGCGAAGGAAGCCGGTCCGTTCAAGATCGGTGAGCCAAGCGGCGCGATCTTCGCCAAATCCTGGTGGTCGGGCGCCGGCGCGAACAAGATCGTCCATGGCGTAGCGTTGTCCGCATTCCGCGTTGCGGATCTTGGAGACCGCGCGCGAGGAGATTGGGCGGCCGTTCGGCAGGATGAGATCGGTGCGCGGGCTTGAGCGCCCGACGTATCGGCTTCCCATGACCGCATAGAGTCCACCCACATGTCCCGGCAGGAACACGTGCCCGCCCTCGTCAACCCTTCGAACGGGGTCGGCGTAGGAGATGACGGAAAGAATCTCCGGTTTCTCGCGGCGCAGGATGCGGAAAGCGCGGGATACGAGGAAAGATTCAGCGTTGCCGCCTTGGGCTTGGTCGATCACGAGCCGGCCGAGGTCGCAGGCGGTGCGCGGATCGGAGAGTCCTGCCGTCTTGGGGACGCTGGCATTGTTCACCGGGTGCGAGAAGACGCAGACCCCGACAAGCTCCGATCGGCCACCCTTGCCATTGGCGAAAAGGCCAATCGAGAGGCGAGCGACCGGCATGGATGCGGCATAATGGTGCGCTTTGACGAAAGGTGCCGCGTGCAAGCGCGTGTCGATCACGTCGACGGAAAGGCGCGCGGGATCGATTTCGCTGGCGTTCGGGATCCAGCGGCAGCGGCGGTCGCGCCACCGCTGCGTGCGGGTGGTGAGCATCGTGCGATCTCCTGTATGATCACCGTCTGCGCCCCCCCTTCCCTCTCTTGAGCCATCATTGATCGGCGCGAGGGTTTGGAGGTTCGACCGAGGGCAGCGGGATTGGGACGGCTTGACCGCTAGCCAGATTGAGGAAGGCTCCGGCGTGGCCGATGGAACCGCGTCCGAGAAGATCGAATAACAGCGCCAGCGCGTGGCTGGCGAGGACCCGGTTGACGAACAGGGACTGGCGTTCGAGCGCCTCAGCAACCGAGCAGGACGGTGCATCGTCGTCGGCCACGCTCTCGTCGGCAAGTTCCGGAAAGGCCTCGAGCACGGTGGAAAGTCGTCCGGATCGTTCGTCGGCGCGCGACGGACAGCCGATTAGAAATTGGCCGTCGCTGGCGCGGTTTCCGAGATCCATCCAGTAAGCAGGCGTCGCCTTGCCATTCGCGATCGCTGTGCCAAGCGCTCGCCGTGCGGAGGCGGTATCGACGCAACTGATCAGGAGATCGATGCCTTCGAGCCCTATTGCACCAGGCGCGCGGCCATGAACCGCCCTCCAGTCAAGTCCGTGCGCGAGGTTGATCCGTTCGGCGAGTGTGCGCGCCTTTGAGTTGCCGATGTCGCACCGGTAGAATGGCTGGCGGCCAAGATTCGCCTCGGTGACGATATCGTCGTCGACCACAGTGACGTCGAGCGAACGCGAGGAGATCGCGCGCAGCGCCGTATCGAGTGAGGCGAGACCCATCAGCATTTGCCCGCCATTTCCGCCGCAACCGACCAGCAGGATGCGGATTGAGCGATTGTCGAAGGTGGCGGGCAGATAGTGGCGCTGCCTGGTCTCAGTTCGCATGGGACTCTCCTGCAAATGGGCTGCGCGGCAGGGGCAGGAACATGGCGCCGGCGCAGAGGCGGGATGCCATCACTGGGCCGTCCGGCTGGTCGAGCCGGCCGAAAACGAGCGATATCTTGGTTGTATGTGAGTCGTCGGCATTATCGGTCGCGCTAAAGAATGCGGGCCCACGACCATGGCTATGGATGTCGCAGATCATATGCCAGTCGGGCGGCAGGGCCGGCGTGCGGTAAACGAGGCGGGAGGGTGTCGCCTCTTCGATGACGGGTAGGTTCACCGTGAAATCCCCGGTCGCTTCGTTCCAGAGCACGAACGCCGCCGCCTCGTTAGGCAGCGATGCGCGGAAGTGGTCGAGAATATACTCGAGATGCTCACGCGGGATCAGGCCGCAGCGCAGGTCGGCCCTCGGCGCGCCGATGCTACCATAGGGAAGATAGGCGGCGATCGGCGGCGTGATAGGCACGTCGAGCGCGAGCCAGGGGCGGCGGAGGATGAGCATCACGCCGTCGGCTCCTACGGCAAGGCCGTGGCCGGACCGGGCGCTGCGAAGCGCTTCGAGGGCGGACGATTTGCCAAGCGGCGGGACCGGATGGCAGGGTACGGCGGCGAGCACCGCGGCTGCGGTCGGATCATCGGCGAGCTTCGTCATACCCGCGCGCTCATGGAAATGAGACTTGCCACGGTTATCTTGGCCGCGACTGCCGCTTTCGCCTGTGGCCGATTCTGCTGTCCACCACGCGAACCGAAGGGCTTGAGACGGCTGACCGGAAAGCGGGTCGCCCGGCGCGCTGCTAGGTCATCCCATAGACGGACGAGGCCGCCCTTTCCGCTGACTGTCAACTCCTGCCCCGGATTGGGGTGCGTCGACCAGGAGTCGAACACCGCGCTCTCATAGGCCGGGATGGACGCGGTGCTGAGCGCTTTCGGCCTCGGGATGTTGCCCCAGCAGAGGCGCCCGTTGACGAAAACATTGAGGACCGGGGAGTGCAGCACCGGCGTCGCGGCGTTCGGACGCTCGCTTGCCGCCAGGGCGTAGACGCCGAGGCCCGAGCGCGTGGCGATGAACAGGTGCGCCGGATACGGAACCGGCAGGGTCGTTCGACCGGAGAGCGCCCTGAGGCCGGCGGGAGGAGCCGACAGGGCGAAATAAGCGTGGCGCACTTGTGCCGGGCTCCACCAGGCCAGCATGTCGGGATGGGCAACAAGGATATTGTCCGGCAGGATTTCGGGCACGACGGTGCGGCCGAGCGCCTCGGTCCATTGGCGCAGGTGCGCGCGTGACAGCGGCACGCCCGCGGCGATCGTCGGCCGGCCGTCGCCGTCGTGCTCGACCGCGTGAAAGCTGGCGAACGCCGGACCGCTCTCGCACGAAGCGCCGTAGGGCTTGAGATTGCGTGGCGCCTGGTTCCTGTAGAGCAGGATGGCGTTAGCCAGGACCAGGCCGCCACCGCTGGCTTCGAATTGGGTGCTATGTTCGGACATGAGAGCCTCGAGATATGGGTGGGTCGAACTGGACGAGGTCCTGGGCTGCGAGAAGGAATTGCGCGCCGAGACGCATTGAGGCGAACCAGTCGTCGATACGGCTCGCGTCGGGCAGCGGGCAGATGCCGGCGATGTCCATGAAGCCCATTTCCATGCCCTGCCGCCCGACATCATCGAGCTCCCGCGTGAACTGGTCGAAGGGAACGAGGGTCAACGGCGGCAATGAGGCGCATTCCTCGATGCCCGGAAGATATTCGGAGGCGACCTGGAAGTCGAAGTGCCAGGCGTTGCGTTCGGGCGTCAGGGATCCGAGAGCCTGGTGCGCTTTGCGGAGGTCGGCGAGCTTTCGGCGGAGAGCCGCTGGCAGCCGCGCAGAGGGCGCCGCATTCGCCGCGATCATCCAGTCTGGCCGCCGCGCGTTCATCTCGGATGGCAGCGTCATCCCGTCGAGATCGTCCTCGTCCGCGCCGTGATATGCGATCAGGCACTGCCGGGCGGCTTCGTCGTCGGTTGCGCCTTCCCAGTAATACATCGCGATCTCGTCGAAGAGATCCTGGTAGCCGAAGACGGGAAGCGCTCGGCCGAGGGTGTGCTCGAGCGCCCTATATGCGGCAGCGCGCCAGCCGATGGGGGCATCGCTGGTCTCGATCCAGCCAAGGTCGAGTTGCCCCATGCTCTCGCAGACGATGGCGATCGCGGAGGGTCCATCCTCCTCGCTGTGAAGAACGGCGACGCGTAGATCGACAAGTTCGACGGGAGCCAGAATTTCAAGCACCGCGGCGTCGAAAGCGCGCTCGATGTACCGGCGGGCCGCCACACGCGTACAGGATGGCGTCGAATTCTCCCGCGACACGACCCATCGACCGATGAGCTTGTGATGTGGCGCGAGCGGGGCATCGAAGATGGTTGGGATGTCGGTTGAGAGCGCGACGGTGCGTCCTGCAAGCTCAGCCCAAGGGCGGAAGGGGAAGACCTGCAGGGGGCTGGAGCGGCTCGCAGGCGTCGCCCTTGCCGTCGTGCGGGTCGTGGACGATCCGCGCGTGAAGGGCCTGGGCCTGCGGGGTGCAGGCAGGATAGGTGAAGCTGGTCGTGTCGCCATCGTCGGTCTCGATCCATTCGAGGAGCGTCTTGCGGATGGTGGGCGGGATGGCCTCGCCAGGCCTTCGGTACATGGTCAGCCCTTGGTCCCGACGGCGCGCCTGTATTCGATGACGTGAGCCGCGCCCGACACGCCGGCATCGACCGTCTCGGCGTTGAGGATCGCCGGGTAGAGCGTGGCATGATAGGCGCGGAGCGCAGTCGGGTCGTTTGCGAGATGCGGCGGGACCGGGAGGTCGATGCCGTCATAACGATACGCGCGGGTGAGGTGGTTGATCTGCATGGGTGCCTCCGGCTGATGATCATGGAGAAGGTCGTGGCGGTGCATCACCAGAGGCTGGCGGGCTCCTCGGCCGTGGCGTCGACGGGCGGACTGGCGGGAGCGTCGACCTTCGCGCCGGCGGTGGCGGGCTTCGGCGTCGGCGTTGCCGCCTTTGCCTTCGCGGCCTCGGCAGCCGCGGTGCGCGCGGCGTCGGCCGCCTGCCGCTGCTCGGCAAGTTGATCGGCGAGTGCCTTGCGGGCCGCGATGAGCTGGCCGAGCGCGCCGTCCTCGCCCTTGGCGAGTTCGGCGTCGATGTCCGCGGCGCTCGCCGTGAGCGAGATCGGGCGGGTTTCGCCGGATTCGAGCTTGTCGGCCGCGCCTTCATGCCTGCGGGGAATGACGGTCAGGGTGACGGTGTCGTCGGGGCCGGCGACGAGATCGAAGCCGAGCGAGTAGCGCGCGAGCAGCGGGAGCAGGGTCGTGATCAGCATGGACGCGTTTCCTTATTTGGAGCGTGCGGGAAATCAGGCGGCGAGTTCGGTGATCGGCGCTTGGGCGAGCGGTGCGGCGTTGACCGGGGGTGGCCCGTATTGGCCGTCGAGGGTCATCGCGCTGGGCAGGCGGCCGGCCCATTCAAAGCCAGTTCGATTGAGCATGCCGGCGACAACATCCGCCTTCTTGGAGCCCAGGAGCTTGGCGAACGCTTTCTCGCCCATGTGCGAGACTAGGCCGGTTTCCTGGGCGATGAACCTAAGTTCGTCTTTGGTGTACCGCTCCAGGAATGCCTTATCGACCTGCCAGACGTCGCGCAGATCGACGTCGAAAGCGCGGGCGAGATCGGCGACGTGCCCGAAGTTCAGCACATCCTTGGCATAGGCTGCGCCGATCGCGGAAAGCACGGTCGCGGCTTGGCCTTCAGGCAGCGTGCGGATCTCGGCAATCTTGGCGCTGTACGTAAGTTCCGGGAAGGACGCGCCGACGAGCAGGCCCGCGCGTCCCTTCAGGGTTTCGCCCTTGATCTGCGAGAGCGTCCCGGACATCGCTGCGACGAGGACGGCAATATGCGCCTGTGCGGCATTGGCCGCGAGCGCCCGGGCGAGCGCGGTTCGCCACGTCGCTTCGCGAAGATCGCTGGTACGGCTGGCTATGGACTTGACGGTGACGGTCGGCTTGTGCGCGGTCGAGACGCCGCTCACGGAAGGGGGCGGCGTCGGGGTCGCTTGTGCGGACACGTGCGCCCCGGTCGTGCCGGGAGACGGGGCTCGCGGGTTCTTGGAATCGGCCCCGCTCTCGTCGATGGCATCGTCCTGCTCGTCATCCTCCGCGTCTTCGTCAGCGTCTTCGTCAGCTCGTGGAGCTGCGGCCCTTGCCGCTTTTTCGGCCCGCTCCTGCTCCTCGAAGCGGATCGCTTCGGCGGTTTGCGTCTTCAAATCGAAGCATCCGGGATTGGTGCAATGCCCGTCATCGACATGAGTCTCGAACAGAGTCCGCTGGGCGGCCGAGTTGAACGGGCAGGTCGTGCACTCGGTCTTGTCGAAACAGGCGGCGCCGAGGTTCTGCGTGACGCGCATGAGGAGGTCACGCGTTTTGTTCACATCGAGGCCCGAGCCGAGGATCGTCTCGAGGGCCTTGTCCTGCTTGTCGGCGGGGATGGCGGCGAGCAGCTCGGCATGGCCGACCTTGATCCGGCGTTCGTCGAGCGCGAGCTTCACGGCGTCGGAAAGTTCGGCGAGCGCCAGACGACGATCAAGCTTGGCCCGGGACCATCCGAGACGCCGTGCCGCCTCGGCGCGATCGTTCTGGCAGGCCGCGAGGTAGCGGACGGCGGCATCGGCCTGCTCGGTTTCCGAAGGATCATCGCGGTCGTCATTTTCAGCGATCGCGGCGTCGAGGGCCTCCTGATCGGTCATCTCGCGAATGATGACGGGCACTTCAGCATCGGGGCCGTAGGCTTCGAGGCCGGCCCTGTAGCGGCGTTCGCCGGCGACGATGGCGTAGACCTCGCCCTTCGGACGCAGCAGGATAGGCTGCAACATTCCGCGGAGGCCGATCGAGGCTACAAGCTCGTCATGCTTTTTCCGATCGAAATAACGGCGGGGGTTATCCCCCTTCGTGATGAGGGAGAGCGGCAGCGTGGAGCGGGTTGAATCTGGTGTGTTCAAGGCTGATCTCCTCAGGGAATGTGGCAGGGCCGTGGCTCGGGTCGTGCGTCCTCATTTTGACGCGCCCGATCCCGCTCCCTCCCCCTCATCTTCATGGCGGTTTGTCGCCGACGCCCGCAGCGGTCAGACCGGTGTCGGTGCGCCGCCGGATGCGGGCGGCGGCCCGGGGTCATCTGAATCGGGCGACGTGATCTCGATCGTGCGGCTGAGATCGGGAACCCGTTCGTCATGGTAGACGCTATGGTCGGCCAGGCCTTCGGCGGCAGCCTGGGGATCCTGGCCTTCGGGAAGGTCGATGATGAAGGTCTCGACGGCGAAGCATTCGCCGTCGGAGAAGAATTGGACGCATATGCGGAACGCGCGCGTCGACGTCGCCGAAATCTCGGTCATGGCTGGGCCTCCAGATAGCAAAGGAAGAAAAGGTGCCGGGCACGCCGGCACCGCACGTTTCAATTGGCGCGTTCGAGCAGTTTCCGCGCCTTGCCCTCGAACTCTAGGCGATCGTTCTGATGCGTCTTTCCGCGCGCGACGGCGGTGATCCCCTGGACGAAGTCGTAGAGCGAGGCTGCCGGATGGCCTTCCTCGTCCAACACCGTCGCGATGATCTTCGCGGTGTCCGACTTGGAAAAGCCACGCTTGCGGAGGAACGCCTCGCGATCGTCATCCTTGCGGGCGACGATACGTTCCCGTGCCGCGCGGACGCCCTGCACGAAGGTCAACGGGGAGGAGTCCGCGAAAGTCTCGAGCGCCGGTGCTGCCTCATGGGCAAATCGATTGGCCGCGAATTTGGAATGGCGGATGGAGATTTCCTCGAAATTCTCGACGCCCCACAAGTTGCGGTTCATGCACACCGCGCGTAGGTAAAAGGTAGCCATTCCCAACGTCTTGGAGCCAACTTCTGAGTTCCAGCAATAAAAACCGCGAAAGTAGAGATCGGGATCGCCATTGGGGAGTTTGCCGGCCTCGATCGGATGCGTGTCGTCAACGAGGAAGAGGAAGACGTCGCGATCGGACGCATAGAGCGTCGTCGTCTCCAGGCTGACATCGACATAGGGATTGTAGCGCATGCTCGACCAGTCGAGAACGCCCGGCACTTTCCAGCGCGTGTCGGATACGCCGTCCCCGGCGATTTTCATGACGGCGCCAACAAGCTCATGATCCCAGATGCGGCCATAATCGGGGCCGGTCACGGCGCGTAGTTCGGTGCGCCCATCTTCGGTCTGAAGCATTTTCACCTGTTCACCGCGGTGGGAGAGCAGGCCATGCTGGAGATTGATGCCGGCGAGCGCCGCCGGGAGCGTCCGCAGATAGGATGCCGGCGCGCCGACGAGGCTCGAGAGCTGGCCGAAGGACCAGTTGGTGGGTGCCACCGGCCGGTCATCGCCGGGGACGATGAGCGAAAGCCGTTCGGGATCTTCGCTGCGCGCTTCGACGCGAACGGACTTGCTCTCGACCACACGCGTCGTGGCGCGTTCCGCGCGGGAACGGACGCTGTCGTACAGCTCGGTCAGCGACAGGAACTTCTCGTCGTCAGGCCGCGAGAACCATTCGGAAGACACGCGCCCGACATTGCGACCGCGAGAAATGTCGACATGGTAGGCGCCGCCGACGAGACGGCCGGCGGCAAGAGCGAGACTGGCCATTTGGGGTTCTCCTGATGGGGACGATGGAGCAGCGGCGACAGGGGTTTCACCCGACCCGCGCCACCACCCCGTTCCCTCCCTCCCCTTCGATCAGGCCTCGTCGGGCAGATTCGCTGCCCATTCGAGTATCCACGCTTCGGTGATTTGCTCGAAGCCGATTTCGCCTTGCT
Source organism: Sphingomonas sp. AR_OL41 (assembly GCF_029911635.1). Taxonomy (GTDB): domain Bacteria; phylum Pseudomonadota; class Alphaproteobacteria; order Sphingomonadales; family Sphingomonadaceae; genus Sphingomonas. Next base: position 121,304 of record NZ_JARYTI010000001.1, read on the forward strand.
CAATGAGGTCGCGAATTTGCTGGCGTGCAGTGGCGAGGGCCTGTTCCCAGGGACTGGAATTTCGTGGTTGGCCGATTGGCAGATCGAGCGTCTGTTGAACTGCCCGAACGGGTTCGCGCAGGCGATCGAGCTGGCGGCCTGTCCAACGCGCCATATGATCGGCGACGAAGCAGTTGGTCTTCGATTGTCCGGACATGAGTGCGGATTGACGGGCCGCGACCCCATAGGCGGGGCTGTCGATGCTGGCGACGCGATCGCCGAAGGCAGCGAGCGATGGAAGCGCACTTCCCTTCACGCCGAAGAGATGAAGCTGCAATGTCTTTGGGAGGCGGCGATCCAGGAGTTCGATGACGGCGATCAACCCTTCGGGGCCGTGAAGATGGCGGCGGCACATCGAGCCGACGCCGAGAGGTTGGCCGAGTTGGATGAGGTCGGCGATCGCCTCGAAGGATCGGATATAGTCCTCTAGGAGACGACCCTGTACGACCGGCATGAAGCGGTGCGTGATGTCGGCGTCGCATGCGCGTATGTGACAGGCGCGATTGAGCTGGATCGTACGGGCGATCCGGTCGAGGACCTCGTCTCGATCATGCGCGACTGCTTGTTCGACGCACAGATCGAGGCTGGCGAAGCGCCGGAATGGATGGCTTGAGGCAAGCGCAATGTAATCGTCGATGGTCCAGGGGATGCCGCGTTCGCGAACCGCCAGCACGAAGCCGGCGCTGTCGAGATCGATCGATGCCAGGCCGTGTGCGTTGGCGAGTGATCCCAACCGCCATCCGCGCCACTCGCGGGTGCCGTTGCGCCGGTCCCAGCGCGAAAAGCTGTTCGCCGAGACCAGGACGGGCACCTGCATGGCTCGGGCGCGATCGAGCAGCGGACCTTCCGAGAGTCCGGGAAGTCCGACGATCACCTCGATGGCCATGAGGGTCAGACGTCGCGCGACATCGGGCGGCCGTCGTCGTCATAGCGATCGGGGTCAGCGCCCGGTATGTCCCAGCCGAACATTGAGCCGGCTAGCATGGCCGCGAGCTGGGCCGGCCTCGCCTCGAAGGTCGTGTTGATCAGATCGACGGTCATGCCATCGGGTAGCGGCCAATAACCGGTTTCGCCGCGTTTGATGACGATCGGTTCGCCCGTCTCAGGAAGATGGGTCGCGCACATCTCGGGCAAGCGGTCGAGTACGGCCAACCTGCGCGCGGCCGCGTCGAGCGTCGCCTTTTTGAGATCGCATAGCCAGGATGGCCCGAGATGGTTGCGGATCATCCTGAGCGAGCTGCCAAAGGGTTCGTAATCGTCACCGCCGTTCATCCATTTGATCGACAGCGTTTCCTTCCAGCGACGTCCGTGGCGCGCGCGGAAATCGACAAGGGCGCGCCACATGGCGTCGTCCGGTTCGGTCATGACGATGCTCCGATATAGGCGACATTGCCGAGACGGTCTGTCGCCTTGAAACGAATCGGCTCGGACATCATGGGCTCCCATGGCTGAATTCACCCCCATCGCCCTCCCCCTTGCTCCTCGGGCAATCGTGTGCGGCGGCCGGGATCGCGGGCCGTCAGAAAGGCGAATGTTGAAGGGGCTGCCGGCCGGACGGGACGGGATCGCTGCGTGAACGCTCCGTCGCGGCACAGCCGAGCGGTCACTGCTCCGCTGGCAGCCACTCGTAGAGAAGATGTCGATCGGGCTCGTGCTCATTCCCATTGGCGAACCGCACGAGCCGGCCATCACAAGCGAAGCCCGCGGCGCGCGGGAAGTCGAGATAGACATTGCCTTCGAAAATGAGATCGCCGGAGCGGACGGCTTTTACGGACCTGGTCGTCCCAAGGGCGCGGTGTCCGTCGGGTGCGGCGATGAGTTGCAGGCGGTCGCCGGGCTTGATCCGCCGTTTGAAGGCCGCGAGCGAAACCAGCGGCTCGACCTTATTGGCGTTGCCGCGTCTTGCGGCGAGTGCCGACCAATAGGTTTTGCCGATCTGCACTTCTGAATGGAACGCGCATTGCTGATAGTCCTGGTAGAAATTGGACCGAGTGAAGCCGAAACGCTCGATCTGGTCTCGCACCATAATAGTGAAGGCGCGGCGCTCAGATTCGTCAGTAAGGTCCGCGGGCGAATCGAGAAGCTCGACCGTTACCTTCCGACCGCCGGCATAGCGCTCGCCGCGGCTGGTGAATCGGGCATTCCCGATGAGGCTATGGAGGTGGTTTTCGATCCTGGCACAGAGCGCGGGAAGCGCTTCGCCGGGGCGATAGAGATCGCCATCATAATGGAAATTGCCCCGATCATCATGATCGGTCTGGCTGTAAAGGCGCGGCGGCGCGCTCGCCGGCTGGGCCTGCGTCATGAGCTTGTCCTTTCGAAGAGGTCAGGCGAGGAGCGCCGGATCGAGTCCATCGGTTTCGGAGCCGTCCGTGCTCCAGAGGATGCGATCAATCAGCGCGATGCCGGCGGTGATGACATCCGTTTCCGGCAGGATCATGTGGGACATGTCGCCGTCACGCCGGACAAGGCAGTGGTGGATACCAGTACTGACGTATCGCCCGATTGCTTCGGCCTCGGCGTCCCGTAGCGATCTGCCGGGACCGGCATGGATGAATGCCATGTCAGGCAGCCGTGGCGACCGGTTCCGGGTCGCCGACGATTTCGACATACGCGCGGCTATAGCCATGACGGCCGAGCCAGGCGGTGGCGGCTGCGTCGCCGGCTGCGACATGGAGCAACTCGCGGTGACCCTCCCATTCCTGAAGCACAAGCGCAGCGCCGGGTGGAGGTATTCGAACGATCTCGAATGTGCGGGCGTCACTGACCGAGAAGATCTTGTTGACCGAGAGGACGATGGTCTCGCCGCTCCCATAGTTACCGTCGTGCAGCGTGAAGGTCGCTGGGTAGGGATATTGACCGGTGCCAGCGGGCGATCGCTGGGTAAGCTGCCCTTTGCCGTTGCGCGTTTCCCACGCCTGAACCTTGCGCTTGAAGCGGTCCGGCGGCCGCGGTGTCCCGTCGGAATAGCGAATGATCGCGCCCAGCGGCGCTACGTCGAAGATCGATTGGGCGGTGGCGGTCATGCAAGATCTCCTCATGCTGAAGCGCCCGGCGTGGCCCCGGGCTTGGTTGGGGACAGGTGAAAGATGGCGCCGATGCTTCGGATCGGTGGAAGCCTGGTCGGCGCGAGCGGCACGTCTCAATTTGGCCGAGGCGTGACCTGGTCTTGCGCATCGTCGGCGCGCGACGCGACCCACGCCCAATAGCCGAGCCGTGTGTCGTCATTGGCGACCTCGGCCTTCCAGCCATCGACGGGATGATCGGGATGTTCGCCCCAGGGTCCATACAGCTGCAGGAGGCGATCCATCAGATGATCCCTCCCTCAAGGGCGCGACTGAGCGCCTCGTTGGTGCTTTCGATTTCGATGCGATCGGCAAAGATGGCGCACCATCCACCGCCAAATTCACCGACTCTCGGCCTGGAGCAGCTCACTGCCCATTCGAAGCCGATCGGTGCCTTCGTGAGGGTTTCGCGGCAGCACCGATAGATGAGTTGAGCTAAAGGATCCGGCTGGAAGTCGGTGTCGCTGGAGAAGCATATCGTGCAGACATCAGGCGCTTCGAGACTGTTACCACCCTCGAAGTCGACACCGAAGCTGGGAAAGTTCGGGTCGCTGAAAATCGCACGCAAGCCGCTCCAGCAATGGGCCGGATCGGTCGGTGGAAAGATGGCGAGGAATTCGGGCTTGGGATCTGACGGTTCGCAATCATCCATGAGATCGGCCGCGGCTTGAAATGCTTCCTCAATCAAAGCCATTTCGGCGTTGCTGCAGGTGAAGGCAAAGCTGCCCTGGATCCAGGTGTCAGCCATGATTGCCTCCGTCAGGCTGGCGGGCCTCGACGATGACGAGCGCCGGCACAGCGAGGTCAGCGGCCGCAAAATGCGTCTCGATGGAAGCGATCGAGCCCAGGCGGCGCACATCGTCGCGCGAGATCATGACCTCGTCGTCATCTGTGACGGCGAACGTCATCTCCTCTATGCCATTGAAGACGAGGCGTTCCGGTCCGAAGCTTCCGGCGCATCCGCCTGCCCAGCGAGCGAATATCAGCTGATTGTCGCGACAGAATTGTTCGATCGCCTCGAAGGTTCCCCAGGCCACTTCGTTGGCCATCAGGGAAAGGGGTTGATCGATCGGCAGTTCGGCGACGGTAAATTCAGAGCCTTGCCAGTCGGTCGAAGCGCCGTCGCTGATGATCGCCGCTTCGAAGTCGGCGAGCAAGGACCGCGGAAGCTGCCCGCCAAGCTTGATCGCTACGGAAACGCGGTCTGCCATGTACTCCTCCAGGGAAAGACGGTGGTGCGCGGATATCTCCGGGACTCACCATCCTCCCCACCCTTCCCTTTGACTTCACGATCGGGCCACGGCAGGATTTGTGTTTACGTCTTTGAAAATTGGCGCGGTTAGTGCGCTGTGCTGCGCATCTGTTCGCACAATGAAGGAGTATCCCATGGCCGAGGCCGAGACGCCCGATCTCACGACGCTGACAGTCCAGCTTTTGAGCGCTTATGTTTCGAACAATTTGGTGCCGAGCGCGGAGTTGGCCGGCCTTATTCAGTCGACGCGTACGGCGCTGTCGGGCGACGTCGCGGCCGTGGAACCTGCAGTGCCCGAATTTGCGCCGGCGACGACGGCTCGCAAGAGCCTCGCGTCTCGCGATCACATTCTCAGCATGATCGACGGCAAACCGTACAAGACCTTGAAACGCCATCTGTCGACGAACGGACTGACGCCTGCGGAGTATCGGGACCGGTACAAGTTGCCGAAGGATTATCCCATGGTCGCGCCAAGCTATTCAGAGCAGCGACGGGAGGTCGCGAAGCGATTGGGCCTTGGGCGCAAGCCAGCGGCGCCGGCAGTGGTAGTGAGCGAAAGCGAGGAAGCGCCGGCACCGGTGGAGACGGCGCAGAAGGCTCCGACCGTGAGGAAAGCGCGTGTCGCCAAAGCAAAGTCGGCCGTGCCAGCCAAGGATGTGGGACTGAAGGCGGGCCGCAAACCGAAAAAGTCGGCCGCGGCTGTACCAGCGGCTTCCGCTGCCGAGACCAATGAGGCCATCGTGAAGCCGACGCGGGATCGCAAGGCCAAGACAAAGTCCGCCCCGCAGGACGTGGCAGCTGAGCCTGCAACGAAGCCCCGTCGCGGCCGGAAGGCGGCGGTGGAAGCGGTGTCGGAAGCAAGCTGACCATGGTGGGCAGGATCCTGTTCCCGCCCATCGACCAGGCTTCAGCCTGATGGGGCGGGGTCAGCGGAACAGGTATCGGGGGAGTTGCGCGTCTCGTTGGTTGCTTGCGATGATGATGCCCCACCTTTAGCTGTCGGGATATGCAAGCACCGCGGAAGACACTGTCGATTCGGCGTCGTAGCGGCGACGGTTCCGCAGAATCCGATGCCCTGGCGCTGCTTTCGCAGGCGATCCGCAATCAGTTATGCATTCGTGCCACCTATAATCGCGGCATGGTCATTCTAGCGCCGCACATTCTCTACACACGTCACGATGCGCCCTTCGTGGATGCCGTCGTGATCGAACGGAACGGTGGAGCGCCTGAGGAGGCGAAACTGGCAAGTTTCAGGGTAGCTGGGCTCAAATCAATCGCGATGACGATTGAAGGCTTTGTGCCGTTTGCCGGTCTTGATCTAAGCGACGCGCGCTATGCTGAGCGCATCATGGCGCAACTGGAACCCTAGCGGTCTGGTGACGGCGTCGGACGTTTAGTAGGTAAGACCATATAGCCGAGACTGAGCGGAGCAGGATGCGACGCGCGGAGTGAAGCGACTGGCCGACTGGTTTCAGAGATAGCCGATATCGGGAGTCTCCTGCCTCATCGTCATCAATCCGTGCACACGGGTGGCATTGGGTTTGATGTTTTGCCGGTTTGCGCGGATCGGTCGATAACGGTGTTTCTTTGAGGTCGACCAGCGACGTGGAAGACGACATGGTGCAGGAGCGTGCGGAATCCGGGGATGTGATTGCGCAACGCCGTTGGGGGATGTTTGAATTTTCTCGGATGGGTCGATCACGACAGCGAACATGAACAGTCGGTCCTGCGTGCGCTCGGCGCCGCCAAGGGGCATGACGCGCGTGACGAATTGGGGCTGGGCACAATTCGCGACAGCTTCGCCGACCTGTTCTTTCCGGGGCTCAGCACCATCCAGGAACGGGTCCGCTATTTTCTGTTCGTTCAATGGTGCTGTGAGGTCGCGGCCCGGCAGGGTGATCCTCAGCGGATTATCGACGAGTTGCGCAGGACGGAAGTCCTTCTCATCCAGCGTCTTTCCGTGCTGGGGGCGGGCGAAGGTGTCATCGGTATTCAGAGCCAGGAAGATCTGGAACGGATGCCGAGCGAGATCTATTGGAACGGCCTTGCGGTGCTGGGCATGCGCCGTGCAGGCGGTAGCCGTCTGCGCTGGGCCCGGCAGATTGCCAGTTCTCGGGATCGCGTAAAACAGGCGGCACCGATCGAGGATGGCGGCGGCAGCGCTGTCGATATCGGTTTCGACATGGTGCGCCCGCCACCTCCGGCGGGGTTTCCGTCGATTGAGGGTTTGAATTTCGGCCTGGATACCGACGAGGCGGCATTCCTGCGCAACCGACTTCGCAATGCCTGTGTCGACCCAGTCGGGCGGGGTCATGAATATAATCTGTTCGGTCCCTTCAGCGCTTATCGGCGCAGGACATCGGCGAGCGATGCCTGGGACCATCCGCGGGTCTCGCGGCTCCGACCGGCGGCGCGCGATCTGCTGATGCTGGGTGCGGCGTTCTCGCGGCTGATGCACGGTGCGGTCATCCTCTACAATATCCGAGTGGCTGAGTTGATGTTGCCCGAGGGTGGCAGGCTCGATGTGCGCGACGCGCATGTCGCATCGTTCACCACATGGCGTGACCGTCTGTCGCCGGCCGATGTCGATCTCGTGATCAGACGGATCGGCGAGCTGCCGACGCTCGGTGCGATCACGCGCCACAGCGTGGACCCGCATGCCATCTTATTCGTCCGGCGTTGGGCAGAGCGATGCCTGGGGCCGGATACATTGCTCTCCGATCCCCGGGCGGCGGCGCTCGTGGGCGACAGAGAGGTGTTCCTCAAAGGCGCGTCGGGCACCTCCCGGATCACATCGCGCAAAGCCCGTGCCCGGTGGCGTGGTGAGTCGGGAAGCACGCTCGATTATCGCTGGCACGTGGCGCGGCGTTGCCTCAACGATCTGGCGGCCGCGCCTTGATGCTTGAGCCACAGAAGCGTCTGTCCATCTATGACATCGTGCGGCCACCCGCTGGGTTCGCGATCGATGCGCTTGTGGTCTGCACCTATTCGGCGTCGCTCGATACCGTGCTTTCCTTGCCGGCAGCGATGCTCGCTGATCTGCCCGGTATGGCGAAACGGAAAGCCGGGATTTTTACGGCGGTCGAGTTGGCGGCGCTCAAGCGCGTATGCGATCGGACGCTGATCTTCTGCCAGCGCGGTGCGATTCATCCCGCTGAATATCTGCCTCCGGCGATTATCGAGGCGGAGCGTATGGTCCACGAGGTGAAGGCACCGATGGGCGGCGCCTTCCATCCGAAACTTTGGGTGATCCGGTTCGTCGATCCAGCGACGGGCCGCTCCATGTTGCGGATCGCCATCCTCAGCCGCAACCTGACCGGTGATCGTTCATGGGATCTAGGCATCGTCATGGACAGCCGCGGCGCTCCCGGATCCGGCAAGGGGAATGATATCGGCGCGCTCTTGCGGGCTATGCCGTCCTGGTGCGCACGGCCGCCCGATCAGGGGCAGCTTCGGCTGATCGCGGAGATGGCTCGGGACGTTGAAAGGGCGCGGTGGCGTTTGCCGGACGGTCTTGGCGCGGTGACCTTCCGTGCTTTGGGAACCGGGCCTGGCCGGACATGGGTCCAGCCGAAGAGTGACCGGCTCGTCGTGATCTCGCCGTTCCTGACAGGTCTGGCGCTTCGCCAACTGGCGGGGTCGAGCAAGCAGCCGGTCATCGTCATTTCGCGGAGCGACGCGCTCGATCGGTGCTGGGCTGCCGCACGCGACGGGTTCGCGCGGCAGGCCGTTCTGGCGGTCCCCGACGATCCCCTGCTCGCAGGCAAGGTTGGAGAACTGCACGCCAAAGCCTTGATCTGGGAGACAGGGCGGCAGGCGCGGATGGCGATCGGTTCGATGAATGCGACCAGCGCGGCGATGGACGGGCGCAATGTCGAGGTCATGGCGACATTCGACTGTGGGCGGGCGCTGGGCGAGTCCGGCGTCGATGCCCTGCTCGACCGCCACAGCCTCGGCGCGGTGATCGAGGATTTCGAACCGGCTCAACCGGCCGACGAGAAGCCCGCGCCTTTCGACGATCGCCCCGCGCGCGCCGCGTTGTGCGACGCGAAGCTCCATATCGCCTGCACGGCATGGGACGATGGCTGGCACATCGCGCTGGTGGCCGATGGCAAGGTCGACCCGGCGTTGCCAGAGCTTCTCCCGGGCCTGCGTTTTCGCCCGGCGACGCTATCGGCGAACCGAGCCACCCGGTGCGGGGCGGGGCTTATCGCGGGATCGCCGGCAACTTTTCGCGGCACGCTCGACCTATCGGAGATCACTGGGTTCACGGTGTTCGAGGCGGATGGCGCCGATGGGCTGATTTCGTTCACGCTGAACCTCGAGGTGCGCGGCGTTGATGAAGAGGAGCGACGACACGCGGCGTTACGGGCGCTCCTGCCCGACCGGCAGCATTTTGCCGATTTTTTGCGAATCATGCTGGGCGATTTCACGGGCCTTGAAGGGCTGGCCGGGGGTGATGGGATGGACGGCGGCCCCACAGCCTGGAGGGCGTCTGGTCAGGCGGGGCTTCTCGAACTGCTCATCCGCTGTGCGACGGACGATCCCGAGCGGCTGGGCTCGATCCGGCAGATGCTCGAGAGCTTTGGTCCCGAGGAGCTGGAGACTGTCGCGCCGGAGGATTTCACGGCCCTGTGGTCGTCGGTCATGCGCGCGGCGGGCCATGTATCATGAGCGGTCCGACGCGCTTCCAGCAGCGGACCGCTGCTTACGTCGTCAAACGTTTCTGGGAAGACGCGCTGCCGGCACGGCGCTTTCTCGTTGCCGACGAAGTCGGTCTGGGCAAGACCGTCGTCGCGCGCGAAGTGATAGCCGAGGCGCTTGGACGCCGCGAGGGCAAGGCGATCGACATCGTTTATCTCTGCTCCAGCCAGCCCGTCGCCAGCCAGAATCTCAAGCGATTAAAGGTCCACGGCCATGGTGGCGCGGTCAGTGCGACACGACTGACATTGCTCGCGACCGAGGCACGGTCGGCCGACGGCGTGCGCTATTTCGCGTTGACCCCCGATACCTCCTTCAACGTGACCGGTCGGGCCGGCCATGTTCGCGAGCGGGCGCTGATCTACCTGTGCCTGCGCCGTCACTTTCGGAGTCCCGGCTTTCGCGTGATGATGCAGCAGGTGAACTATGTCAGTTGGCAGGGACGGCTGCATGATCTTCACCGGCGCCCGCCCGATCCGCAGATCGTCGACGCCTTCGCGAACGCAGTATCGACGGATGAGGATCTGTCTGCCGAGATTCGGGCGATCGCATCCGAGGCGTCAGAGGCACGCGACGCCCTCGCGGAGCGCGTGTTCCGGCGGAAGCGGAACCAGGTCATTGGCCGGCTGCGCAAGGAACTTGCGATCGGCAGCGCCGAGGCGCTGGCGAGCAATGGATTGATCATCGTCGACGAATTCCAGCGCTTCTCGCATCTTCTCGATGTGAGCAGGATCGAGACCGATCTCGCGGTCCGGCTTGCCGAGCGTTTGCTGACCGACACGCTTCCGGGACGACGCGTGCTTCTTCTGTCGGCGACGCCCTATCGCCTGCCCGGTGGCGCGCTCGCCCCAGGCGAGAAGCCTTACGATGATTTCGTCGGACTGGTGCGGTTTCTGGCCGGAAGGGATGCGGCCATCGCCCTGGAGAGCGCGCTCGACGCATTTTCGCGTGCGCTCCGGGCGCATCCGCCAGTCGAAGCGGAGGTAATGCAAGCACGCGATGGAGCGCAGGCTATTCTCGGCAAGATCATGAGCCGGACCGAACGTACGGGATCGACGAAGCGGGCGGACGGAATGGTTGCCGAAGACGTGCGGGTTCTGGCGAGCGAGCAGGAAGATTTGGCCGGTGCGATTTCTGCGCGGCGGATCGCGCGGCGGCTGAAAACCCGCGACGGTGTCGAATACTGGAAATCGGCGCCCTACTTTCTCGATTTCATGCGTGAGTATCAGTTCCGGACCGCGTCCGTCGCAGCGACCGGCGGCGATCGACGGTTCGTCGCGAAAGAAGCGAAGCGTGGGAACCTGCTGCTCGATCTGCCTGCATTGCGCCGACTCGATCCGATCGTGGCGCCATCGGCGCGCCTGCGTGACCTGATCCGCGATGCAGTGCCGGCCGGTGTGGAACGGCTTTTGTGGGTGCCCCCCGCCCTCCCCTACATTCATCCCAAGGGGCTGTTTGCCGGGGCACCGGTCGACCTCAAGCGCCTGATCTTCACGGAATGGCGGTTAGCGCCGGACGCGATCTCGGCGATGATCTCCTATGAGATGGAGCAACGGCTTGCCGCGGATCTGCGCGGGACGCGGACCACGCGGATCCGTCGAAACAGTCGTGAAGTGGGTCAGCGGCACATGCGGTTTGGCGAACTGGGCGATACGCTGCGTCTTGGCCGACCGGGCCGGGCTGCGTCGGACCCGACGCTCGGCATGGCGCCACTTGCCTTGCTGCTGCCTTGTGCCGCGCTCGCGGCACTGGGCGACCCGCTATCGTTCGCGCTGAGCGAGGGAGCTGCGGTCGAGCGGAGCGCGCTGCTGGCCGCCGTCCGGAAGCGGATCGTACCAGTCTTGCGATCGCTCGGAGGCGGCGGCCCGGTCGGGCGGATCGATGAACGCTGGTATTGGGCGGCGCCGCTATTGATTGAGGACCGGCAGGCGGTTGAAAGCTGGTTGAGCGCCGATCCTCTTCTCAGCGAGGGTGAAACCGGCCCGGCCGACCTTGATCGTGTCCGCGAGGCGATCCAGGCAGTCCTGGACGACCCGGGGCAACTTGGCCGACGGCCACGCGATCTGGCGGACATGCTCGCGCGCCTTGCGATCGGATCGCCTGGCATATGCGCCTACCGCGCGCTGGCGCGAACATCGCGGGGAGAAGTTGCCGGCAGCACGCTTCGGCGGGGCGCTTTCCATATCGCCCGTGGGTTTCAGACGCTGTTCAATCAGGGTGAGGCGACTGCTGCGGTTCAGCTCCAATATCCAGGGCGCAAGCGCGTCTATTGGCGCCAGGCCCTTGAATATTGCATCGATGGCAATCTGCAGGCGCTGCTTGACGAACATCTGCATTTTGAAGCCGATGGCCTCTCCATGTTCGAAGGAACTGCGGAGGAAAAGCTCGAGAAAGCCGCGAAGGCGGTCCATGGCGCGTTGACGCTGCGCCGGGCTTCCATCGAGGTGCGCGGGCTGGAGCGGCGGCGGCGGCGCGGCAAGAACGGACAGGATGTCGAAGGTGTTCGGCTGCGGTGCCGGCATGCGCTGCGATTTGCCGAGATCAAGGAAGCCAACGGCGCCGTCAGCCGTTTGGACGCAGTCCGGTCCGCGTTCAACTCGCCGTTTCGGCCATTTCTGCTGGCATCGACCGCCGTTGGCCAGGAGGGCCTGGACTTCCATCCCTGGTGTCATGCGGTCGTGCACTGGAATTTGCCAGGTTCTCCCGTCGAGCTCGAGCAGCGTGAGGGCCGGGTTCATCGGTACAAGGGCCATGCGGTGCGGCTGAATGTCGCGCGCGGCATTGGCCTGTCCGGGCTGGTTGCGGCAGGCGTCCAGGGTGATACGGATCCATGGAGCGACATGTTCGTCCTAGCTGCGCAACAAGACTTGGAGAGCGATCTCGCGCCCTGCTGGGTGTTCGAGCGATGTGCCGAGCCGGTCCAGATCAAAAGGATCGTGCCGGTGCTCGACTGGAGCCGGGAACATGACGCATGGCCGCGGCTGCGCAACCGGCTGGCCACCTATCGACTGGTGATGGGAATGCCGCGTCAGGACGATCTGCTCGAGACCCTGGAGCGTAACGGCATCACGCCGGATCAGGCTCGGGCTTGGAAGATCGACCTGTCACCGCCCAGTTGCTGAGCTCTCGTTTGCAACGGTTGCTCGCCCCGTGTCGATGTCGAACTATATTCGGCGCGCAATTCGCGTCAGTCTAAGAGACGCCATTGCCAGGAAATATAATTTCCGTTATATCGAACGCGCAGAACGTCGCTCCATGAGGTGTGAATTGCGCGAAACATCTAACCTCAAGACGCTGGGTCCGCGCGCTGCCCAGCTCGTCGTGGAGCTCAACGAGCGGCGCCAGCAGATTTTCTCGCTCGCCGATGTTACGGACATCACCGGGCTTAATCCGCCCTCGGCGCGCAATCTTGTCGCCAAAGCAGAGGCACGCGGCGTCGTTACGCGTCTCAAGCCGGGTCTCTACAATCTGGTGCCGTTCGAGCGTGGCCGCGACACCGAGCATGTCGGCAACCCCTACCTCATCGCCAGAACCCTGGTCGGCGATGCGCCCTATTTCATCTCGCACGGCAGCGCGCTCGAGTTGCATCGCATGGTCACCCAGCCGCAACTGGCGATTGTGGTGTCCTGCGCCAAACGCCTGCGTCCGCAGCATATCCACGGCTATGAATTCCGCTTCGTCGAGGTTCGGCCGGAGGACTTTTTCGGTCTTGCCCAGATCTGGATCACTTCCGAAGAGCAGGTCATGGTCAGTGATCCGGAACGCACCGTCATCGATGGCCTGGACCATCCGCAATATGTCGGCGGCGTCACCGAAGTCGCCAAGGGCCTCTGGATGAAGCGTGACACGCTGCGGATCGATCATCTGATCGACTACGCGCTTAGGCTCGGCGTCGGCGCGGTGATCCGCCGCCTCGGCTATCTGCTCGAATATTATGATCTGGCTGACCCGGGTGTGCTGGAGCCGTTGCGCGCGCGGCTGACCCCGACCTATCAGCGCCTCGATCCGTTATTCCCCAACGAGGGCCGGATGATCGCGCGCTGGCGCCTTCGGCTCAACATCGAGCCCGACGAACTCGATCTGGTCCGGAGCAGTTGATGATCCCCCAACGCGACTTGTCCCGCATCGCCAACACTCTGCGTTCATCCGGCGGCCGTCGTATTCCCGAGGCGGTGATCGAGCGCGACTATTGCCTGGCGTGGTTCCTGACCGGTCTGGCCCAGCATTCCCTGCGCGACTATCTCGCCTTCAAGGGCGGCACGGCGCTCAGGCGCTGCTGGTTCGAGAATTATCGCTTCTCCGAAGATCTCGATTTTTCGTTGATCAAGCCGATCGAGCTCGACGCGATCTTGTCCGGTCTGAACGAGATTTTCGCCCTTGTTGAGACAGCGTCGGGAATCAGCATGGCGTATGACCGGCCTGATCGGCATGGCCATCAGAATACTCACACCTTCTATTTGAGCTACAAGGGGCCCCTGCCCGCGCGCAGCGATGTAAAGGTCGATATCACGATCAACGAGGTGTTCTGCTTTCCTCTCGCCGAGCGACCGATCCTGCGGACTTTCGAGGAGTTTTCCGATCTGCCCGATGGACCGACCGTCCTGGCCTATGGCCTGGCGGAGATTTTCATCGAAAAGCTGGCCGCCCTGTCCGACAAGGCGCGTACCGAACCACGCGACCTCTATGACCTCTGGAACCTGCTCGACGAGCATGACATTCGCCCCGCGGAATATCTTGCCGAGTTCACGCAGAAACTTGCCCTTCGCGGTCGCCCGCCCGGTGGCGTGACGGCGACGATCGCCGCCAAGGAGAAGCGCCTAAGCACGCTGTGGACGGCGCGCTTGCAGCATCAGATGAGCGATCTGCCCGAATTTAACGGGGTGTTCCGCGAAGTGATGCGCGTGCTGCGCGAAGCCGAGCTGCCGGAATAGGGCGATGACACAACAAGAAACTTTCCTTGAGACCCTTGCTCGACAGCTCGCGCCGCGGGCGGCGTCCTTGACGCTGCCCTGGCCACAACCGGGTCAGCCGGCAGGGTTTCGGACCTTCGAGACCTTGTCAGAATGGAGGTTGTGTGTGGAAGATCTTGGCCTGCGCCAAGGGATTCCCGAGATCGTCGCAGCGAAGTATCGGCGGGCGCAAAAGCTCTATCTGCTGGCCTGGGTCGATATCGATCTGATCAAGGCCGGAGAACTGGTCGCCCTCACGGCTCTCGAGTTGGCGCTGAACGACTGCTACGGTGACAAGGTCCCTGCTCGCGGTAAGCCGCGCAAGCCGAGTATGATGCGCAAACCTCCGATCAAGGCGTTTGCCGATCTGCTCGACCATATGGTGGTCCAGGACGGCCTGACCGACGCGCAGATCCCGATGATTGCCCGCTATGGCGGGACCGTGGTGGATCGCTTGCGTCTCGATCGCGAAGGCGGCCCACCGGCCGCGCGACCGACGCTGTCGGAGATCCGCAACGACCTCGCGCATGGTTATCCGTTTGACGGCTTTCCCCGCAGCGACATCCTCGAATTGGTGCGCGACCTCATCGAATATGCCTATCGCGACTTCGGCACGGCGGCGGTGTGATGACAGGATCAGATCGAGACTGCGCGCAAGAGCAGGATAGATATTTCTGATGGCGCTTCCTGCTCAGCCCGGCGGGCCGATCCGTCCGGTCAATGCGGCGGCGCCCCCGCGTGGCGGGGCCGCAGCGCTGGAGGGTTTTCATTACCAGCTCGACGTGTCGATCCTGGCGGCGTTGGAACTGCTCCTCGTGAAGAAGCTGGCGTCGCACATCACGCTTGAGCCGGCGAACGAAGAGGACCTGGAGGCGGACCTCCAGCCTGCGGTTCCAGGCAGGGTCTCGTCGTCGGCAGCCATCGGTGGCTACAGACTGATCGTCCAGACGAAGCTGCGTTCGACGGGGCCATGGCAGATCCAGGATTTCGAGGCGCTTCTGCAGCACGGCGTGCAGCGCCCGCCCGCAGCCGTCCAACTCGAAACGCCGACGAACCGGTATCTGCTGGTGACGAGTGCCGACGTTTCGGGTGTACTGCGAGACCTGATGGTCGGTGATTTCGGGGAATGGCCGGATACGGGGCGATTTCCGGCCCACCTGCGAACGGTGCTCCCGCCTGCCCCCGAAGGCCGGGTCGCGATCTGGGCGGGCGCCACAGCCTGGGTGATCGATCGCATGATCCGTGAGCACCTCGGCGATTTTCTTGGGATTGCGCATGATCGGCTCGATCGTTGCCGCGGCCGACTGAGGGAGGAAGCGTCGATACGCATGCGCGGAAATCGTCCGGGCATCTGGACGCGCGCAGATCTGATCGGGCTTATCCGGGAACATGGCGGCTATCTCGCGAGCGCGCCCGAACTCGAGACATTCGTCGAGCCCTCCAATTGGGATGTGCTGTTGGGCAGGCTGGAGCGGGATCACGCGGTCGTGATTGCCGGCCCATCGGGAACGGGGAAGACCCGCACCGCGCTTGCACTGATCGCGGCCTTGCAGCGCAGGATACCGGAGTTGAGGGTCGACACCGTCGTGGCCGATCCAGCGTCCACGCGGACGGTCGTACATAGCGGTCCGACGCTATTTTATATCGAGGATCCGTGGGGGCAATATAGACTGCGTGGAGGCTCGGAGGCCTGGACCGATCAGTTGCCGCGGATGCTACGGGACGCGCGCGGCGATCGGATGTTTGTCGTCACCAGTCGCTCGGATATGCTGGGGCTGGCACGCGCCGACACAAATCTGAAGCGCTGGTCGGTTCTGCTGGATGCAGACCAGTATGACGGTGCGCCGCTGGCGCGAATCTACGACCTGCGTCTGAACGGGCTGGCGGTCGGCCTGCAGGGGCGTGCCGACAGATTCCGGGCGCGGGCCCTGGAGGCCCTTGAGACCCCGCTGGAGATTGACCAGTTTTTCGACCATTTCGCTGCCGGGCCAGAGGACGGCGAGGTCGACGAGGCATTTTACCGGAGGATTTTGGATCTCTCCCATCGCGACGCGATCGAAGGCGTTGTCCTGCGTCAGGTGGAGGCGATCGACAGCGCAGGATGGACGGCGATCGTCTGGGCGTTGCTGGCCACGTCGTCGGGCTTCGATCGAGAACGGCTTGTCGACATACAGCGTGCCCTGCGGTCGGATCGGGCCTTCGAAGATGGCCTTGATCGGTTCGTCAACACGCTCGTCGCTGCGCGGCATCTTCGGCAACCAGAGAGTGCAATCAGCTTTGCGCATCCGAGCGTGCGCGCCGGGCTGGAAGAGGCGATGCGTGCACAGCCCGGGCGCGCCTGCCGGGCCATCGAGCTATTGGTGGCGAGCCTGTCCGGTTTGACCGGTACCGCGCGGGGCTGGGGTCTGGAGACTGCGGCGCTCGTCATTCGCGCGGCTCGCAGGGAAAATTATTTGAATTTCGTCGCGCCTGCGGGCGCGATGGTGGCGATCGATCCGTGGCTGGCCGAGGGTCTGATTGATCCGCAATCGGATTTTCGCGCGCTGCTTCAGCTTGCCGCCGATGTCGGGGCACCCGCCAATCCGCCCGCCGAGCTTGCGCGATGGTTCGTGTTGGGCGTCCGGCATGGCGGTGACTTTTTCAATGATGACTGGGTCGCACCGACCTATCCGGATGCCTGGTATACTGCGATTGCGGCGGACCCACGCTCTCGGATCATCAGCGAAAGGTTCATCCGTGATATCCTGCCGCATGAGCGTGATAGCTACGGTGCCGACTTTTTGGAGTTGCTGGATCGGATTGCACCCGATCTGACGAGGGCCTTTATCGATGCCGCGCTCTCGGCCACGGGCGGCGGATTCGACAACAACTATGAGACGATCGCCGCCGGCGCCCTTGGCGACGCGCATGGCTACGAGGTGGTTGTCACGGCAAGCCTCGATGAGGTGTCGGCGTCGTCGAGGCAGTGGCGGGAGACAGGGCTTGTTCGCAAGCTCGAGGTCGAGAATGGCGAGTTCGACCAGGCCTATGAGGAACATTGGGAGGAGTCCTATCAGGAAGACGGCTATGCCGCCGGGGTCTTTCTCACGGCTTATGTCGAGCATATGCGTGATCGCGAGGGGTGGCTCGCCCTGGCGACCCATCCCCGCGGCGCCGAGCTTTCTTGGTGGTGGTCGGGGGCGTTGCTCGCCAAGGACGCCGTTTCGGAACCGGATGAACTGCGGGCATTGCTCGCGCTCGCGCGCGTGGACGATGTTGAGGCGCGCGCCTGGGATGCCGTTCGCAGGCAATGGAGCGCCGATCTTGAGTCGGATTTGATCCAGCGGATCTGCGAGTGTTCAGCGGACCAGGATTTGCGGGATGCACTTGCTCAAATCCTGGCCGGTGTGTCGCCGCGTTTGATCGCGGTCTGTCTGACGGAGAGCGCCCTGCCCCCGCACGAGTGTGTGATGATCGTGCATGACCTGTCCCGGACGGACGCGGCGCGGGACGAGGCCAGCGGGCGGGTCGTGGTGGAAGAGGCCGTGGCGCCAGCGGGGTCCGCCATGGTCGAGTTGTTTCAGGCCTTCCTCGCATCGCCGGGTGCCGCCGGTGAGCTTAGCGCCGACGCCCGGGCATTGATTGCGGCGGCTGTGCCCGAAGTTTCTGATCTCGCGCTTGATCGGCTGATAGACGTGCAACTGGCGAACGGCATTTATGACATTGACGCCGTGCAGCGCTTGTCGACTATCGCGACTGACGCGGCCGTCGCACGACGGGCGGTAGAAGCGGCGGCTGCGATCGGCCGGGTGGACGGCCTGGAACTTGGCCTGGTCTCCCGTTTCGCCGACGCGCGCCAGGTGACGATGGAAGCCTTGTGCCGCAATGCGATGACGCCCTTTCCGCCGTCGATTCTCGTCCTTCGCGAGGATAAGGGCCACCGTGTGCGGCGATCGCTGGTCGCTCAGCTAAGGGCTCATCCTCATGCTGATCATGTTGCGTCGCTCATCCATCTCCTCGGCGATCGGTGGTCAGACGCCGAGCCATATCGGGAAGAGCCGGCCTCTTATCCGATCGCCAGGGCGGCAGCCGCGGCCCTGACGGACTATGGACCGCTCGACGCAGGCATTTGTGATGCCCTTATTGGAACGGCGGACCGCACCGAAGATCGGTTGCTGGGTATTGAGGCCTTGAAGGTTGCAGCCAACTTCGGTCCGCCTGGCGCTCAGGAAGCGATATGGACATTGGCGTCCGACCCGGAGCCGCGTTGGGTTCGCGTCGATGCGATAGACGCCCTGACAGCTGCGGCGTCGGTAGCCCCGGCTATTCTCGAGGCGATCACGCCGCGGTTTCTGCTCAGAGCGCCGGCGCCCATCGCCGCTTCGGCTATCGTGTTGCTGGCCACCCATGGTGAGCTCGACAAGGCCGTTGAAGCCCTGGAGCGAGTGGCGCAGGCGCCAATGCAGCGCGCCCTGCTGCTGGTGGGAATTCGACGCCTGGCGGTTCGTGATCCGGATACCGCGGCGCGATTGCTGACGATGTTGCCGGACGGCCATCCCGGCCGACGCCTGTTGGAGCTGGAGGCGGGCGAGCGTCTGCCGCATAACGTGCTGGATGATCTCGGTCATATCCGGATTCGCAATGCTGCCGCTGTCTGGTTGAAGGACGTGATCGGAACAGCCCCGGCCGTTTAGGCCGTAGAAACTGTTCCAACAAGCGATAGCGGTCGGCGAAAAGGACAGCGCACCGGCGTCGCGCGTTGCTCATTTGGTGGACCTGCTCCTCTCCGGCATGCGCGTGCGTTGATGAGTCCGGTGATCCGGATTGCCGTGTAATACTTTTTGGTATATGTGAATGTTGCTGTGAAATTGGAAGGGTAGCGATGGCCCGCAATACATCCGTAACGATTGGAGACCACTTCACCGGCTTCATAAGCGAGCAGGTGCAAGCAGGGCGTTATGGGTCAGCCAGCGACGTCATTCGGGCCGGGCTGCGGCTCTTGGAAGAGCATGAAGCCAAAATAAAGGCGCTGCAGGACGCCTTGATCGCCGGGGAACAATCCGGAGAACCACGCCCCTTCGACTTCGAGGCATTCAAAGCCCGCAAGCGGGCGGGGTATGAGGGCTGATGAAGGCTCTTGCCTTCTCGCCTGCGGCGGAAGCGGATATCGAAGGTATTTGGGACTACAGCGCCGACAATTGGGGACCAGATCAGGCCGACCGCTACATCGACGAAATTCGCGACGTCTGCCATACGTTGGCGGCCGGCGCGAAGCGAGGAAGGGTGGTTGATGTGCGGCCCGGATATCTGAAGTTTTCGACCCGGTCGCACATGATCTATTTTCGCGACCACGGTGACCGGTTGGAGATCATGCGCATCCTGCACGGTAGGCAGGATGTGGAGCGGCATCTGTAGTCACTATCGCCGGGGATGCTTCTTCTCCCATTGGGGAAAGAGATTGGAGTTCAATTCCAGATTGTCCCACTGCCCAACGGGCCGATGGACTTTCAGCGCGGCGGGGCCTTTCACGACGCTCGCCGTGGTCAGCGCACTGGTATGCGCCGGGTTCAAACAGCCGGCGCGACGATGCGATCGATGATCTTCGGAGCCAGATCGGCCGGCACGAACATGCGCGCCTTGTACGCTATGATCTCGACGAAGCATCCGAGCGATTTCAGCCACTCGCGCCGCTCGGGCGGGAAGTCCCGGACTTCCAGTCGGCGCTGTCCATTGACCAGCGCCGTGACCAGGCGCGCGTCGCCGAATCCTGGCAGCGGTGCCCCGGCGCCGTCCCTGGCGGCGGCGATGATCTGGTGCGGCGTGAGGCGGAGTTCCGCGTCGATACCGAAGGCGGACGCGAGAGCGCCGATGGCGTGGTCGGGGACGATGCGCCCGAGGAGACTGTTGCCGCCTTCGTCCGACACGCGCCATACGCGAACATCGTCGGTGGGCAATTTGTGCCAGACCGGCAGGAGCAGGCCGGTTGCGATACTGATCGTCTCTATATCGACCTTCGATTGCGCTTCGACGGCTTCTTCGTCCCAGCGCGACTGGAAATCGGCTGGTTCGATCGAGGTCCAGTGTGAATGCCATAGCGACGCTGCATCAAGGCGATCGCTGCCGGTCGGGCGCACCATGCGACACATCGGAATGATGCGGCCTTCCTCGTCGGTGACGGACCAGGATGGGACGCGCAGCGCCACACGTTCGGATCGGCTGTTCCACAGATAGCCGATGTCGGGAGTCTCGCCCCAGACCGTCATCAATCGGTGAAAACTGGTCGCATGGCGTTTGATGTGGAGTTCGAGACGCTGCAGGCGGGTTTCGGCGCCGGTGACCGGGTCGCGCCGGAGAAGCTGGTCGTCGAGACGGATGATCTTCTCGGCGAGGATGGTTTCGACGCCGACATCGAGGGTGCCGGCTTCGCGTGCCGCGTCGACTCGGGCCTGGATGAGGCCGAGATATTCCTCAAAAATGGCGTTCTGGGTGGCAATACGCAGCGCGAGAATGCGGTTCAGCCAGCGTTGGATCGGCGGAAGATGCTCGAGCAGCGAACCGTCGTCGGCATTGACGAGCTTCAGCCCCGTGAGTTCAACGAAGGCTTCAAGCGTCGTGCTGGCGAGCTTGCCGTCGTGGAGCAGATGATACCATTGATTGAGTGCTTCGCGGGCATAATCGCTTTCGAGATTGTCGGCCGGGTCGAACAGGTTCTGACCGCCGGTCTGTCGCTGGCCGCGCGTGAGCGCCCCCAGGCTGTCGAGTCGACGCGCGATGGTGGAAATGAAGCGGCGTTCCCCCTTGCAGTCGGTGGTGACGGGGCGGAACACCGGGGGCACGGTCTGGTTGGTTCGGTGCGTGCGACCCAGCCCCTGGACGGCGGCGGCCGCGCGCCAGCCTGGTTCGAGGAGGAAATGGATGCGGCGTTTCCCAGCGCTTTTGGCGTTGCGCTCGGCATGATAGCTGCGCCCGGTGCCGCCCGCGTCGGAGAAGACCAGCACGGCCTTGCGCCCGTCCTGAAAGGCGTCGGCGTCGGCGATGCTCGCACGGGCGCCGCGCCGTTCGAGCTTCTGGCGCCCGGTCCTGTCGACAATGATACGGCGGCTGCGGCCTGTGACTTCCGCGACGGCGTCGGTACCAAAATGCCGGAGCAGGGAGTCGAGGGCTGCTGGGATAGCCGGCATGGAACAAAGCTGCTCGATCAGATTGTCGCGGGCGCGGATTGCCTCCTGACAATGGACGGGGTTGCCATCCTCATCGACCATAAGCTCCGACCGTAGGTCACCCCCATCGGTGCGGAAGGTCCGCATCTGCCGCGTGGGAAAGCCGCTGCGCAGATACTCGATCAGCGTGTCGAGCGGTGACAGCTCAAGGTCCAGGCTCGCGCGTTCTTCGTCGGAGAGACCTGCAAGGCGTCGATCGAGGATCGCTTCCGCCGTGGTGACAAGCTGGACGACTGCCGCGTGACCGTGGCCGATCTCGGCCTCGATAGCCTTAACGAGGGTCGGCATCTTGAGCGCGACCAGCAGGGCCGAAAAGAAGCGCTGTTTCGAGCTTTCGAAGCGGCTGAGGGCGGAACTGCGCGCCTGGGCATTAAGGACATCGCCCGACATGCGATCGACGATGCCGGAGGCTTTCAGCACCTCGTCGAGATTTCGGTGGATGATGCTCCAGCTGTCCGCAAATGCATCGTAGATATCGATCTGGTCAGCGGTCAGTTGGTGCTCGAGCGCTTCATATTCGACGCCGGCGAAGCTGAGCGCCCGGGCGGTGTAAAGGCCCATCGCTTTCAGGTCGCGGGCGACGATTTCCATGGCGGCAATGCCCCCTTCGTCCATCGCCGCCATGAAGGCGTTCCGGTCGGGAAAGGCTGTGCCTGGTCCCCATAGGCCGAGACGCGCGGCGTAGCAGAGATTGGAGGGGTCGGTGGCCCCGGTCGCGGACAGATAGAGGATGCGAGCGCGTGGCAGCGCGTTTTGAAGACGGACACCGGTTAGTCCCTGTTCCGAGCCCTTTGCGGCGCCGAATTGCGTCTCGGTGCCGGCGGCATTGGCGAGCGCGTGGGCCTCGTCGATCACGATGATGCCGTCGAAATCCTCCCCGAGCCAGTCGAGGATCTGCTGGAGCCGGGAGGCTTCATCATGCCGCTGGGAGCGTAATGTGGCATAGGTGCAAAAGAGGATTCCGGACGGCATTGCGATCGGCTTGCCCAGCGGGAAGACGTCGAGCCCCTGAACGTCGACGGAGAGGCCACCAAGGGCGGTCCAGTCGCGCTTCGCTTCGACCTCCAGCGCGCTGC
This sequence comes from Sphingomonas sp. AR_OL41, assembly GCF_029911635.1. Taxonomy (GTDB): domain Bacteria; phylum Pseudomonadota; class Alphaproteobacteria; order Sphingomonadales; family Sphingomonadaceae; genus Sphingomonas. The sequence goes on from NZ_JARYTI010000001.1 coordinate 143,585, forward strand.
TCTTCGAGAGATAGACGGCCTTACGGCGTCCCTGGCACCATTGGTCCATGATGCAGCCGGCCGCCTCCCGCCCTTTACCGACGCCGGTGCCATCGCCGATATAGAAACCGGTGCGGTACGCCTTGCCGTTTTCGTCCTCGATCAGGCGATCGCCGGCGGCGTTAGCCCGAAAGCGCCCAGGCAGGTCGCGCTCGAAGGCGTCGCCGGCCTGGATGATGACCTCAAGCTGGGCGTCGGAAAGCGCTCGGACGGTGCGGTCGGGCAGCATCGGGCGGTAGCGCGGCGCGGGCGGCGGCACGGAAGCCATCGCCAGCGACTCGACCAGGGCGTCGGGATGGGGATTGGCACCATCGATATCGATGCGTGCGAGCCGCCAGGGTGCATAGATCCCGCTGGCCTCGCCGGCGGGGCGGATCTCGTCTCGGACGCGATACGCGAGCGGGGCGATGGGTGATGGCGGCGGGGCTGTCGGCGTGGGAGCAGTGAGTGCCTTGGTCGTCAGGCCGCGCAGCAATCCATTTGAAGCAGGCCGGGTCGGCAGGCGGGGTCTGATTCCGGCAGCGGCCGGCGCCGGCGGCGGCTGGTCAAGCGTGAGGCGCGGCGGCAGAGCCAGGACCAGCGGCAGTGCAGCTTCCAGATTGGCCGCGCGGTGATGTTCGGTGGCGCCTGACCAGCCCTTGTCGAACACCAGCAGGCGGACATTGATCGAGGTGCCATGTTTCGCATAGGGGCTGCCTTCGATGTCGATCTCGACGCGCGGCGTCGCGACCTCGCAGACCGCCTCATAACCAGGGCCTCCGGTGTTGGCGCGGGCGAAGCCCGGGGACATGATCGCGACACAGCGCCCGCCTGGGGCAAGTCGCAGCAATGCCGACCGGAGATGACGCGCGCCGGCGTGCCGGTCATGCCCGCGTGATACGCTGCGGCTGAAGGGCGGGTTGATCAGCACTGTTGTCGGACGTGCCGTGGCGGGCAGGAGATCGTCGATATGCTCGCCATCATGATCGGTAACAGGCTGACCGAGCGCCTCGCAGAGCAGCGCCGCGCGCTGGGGATCGCGCTCGTTGAGGATGAGGGAGGCGCCTGCACGGGCCGCGTAGACTGCCAGCAAGCCGGTGCCGGCGGAAGGTTCGAGAACGCGGTCGGTCTTGTCAATGGCGGCGGCCATTCCGGCGAGCCAGGCGAGGGTTAGCGGCGTGCTGAACTGCTGCAGATCGACCTGGCGTTCAGAGCGGTAGGTCTGCGTCGGGAGGGAGCGCTCGAGCGACTGGAGGGAACGAAACCGATCCTGCGGGGTCGCGCCGGAAAGATGGCGGCAGTCGCGCGCGCGGAGGAGGAGTACCTGCGCTGTTTCGAGCGCTTCATAAGCATCTCGCATCGACCAGGCCCCGGAAGCGTCGGTGCCGCCGAAGCCTTGCGTCATCAACTTCTGCAGGGCCTGTCGGCTGATCGTACCCTGCCGATGGAGCAGTTGATGGATCGAGCGGGCGACGGTGATCAGGGTCGCGTAAGGGCGATCAGCGGGATCGGGCGGTATGAGCGCGAGCAAGGGCTGGGACATGAGGGATTCTCCTGATGGCGGGCGCATGGCGCACCACATCCGTTCCCGCCCCCTCCCCTCACGGTGGCGATTGGTGACGGGTGCAGGTCGAGCGGAGCGCGGCGATGGCGAAGATGCCCGGCAGCCGGCCGAAGCTGGCCGCCGGGTTAAGCGTCAGGCGGCGTCGGCGAGCGGCGCGGCGTCTTCGTGGGGCGCAGAGCCAACTGCCGGTTCGTCCGTGATCGTCTCGTCCGCCACGGTCTCGGTGCTGGCCGCAGCCGGATTGGCCGAGAAGCGCATACCGTCGGGGATCCACCGCACGGCCCTGGCCTTCACATCGGCCTCGACGATGATGTCGCCCGCGAACAGACGTTCGGCCGAGGCCGCGAGGTCGTGTTTCTTGCTCGCGCTGTAGCGTTGCTTGAGCTCGACTCCACCGACCTCTTCGAACAGACCCAGGATCGCCGGCTTGGTGATGCGGTCGAAATAGGCCCGCGCGGTCGGGCGCCACCACGTCGCGACGTCGATGGCGAGCTTGGCCCCAAGATGGTCGAGGAAGTCGCTGCCGGTCCTTCCGCTTGGAACCGCGTCGATCGTGCGGGCGATCGCCCAGCCCAGCCAGGCAGCGCGCTCAGCATCGTCGAGCGCGCAAAAGGCGTCGTAGCGTTGTTGGATCGTCTCGTGACCGATCCAGCTGCGATTGAGCGCCTTGTCGAGCTTGGTCCATTCGGCTGCGGCAGGCGTGCCGCTGTCAAATCCCTGGACACGCGGTGTCGGGCGGATCGCCCGAAGCTCGCTCGGAACGTCATCGCTGTCCATCGGTCGGGAGGCCGCCTCGACCATGATGAAGGTGCCGAGATCGAGCGCGAAGACCGGGTCGCTGGCGACATGGATGGCGATAAGCTCGGTCTTCATCGCCGCCAGCTCATCGGCGAGGCGCTGACTGATCACAGGCTTGGCATCGTTTGCGACGACGATTGCCTCGTCAGCTTCGGGGTCCCGCCCGGCGCCATCGTCCTGATCTTCCGCAGTATTCGGTTCAAGTGCGACATAGAGCTGCTCGTGGACGCGCGGGGAGCCGTCTGGACCGATGACGATATAGGCGACGGCTTCTGCCTTCTGCGTGTCGGTCAGGACCGGAGTGCGCTCGGTGATCGAGGCGAGTTCAGCTTCGAGGGCGTCGTTCCGCAATTCGTCATCTACACTGGGCGCATAACCTTCATCCTCGCGCGCTGAGGCGATCTCCTCGAGTTCGGCTTTGATCTCGGCCTGGCGCGTTTCCTGCTCGGGCGCGAGCGGCGGCAGGTCGCCACGAAGTGGCTGCAGCGCGTAGGTCTCGGTATAGGGAACGTGCGTCGCCGCAACGGCTCTTACTTCCTGAAAACCGTCACGCTCGCGAATGGTTTCGGCGGCTGCAGCGAGGGCTTCCTCCGCGAGAGCGTCAACAATCTGCGTGTCGAGCCAGCTTTCGCTGTCGGCGTCCGAGAACAGATCCTTATCGATTCGGCCGCCTGCGGCGAGATAGGCATCGCGGCCAACCAGCAGCGCGCGTGGATCGCTCGCCCTGTAACTGAACGACGCAAGCTGTCGGCGGATTTCGCTCACGTTGGAGCGATGATAGCCCTCGCCCATCTGCCTGAAAACAGCAGTCTGGCGTTCGGTGTCCGAGGTGGCGGCATACGCCATGGCGACGTCGAGGGTGATGGCGTTGGAGGCCAGCGCATCGAAGACGGGTTCGGCAAGGGCTGCGAGGCGCAACCGCCCGTGCACGAATTTTTCGGTCACGCCGAACCGTTTTGCGACATCGGCCGGGGTCTTGCCCTCGGTCTCGATGACATCCTGAAAGGCGCGGCAGGCCTCCGCGGGATTCATAGCCAGGCGGAAGAAGTTTTCGGCGAGGCTGATTTCGATCGCGTCCTTGGGGTCGGCGAGCGGCAGCACGGGTACAAGATAGTCGGCATCGAAAACGGCCTTGTCGATGAGCCGGTGCACGGCGTCGAGCCGGCGTCCGCCCGCGGTGATGCGATACTGACCCTTCTTGCGTGCGACGGGCACGCCGATGAGGTTCTGGATGATTCCTTTTTCGGCGATGTTCGCCTCGAGCTGTGCGTCGGCGACCGGATCGGTTGATTTGCGGACGTTGGTCGGCGACTTGGTGAGCTTCGATGCCGGTACCAGGATGGGTAGCTGGGACATGGATATTCTCCGAGGGCGAACGCGACCCGACCGTCAGGCCGCCTGCCGCCTCCGCCCCCCACCCCTCTCCCCTTCCCGTCGAAGGACATCGTTCCAGTCGTTCAGGCCGTGCCAGGGCCAGATCGTTTCGATCGTTCGTCCGGGCCTGGCATGGGCTTCGCGCGCGACAATCTCCGCGCGGCGACCCGGCCGATCATTGTCGGGCAGGAGTATCAGACGTTCTACGCCGGATGGGACCGCAATCCTGCCGAGCCGCTCATTGCCAAGAGCGGCCCAGACGGGGATGCCGAGCAGGATCATGGCGGAGAACGCGGTTTCAACGCCTTCCGCCAGGCCAAGGACGTCGGTGGCATCGGACAGCATGACGGCGCCGCGTGCCGGACGCCCCAGCATGCGACGGGGATTTTCAAGGTCCCGTGCCCGGCGCGCGAGCACCGTGTCCAGGAAGGTCCGCTGGACGGCTATCACGCGAGTGCCCTCCTGAACGGCGGCGAGCATTGCGGGGCGAAAGACGATCTGGCGCCGTGGCCCGAGCGGCGTGCGCGGGTGAAAGCGGAGCGCTGGCGAGACATGGCCGATCGCACGGTTCAGCAAATATCGCGCGACCGGCGTGTCCGTGATGGCGCGCGCGTCGTCCCAAAGGTCAGTGGCACGCGATCGCAGCCAGCCCTCATCAGCGGCTGGCGGTGGAAGGATTCCGGTCGCCGCCCCGCCTGAAGGTATCGGTCCAAGCCGAGTGATCGCGCGCAGGACATCGATCGTGTCGCAGCCCGCGAAGCATTTGAAGAGGAGGTCGGTGTCGCCGGTCCGCACCGAAAGACTTGGGTTTCGGTCCGGGTGCGCAGGGCAGCGGCACATGCCTTTGCCGCCAGTCCAGTGTCCGCCAAGATAACGGACAAGCGCCATGCCGCGTGCTTCCAGCTCCGCGCGGCCGGCAGTGCAATCAGTTGTGGGCATAGAGATGACTTTCGTCGGGTAATTCTCCGGGCGACGCGCAATAGATCGCGTGCGTCCGCTGCCCTCAAAAGGGCTTCTCCCAAAATGGGCACGAATTTATGATTGCCGTCTGGTCGATGAATTCAATCAACCATAGGATAACGATAAAGGACCTCGCTGACGCCGCGCTCGACGATCCTATCGGATCGGGGTGAGCGATTGTGTCGTGCGCCGAGGTACGAACATGCCAGTGGTGAAGGGAATGCGATGGGAAATGCCATGTCGATCGTTCGCGATGAAGAACTCGTGAGCGCAGCCGACCCTGCGGTGGTGAAGGCCGTGTCGTTGATGAGGGAAGCGCTGGAGATTCTCGATCGGGGCGGCGCGGGTCTGACGGCGTTTGCGTGTCATCTTTCGCTCGCGATCGACGTCGCCGAGCAGCGCCCCGTGCCCACGACCGAAGAGGAGTTCGAGGCGATGTGGGCCGAACTGCCCGCGCCGTTGTACGTCTGCTCTCGTCGCAAGATGTAAGGCCGACTCCTGGCGGGCTTAACGGCTTCAGAGCCTGCTCCAGGTTTCTCGCGTATCGAGAGCGGCGATCGCGGTGAGGATCGAACGGCGCACCTTGCGCGGGCTGACCCCAAGCAAGGATGCAATCTCCTGGACGCGTAATCCGTAGCTCGTAGCCAGGAAGAAGATCTGCCGAGCATCCGGGGACAGTCGAGCGAGTTTGTGGAGGCTATTGGAGATCGCCTCGAGCCGATCTTCGGGCACGTCGCCCTTTGGCACCAGCACCCAGACTCGTACCGCAAATCCGTCTGGATGGATCCTGGCTTCCGTCTCCAGCGGGTCGAAGACGATATTGTCGTGACCCGCGTAGCGTGACCTGGCCAGCGCCACGGCGGGGGGACCTAGCCGCGTGGATCTTTCGAGAAGGTGACGGCGCTGTGCGGCGCGCGTTTGCGGTACGACCGTGCGTCCCGCGCGCAGTCGTTCCCAGAGATGGCGGAAAGGCATGGACGAACTCCTGCAGGGATCGGCACCCAGATCAGCTTCGACAGCCTGTCGCTGATCCGAACGACTCGCCCCCTCGCCCTTCTCTCCCCTCCCGCCCGCATCGCGTCTGGCGCAAGATCAACCGTGACGGTCGACCCTGCACAGCCAGTGCCGGCGTGAATCGGCTGATTTCGCCCGGAAATGCGGTTCAACCCTCTACCTAGCCGGGTGCGCGCCGCCTGAAAATCGAACGAGATGGATCCCGTTGTAATCGGGAGCAAATCATGATTCAGATCTTTCGGGGCGCGCGGGCGCCCGGGTCCAGCGCGGTCCTCGATGCGATGCATCGCGATCGCAAACATGTCTTCGTCGATCTTCTGAAGTGGGACGTTCCGGTCGTCGACGGTTGCTTCGAGATGGACCAGTTCGATGACGAGCGAGCGATCTATCTGATCGCTGCGGATGAGAATGGAGCGCACCGTGGGTCGATCCGGCTTCTGTCGACCGATGGGCCGCATATTCTGGGGACGATCTTTCCGGAGCTGTGCGACGCAGCCGTGCCGCAGTCACCCGACATTTTCGAGATAAGCAGGGGATGTTTGTCGATGCGTCTGCGGGCGCCGGAGCGCTTGGTCGTGCGTAACGCGTTGACGACCGCGGCCGTCGAATACGCTCTCCTGCACGGAATCACGGCGTTTACCTGCATCGCCGACTCCGGCTGGCTCAGCCAGGTTTTGGCCCTCGGCTGGGATTGCTGGCCACTCGGCCTACCACAGAAGGTCGGTCGGAACCTGACGGGCGCGCTCAGGATCGACATTACCCCTGAGACGCCGCACCTGCTGCGCGATGCGGGCACCTATAGGTCCGCCCCGCTCTCGTTTGCAGATGCCGGAGAAAGGGTGCTGGCATGAACGAGATGACCACCGTCACCGCTGATCCGCTGCATTTCGGATTGGGCGAGCAGGCCGAAGCGTTGTGCACGCATGGCTATTGCGTGATCCAGAATGCCATGCCGGCTGCTATGGTGCGCGCACTGGCAGCTGACCTGGAGCCGGTGCTCGACGCCACGAAGCTTTCGGTCGGTCCCTTTTATGGTGACACGACCAAGCGCTTTCATGGGCTCTTGCGCCGTAGCGCACATATGGCCGCGTTCGTTCAGCACAAGACAGTGCTTTCGACAGTCGAGGCGATCCTGGGCCGTCATTGCGATACGATCCAACTCAACCTCACCCAGGCGATCGAGATTCTGCCGGGAGGCGAGGCCCAGCCGCCGCACCGTGACCAGGACATGTGGCCCGTTCGCACCGAGGGGGTTGAATATCTCATCAATGTGATGTGGCCGTTCTCGCCGTACACTGCCGAAAATGGTGCGACCATCGTCTGGCCGGGAAGTCACCTGCGACAGAATGAGATTGTGATCGACGCGGCCGAAGGCGTCAGCATCGAGATGAAGCCAGGCGCAGCGCTCCTGTTCCTCGGATCGACCCTTCATGCCGGCGGCGCCAACCGCACGCGACGGCCAAGGCTCGGGATGATCGTGAGCTACAGTCTTGGCTGGTTGAAGCCCTATGAGTTGCCCTGGCTGGCCTATCCCCCCGAGGTCGCACGGTCATTCGATCCGGATCTCGCGGCGCTCGCGGGATATCGCGCGCATCGTCCCAATCTCGGGACCTATGAAGGGCGCTGCCCATCGCACCTGCTCAATGGTGATCCCGACGCGCTCGGCGCCATCGATGCTCTGCGTCCGGAGCAGGAGGAATTGATCGGGCTCTATCGAGCCGGTGCGATCCTTCCTCAAGGGGCAGCGGTGCCGGCAGCTTAGCGGGCACCGCTTTCCTGTGGCGCGCGTGGCCCATCACGCCAGGCATTGAGCCTGTGCCAGAAAAGTTCGACGCAGATGAACGCTGACGATCGTACAGAAAGAAGAAGGGATATCTGTGTCCGGCTCCTTGCCGAGCGCAGACTTATCGGTGCCGTGTTGGGGTTCGACCTCTGCCCGGTGCCGACGTGGGATATGTTGCTGGATCTCTATCTGGCGCACATCGAAGGTCGAAAGACCTATCTCTGGTCGCTGTGCATGGCCTCCCATGTACCGACGACGAGCGCGCATCGGAAGATCGCCGAGCTTACGAAGAAGGGGCTATTGACGCGCAGTGCCGACGGGCAGGACGGTCGGCGGGTATCTGTTGGCCTGACGCAAGGCTGCATTGCGCTGCTCGATGATCTCATTGACCGGCTTCGATAGCGCCGGTCGAAGGCGGAAGCCGGGGTGGCCGCGACGGATCGCGGCGACGGATGGTGGGACAGGTCGTCCTTCCCGTTCGGACCCGTCCTGCTGCAGCTTATGACCAATTCCGGCACAGCGCTCCTAGTCGACCATTGAGAGACTGACAGGGCGCACTGCTTCCTACGACCACTTTCTCCTGCCCCCTTCCCTCACCCCCAACGGCGGTAGTCACTGGTCGTCAGCGCCGCCGGATTGCTGAGCGCGTAGGTGCGAAATGGCGAGCGTGCTATTTTTCTACCGCGTGTTTGATCGAAACATCCGAAGCGTAAGGGCAAGCATTTCGCTAGCCCACTTCAACTCGACATCGCTCAAACCGGAGAGTTCGGCCGTCAGATCGAAAAGGTCCGGCCGCTGGTAATGTTTTGACCCTGGATCAATCGCGAACAGTTCCGCAGGATCCACTTCAAGGGCACGCGCAATTTGTTCGATGTTAGGAAATCTGAGGGCAGCCTCCCCCCTCTCAACCTTCCCGATCATATTGGGAGATAGGCCGGCTGCTTCCGCCAGTTCGGCCTGCTTCATGCCTAATCGAAGGCGGTGAGCACGCACCAAGTTACCGAACCGTTTGTGCAAATCCATCGTGAGCTCCCCAACCCACCTACGGGGAGCTCAACGGGACGCCCACACATGCCAAGTGTATTTAACACCATATGATGCTTCTACTTGCACATATCGTCGAAGGGGCTAAGATTCCTTCCGGACAAAACGGCTGGATCGTGGGCCAAGGGATATCGAGATGTGCGGGAAACTCGAAGCGAGCGAGTCACCTACAAGGTTCAACCGACTGGGTTACGGAAGGCGGAATGCTTGGCTCCCACGGCTTGATGTCGTTCGCAACCGGGGGGCTCTGTGGGAATCTTTGCGCTGGGATCGGAGCGAGGCTGATGACGGTCGTTATGCATATCGCGCAAACGCGTCTCTGCAGATCTTCTAATGGCGCTGGAGGACAGTGCCGAGCACGCCGGGCGGCGTGACCTACCGGACTCCAAGGTTTCGGGCGGCGTGGAATTCGAGGCGATTTACCGGTCGGAGGTTCCAAGTCTCATGCGGTTTTTTCGGAGACGGCTTGGCTCCCACGACGAAGCTGATGATCTGACCCATGAAGCACTGACCAGGTTTCTACGGGCGTCACCGGCGACCCAGATCGCGACGCCGCAGGCGTATCTGAGACGCATTGCGACCAATCTGCTGCGGGATCGTGCCGAGCGCGCCTCGACCCGTCTATCGGAAGTGTCGGTGCCGCTGGTAGAGGGGCTCGATCATCCTACGGAATATGATCAGCACCGGGAGTTGGAGGGCCGTCAGGAACTCGCTCACTACACAGCAGTCCTGCGCGAGCTAAAGCCGAAGACGTTGGAGATATTCCTGCTGAGCCGCGTCGATGGTTTCACCTACAAGGAAATAGCCGTTAAGGTCGGGATGAGCGTGTGGGGTATTAAGAGGCAGATGCTTAAGGCCATTGCTCATATCGATCAGCATCGGAGGAACCGATGAGCGATCGCGCTACGGGGATCGAACGACAGGCCTACAAATGGGTCATGAAGATGCTCGACGATCCAGGCCGACACGCGGCAGCTCTCGAGCGCTGGTTGTCGAAGGATGACGAGCACCGTGCCGTTTATAAGCGCGTGGCGATCGAAGTTGGTCGAGCCAGTGACGCCGTTGCGCAGGCGCCCGTTCTGCGCGCCATCACGCGACCCGCGCGGGAGTCGGTCGGGTGGGCTCCAAAAGGAAGAATGATCGCCGTCGGTGGGATGGTTGCAATCGGCATCGCTGTTGCTGGCGTGTTCGGTGTGCTCCACATGTCGCTCGGCAACGGCGGGATCGGTGTCTCGGGCAAAGCGCCGATATTGCCCTATGCCGCAGGTGAGACGGATCGCACCCTCACGCTTAGCGATGCGTCGGTCGTCACGCTATTTGCACATAGCCGCATCGAGGCCGATTTCTCGCAGTCCGAACGCGCGGTGCATCTGTTGAGCGGTAGAGCCCGCTTCGCGGTAGCCCACAATGCTGCCCGACCGTTCGTTGTTTATGCCGCGGGTGGAAGGGTGAAAGCGACCGGCACGTTGTTCGAAGTCGCGATCGATGGCGAAGTCAAAGTTCGACTGATCACTGGAACGATCGAGGTCACCCTTCCGGTGCCGGCTCCAGCCACGCTGGCGAAGGTCGTTCGCCTCAAGCCAGGGGAACAACTTTCCTATCCGCCGTCGGCAACAGCGCCCGCAGCACCCGCGCCGACGATGCCCCGAAGTTCGACGGCAGCGTCAACGCAAGCGCTTGAGAGTTTTGACGACGTGCCAGCGGCTGAGATTGTGGCAAAGGTGAATCAGACATCGTCCATTAAAGTCGTCATTGCCGATCCAGCACTCGGAGCGCGCAGGATTGTTGCCGACTTCAACACGAGCGATGCGCAAGCTGTCGCCCAGAAATTGGCAACATTGTTGGGATTGATTGTCGATCACACCCAGCCTGGCCAGCTGATTTTGAGAGAGCCCGACTAGCTTCGGAATCCGCGTAACCGCACCACATTCGATCGCCTTCCGTCTGGTCAATGCACCCGCGCAACAGCGGGACGGCCAACAGGGGGTTTTCGAATGAGGCGGAATCGACTTGCGACATATATCGGCGTTGCGGCGGCGCTCGCGGTAAGCTCACCCGGATTTGCGCAGGATCGCCCTGCTCGCGACTACGATATCGCCGCGCAGGATCTCAAGTCGGCGCTGAGGGAAGTTGCGCGCGAATCTGGGTTGGAGCTTCTCGCAATCAGTGACGACGTGCGCGGTAAGCCCGCCCCGGCCCTGAAGGGGCACTACACTCCGCAGGAGGCGCTCTCTTTGTTGCTGCGCGGCACAGGCCTCAATGCTGACATTTCGGGAGGCACCATCTTCATCCGGGGGCGATCGGAGGCCGCACGTCCTGCAATAGGAGATGTCGCGGCATCGACATCGGACATCGTTGTGACTGGCTCTCGCATTCGGGGTTCTATCCCGACCTCTCCAGTGACGACGATATCGCGCGACGCAATGCGCGATGCCGGACAGAATACCCTTGCGGACGCTATCCGAACAATTCCGCAAAATTTCGGCGGCGGCCAAAATCCAGGCATTGGTGGCAACGTGCCTGAAAGCCGCGGGATCGCTGCCGGCTCAGCATCGACGCTCAACCTGCGCGGGCTGGGGTCCGACGCGACACTGACATTATTGAACGGTCATCGGCTTGCTTACAGCGTGGCCAATCAATCGGTCGACGTCTCCACGATCCCTGTCATGGCGATCGATAGGCTGGAAATTGTCGCGGACGGGTCCTCGGCCTTGTACGGCTCGGATGCGGTCGGTGGCGTCGCTAATATCATCCTGCGTCGCGACTATCAGGGGCTCTCAACATCCTTGCGATACGGAGGATCGACGGACGGCGGTAACCAGGAGCAGCAATATGGCGCAATTGCGGGTACCAAGTGGTCGAGCGGTGGCCTCATGCTCGCATATGAATTTGAACGCGTCACCGCCATCATGGCGAGCGACAGAGCCTACGCCGCGACGATTTCGCCTGGCTTATATCTCTACCCAGCCATTCAGCACCACAACCTTATTGCGAGCGCACACCAGGATTTGGGCGGCTCGCTGACATTTGAGATCGATGGACTGTTCAATTCGCGAGCGAGCCACACGCAATACGCTTTGGATTCTCGCGGCGATGTGCTCAGCAATGGCGCGGGGACGAACTATCAGAGTGAGGCTTTCGCAATCGCACCTGCCCTGCGGCTGAGAATCTCGCCCGCTTGGGAAGCTAGTGTCGTCGGGACGTACGGCGGAAATACCTCCGATTACGACCTCTCACTGTTCGCGAATGGCTCCGCGATCTATCGACAAGTCGGCTGTTACTGCAACGCTACGGCATCACTCGAGGGCAATGCGAGCGGATCGTTGTTTGCCCTGCCCGCTGGTGATGTCAAAATGGCGTTTGGCGGTGGTTGGCGAACCAATCGCCTACACGGCTTCCAGACTCTGGGCGGCACCCAGAACATCAAGGTCTCGCAAGACACGTATTACGGCTTCGGTGAGATCAGAGTGCCTCTTATCGGGCCTGGACAGAACATTCCATTGATGTACGGCCTCACATTCACCGCAGCGGTCCGATGGGAGGATTATCCGGCAATCGCCAAGGTCGCCACGCCGAAATTTGGTGTCATCTTCTCGCCTTCTCCCGACATCGATTTGAAGGCCTCATGGGGTCAATCTTTCAAGGCACCAACGCTGTTTCAGCTGTATAACGTCGAGTTCGCGACGCTTTATAGCGCTGCGAGCAGAGGCGGGTCGGGGTACCCGGCGAGCGCGACAGCGATCCTGCTGACCGGCGGCAACCGCGATCTGAAGCCCGAACGTGCGACGTCCTGGTCGGCAACGATGAGCTTCCATCCGACGAGCCTGCCCGGCGCGCGCGTGGAGCTTAGCTATTTCAACATCGATTACCGCAACCGGATCGTGACGCCGATTCCCTTTCCAAGCCAGTCGCTCAGCAACCCACAGTTTGCCGACCTCGCCGATCGCAACCCGACCGCAGCCGCGGTCGCGGCAATTTCCGGAGGGAACGTCTTATTTCAGAATGCTACCGGTGCGGCCTTCAATCCGGCGAATGTCGTTGCGATCATCTACAACACGAACCTCAATGCGGCGACCCAGTTGGTACGCGGCGTGGATGCAAGTGCGAATTATGTGCTGCCCTTGCCGAACAAAGGCAGCCTCACATTTCAGGCGTCGGCAACCTATGTTCGCCTGTCGCAACGCCTCAGTCCGCTGCAGCCGGATATCCAACTCGCCGGTACGATCTTCAATGTACCGCATGTTCGAGCCCGCGGCGGTGCAATCTACAAGCAAAGCTCGTTGACACTCGCCGGCTTCGTCAATTTCACAGGGGGCGTCAGCGACGTTCGCTCGACGCCGGCGATCCCTGTACATTCGATGACCACGGTGGATCTAACCGCGAATTACGTCATCGGTGGCCGTCGCCGATTGTGGTCGAATCTTGAGCTTGGGATTTCCGCCCAGAATCTTTTCAATGTCGCGCCGAGCCCGATCCGATCGACCCAAGCGTACGAGACGCCTTACGACTCGACAAACTATATGCCGTTCGGTCGCGTCCTGAGCCTGAGTTTGACGAAGAGATGGTAAGCAGGCGCGCTGCGGGACGAGCTGTTCGTCCCATGTTAATCGCATGTTCTCTGCTGACGGCTCCGGGTTTGGCCACAGCATCTCCATGCGCCGGCATGATCCCCTCCGCCATATCGCTGGCTTCAGATGGGCGTGCTCTCGAAGCCGATGATCTCCTTAGGCTACGCGATATTGGCTACAGTTCTCTCGCGCCGGGGCAGAAACTGATTGCCCTCTCGCCAGATCAACGGCGCATCGCCTTCTCGATGTATCGCGCAGACCCTGGGAGCAATGCCTATTGTGAAGCGATCTTCACGCTGGACCGCACAAGCCGGCTGGTTCGACTGGTAGATCAGGGGACCGAACTGATTCTCGACGCCTACCCGATCCGTGGCGTCAAAGTAGACTACGGGTACCCCGCTCTCATCGTTCCGCAGTGGTCGCCAAATGGGGAATGGCTGGCTTACTTGAAACGCGTCAACGGTCTTACGCAGGTGTGGCGCGTGCATCCAGGCAATGACCGGCCGGAGAAGGTCTCCAACGCGCCAGTCGATGTCGACCGTTTCACTTGGACAGCTGACGGCAGCGCGATCATTTATGCGACGCGGCCTTCCCTGGCAGAGGCGGAGCGATCAATCGATAAGGAGGGACTGCAAGGTTTCCTCTTCGACGATCGTATCGTTCCCTACAGCGGGAGTCGCCCCGCTGTCCGCCTGCCGGCTCCGTCGCAATACTGGAGAGCCGATATTGAAACGGGCCGCAACAGCGCGGCTGCGGATCGCGACGCGGCGCTGCTAGCTCCCCTACCGCCAATGGATCCGGCACAGAATATGCGCTCGGTAATCTCACTGAATGGACGCCGCACCTGGACCGAGCGCCGCGAACCGGCGGCCTATCTCAGCACTGTCGACCTATGGGCAGAAGATGCCGCAGGCATCAAGCAGCGTTGCCCCGATGTCACCTGCATTGGGACGCGGTCTTTCGGTATCCAACAATTATGGTGGGCGTTCGGCCAACGCGAAGTGCTTTTCCTCAGGCGAGAAGGCTGGGGCGGAAGCCAGACGGCGCTCTATCGGTGGAAGCCGGGGGCGCCCAAAGCCCGCAGGCTGTTCCTGACCAATGACTTGCTATTGGGCTGCGAACTCGTCGGACCTGCCCTGATCTGCGCTAGAGAGGGCGCGACCCAACCCCGAAGGCTGGTCACGATTGATCTGCGGAACGGTCGCGATAATCTCCTCTTCGAACCGAACCCGGAGTTTGCCGGCGTGAAGCTTGGCTCGGTCGAACGCCTTCGCTGGCTGAGCCCAGGAAATGTCGAGACATACGGCGACCTCGTACTCCCTCCGGGCGATAAGAAAGGGGCAAAGCTACCACTCATTATCGTGCAATATACTAGCACCGGCTTCCTGCGAGGAGGGGTGGGCGACGAATATCCCATCCAACTGTTCGCAAAGGAAGGCTATGCGGTCTTGAGCTTCAATGCTCCCCCATCATTCCCACCTTGGGATGGGAGCAAGAAGAGCTTCGAGGAAGTCGTTGCCGAAACCTCAGTAAACTGGGTGACCCGGCGTAAGATTTTCGCTTCGCTCGAAACTGGGGTTCAGACGCTAATCGATCGGGGCATAGTCGCCGCCGGAAAGATTGGCATTAGCGGGCCGAGCGATGGATCAACCACTGTGCAGGTTGGGCTCGTCAACAGGCCAGACCTGTTCGCGGCCGCTTCGGTCTCCTCCTGCTGTATCGATCCTTCTTCGTTTATGTTGTACGGAGGTATCGGCCTTGCCGAGGAGCGGGCGAGGTGGGGTTTTCCGCCGGCGCGAGGAGCCGGATCTGATCAGTGGAAGCCATTGTCCATCGCGTTGAATGCCAACGCTGTGAAAACGCCCATACTTATGCAGCTGGCAGACCACGAATATCTCATTTCACTCGATACTTTCATGTCGCTGCGGAATGCAGGCACGCCTGTCGAAATGTTTATCTACCCCGGAGAATATCATCTGATGTGGCAACCTGCCCATCGACGAGCCGCCTATCTCCGAAACATCGACTGGTTCGATTTTTGGTTGCGTGGGAGGGAAAACGTGGAGCCGGAAGATCCAGCGCAGTACGGGCGATGGCGAGCAATGCGGGTCGCTGCCTCAGGTGTACACGGCTGAGCACGTCAGCTCGCTGCGAAGCGCCGCCGGATAGTCTGTAGCCAAGCCTCCACGTCCGTTAGCATCATGATTCGCCAATACGAAAGGCCCCGGACGGGCTCGTCTTCTTTCAGAAGGTTCGCAGCCGCATCTCTGTCGAGAATACCGTGGGACGACAGGAGTCCGTCGGCGAGAAAATCGCGGATAACCTTCCGATTAGCCTCAAATAGCTCGACCACGAAGCAGTCAGGCGTCCCTTTTGCGCGTCTTGAGAGGAGCTCCGGCGGAAGGGCATCTGCATACGCGCGCCGCGCGAGCGAACGGTTCTGACCCCCGAGGCACCACATCCAACTGGGAATTCGAAGGCAGAGCTCGACAATTGGTTGCGCCATGAGGGGCGAGATCGTTTCGTGTGAAAGCTCGCGGCCATAGCCTTCAATGTGATTGAGGATGCCAACAAGAAACGCGACATGTGTGCTTTTCCCGGGAAGCGCGTCCCGCGGAGCTTCGCTCCATATCGGAATGCAGGCTGCGTCGGTCTCGGCGGCAATCTCGGGCATTAGAAATGAAAGCTCTGGACGCCAGCGATATGTCCTTCTTCCAGATGCCGCGCGGCCCAGGCCACTGCGTAAGACGGTCCACATGCCACATTGAGCTATACGAGCGACATCATAGGTAGTTCTCAGCGCCGATCGCAGGTGCCCGATATGGAGTTGATCAGCAACAGGCGCCGCCGACTGAATATTGCAGAAAACATTGTCGCCCCCACCACCGCTGTAGAGCGTGTTTGCTCGCGTGGCTTTAGCAACCGCTAGATTGCTGCGGTCACCTGATTGAGCAAAGCTTCGCGCAATCGGATGCGGTAGGTGCCCGGCCGCTGAATGTGTCACATCGACATTCGATACCGTCTCGAACGCTTCTGTCAGTTCAACGCCTAGATGGCGTGCCAGGATGCGGGAAAAGCTCCGCTCGTCGCCGGCGGCGTCTTTCGTGAATAGCGTGAGGCAGGAGAAGCTAGTCCCGCTTTGCGCTAGTGCGGCTGCGACAATCGATGAGTCTAGACCACCCGAGATGCCCAGCACTCCATGTGTTGTCCGCCGCGCAAGCGCTGCGACGCAAGCATCGACGGTTTGCCGCAGGGCTTCGACAGCCTGCGGCTCGCTGGTGATCCAACGATCCCGCTCCGTGAAACGCCATGGGTTCCATACTTCGTGGGATGTCGGCACTCCGAGAGCTATCCGAATGCAGTGGCCGCCGATGACCTCGGTGATACCAAGTAAGCACGCGCGCTCGTTTCGCAGGTTGGGAGAGATGGCGTGTCGAGCGACGCGTACCCAATCGACCTCGCCGCTCATCACTCCGACATCATGAAGCAAGCCTATGTCCGAAGCGATAATCGTGGCCTCATCAGCGGTTGCGTAGTATGCGCTGAGTGAGCCGAACGGTGAGCGAAGAACTGTGATGGCGCGAGTTGCTTGATCGATAATAGCTGAAACGTAGTGGCCCCAGCATTCCTCGATCAAAAATTTAACCTGCACAGTAGCGGTGGAACCTCCAGAAGATAGTTTGTCGGATTGAGTTATCGTCGGGTATGGTAGGTCTCTTGAAAAGATATCCCCAAGAACGACACCACCCCCTCCCTGAATTTTTATCGTCGGCATGTCTGGCGTAGCCAAGACCACTAAACCGTCGACATCAAGAACGAGTGCTAGTTTCTTCTCGGCGGCGATCTTCAACGCTCGATCGCGAAGACGCGGGAGACTTCCGGCAATGATTAGATATCGCGCCAGCATCAAACTACCAGGATGGGCGTAAAGTTTGCGATGTTCTCGAATCTGTCGTTGAGCACGGTCTGTCTGTGCTGAACCCAACAATGAGCCCGGAATGGCCGCGATGCTACACCGATGACTAAGTTCACGTTTACGCCACGCGCTAGAAGGACGCGCGCCATGGCGATTGAGCGAGGGAGGCATCGATCGCGGGCGGAGACCCATCGACCCATCACGGCAAAGCTACCGACCGCGTCCCGGATTGCGTGGGCCGCATCAACCCTTTGGCTCGACCTGGTCTTTAACACGCGGAGCCTAGTCACCAGTTGATCAAGTCGAACGAATCGCAACTGCGCCTCGGCGCGCGCCATGGCAAGCAACGTCGTAGCGAGCGCGAGGAACGTCGTGTGCGGTGAGAGATCGTCGAGTATACTGTCGGCGGCCAGAAATGCTGGCGCACATGGATCGAGTCCTTCGTCACGCGCGCCATTGGTGATCACGCCAAGCTTGAGGAGGGCGTTCATACCGTCGTCATTCGCCAAAGAGTCTGACCCCAGCATTGCTTGGAACGCCTGATCGACTTTTGACGGAAGGGCAAAATAGCGGTTTGCGCGCAAGTCGAGAAACACCACGCGATCCCCTGACAGACAAAAATGAAGATCTTCTCGAAGCTGGAAGCCCATTGAGTTCCTCCGTGCAATGCCGGCGCGCGGGTGCCCGCGCGCCGGTGATCGCTCAATCGTCGGACAGACCCCCGCCCTGCGACAGACCGACGGTGTCGCCCAGCGGAGCGATGTTGCCCTTGGTTTCCTTGGTCACCGACCCGAGATCGACGAGCCCGCCTTCGAGCTGATTTTCCACGCGTTCCATGACTGACTCCTTGCATTCACCGCGGATTTGCGGTGCAAGAAATTTAGTCGGCGGATCCAATATACCCGATCTTATATGTGCCCGGTTTGGGAGTTTATAAGGTTCCCGATGCCGGAGCAGCCTGCAGCGCCGGTAGCTGGCCGAAAATACTATTCAAATGAACGATTTCGCGATCACAGCGGTCGGCTAAGCTCCTTGATCAGAGCCGGAACGCGGCGCAATCTCCGCCGATGATATGCCCAAATGGCGTCACGAACGGCCGACTCTCGACCAGACGCGGTCACGGTCCAGACCGCGCGGAGCTCCTCCACGCGGTCTTTGATGACGGTCTCACGTAATCGAGTCGCGTAGAGTCGGTCCCCTACCCTCTCTATGGTTAAGGCGTGCTGCGCATTGCGGGAACCCTCGGCGAGACGGAAGAAGAGCTCGGTCGTCGCGTCGGCGATCGCGTTTGTATTTGTCGGGTCGAGTGCGTCCAGAATGGTCGACATGTCGATGCTGATGCTGGGGCTTGAGCGATGTTTGATCGCGAGACGCAGGACCTGGCCGTGCCAGACATAAAGATCCCTGAGACCGTCTTCGGAAAGGGTCGGAATCTGAAACCCCCCGCCATGATGTGCCTCGATAAGCCCCTCCCCCACCAGCCGGTGCATTGCATCACGCACTGGCGCGATGCTGGTTCCGAATTCTTCCGCAATCGCCTGAGCATTGAGTGTCGTGCCCGGAGGATAGCGGCCGCCAACGACTGCGCGCCGCAGGCCTGCGTAGACCCTTTCAGACGTAACCGCTTCGGGCGCCATTTCGCACCTGGCCTCAACGATCGTCGTCGGAGGGCGGCCTCGCGATCGCTGGGCGCAATTGGCTCGCGATCGAGTCGACATAATAGTCGCCTATGCACCTGATACAGTGCTGTTCGAGGGCGGCGATGTCGTCGAGAAGTAGTTGTCGTGGAAACGCCATCTTATGATCCATGAACATCAGCGGGATCAGGAAATAGGAGGCTGGAAGCCCCACGCCGGAAGCGCAGCGAAGATGATCCTCGATTGAGGATTTCGGATTGCCCGACTCGATCTCGCGCAGCCAGCGCACGCCGATGCCGACATCGGAGGCGAGCTGCTCCTGCGTCTTCCGTTCTTTCCGTCTCCGCTCTTCGATGCACTTTCCCGAGATCACCTTGATCTGCGCAAGGACAGTCGCATCTCCAATGCTGGATGTGCTTTGAAGCGACACGTGCAGGTTCTCCCTGACTGTTGCTCAAAGCTCCCTTTGCACAGTTCGACAGGGCGGAAACTGGTGTTAAATATGCCCGCGGTCAAATCCAATCGTTTCCAAATTGGAAGACGGCGAGGGTCGCAACACTGGAAGTGCGTTTGCTTAACTAACTTGGATACCGTTAATTTTTCTTTGCCCGTCCTGGTCTCTGGCCGGCGACGCGGCGATAAGCCTCGGCGAGGTCTTTATCTTCCGCGGTTCGGAATGAAGCAAGGCCGACTATGTAAAGCTTGCCCACTGGAGGGCTCTGCGCAAAGCGATCGGATTCGACCAGGCGTTCGCACACAAGCTGCATGATCTCGGCGAGTTGCGCTGACGATCCAACGAAGCAGGTCTTGTCGCCCGTGCATTGCAGGCAGGAGCGCGTCTCGAGTTCGGCCGCGATATCGTCGGCATCCATGCGTTCGAGAAGCGCGACCGCGACGGAAAAGGTCGCCCCATAAGGAATGAAGTCGCGCAGGACCTGTGCCAGGCGGTAGTGGCACGCAAGGAACAGGTCGATTCCCTGATCCGACAGTCGCAATTTGTAGGTCCTTGAGGCCGCCTTTCCCATCTTCCCCTTCCCTGCGACTCGTGCCTGTCTCCTTATGGCTTGACGAGATTTGAGCCCAAATGGGCACTTGATGAACGATTAGAGACCCAAATTGCGGCACGGATGTGCCGATTGCGGTCCGCGATTGCCGCCTCCGGCACGGCAGTGCCCTGCCTATTGCGGCACCCCGATTACTTACTTCATGACGCGGTCATCCCGATTTGGGGTGACGGCGAGCACCGTTCGACAACTCAGCGCTCCCAGCCCGATCCCGATCAATTTCCCCGGATCGCCAAGTGCGATTCCCGGACAGAGGAGCCGTGTCTGATGACCAAACGAATAGTCTTGAACAGCCTGGGCAGCGTTTCGCTTGCGCTCATCACTATGCCAGCTGGCGCCTGCCCCCGGCAAGTTGCCGCGCCCGTCAGCGCACCGGCGCCGCAGGTTCGGGTCATCGCGACGGCCGATGGTTTCGCCATCGCGGCTAAGACGGAGACTCCCACGGCGCCGCCGCCGCGCTCGGCCGTGCCGCTCGGCGTACAGATGCAGATCGACCGTGACGCCTTTGAGTGCAGCACGCGTCGCATCGCGAGTGCCCGCCCGTGAGGGGCGCGACGTCCAGGGCGGTTCGGCGCCTGTCGCTGTTCGCTTGCGCAATGACGCTTGGTCCGAGCGCGATCGCGCAATCGGTGGAAACCGCGAAACAGGGTGATCCGGCGCCGCTCAGCGTCGCGAGTGAGGAAGCGCAGCAGAAGCTGCAGCAGACCTTCACCAACCTGAAGTTCGAGGACTTCGGACCGGCACCCGTCAAGGGCCCCATCTATCAGGCGACCGCGGGCGGACGGATCATCTATTATGCGCCGGAGAGCGAGCAAATCCTCTTTGCCGCAGTCTACGACAAGAATGGCGTCAACATCACGGCGTTGGCCCAGGATGCGAGCGCCCGGAAAAAGCTCGGTGCACTGGATCCCGCGAAGGCGCTCGTCATCGGCCCCGAAGGTGCGCCGACGGTGATCGAGTTCACCGACCCCGAATGCCCCTATTGCCGCGCGCTCGAGAAGTTCTGGATCGCCAAGGCAGCAGAGGGGAAGCCGGTCCGGCGGCTCATTTATTTCGTGAGCGGCATTCACCCGCAGGCCGCGGCGAAATCCGAACATATCCTCTGCTCGGCGGACAAAGAGGCCGAGTTCAAGGCGATCTACGGCGGCGCGCAGCCGGCAAGCTTGCGCAAATGCGCAGCGGGCCATGCCAAGGTCGAGGCCGATGCGATCGCCGTTCAGAAGATCGGCATCACCGGCACGCCGACGCTGATCATCGACGGCAAGCTCGTCTCGGGCTTCCAGCAGGGTGAGCTTGAGCAATTTCTCGCGGACCATTCGGCGAAGACCGATGCGAAGCACTGACGATCGTCGCGCGCGAACGCGCGCGCCCTTCCTTCTTGGCGGCCGTTCGGGGGGCCGGTCCGGGCGTAGCGCCTCGGCTCCACCGATACGGGCCGGAATGCCGACGGCCGTGGCTCCCCTGGAGCCGTCCACCACGCCGCTCGGCCGCCAACGTGTCCTCACGGTGTCGGCAGGCATCTTCCCGGGCGGCTCCGCAAGCGAACGGAGTGGCAAAATGATCAGGAAAATCGGCAAGCATGTGTTCGGGGTCGCGAATATCGGCGTCCCTTTGGTCTTGTTCGCAACAATGAGCGGCGGCGCGCACGCGTTCACCGCGCCTGCGACCGGAGACCTTGGCTACGACATCTACAACATCGTCGTGAACAAGGGCGTCAAGGGCCCGATGGGGTTCGTCGCCGGCGTCGCGGCCTTCCTCTTCGGCGTGTCGCGGCTGTTCTCGAACGTCATGATCGGGATCCCGACGATCGTCGCCGCGGTGTGCCTCATCAAGGCGGACACCATCCTCCAAACCTTCGGGATGGTCGTCTGAACTGATCGGCCGCGCGGGGCCGATCAAGTCCCCGCGCGTCCCACGAGCCGGGCCGAGAGGCCTGGACACGACAACCCGGGCTCTTCGGGCTGTCTTGAAGCAGGAGGAGAAGAGCGTTGGACGAACGTCTGCCCCAGTATCTTCATCTGCCGGTCCAGATCCTCTGGTTCGGCGCGGATGAATTCATCCTGGTCATGTCGACGATCTTTGTCGCCGTCATCGTTGGCGGCGTGATCGGGTGGACGCTGATCGGCGCTCTTCTCCTTTTCATCCCCTGGAAGCGGACCAAGCCGCGCGGGTTCATCCCCCACCTCGCCTGGCGCTGGGGGCTGCTTCGCTTCCGTCATTATCCGGGTCCGACCCAGACCCGCTTCTTCGAGTAGAACGGCCATGGCGCTTTTCCGCAAATCACGCCCGAAGGACTGGGATCCGCTCGCCGACAAGCCGGCGAGCTGGGGCATCCACCGCTATCTTCAGGGCTCCGCCAATCTCTTCGAAGAGAATCGGCTGCTCAAATTCGCGATCGCGGGCCTGTTCGGCATCACCGCTGTGCTCGGCATGCTGATCTACACCTCGAACCAGAACCAGCGGACGGTCATCGTGCCGTTCGGCACCGGCGGCGATCTCTATGTGACGGGAAATGCGCCCTCGGCGCCGTACCTACGCACGATGACGCGAAACATCGTCAGCCTGTCGGGTACCTATTCGGCCTATTCCGCCGATCCGCAGTTCCAGGAACTGCTGAGCATCGTCCACCCCTCGGCCTATAACAGCATCCGCGACAGCCTGACCGCCATTCTCGACGAGCTCTCGGACAATCCGACTCTGTCGATCGCGACCTATATTCGGCCAGACCAGCCTGTCCTGACCACGAGCACCGACATCGTCGTGCCGGTCGAAAAGGTCCGCGTCATCGGCGGTGTGATCCGCAAGTTCCGGGGCAATCTCCGGATTGGCTACGCGATCGACAACGGCCGCTTCTGGCTGACGTCCCTGCATGAGGAGAATTTCGATGCCGAAACTCGGTAATCGCGGCCGTGCGAGCCTGCTGACGGCCGGCCTCATCTTCGCGGCACCGCCGGCATTCGCCCAGGCGATTACCGCGCTGCCCGATCAGACCGCCTCGATCCGGCTGTCCAATCGCGACGTCAACCACATCATCTGCCAGGGCGGCGAGATCGAGGACGTCAAGTTCTCGGCCGAAAAGGCGATCGCGGTTGAGCGTGGCGGGTCGGACGCGTGGATTAAGTTTCTGGTGAAGGAGATCGACGGCGAAGGCACGCCGACGCGGACCTATGTGACCACGCCTTCCGAATTCTTCGTTTCGTGCAATGGGGCGATTTACCCGCTTTACACCGAGCCGTCGGACATTCCGGCGCAGACCGTGATCCTGGCCTCCGGCACCGCGCAGCGCGCCCGTGCCAATCAGGATCTGCTCGGCCCGCTGGTCGAAGAAGAGCGCGCCGTTTCGATCACGCTGTCGATGTTGCAGGACCGCGTGCCGGCAAGCTTCGCCGAAGTAGCGCCGGTCGCGGGCGACATCGTCCTGCCGACCTTGCCCGCGGCGCGCCTCCATGAACGCCGGCGGTTTGCAATCGAAGGCGCTGGCCTCTCGGCATCCGAATATCTGGTCCAGGCGTCAGCCGACCTTGTCCTCGCCGAGCCCGAGTTCCTGGTGTCGTTGCTCGGCTCGAACATCTTCGCGGTCACGCTCGATCGTATCGCGCTGAAGGCTGGCGATAGCGCTCGGCTCATCATCATTCGCCGGGGAGCTGTCCAATGAGCGAGAGACCAGAAGAGACCGCGCCGGATGCCGCTGGGCCTGGTGAGCAGAGCCCTTTCCAGGCGCATCTAGCCGCCCAGGCGGTCCATGACGGCGGTGACGAAGCGCGGGGTGCGGCGCTGCTCGACTGGCGCGCGTGCTGGGATTCGCTGAGTTCGACGGGCAAACTGCGCATGAAGCAATTCGGCGTGGCCACGGCGATCGGCGTGCTTGGCTACGGCCTCTATTCTGCGAGCACCGCCGACAAGCCGGTTGTTGCGGCGCCCGAGGCCTCCAAGCTTGATATGGGCGCGGGCCTTCGCGGCGACAGCCTCGAGGTGAAGCTGCGCGGCGATCTGAAAAAGGTCCTGGACGGCCAGTCCATGCTCGGCGACCGGGTGACGGCGATCGAGGAGGGCAAGACACCGATCGGGCTGCAAGGCACCGGCCCCGCGGCACCAGGTGCCGACGGCGCGCCATTGCCGCCAGCCCTTCCCGGCGGCGGCGCGCCGGAGTTTCCGCCATCGCCATCCGGTGCTTCGGGCGCGGCGGGCGACAATAGTTTGCCAGCCCCGCCATCCGCACCGGTGGGACCTCCCGCTCCGCCGGCACCGCCGGTCGAAAAAGTGGTGGGTGCAATCGGCGCCGCCACATCGCCGGTCGTCCCCAAGGATGCGGCCGCGGCGTCGGACGAGTCGAAAAAAAAGATTCGGACGATCTATTTGCCGCCTGGTTTCATGAAGGCGCGGCTGCTGACGGGCGTGGACGCCTTGGCGAGCCACGACGCGACCTCGAACCCGGAGCCGATCATCGCGCGGGTCCAGGCGCCAGCCGTGCTCCCCAATGACGTCAAGGCGAACCTGTCCGGTTGTTTCGTCATCGGCAACGCGACCGGCAGCCTCGCCAAGGAGCGCGTCGAGATCCAGCTCGTGACGCTCTCCTGCGTCGACTTCGACGAACATTCGGTCGTCGACCAGAGCGTCAAGGGCTTCTTTGTCGATACCGACGGCAAGAAGGGCCTGTCGGGCAAGGTCGTCACCCGCGCCGGCGCGGCCTTGGCCCGGACTTTTATCGCAGGGACCATCAGCGGCATCGCCCAGACGGTCGAGAATAGCTTTGGTGATACGTCGACCTCGGCGCTCGGCACAGTGAGGACGCTTAATGCCGGCGATGCCGCCAAGTCCGGCATAGCGGGCGGCCTTTCCAAATCTTCGGACAAGCTGACCGATTTCTATCTCGATCTCGCGCGCCAGGCCGGCCCGATCGTCGAGGTCGGCGCCGCGAAGGACGTGGTCGTCGTCATCCAGGAGGGCGTGACGCTCGAAATCAAACCATCGGCGGGGAGCAAATTCTGATGCCCAGAACCCTTTCATGCAAGGTCTCGATCCGCGGTCACCGACTGCTTCTCATCCCGGTGATCGCGGCCCTTGGTGGCTGCGCGACGCTCGGCTCGGTGATGTCACCTTACTCCGAAAAATATAGCTGCAAGAACAGCGACCATGGACAGTGCGTGCATCCCGAGAAGGCCTATGAGGATGCGGTCGCCGGCCGCCCGTCCCGGTCGGACCCTGCAGTCACCAACGACAAGAAGCTGCTGCGCGGCCAGGCTGCTGCACCGGCAATGTCTGGCATGACCGCCAAAGGCGCAGCCGCGCCGGTGGGTGCCTATCTCGGGTACAAGGACAGCGTCTATCGCGAGCTGCAGGGGCTGATCGACCAACCGGTCACGCCGATGCTCAAACCGCCGCGCACCGTTCGCACGCTGATCCTGCCTTATGCCGACCGTCAGCGGCCTGACCGCCTCTACATGCCGCGCTACGTCTTCTCGATCGTCGAGACGCCCGCCTGGGTCGTCGGCGACTATCTGGTCGATCCGGTTCAGCCATCGACCCAGGCGCCCGTCCTGGGTCAGGTCCAGGAGCGTGAGATTGACGGGGCTATTTCCGCAACGGCGCTGGCGCCGCCGGCCAGGGACCCGCGCACGCTGGTGCCAGCGCCCATGAATGCGCGTCCGTTGGCGCCGACGCCCAGGGCTTCGAGCACGCTCGGGCCCGCGCCGAAGGATCAGAGCAAGTGAAGGCGCGCGGCTCCCGAACAGGCGGCGATCTGAGCTTTGCCCAGCTGCGGCAAAGCGTCGCGCGCGATCGCTTCTCCGATTACCTGCCGCTCGTTGCATGGGACGAGGATGAGGAGGCGTTCCTCTGCATCGACGATGGTTGGGGCTATGGCTGGGAGCTCGTGCCGAGCGCCTACATGTTTGCGCATGTGCATCAGGCGCTGCTCGGGCTTCTCAACATTCACTTCCCCGATGGCACGGTCCTTCAGCTTCACAGTTTTGCCGACCCGCTGATCGAGACGGCGCTCGATGCGTTTCTCGATCTCAAGACCCGCGACGATCCCCTGATCCAGGCATCGGCCAGGCGCACCGCCGATTATCTGATGGCGGGGACACATGGCCTTCGTGCGATGCACGGCATACCGATCAGGGACTTTCGCACCATCCTGTCGGTAAAGACGAGGCGTCCGCTGGGGAGCGATCTGCGCCGCCAGATCGAGGAGCAGCTCGCCAAGCTCGGCATCGTCCGGCTGCCCCCGGAGGAGATCGTCTCCTTCTATCGCCGGATCTTCAACGGTGTGTTCGCCGCCGCGCCCGGCGTTTTCTCGTCGAGCCCTGATGCAACCGGGGCGGCGCCGCCGATCCGCAAGCAGATCATCGACGCGGGTCCCGACCTGCTGTTCGAGGGTCCGGAGCTGTTCCTCGGCAACCAGGTCGCGCGCTGCCTCACGCCCAAGTCGCCGGCGCGGCGGATCACCGCCGAGCGGGCCAATCGCCTGACGGGCGGCATGCGCGGTTCGGCCGAGGACAGCGACCAGATCGGGGGGCCGTTCCTCTACACGCTCAACGTCCTGTTCGATCATTCGCAGTTCGAGATCCACAAACGCGCCCAGGTGCTCTCTGCGCAAAAGGCCGCCGGCAGCTTTGCGGTCGAGGTCAGCAAACAGATCGAGGAGATCGGCTGGATCCTCGACGAGGCCGGCAACTCCAAATTCGTGCGGGTGATCCCGACCGTCTGGGTGTTCGGTCGCACCAGCGCCCATGCCCGGGAGATGGCGGCGCGCGCCAAGCGGCTTTGGGAAGGCGAACCCCTGCCCTTCATGATGCAGGAGGAAAGCTATCTCAATCCGATCCTGCTCACGATGAGCCTGCCGTTCGGGCTGTACCCGGACGGGCGCACCTTGCGAATGCTCGAGCGCGATTTCCGGATGCCGGTGAAGGCTGCGGTGCTGATGGCGCCGATCCAGACCGACTTTCGCGGTGGCGGGCGCCCTGCCCTCCTCTACACCGGCCGGAAGGGCCAACTGGTCACGCTCGACCTGTTCGATCCGCGCATCAACAATTACAATTTCATCGTCTCGGCGGAGAGCGGCGCCGGCAAGAGCTTCCTGCTCAACAATCTCTGCCAGCAATATTATGCGCAGAATGCGCTCATTCGCATCATCGATATCGGCGGCAGCTATCGCAAGCTCTGCACGCTCTGCTCGGGTCGTTACATCGACATCGGCGAGGAGAAGCTCGTCCTCAACCCGTTCGACATGGGCTTCGCGCTCGACGGCGAAGACAAGCAGTCGGCGATCTCGATGGCGGTCGCGATCGTCGCCGAGATGGCGAACGCCGCCACCCGCAAGGGTGTCACCACCTCGGAATGGAATCTCCTGAAATCGGCTGTCCAGTGGACGATCGATGAAGGTCATTCCGAAGAGGGCATCGATGCGGTCCGTGCATGGCTCGGCGCCTATCCCGCGTTCGCGGCATCGGATCTCGACCGCGTCGATCATCTGATACCGGTCTCGAGGGAATTGGCCTTCAACCTGCGCGATTTCGCGAGCGAGGGCGCTTACGGCCATTTCTTCAACGGCCCTTCGACCTTCGACATCACGGCCGACGAGTTCGTCGTGCTGGAGCTCGAACGGCTGAAGAGCATGCCTGACCTGTTCAACGTCATCGTCATGGTGGTGGTGAACGCGGTCACCCAGGAGCTGTATCTCTCAGGCCGCGACCGGCCGCGTTTCGTGCTCTGCGACGAAGCCGCCCAGTTCATGACCAAGACCGAAGGGCAGGATCTGTCACGACTCGCCGAAGCGTTCGGCCAGGGCTACCGCCGCGCGCGCAAATATCAGGGTTCGTTCGGTATCGTTCTGCAGTCGATGAACGACCTGATGCTGTTCGGGGGCACCGGTCAGGTCATCCTCGAGAATGCCGCGACGCGGTTCCTGCTGCAGGGCTCGACCTATGACAAGGCGGTCGAGAACAAGATCCTCGATTATTCGGGGTTCGTCCTCGAGCTGCTGAAGTCGGTCCGGAACTCGAAGCCCAATTATAGCGAGGTCTTCATCGACTCTCCGCTGGGTCTCGGCATCGCCAGGCTCGTCGTCGACCCCTTCTCGTACTGGATCAACACCAGCGCGCCGCAGGAGGTTGCCGCGTTCGAGGCGCTGCTGCGCGCCGGCCGCTCTCCGCTCGACGCGGTGTGTGAACTCGCCGGCGTCGATCCGGCCGAGATTCTTGGGTCTCGGCCCGAATTGCGCCTACATGAGGAGATTGCGTGATGCTGAAGCGCAAGCCTCCGCAGAACCAGATGGTCTTTGATCTGACGTCATTCTACAGCAGCAAGGATGCTCAGCTCGAACGGATGATCGAAGCACGCGTCGCGATCCGCGCCGAGGCGGCGGCGATCCGCTGGCGGTTCCGGCTGATGGTGATCGAGGCGGCGATGATGACGAGCCTGGTGCTCGCAGCCGGGTTCGCCCTCAACCAGCCCCATGCGATGGTGGTGCGCAGCGCGCTCATCGTCGGAGCGGCCTGCTTCGCGAGCGGCGTCATGCTGGTTGGCCTGTCCGGCGTTACCGGTCTGGCGATCTCCGCCGTTCGTCGGTGGAGGGCGCGATGATACGCGTGACACTCGCCGACGGCACCGCGGAGCTTATCGAGCGCGAGATCGAACCCCGCCGTCCGGGCGAGACGCTGTACGATTTCATGCTGCGCTCGGCGCATGAGACAAGCCTCGAGGCGAGAGCGCTGCGCGCCCTGCTCGATGCCCATGTGGCGAGCCTTGGCGCGGAGCGTGCGTCCGTCGTGCGGCGGCGACGTGCGATGCTGGTCGGGCAGAGTTTCATCTCAGGCTTGGTCGCGAGCGTCCTGATCCGGCCCGACACGGTCGGTGACGCCTGGATTATCGCGATGCCGGTGGCGGTCCTGACCTTGGGTGCCAGCCTGGTGCTGTCATTCTTCATGCCGGCCCTCGACAAGGGTGTCGTCCGGATGGCGCGGTGGTGGCGGCGATGAGGGGTATCTTGTCCTCGACGCCGTCGCTCGGCTCGATCCGTTTGCTGCTCGGCAGCAAGCTGCTGTTGCTGATCCAGGCGTGGATCGTGCTGCGCAGCGGTCAGCTTCTGGACGGTATGCACTGGTTTGTCGTCGGCGCGATCGTCGTCATCGCCATCCTGTGTCTCGTCGGCGCCGTCATCGGCGAGCCGGACGACAGCGCCGAAGACCATAACCGGCCGTGGCGGCGCAGAGCGGAGGGTCGTCATCATGAATGAGGCTATTGGCGGCGCGGCAAGCTTCACCACCCCTGCGCGCATTCGTGTCGTGTTGTTCCAGGGCGCCACAACGATCGTTCTGCTCGCCTGCGCGCTTGTCACCGCTGCGGCGCATGCCCAGACTTCGGTGATCGGACGCACCTGGCCGATCGCGGAACCCGATGCCCTGGAGGAAATCGAGGGTCGCACACAGAAGCTGCCGGCCTTTATGGCCAGCCGTTTCGGCCCGCGCGCGAGCTGGTCGGCGATGAAGGCCGCTCCGCTGGCCGTAGCGCAGGCGAACCGCGTGCGGAGCGTCGTTCCGTTCTACACGCTCGATTTCGATGTGAAGCTTCCGGACGGCAAATTGCTTTATCCGAAGGGCTTCACCTTCAACCCGCTGACCTATGTGTCGCTGCCGCAACGCCTGGTCGTCGTCCGCCCCGAGGATCTTGGCTGGGCGCTGCGCACCGCCACGCCATCAGATTGGATCCTGCTTGCCGCCGGCCCGCGTGGCGGGAGCGATCCGATCACGCTCGGCCAGAAGGTTGGCCGCTCGCTCTTCATCCTCGAGCAGCGCGTGAAAGACCGTCTCGGTCTCGAGGTGGCGCCGGTCATCGTGTCGCAGATCGGCCAGAAACTGGAGCTGACCGAGGTGAAGCTCAACCGCACCGGGAGCGCGCCGCGATGACCCGTCTCGCATTGTTGCGCAGCATAGCGGCTGCCTTTCTGCTTCTTGTGCTGTCCCCGGCTTCGCCAGCGCATGCGTCGTCTTGTCCGACCGGGACGGTGTTCAACCCGATCACGAAAGTGCGCTGGACGTGCATCTTTCCGATCACTATCGGCGGCGTGAAGATCGGCACGGGCGACAAGCTCGGCAAGGCGCTCGACGCGCAGTCGTCCTCGAGTCCGATCTGCGCCTGCCGGAAGGGTGCGACCTTCTGGTTCGGGGTGAAGGTCTCCTTCTGGTCGCCCAATCGCATGGTCGACGTGGTGACCGAGCCAGGATGCATGATGGCGCTCGGCGTCGACCTGATGCCGACCCACGGCAAGCTGCAAGGCAGCCAGTCGTCGATCGCCGACGGGACGAACACGCGCAAGATGTTCGCGCAGATGCACTATTATATCTCGCCGGTCTGGAAGATGCTGGACATGTTCACGGACCTGCCCTGCTTCCAGGATGACGGGTTCGACGTGGCGCTCATCACCGAGGTGCTGCCGACCTGGCAGTCGGGGACGCTCGGCGCGATCATCCAGCCCGAGGGCATATTGTTCGGCAACCCCGCCGCGGGGCTCGCCTGCATGGCCGACAGCGCGGCCGCGGCTGCCGGCAAGGTTCTCGACCCGCTCTTCTGGTGCATGGGCAGCTGGGGTGCGACCTATCCGATCGCCGGCGACATTCATTTCGATGACTCGGTCGAAGCCTGGGCTGGCCTCGCCGCGCGCGGTACCTTCATGATGGGCCGCCTCGGCGCGCTCACCATCTCGTCGACTGACGGCTGCTCGTTCAAGGCCCAGCCGATCTGGACCAAGTCCCGCTACAAGCTCCAGCTGATGGAGCCGGTTAAGGGCGGGAGTTGCGTCAATATCGGTCGGCCAGGTTCCTTGTGGTCGAGCGCGAAGCACGCGCCCGGCAAGGACAATGCCCAATTCATGCTCTTCGAAAAGACGATCTGCTGCGCCGGAGTGTCGGTGCCATGAGCGGATCGTTTCACGGACACCTCGTCAGTTCCGGATGTCAGGCCGGGTCTGCCCGCCAGGACCCGTTGGGTCTCCCGGGACAAAGCGAGGTGGGAGCGGCGCTGCACAGCCCCCGCGGTGCCGCTCCAACCCCGGTCAGCGCGGCCGGCTCCCTCCCGGCTCGGCAGATGGCATTCCCCCGTGCCTCTGTCCTGGCGGCGGCCGCGCTGACCATTTTTGAAGGCCGGGCGGTGTCCCGCCTTTCCCGTTCTTCGGACTCCCAGGCAGCTCCACCGTTTCCGCCTTCGTCAAAGATCGCGGCAGGACGGGCCGTCGGAGCGCGTGCTATGAGGCGAGCTGTCGCGGTTCTGCTCGTCGTCAGCGCGCTTCCCGCGATGGCGCATGCCCAGACGATGGAGGATCGCGCCCGCGCGGCCGCGCAGGCGTCGCGTGCGAAGACGGGTGACAGCGATACGCTACTCAACACCACGATCACGCCGGCGATGAGCGGGCAGCCGATCGCGACCGTCGACAACAGCAAGACGTTCACGCCGACGATCGCCTGCCAGAAGACGCAGAGCCTGCTCGAAGTGTTGGTCCAGCCCTCGGCCAGCGGTGACATTGGTATCGTCCGGATCAGCCAAGACAAGGATTTCGACGGGACGTTCGACACGGTGAGCAACCTGCCCGTGCCGGTGTCCGGTATCTGCGCGAACGGCATCATCTCCTGCGCGCCCGGTACCTGGAACCAGTGCAAGTATTTTCGCTGGGATGTCGACTCGTCCAAGTCCTTGAAGCTGACCCAGGTCGACATGCCCGAGCTTTCCGGTTGCTACTGCGTCAACAATAGCTGCGGCGCCAATCTCGTCTGGAACAACCTCAATTCGGTGCTGGGCGATCTCGGCGGCGGCATGGTGGGCGCGCTCACTACCGCCGATCCGCGCATCGGCGTGGCGCAGGCACAGATCAATGGTCCGGTGATTGACTATGTCGGTGCCCAGTCGACCGCTTGCGCGAGCGACGGGACCGTCGCGCAGACGGCGTATAAGAACAACCCGGCCGCCATCCAGGGGGATGCCGCGTCGATCGCCGCCGGCAACAGCATCTTCCAGATGGTCGCGGCGTCACCTGCGGGTTCGGGAAAAGCGCAGCAGACCAGGGCCTGCACGATCGAGCGTCAGGTCAATGTCATCGACCCACAACTCGATGACATCATCGCCCGCACCGCCGGCGGTTATGCGACCAGCCGGACCGCCAACAACGTTGCCGATTTCCTAATGGGCTCCCCACCGGACAACAGCCTGAGCGGAGGGTCCTGCAGTCTCTTCGATTTCCGCATGACACTGCACGTATCCGACCCCGCGCGCATTCGGCAAGCATCCCTGGTCGAATGGTTCGCGGACGACTGGGGTCAGGTGCGGATCGACGGCAACCTCGTCGATTCGGGACCCTCGCCCTGGACAACCAGCGGTCTGCCGCCCGGAAAATGCGAGCTGAAGAAGACCTATTACGCTTTCCCCAATCTCGACCTGAAACCCTATCTGACCAAGGGAGACCACGAGATCTGGTTGCGGGCGGCGGTCAGCAGCGGTGGTGAGGCGTTCGCAGATGTCCATGTCGAGGTGGATGACAGCTGCGGTTCCACGGAGCAGCTCGTCGACCTGTGTTCAGGGTACGCGGCGGACAGCAAATGCCATCTCGACAGCGAGGATGTCGACGGCGTTGAGACCTTCCGGGGCGGCGTTGCCACCGGCCTGAGGCCCCTGCCCCAGACCTGGCTGTTCGGAGCCGACCGGTGCACGTTGCAGCTCACCCGCGACTTCTTCCTGCGCAAGCGCAACTATGTCTGCGAGACGGACAACGCGGCGTTGCCCGATCCGGACCTGAGCCGCGGCGCCTATATCATCGACCATTCGACCGAGACGTTGCTCGCTGACAAGCAAACCCAGGCGGATGGCAGCGTCACTACTACGACCCGGCCCTTCAGCCTTCCGGATCGGGGCAGCGTGCCCGCCTGCGAGACGATCTGCAAAACCCAGGCGCCCAAGGTCAACACCGCGGCGGCGCCCTCGGGTGTGATGGGAAGCCAGCAGAATGATCCGACAGGGATCGATACCTTCTATCATGTCTGCTCGGCCGACAATGTCTGCCCGACCGGACCCGGCGAGCAGATCGCCTCGGCCTGCGGTTGCCTCGACGATTTCCCTGAAGCCGTCGTGATGATGCAGACGGTCCGGCTCGGCGGCGCGGACATGACCTGCACGAGTGCCACGCCATGAAGAGCCTCTTCCTCACGCGATCCGTGCTGTTAATCTCGGCCATATCGGTCGTGAGCGCCCAGTCGGCGGCTTATGCGCAGGCGAGCGCCGCCGCGATGCCGCAAGCGCGCGCGGCGATCGCCATTCCGGTCGAGCCCACCGATCCGGTCGAACCGACCGACCCATCGGGCCCTACCGCGCCTACCGGTCCCGCGCCCACCAGCGCCAATGAAATGTGCGCGGTCGATCTGAACGGCAATGGCGATGCCGCCGATGAAGGCGAGACCGCGAGTTGCACGGCGACGGCGAGCGGCGGCTGGCAATGCCCGATCCGCGCTGTCGCCTGCACGGTGACGGGTCCGGCCACCTATGCCTGCCCGCTTGGATCCCAATTTGCGTGCGAAGTGCCCGCGGGCGGCGGGGCTCCGACCTGCTCGCCCGACGCCTGCATCGACACGGGCGCCAATCCGGTCGTCACCGATCCAGTCGTCGACGATCCGGGCGTGCCCAATGACGGCCAGGTCGACGCAGAGGGGAATTGCCTCGATCATATCGAGATTTTCTCGGGCCGCGCGCTGCGCTGCCGGCCGCCGGGCCTGCTCGATACCTTCGAGAATTGCTGCAAGGACAAGGGCAAGATCGTCAAGGACGGGATGGGCTCGTCGCTCACCTCGCTCAGCACCAAGATCGCGGTCGCCAAGGGCGTGCTGACCGGCATGAAGGCTGCCTACACCGCCTTCAAGGCTGGCGCGACCGCCAGTCAGGCGGCCACCGCCGGCCTTCACGGCATCATCGGTATCGATCCGACCTCGCTCGCGATCAGCCTGGCGATTAGTTTCATCATCGATGTACTGCTCCAGGGTTGCGACCAGCAGGACATGGAGACCGGCATGCTGCGGGGCTCGGGCATGTGCCATGAGATCGGCAGCTATTGCACCTCCAAGATCCTCGGCATCTGCATCCAGAAGGCCAAAGGCCATTGCTGCTTCAACACCAAGCTTGGTCGGATCATCCAGGAGCAGGGCCGGCCTCAGCTCAAATCGTTCAACGCGATCGGCTGGGGCACGCCGAAGAAGCCAATGTGCCGGGGCTTCACGCCTGAAGAATTTCAGGCCCTAGATTTCTCGAAGATGGACCTCTCCGAATATTATTTGGACATCGAGGCCCGGGCTCAATCCGACATCCAGATAGATATGAAGGACCGCGTCGATGCGTATATGCAGACGATCGGCAAGAATTAGCCTCGTCCTGACCCTGGCGCTGGGGGTGATCCCGGCCACCCAGGCGCAGACCGTGGCCGGATCGCCGCCAAGCCCACCGCCGGCCGACGCGCGCGCCAAGGCAGCCAGCGAAGGCGATGCCGCGATGGAGCGGCTCAAGCAAGCCGTCAGCGCGCAGAAGGGCCGCGCGACGACGGCGGAGCCCGGCCCATCGGTTCAACCTTCAGCCGAACTTCGTCGGCGGGCTTTCGATGCCGTGCGCCGACGTGCCCACTCGCCTGCGATGGATGCACGCGCTCGCGCAGCATACGCCGCGGGACAGGCTGGGCTCGATGCCGAGCGCGAGGCCATGGCCGCAAAGCTTGGCCAGGCCTTGGGCCTGAGCGCGCCCGACATGGCCGCCGTCGCGGGCGCTACCGCGCCGAATACTATCAAAGGGTGGGTGCCGGTCCTGTTCGCATCGTCGTCGATGCCGATCGCCACGCTTCGAACCTATGCCGCGCAGCTTGAGCGCGTGGGCGGCGTGCTGGCGTTCCGGGGTATGCCGGGCGGTCTTACCCGCGTTGGGCCCATGGCGAAACTGTCCGCCGAGATCCTGCGGATCGATCCCGGCTGCTCGGGCCCTGCGTGCGTGATGCGGAATGTCCAGCTGATCGTCGATCCGATCGTCTTTCGCTTGGCGGGCATCACCCGGGTGCCAGCGCTGGCGATGATCCCGGGCGATCCCACCCAGCCCTATTGCGAGCGCGACGCCGCCAGTCCGCCGATCGCTCGCATCGTGTTCGGAGACGCGAGCCTCTCCGGATTGCTTGAGGAATATGTCCGCCTTGGCGGCAAAGAGGAGGTGCGCGATGCTCAGAATCGCTTGGGCGCTCGCTAAATGGATCTGGCTGCAGCTGAAGGAGCTGCCGCTGCGCGCGGCGGTCGCGCTCGGCTGTAGCGGCCTCGGGGAACCACCGCGACCCGACCAGCTGTTGAAGGCCTATTGTATCGTGCTGCCGGTCGGCCTGCTGACCTGGTGGGCGATCCCGCAATTCACCCTCGTGATGACCCCATCGATCCATGCCTGGGCGGTGCGGGGCGATCCGGGCCCCATCCACAAGGGCGATCTCGTCTCGTTCATGCTCACGAACGCGGTCGCCGGACCCAAGCCGGTGTCGGTCACCAAATATGTGCTGTGCATGCCCGGCGAGCGGCTCGATATGATCGAGAAGCCGTCAGTCGGAGGGCATACGTGGGACGGCTGGTACTTCTGCGATGGCAAGCTGCTGGGTGTCAGCAAGCCCTACGGCCGCAAGGGACAGAAGCTCGATCATTATCAGCCAAAAGGTGTGATCATCCCATCGGGCTATGCCTATGTCGGCTCGAGCCATCCGGATGGATTTGACAGTCGCTATTACGGTCCCGTCGCTATCGACCGGTTGACCCGGATGGAGAAAATGCTGTGATTGCCCGCACGCGCTTACTGCGCGCGGCCCTCCTCGCCGCGACCGCCCTTCCGCTACCGGTGCAGGCCCAGGATCAAAGGCCGGCCATGACGGGCAAGGATGGATATTGGTGGTATCAGGCACGGCCGAAACCTAGCGAGGAGAAGCCTGATCCCGACGCGCTGGTGAAGCCGGTGATTCCACCGATGGCCGAACTTGCAACCTGGACGCCGCCGAAGATCCACAAGCTGATCGAGCAGCAGCGCGATTATGCAGCGACCGTCCTTACGGTCGATGCCGTCGCCGATTTCTGGAAGCTCGAGGATTTCGCGCGGCGCAAGGCTCGCGCGTTCGCCGGCGTGACCCAGATCGCGATGCTCCAGCATCCCGAACTTAATTCCAAATCGGCCAATCCGATGGTCGGGGATGCGCGCGATCAGTTGACCGCGTTCAAGGATGACGCGCGCCGTCAATATCTCCGCGCCCATGCCGGCGAATTCGCGCTCGTCATGTTCTCCCGCGACAGCTGCGGCTATTGCCGGGTGCAGTGGCCGATCGTCCAGCGCTTCCAGGAGGAGATGGGCTGGCAGGTGACGCTCATGGATATCGGTCGCCGACCTGAAGTCGCACAGCGCTTCGGCGTCGAGGTGACACCGACGACGATGATCATCAGGCGGAACAGCCAACAGCGCATGGTAATCGCAAACGGCGTCGAGGCGTATCCAAACCTCGCGCAAATGGCGTATCAGGCCGTTCGGCTGCTGACCGGCGACATTCGGCCTGAGCAGTTCATGACCGGCGCCGGCGAGGAGGACGGATTCTTCGACGCGCTCGCGAATGGCCCGGTCTCGGCGACCGATCCACGCGCGCTCGGGGGCGATCTGGTCAACACCGGCGGGAGTCCGCGGCCGTGACGCGGCGCGCGCTCGCCATTGCAGCCATGGTGTCCGCCGTTGTGGGTATCGCTGGGGGCGCGATGGCTCAATCGGCATCGGCAGGGCAAGATGCGGCGCGGCGCGCGGCAATCCATCCTGTTGCCGACGCTGCCAGCCTGCAGGCGTGGCTCGCCCGCGTCCCACTGACGCGGCAGTTCCCGCCGGACTTCGCCGATACGTTACGCGGCCAGGCGCCGGCGTTCGTCATCGAAATGAGCACGAGCCCGGGTTGCGTACCGTGCGGCGATATGTGGACCAAGCTATCGGCCTTTGGCCGGCAATATGGCTGGCGCGTCGCTGCGATCGGCGGCCAGGAAGCGATGGTCCGTTCGGGCCGGCTTGGGCTGCCCTGGGTTGGCCATCCGGTCGTTTGGGTCCGACCGATCGCGGATTCGAACAGGATCGTGCCGATCGCGATCGGCACCGATCATGCGCTGAACCTCGCCCGCAACATCTATCTCGCCGTCAAGATGCTGACGGGCGTGCGACCTGATGTCGGCCTTCGGGCCATGTCCAAATATACCGGGATTGTCGGCGTGGGCGCGCCGCGGAATCCGGCCAACCGAGGAGGCTGAGCATGGCGGGCCAGCACCTCTTTCATCTCACTCGAACCCGAGGAAGCCCGCCATGTCGCTTGCCGTTCCCAGACTCTATCGTCGTCTAGCTCGCCCTCTCTCGTTCAGCCTGTGCGGGATCGTCGCTGCGTGCGGCACCGCGGCCCCGGCACATGCGCAGAGCTGGGCGGAAAGTTGGTTCGACAACGCAACCTACACCTCTCCCGGCAGCTTCGAGGATCAGACGCGCGGCTATGTGACCGCGGGTGGCATGTCAGGCCGTGTGGATGTCCATAACGACTATCTGATGTCGCTGAGCCTGCCCAAGATCAAGGCCGGATGCGGCGGCATCGACATGTTCCTGGGTGGTATGTCGTTCCTTGATCCCGACTATCTCGTCCAGAAGCTGGAGAGCATTCTTCAGGCGGCCCCCGCGGTCGCGTTCCAGTATCTGCTTGAGACGCTCGACGAGAAGATGGGTAACATCATTTCGAAGATGGAGGCGGCGACCAACTTCCTGAATTCGATTCAGGTCAATGATTGCCGGTTGGCCAACCGCGCGGTCCAGATCGCCAAGGGCGACGACAATATGAGCGGCATCATCGAGGAGATGACCGGCTACAAGTCGGTGAAGGAAGGGTTCGCGAAAAGCTACCAGCAGAGCCGCGAGAAGATCCAGGCGAACCAGAATAACCCGACCGAGGATCTGAAGGACGCGCTGCAGAATTGCCCGGCCGAGGTGACCGACATCTTCCGCACGGGATCGCTGCTTTCGCACGCGGCTTCGCGGGTCGGTGCCGGCGACTGGGCGGATGTGATGCGCGCGCGCGTCGGCGACGTCTATATGCGCTGGGACCCGACCGACAAGGTGCCGCTCTTCTCGGCGATTCCCGCCTGCCCGAAGCAGGATACGGAAAGCGCCGATGACTTCCTCTCCGGCCGCGTCCAGAAGCGCGCGCTCAATGTGCCGCCCACGGCCGGTGATTGCAGCCAGGACGGCACCAAAGGTGCGCTCGAACTCGCCCGCACCCGGATGGAGTCGATCGCCGGCAAGATCAGGACGCGGGGTGGGCTTTCGGCGGACGAACGCCAGTTCGTTGCCAATGTCAGCACGCTACCTGTGTATCGGATGCTCGAATGGGGCGTTCGACAAGGCGTCCAGGGCTCGGTCATCAGCGATACCGATGAGCTGGTAGCGTTCACCCTTGCCTATCAGATGCTGAACGACCTGACCCGCTCCATCGACTTCGCGCTCAGCAATGCCGAGCGTGGGACGACGGCGGCCGGCGCTGCCAATGCGACCAGTACCAATATCTGCCAGACCCGCATCCTCACCAAGGGCATCGAGCAATTGCGGGACCTGCGCGAGGAGGTCCTCCGCCAGCGTGCCCAGATGCGTCAGTCCTATCTCGCGGCGCTGAGCCAGGCGAACCTCTCGACATCCTATGCTGGGCTTTTGCGTCAGCGCGATCGCGATGCGCGCGACGCCGCTGGTGCCGCCGCGAACCGCAACCAGTAGGTGCTCCAATGATGCGTCGGATCCTTCGCGCCGTTGTCACGGTCGCCGCATTGCTCGCCGCCTCGCCGGCCTTTGCCGTCGATACGAGCTTCTACACCTATGACGGCTTCGCCGAGACGGTAGATGCATTCCGTCTCGTCGCGATGATCTTTGCCGACCCGCGTTACGAGACGCTGGTCGTGGTGATCGCGACGGTCGGGATTGCGGTGGGAGCGACGCTGACCGCCATTCGTGGCCAGGGTATGGGGCTTGTCGCCTTCGGCTTTCAGATGCTGGTCGGCATCGGCCTGTTCGTCGGTATGATCGCGACCACCGGGACGGTCCACGTCTATGACAAGGTGCGCAACGCCTATCAGCCGGTCGGCGGCGTCCCCAATCTGCTCGTGCTGGTCGCCGGCACGACCAACCTGATGGAGCGCGCCCTGGTCGAGACGATCGACGACAACACGCTCGATCCGGATTCCAAGATCGAGTTCGGCGCCGGGGGGCACACGTTCGACCTGTTCTTCAATGCCGTCGCGCCGCGTGGCCCGATGACCGACACCTTCCTTGATGCAACGATCAAGGACTATGTCCGGCAATGCTATCCGGTCGCGCGCGTGTCGCCGGCTTACGGCATCGACGATGACAAGTTGTTCCGCACGACAACCGATCTGCCAGCCGCGTTCGCAGCGATGGCGGGACCTGCGACCTTCAGCACGGTCTATACGGCGGCGGACAAGGGCGGCACGACGAAGAGCTGCGACGAGTCTTGGCAATATATTTCTGACAGGCTCTCCGATCCGACCTTGTTCGACGATTACACCAGGCAGGTTTGCCTGCGGACGGGCTTCGACGCGACCGATGCCAATCAGCTCACTCGCTGCCGCGCCCAGCTCGGCGAGGTGGGCGGCATGATGATGGGCTCTCCGCTGTCGCTTCAGGCATTCATGACAGATGTCCTGCTCGGCAACACCGTGGGCGACGTCCTGTTCGAGGATAGCCCGGCAACAGCGGCCCGGGTCATGGCCAATCGCGCCGTAATGTCGAGCGGTCTTGCCACGATGTCGGTTGCAAACGAATGGATGCCGACGATCCGCGCGGTCGTATTCGGCATCATGCTGTTCATGATCCCGATCGCGCTTCTGTTCATCCTGACGCCGATCAACCTTCGGGTCATGAGCTTCGCGCTTGGGCTGTTCGTGTTCGTCGCCTTGTGGGGCGTGATCGATGCCGGCATTTACCAGCTTACCCTTGGGCGCGCGATGGGCGCGCTTGCCGAGATGCGCTCGAACGCCAACGGCGCCAACGCCTGGCTTCTCGCCCCTTCTTCCGCGCAAAAGGCCCTTGCGATCTTCGGCAGCTTCCGCACGGCGGCGGCGGGCCTGGCGGGCGCGTTCGTGTTCACGGTGTTCCGGTTCTCGGGGAATGTCTTCACGGCGTTCACCAGCGGCGCGCTCGGCGTCCAGGGTCAGGGCACTGCCGCCGCGTCGCCTATGGGCACAGCGGAAGGTCGCGCCTCGGCCCTTGAGGCACAGGCGTCCGCGTTGGGCACATCCGCGCGACGCGGGGCTTCGTCGAGCTTTGGTGACTTTGGCGAGCGATCGACATTTGGCGCCAACCGCAGCTTCGGCGCGGCGAGCACGATGTTGGGTGAGCGCAACAGCGGGGT
Organism: Sphingomonas sp. AR_OL41; assembly: GCF_029911635.1. Lineage (GTDB taxonomy): Bacteria > Pseudomonadota > Alphaproteobacteria > Sphingomonadales > Sphingomonadaceae > Sphingomonas. The sequence goes on from NZ_JARYTI010000001.1 coordinate 183,783, forward strand.
GCCAGGAGTGCCGGCATTCGGCATGGGCGGGATCGACGCGGCGCGCGAACTTGGCGGGCTCGCACCGGCGCTCGTCAATGGGGATCTGTCCAACCCTGCGACGCAACGCGCAGTCAGGGCCAACGCCACGACGGCCGCGTTTCAACAGTTCGCCGAGAAGGACGCGCTCCGGGCTTTGGGTACAACCTATTTCGGTTCCGGTCAGGCTGGTGAGCGCGCCTTCGCTGCGTTCTCGCAGCATCTGGTGCAATGGCGCGCCTTTGGGGATCAGCGCGCTTACGACATGATGCAGCAGGGCGCGACGCGGGCCTTCGAGCGAGGCGGCTACTCGCCGAAGGACGCTGCGCTGAAGGCGTCCGGTGTCATCGCTCAGGCCTCGGCGGACCCGACCTTTGCAAAGCTGACCGCCAATGCCTTCGACCAGGAAGCGATGCTCCGCAATGACATCACCTCCGCGCAGGTCCAGGTCGGTGCTATGGAAGGGCGGCGCGATTTCGCCGGCAACAAGGTCGCCGGCATCGAGCGCGGAAACGTGGCAACCGAGCAGGCCCATCGGACCGGCACCAACCAGGGACAACGCGACGCCGCCGGCATGCTTGGCCTGTCGGTTCAGGAGACCAGCCGCCGCATCGGCTTTATCAACGCGCTCGCCGGCGAAGCGCGCTCTTCCGCGATCACCCAACTCTCCCGCGCGACTGGCCGCAATGAGGCGCAGGTCGAGCACGCGCTCGAAACCTATAATGCGTCGACGCAACTCGGTACGGCGGATGGGGCCACCGCGGAAGCAGGACGCGAGGGAACGAGTGTCTACGGACGGACGCGCGAGACAGCCGGGTTCGATTTTGCCGAGCGCGCGGGCAAGCTCGACGCGCAACGCGAAGTTGGGCGGGACGGTACGAGGAGCGCGGCGCGCATCGGGGAAGAGCGTCGACAGTCGGACAATTTTGGGTTTGCGGAGGGCGCGGAGGCGGCAGGCGTCTCGACGCGCGAAGCTGCGCGGCTCGATAGCTTCATCCGCACGCTTGCCGGGACGGCCGGCAATCAGGTCGATATGGCTGACGGCGGCGCCGGTGGGATCGCGGATCGCGCGCGTAATGAGCGTACGTCTCGAATCGTCGACAATCAGCGCCTGACGCGAATGCAGGGGCTGCTGCGCGCCAATGGCATCACGATGACGAAGAAGCAGCTAGCGATGAGCCAGAATGGCGACCTTGCCATGAACGTAACGCCAGAGGTCGCTGGTCAACTGCGCCGCGCCGGGCTGATCAATGACAGCCAATATGGTGCAATTGCCGGTGGCGGTTCGGCGCGGTTCAGTTTCGCCGATAATGACCTCTTGGTGTCGAGCAGCACGGGTTTCACTAGATCGGCGCGTAGCGACACCAGCACACGCTTCGAAGCCGGCAAGCAGGCCGGCCCTGACACGATCGAGCATTTCCTCGGTGGCGGTGCCGAAGGAAAGGCCGCCATGGCCCATTGGCTCAAGGGCGGGTTCGAGATGGACCGCCAGGGGAATTGGCGGCTGAAACCGCAGGTCGCCGACACGCTCGAACGGGATGTTCAAGCAATTATGGCTCAAACCGGATGGTCGCGGAATATCACTCGTCGCGCGGAGGACAGCACCACTATGGGAACCGATGTCGGTCTTTCGGTTTCAGCAAGCGCGCAGCGCGGGTCCTCCAAGGGTGGCGGAAAAGGGAGCTCGGCATCTCTTTCCGGCGGCGCGGGCGGTTCGTTAGGTTTCGCAGGCAGCGACCGCGGAACAACTTCAGAGAATGCCGACGCTACACTAGACATAGTGAATTATGACGTGAGAGGAGCCGTAGCTTCCGCAGAACGCGCGGCATCTCGCTCGCCCAATCCGGAGCAAGCTTTTACACGAGTTCTCTCCGATCAGTTGCTTGGCGACCGTGGATTGCGGAACCGGTACCTCGAGAACGCTGATTCCGCGCGTGGGACAGCCGATATTACCGGACCCCTTACCTCGATCGAGCAATCGTCAGTCCTAGGCAGCGGCAGATTTTCGGATGATCTCGCTAACGGCCCGTTTGATGGTGATCCAAAATTCAAGGAGCGGCGGGATAAATGAAACTATTTCATATCATCTAGTGGTTCTCGCCTGACGGTTGAGTCCGATTAGGGATTCCCAGTCTGCTGCGGCCGTGCGAGTCAGCGGGCATGCGCAGTGGTATCGTCATCGACCTCACGTCCGCGGACCGCGAACGTCTCGAACGGATCTGCAAGGATCGTAACGCCCCTCAGAAGCACGTCTGGCGTGCCGAGATCGTTCTTCTGAGCGCCGACGGGGTCGGCACCAGCGAGATCATGCGCCGGACGGACACGTCCAAGACGTGCGTGTGGCGCTGGCAGGAGCGGTTCATGCAGGAAGGGGTTGAAGGTCTGTTGCGTGACAAGACCCGCCCTTCGCGCATCCCTCCGCTGACCCCGGAGGTGCTCGCTTGGGTTGCCACCCGGACGCGTGAGGAACCGCCGGGTGAGACGACCCATTGGACGGCCGCGCTGATGGCCAGCGAAGCGGGGATCAGCGCTAGTTCGGTTCACCGGATCTGGCGCGCCCACGGCCTGCAGCCTCACCGCGTTCTGCAGTTCAAGCTTTCCAATGATCCTGAGTTCATCGACAAGCTCCGCGACGTCGTTGGCCTTTATGTCGCGCCGCCCGCCCACGCGATCGTCCTGTCGTTCGACGAGAAGAGCCAGATTCAGGCCCTCGACCGAACCCAGCCCGGCCTGCCGCTCAAGAAGGGGCGAGCCGGCACCATGACCCATGATTACAAGCGCAACGGCACCACCACGCTGTTTGCGGCGCTCAACATACTCGACGGGACCGTGATCGGCCGCAACATGCAGCGGCATCGGCACCAGGAATTCATCCGCTTTCTCAATCTGATCGAGGCACAAGTCCCCGCCGGCAAGGCGATCCACGTGATCCTCGACAACTATGCCGCCCACAAGCACCCCAAGGTCCGCGAGTGGCTCGAGCGGCACCCGCGCTTCACCTTCCACTTTACGCCAACGTCCTGTTCGTGGCTCAACGCCGTCGAGGGCTTCTTCGCCAGGCTCACCAAACGACGCCTCAAACGAGGTGTATTCCACTCGCTCGTCGATCTTCAGGCCGCCATCAACCGCTTCCTGGCCGAGCACAACGAGAGCCCAAAACCCTTCGTCTGGACCGCCGATCCTGATAAAATCATCGCCGCCGTCAGGCGCGGGCACCAAGTGTTAGATTCGATCCACTAGGGAACCCCTGAGCAAGTAGGCCTTGCAGAGGCAATGATGGAATGATTCTCTTCGCAAAAGGAGGGCCGCATGAAGCAGGGTCGTTTTTCAGGGATTGGGATTTCACGGCCACGCAAACAGACGCGGCTGGCGGTATTTCTGGATCAGATGGCGGCTGTGGTTCCGTGGGAGCGGTTCGAGCAGTTGATCATTGCGCATTACCCGGTGGTGGGGCGGGGGCGTCGTCCTTATCCGTTGCGGTCGATGCTGAAGATCCATTTCATGCAGCAATGGTTTGGCCTGTCCGATCCAGCGATGGAAGAAGCGCTGTGGGAGACGCCACTGTTGCGGGAATTTGCAGGGCCTCGACTTCGAGGGCGTACCCGACGAGACGACGATCTTGAAGTTCCGGCATTTGCTTGAGAAGCATGAATTGAGCAAAGCGCTGTTTGACGAGATGACGGCGGTTTTGACCGAGCGCGGTTTGCTGTTGCGCCAGGGCACGATCGTGGATGCGACTTTGATCGCCGCGCCGCCATCGACCAAGAACCGCACGAAGTCGAGCGATCCCGAGATAAAGCAGACCAGGAAGGGCAATCAATGGTATTTCGGCATGAAGGCGCATATCGGCGCAGACGCGGCTTCGGGCTGCGTGCATTCGGCCGAAATGACATCGGCCAATGTGCATGATAGCGTGGCGACCGATGCCTTGCTTTACGGCGAGGAGGAAATTGCCTTTGGCGACAGCGCCTATGCCAGCAATGAGCGTTCGCTCGAAGCCGATCGAACCGAAGCCGACGTCGTCTGGGCCACGCCCTTCAAGCGCAAGAAGGGCCAGGCCCTGACCGATGAACAGCGCCGGATCAACCGGCTGACGTCTTCGTTCCGCTCCAAGGTCGAGCATGTCTTCCGGGTCGTCAAGCGCCAGTTCGGCTACACCAGGACCCGTTATCGCGGACTGTACAAGAACAACCAGCAGATTTTCTGCCAGCTCACCCTGGCCAATATCTACATCATGCGCGAGCAATTGGCCTGAACTGCACGATAATTGCGCCCGCAGAACGGGAAACGGCCCGGAAAACAGCCAAATACCGACGGAAATAGGCCGAAAATCCACAATATTGGCCAAATTCGCGCACCGCAAGGAGAGCGGCGCGGCAAAGCTCACCGTTGACGCCGCACGACGCCCAATTCTCTACCTGCGCAGAGGTTCCCTAGATATCGCCAGTGGTTGGGCGAGCGAGGATCGAGGGGGTCGGCCATCGGGTCGAGGTATCCACCAACGGAGCGCTTCGGAAACAACTCGTCATGAGATGGCTCGACCCATTCCCAGCCGTGATATTCCATCCACGCCGGTACAAAGCGCACTCCAAGAACCATCAAAGCGGTGAACGGATAGAGGGCGATATTGAGATAGCCGGCCACCGCGGTCGAATAAGCATCGTCGAGAACTGGGCTCCAATAGGAGGCGAGTTTGCCCGTCCAATAGATAGCGATGCTGGCCCACCAGAGTTTCGCATACCAGGGGCGCCACAGCCAGGCCGATGCTCGGGGCCGCGACCGCACAGCACTCGCGTCCAATTCTGCCTGTTCGCTCATGACGTCGACTGGGCCCATGCCGGATCCTTTCTGCCGTGGAGAATACCATCGGCAAGGAAAGATTGGAATCCCGTCATGGCGAACTTCGGCTCCAATTCACGTCCTATGGTCATTCCCTTGGCGAGCGGCCGACCGCCCTTTCCCACTTCTCTCCTCACCCTGGAGTGGTCTGTTGTCGAGTTGCCTGATCCTCGGAGACAGCATCGCGATCGGTGTCGCCGCAGCGCTGCAGATCCTTCATTTCGGAGGGTGCGATGTCCTGGCGCGGAACGGGGCCTCTGTCGGGTCGATAGCGGCAATGGCACCTTCAATCGGGTATCGCCAGGTCGTTGTCTCAGCAGGCTCCAATGATCGTCTGAGCCCGTCGCGTGCACGCGACCTTGTCACACTGCGACGTAAGCTGTGGGGCGCAAAGGTTACGTGGATATACCCTCGGCAGCCGACGCCTGCATGGGATGTGTATCGCGTGGCGCGGCGTTTTGGCGACCGGACGGTCGATATAAAAAGCGCCGGCTCGAGGGACGGTGTCCATCCGCGAAGCGATATCGCGGTGGCACGCGCAATCCTTTTCCAAGCGGACCGGGCTAATTTTCAACAGTCGCGCTGGCGATCGGTGGGCGGGACGATGCGATAACGCCATCAGCGTTGACGTTACCTGCCCTGTTAGCGCCGAAGGAGATCGGTGAAGGCGATCTGTCCATCAAAGAGCGCCCGCACGATCAAATAGGCGCGCTGCGCGTTACCATAAGCCCGCCTCACCCCCTCGACATGTTCATGGGCGGTCGATCGCGATACGCCGAGAATATTGCCGATCTCCCGGTCGGTCTTTCCCCTTCCGACGAGGACAAGCGCTTCCATCTGTCGCGGCGTAAGGTCCGGTACAACGGTATCCTCGAGCCTCAATTTCTTCCGCATGATCCGCCTGGCTGCTTCGAATGCAAATGTACCGCACAGTTGGGCGATTGGCAGTGCGTTTTCGTGGAGTTGGTCGAGCGATCGCGCCGCGAAGGAGCATGTTCCCTGATATTCACCGGGCAGATGCACAGGCACCGTGAAACCAGCGCCAAGGCCGAAGCCGATGGCTTCCGAAAGAATCTGCTTGTGACGGGGCGTCAGACGGATGATGTCTCCGACGTCGTGCCACGAGAAGCCATTGACGGTCTTGGTACTTGCAAGATGGATAGGATCCTCCGCGAAATATGCGCGCTCGAGGACATGGGATACCCAGTCTTCGTTATAGGTCGATAACCGGATTGCTCCTTGCGGCGGGCACGTCAGGTCAACATGGTGGCCCATCGCAAACTGCGAGAACCCGAGCATATTGGTGACCCGCCTTAGGGCTTCATTTAAATCGTCTTCGGTCAGAACCGAGCGAAAGGCCTTAAGGAAGTGGTTCAGATCCAGTTTGGTCAACATAACGGCAGACCCTTCGAAAAGGAGGAATGCCTCTCGAGCCCTCTCCTGAACCGTGTACTTTTGAGCGAAAATCTCTTTCGTTTCGTCGCAGGCCGAGTCTTCCCGATACCGCTAACTACATGTGTTGTTCGCTAATTTCGACCAACAGCTCAAGGAACGTGGTTATCTCGCTATGGGCGGTCAGATCGTCGATGCGACACCGGTGGCCGCGCCAAAGCAACACCGCGCCAGGATCCAGACCCTTTTTGATCAGCTATCGGGCAGTGTCGAGTTCGTGTTTATCTGCCCGATGTGGGGAGCTTCGCTATGAAGCTCTGCCGGGCGCCGGATGCCGATCCAGGTCGCCTCCTGCGGTACCTTCGTCCAGCGATCCCACCTGCAGTTCCTTCACGACGATCTCGCGGATGGCTGTCTTCAGCAGCTTCCCGGTCGCGGTATGCGGCAGCTCCTCGACGACCAGCACATCGTCCGGAATACTCCATTTGGGGATCTTACCCGTGTACAGTTCGACCATGTCCTGACGTGAGAAATTCATCTCCGGCTTGAGCTGCACGATGAGCACCGGGCGCTCGCCCCAGCGCTCGTCCGGCTTGCCGACGACAGCGGCCTCTTTGATGGCCGGATGGGCCTGGGCAATATTCTCCAGCTCGATCGAGCTAATCCATTCGCCGCCGGATTTAACCACATCCTTGGTGCGGTCGACGATCTGGATAAAACCATCGGCATCCATGGTCACGACGTCGCCGGTGTCGAACCAGCCCTCGGCCGCGTGCGCCGGGCTGATGGGGCTGTTGTAGTAGCCGGCAGCGACCCAGGGGCCGCGCACGAGCATCGAACCGAAGCTCTTGCCGTCCCTCGCGATCGGCTCGCCATCGGCGCCCTTGATGCAGAACTCCATGCCGAAAAGCGGCCGTCCCTGCTTGGCCTGCAGCGCCAGTTTCTGTTCGGCCGGTAGTCCTTCGTGCTTCGTCTTCAACGTCGCGGCGAGGCCGATCGGACTGGTCTCGGTCATCCCCCAGGCGTGCCGGACCATGACACCCTTGTTCTGGAAGCGGCTGATCATGATCGGAGGCGAAGCGGAACCCCCGATCGCGACGCGCTTCAGACTTGTGAACGATTGGGCGTGCGAGTCCATCCAGTCCAGCAGTGCGAGCCAAACGGTCGGCACACCGGCGGTAAATGTCACGCCTTCCTGCTCGAACAACTCATGCAGGCTGGCGCCGTCCAGCCTCGGCCCCGGCATAACAAGCTTGGCGCCGACCATCGGTGCCGCGAAAGGGACACCCCAGGCATTGACGTGGAACATCGGCACGATCGGAGAGGCCGAATCCAGGGCCGAGAGTCCCAGCACATCGGGCAGCGCGCAGGTCATGGCGTGCAATACGCTGGACCGATGGCTGTAGAGCACGCCCTTGGGCTCGCCCGTAGTCCCGGAGGTGTAGCACAGGCCCGACGCAGTATTCTCATCGAGATCCGGCCACTCGTATTCGTCCGATTCTCCCGCGATCAGTGTCTCGTAGCAGACGAGACCGGGAACGATCTCGGATTTCGGCATATGGGCTTCGTCGGTCATGATGACGACGGCCTTCAGGTCCTTCAGCCTGTCCGCCAGCACTTCGAGGATCGGCAGGAACGACAGGTCCGAGAAGAGGATCCTGTCTCCGGCATGCGCAATGATATAGGAGATCTGCTCTGGGAAGAGGCGCGGGTTGATCGTGTGGCAGACGAGGCCGGATCCGGACACGCCATAATAGAGCTCCATGTGCCGATAGCCGTTCCAGGCCAGTGTTCCGACCCGGTCGCCGTTTTCGAGGCCGAGGCGTCCGAGGGCATTGGCGAGCTTCTGCGCGCGCCTTGAAAGCTCGGCATAGGTATAGCGGTGGATCGGCCCTTCCACCGTGCGCGATACGACCTCCGTGTCGCCGTGATAGGCCGCCGCGTGTCGCAGAATCGACGACACGAGCAGCGGCGAGTGCATCATCTGTCCAAGCATCACATTTCCTCCCAAGGAATTTCTGATCAAAGCAGTTCGGCTTCGATATCCATCAAAGACGCTGCCCCGCTGATGATTGCCGCCTCCAGCCAGAGCGTCTGCGGCAGCACCCGCTCTGCGAAGAACGTCGCGGTCGCCAGCTTGCGGCGATGAAGCGGAGTCTGTCCGGTGGCCGCCTTGGCCGCCATCCGGACCCACACCCAGCCGAAGGCCACGAGTGCGAAAAGGCGCAGATAATCGGCGGCGGCAGCTCCGGCCTCCGCGGGCGCGGCTCGCGCCGCGAGAAGGTGGCGCGTCGTGGTTTCCAGGCGGCCGAGCGCCTGGGCAGTGGCCTTCGTGATGACACCCGCTGCGGGTAAATCCGCAGCTGTACGCAGATCCTGCTCGATGAGCGCGAAAAAGCGCGAGGCCAGCGCGCCATCCTCCATCGGCAACTTGCGGCTGACGAGGTCGAGCGCCTGAACGCCGTTGGTGCCCTCGTAGATCTGCGTAATGCGCGCGTCTCGGACGAACTGCTCCATGCCCCATTCGCGGATGTAGCCGTGGCCGCCGAGCACCTGCTGCGAGGCCACGGCCGTCTCGAAGCCGAAATCGGTGAACGCTGCCTTCACAACCGGCGTGAGCAGTGCCACGAACCCGTCGGCTTCCCTGCGCGCGGCCTCGTCAGGATGCCGGGCGGCGATGTCCATTTGCATGGCGGTCCAGATCGCCAGCGCCCGGGAGGCATCGGCCAGGCTGCGGCCGGTCAGCAGCATCCTGCGTACGTCGGGGTGTTCGATAATCGCAACGGGACCGCGGGTGCCGTCTGAAGAACGGCCCTGAAGGCGCTCGCGTGCGTAGCCCGTGGCCTTCTGGTTCGCCGCTTCTGCGATGCCGAGTCCCTGGATGCCGACAAAAAGACGCTCGGCGTTCATCATCGTGAACATGGCGTTGAGGCCGCGGCCCGCCTCGCCGACGAGCCAACCGATCGCGCCGTCGTAGTTCATGACGCAGGTCGGCTGCGCGTGAATGCCCATCTTGTGTTCGAGCGACCCGACGGACATGTCGTTGCGCGCTCCGAGCGAACCGTCCTTCCCGATGAGGAACTTCGGAGCCAGGAACAGGCTGATGCCCTTGACCCCCTTCGGCGCGCCCGGCAAGCGCGCGAGGATCAGGTAGATGATATTGCCGCCGAAGTCATGGTCGCCGGAGGAGATGAATATCTTCGTGCCCTTGATCCGATAGGAGCCGTCGCCAACGGGCTCTGCCTTCGTTTTCAAAAGGCCGAGGTCGGTACCGGCCGCGGCTTCGGTGAGCGCCATTGCGCCAGTCCATTCGCCGGAGATCATCTTCGGCAGATAGGTCGCCTTGAGGTCCGAGTTCGCGTGGCGGGAGATCGCCTCCACCGCGCCTCGGGTGAGCCCGGGGAACAGGCCGAAGGACAGGTTCACTGAGGAGATCATCTCATCGACCAGTATCTGTACGACGCGCGGCAGACCCTGGCCGCTATATTCCGGATCGCCCGAAAGACCGGCCCAGCCGGCCTCTACGAATGCCCGATAGGCTTCGGGAAAGCCCTTCGGCGTGGAGACGGCCCCGTTTCCAAGCCGGCAGCCCTCCTCGTCGCCGGACCGGTTCAACGGTTCGAGCACGCCGACGCAGAACTTGCCAGCCTCATCGAGAATCGAGACAGCGAGGTCCGCGTTGACGTCTTCGTGGCCCGGCAGCCTCCGCATCAGGCCGTCGAAGTCGAAGACCTCTCCGAGCAGGAAGGTTATGTCGCTGACAGGCGGTGCATAGGATGTCATTGTTCTGTCTTTCTCTCGTCAGTTGCGCAGCGGCTTGCCGGTCGCAAGCATGTGCTTCACGCGGGCCACTGTCCCCGGCGTCCCGCACAGGGCGATGGACGCGCGCTTTTCCATCGCGGTAATCTCGTCCTCGCCGACCGGCTTCAGCGGATCGGCGCTGACACCGCCCGTCAGGGTGTCGATCAGGGCAATGCCAACGACCCGATCATGCGCTGTGGCGCGACCGGCGATCCCCTCGCTATCCAACAGGTTGCGAATGGCGGGCGCTCCCGATAGACCGGCCAACGCGATCTTCGGCCTTTCCGGAGCCGAGTAGCCGGGCACGAGATCCAACGCCTTCCGCTTCGCATCGGCGAGCAGTCGGTCCCGGTTCATGGTGATACCGTCGGTTACCCTCAGCAAACCGAGATTGCGCGCCTCGAAGGCGCTCCCGGAGACCCTGGCCGATGCGATCAGATTGAAGGCGGCGATCGCGGGCGCCACAGGGCCGTGCGGTGCGGCTGTCAGTGCGTACTGCCTGATCAACATCTCCTTGCAGCCGCCCCAGCCGGGGACGACGCCGATCTTCGTCTCGACGAGACCGATCGACGCCTCGGCATGCGCCTGGATTGCACTGCAATGGAGCAGGATCTCGCAGCCGCCGCCGAACGCCATCGCCGCGAGTGCGCCGACGACCGGGAACGGGGCATATTTGATCGCCCTGAAGGTAGCGTGACCCCGATCGATGAAGGCATTGCCAGATGGGCCGCGATGCCGGAACCCATAACGCCCGCGCCGATCACGGCGGCTTGGGCAATCACCCTCATCAGGCCGCTTCCAGGACCATAGCGATGCCTTGTCCTCCCCCGATGCACTGGGTGGCCAGCCCATAACGTCCGCCATCGCGCTTCAGCACGCTCGACGCCTTGCCCACCAGACGCGCGCCCGTGGCGCCGAGCGGATGACCGAGCGCGATGGCACCGCCATCCCGGTTGAGACTGGCCGGATCGATCCCGAGATCGCGACAGCAGGCGAGGACCTGCGCGGCGAAGGCCTCGTTCATCTCCACAACGTCGAGGTCAGCCACGGAGATGCCGGCTCGCTTCAAGGCCTTTCGGCTCGCCTCGACAGGTCCGATGCCCATGATCTCTGGAGCACAACCCGTAATCGCGTAACCCGCCACACGCGCTAGCGGATCGAGCCCGTGCCGCCTGACGAAGTCAGCGGAGCAGACGAGCGTCGCGGAGGCGCCATCGGTGAGCGGCGACGAGTTGCCAGCGGTAACGGAGCCGTCGACCTTGAACGCCGTCTTCAATCCGGCAAGCTTCTCCGCATCCGTTTCCCGCGGACAACCATCGGAAGCGATATCGCCGACCGGGGATATCTCGGCAGCCAGCCTGCCGTCCGCCCGCGCCGCCAGCGCTTTTTTTTGGCTTTCGAGCGAATAGGCATCCTGCACCTCGCGGGAAAGGCAGTAGCGTTCCGCCAGGGTCTCCGCGGTAAGACCCATGTTGAGGAAGACGAGCCGCTGAGCATCCGTCCAACCGGGGTTGGGTTGAGGATTGAAACCCATCATCGGTACGCGGCTCATGGATTCGACACCGCCGGCGATGAAGGCGTCGCCAGCTCCCATGGCGATCGCGCCGGCGGCCATCTGGATGGCCTGCATGGAAGAGCCGCACCAGCGGTTGACCGTGGAGCCGCCGACCGATTGCGGCAGGCCGGCGGTCAGCGCGGCGCAGCGAGCGATGTTGAGCCCCTGCTCACCTTCCGGAAAAGCACAGCCGAGATTGACGTCCTCGATCTCGTCGGCCGGGAATCCCGCTCGGGCTACGAGCGCCGCGATGACGCTGGCAGCGAGATCGTCGGGTCGGACCGGGGCGAGCGCCCCCCTGTAGGCCGGAGCGAACGGCGTGCGCAGATAATCGACGATATAGGCTTCGGCCATTCCGGTCTTCCTTGATGTGTTAGTTATCGACCATCAGATCTGGGGCATTCTCGCGCCGTTGATGGCATAGGCATGGAGGACAGTTGAGCGAAGTAAGCTGCGAGATCATCAACGGGCGGTCCATCATCAGACTCGACACTCGGATTTCCCCTTGAAATTCAGACCGCCCGTTAAGAAGCGCCCGATCGAATCTAGAACCGGTAAGTTACTCCGACGCTGGTCAGGACCGGGTCGATGTCCAAACGGGTCCGGACAGGCGCTCCACCCAGTGAACCGGTGGCGTGCGTGGAGAAGGGAACGTATCGAACGTCGGCGTTCAGCATCCATTCTGCGCCAAGCTCATACCGAACACCCACCTGAGCCGCAGGCGCCCAACTGTCGTCAATGCTGAAATTAGCCAAAGCCCTGTCACGCGCATTCAGAAAGATGATCCGTCCGACCCCCACTCCCAGATAGGGATGAACCTTGCCAAGATTGTTGAAATGGTACTGGGCCGACAAGATGATGGGTCCATAGTTGACTTTGGCCACTGTTCCGAGCGGCTCAAGCGAACCGGCGCCGTCAATTTGCGCGGTCGGTGGTACGCCGAGAAACAAATTTCCGGCAATATTGGGCGTGACGAAATATCCGATATCAGCGGTCACCGTCGTTGCGTCTCCGATCCTCACATTCGAGCCGGGGACATGCCCTCCCGCCAAGGTGATGTCGGGCGCATTCTCACTCACCAAGACCCGGGTTGCATTCACACTTACTGCCCACCGCTTGAAATCTCCCGAGTCCTGGGCCCACGCAGGTTGAGGGGAGGCACTCAAGACGGCGAGAGCGGCGGTGTATTGCGCAAGCCTTGTATAGGTATGTGCTGCATTTTTTCTCATGAAATTATCCTCCCTATGGGCCGCCACTATTCTGGATCGGCATTTTTTGATGGATCTATACGGTTCCAACTGTCGTCCTATTTCTGCGACGAGTTAGCGGGCTGCCTCCATGTCGGTGCTGAGTGCGAGTTTCGTTTCCCCAAGAATGAGCTCGGCAGCTCTTTCCGCAATCATCATCGTCGGGGCGTTGGTGTTTCCGGCGACCAGCGTCGGCATCACCGAGGCGTCGACGACGCGAAGACCTTGCACGCCACGCACCCGGAGAGACGGATCGACGACCGACTGAGGGTCTCGTCCCATCCGGCATGTTCCCACAGGATGATAGATCGTCTCCGCTCGCCGACGGATATCCGCCACGATATCCGCCTTGCTCTGGACCGCTGGCCCAGGGACCAGTTCGGTTTTCGAGAAGGCCGCCATTGACGGCGCCGACAGAATTTGCCGGCCGATCTTCACCGCCGCGACCATGGTCTCGATGTCTTCGGGGGCAGAGAGATAGCTTGGATCGATCAGCGGATCGTCGAGCGGGTTGGGGCTTGTGAGCCCGATGCGGCCCCGACTCTTGGGGAGAAGATCGCAGACATGCAATGTATAGCCATACCCGAACGCAATTTCGCGCCCATGGTCCTTCAAAAGCGTGGGGAGAAAATGAAACTGTAGATTCGGCCGACTCCGCGAAGGTGTGCTTTTGACGAAGCCGCCCGCCTCGGCGACGTTGCTCGTTAAGAAGCCCTTTCGGAGGAAGGCGTAAGAAAACGCTCCGGACAGCGCACGCGGGATGAATGACGGTGCGATGCCGATCGGTGTATGGTCGTTCGCCTCATGCATGATTGTGATATCGAGGTGATCCTGAAGATTCTTTCCGACTGCCGGAAGGTCGACGACCACCGGAATACCGAATGCGTTCAGCTCGGCTGCGTCGCCGATACCGGAAAGCAGCAGTAGTTGCGGGGAATTGACGGCGCCGCCCGAAAGAATGACCTCACCCTCCCTGGTTCGCACATCGACGAGTTTGCCCCCCACGGCATAGGTCACGCCGACCGCTTTGCGGTCCTCCAGAATGATCCGGGTAGCCCGCGCGCCCGTGACTATCCGTAGATTGGGCCGGCCCTTGGCTTTGGAAAGAAAGGCGCGCGCGGAACTCCAGCGCCGGCCTTTGTGCTGGGTGACCTGGTACAGGCCGACGCCGTCCTGCGTCTCCCCGTTGAAATCGACGGCACGCGGAAACTGGGCCTGTTGTCCAGCCTCGACGAAGGCATCGCTCAAGGGGTTGCGGGTTCGCAGGTCACTGACGTGAAGCTCACCGTCGCCGCCATGAAACGCGTCGGTTCCAAATCTTTCGTTGGACTCCATTGCTCTGAATAGCGGCAGTACATTGTCATAAGACCAGATCGGATCGGCTGCCTCGCCCCACGAATCATAGTCATCCCGGTGCCCGCGAATATAGACCATCGCATTGATCGAACTCGATCCGCCAAGGGTTTTGCCGCGCGGCCAAAACAGCCGTCGACCGCCAAGATTGGCCTGTGGCTGTGTTTCGAATGCCCAATTGAGAGTCTTGCTCTTTGCCAGCAGCGCTATCCCGATGGGCATGTGAATCAGCGGGCTGCGGTCGGACGGGCCCGCCTCAAGCAGACAGACCCGCGTCCTGGGATTGGCTGACAACCGCTCCGCCAACAAGCATCCGGCAGATCCCGCTCCAACAATAATATAGTCAAACATCCTGATCTCCAGACGGCAGCTACCGACGCCGCTCTCTTGTTTCTCGATTCAACCCAAAAAGCGGACGGTTAGATTGATCAGCTTCTTTACGGCCGGGGTGTACGGCGGGAATAGAAGGCGCAGGACAGAGAATTTGTCTCTCAGAACCGCACGTTCATGGGAGAAGGCTTTGAAGCCGTAGAATCCGTGTGCCGTGCCGATACCGCTGTTGTTCACACCGCCAAACGGCAGGTTGGGATGCAAGAATTGGACGACATTGTTGTTCACGCAGACGCCACCTGAGCTGGTACTCAGTATGATATCCTCGCGAACGGCGGCGTCGTTGCTGAAGACATAGATGGCAAGCGGCTTTGGACCCGCGTTGATCGCATCGACAACGACGCTGATGTCATCATACTCGATGATCGGAAGAACCGGACCGAATATTTCTTCCTGGGAAATCGCCATCTGCGGCGTCGTCCCGCCGAGTATGGTCGGCGAGAAATAGTTCTGGCCTGGATCTCGGTCTCCGCCTTCCAGGACGGTCGCGCCGCGCGATGTGGCGTCATCGGCCAAGGCAGTCAGGCGCTCGAAATGCCGCCGGTTCACGATTCGGCAATAGTCCGGCCCGGTTTTCTGCTGGCCGTCCGTTTGCCCGTAGACCCGCCTGATCTCGAGCCGCAGCGCATCAATCAGCGCCGGGGCCTGGTCTCGAGCGACATAGACATGATCCGGAGCGATGCAGGTCTGGCCGTTATTGGCGAACTTGCCCCAGACGATCTTGCGAGCGGCTTGCTCGATATTCGCGGTCGAATCGACGATGGTCGGGGACTTGCCCCCGAGTTCAAGCGTCACGGATGTTAAATGTTTCGCCGCGGCCGCCATCACGATCTTGCCGACCTGGGGACTGCCCGTGAAGAAGATATGGTCGAAGGGCAGATCCAGCAAGGCCTGCGAAACCTGGACGTCGCCCTCGCAGACGGCAACCAGATCCCGGGGGAAGGTTTGCTCGACGATGTCCCTGATCAGGGCGGACGTCGCCGGCGTCAGTTCGGAAGGCTTGATGATGGCGGTGTTTCCGGCCGCAAGCGCGGACACCAGCGGCCCGAAACTGAGATTCACCGGATAGTTCCACGGGGAAATTATCAGACAGACGCCCTTGGCCTGATAGCGGACCTCGGCCGCGATTCCGAACATCCCCAAAGAGCCGTGAACCCGGTGCGGTCTCAGCCAGGATCGGAGGTGGCGCCGGGCATGCGATATTTCCTGATAGACCGGGAACAGTTCGGTCAGACGCACCTCGGATTCTGGCTTCCTGAAATCCGTGTAGAGAGCTCGGATAATCTCGTCTTCCCGGGTCTTCATCGTTGCCTTTAGTCGCGACAACATAGCCAGTCGCGCTTTTAGCGTGAATTTCGTCCTGTTCTCTACGGCCGATCGGCGGTGCGATGAGAACAGGGAATCGATCTCGCCGTCGCCGTCGGGATGAATCGGTGCCGCGGTGGTCGCGGTGACTGCATGAACGTTCACTCGGCCCTCCTCAAGGAATTCGCAAGGTTGCAAAGCGGGAAGACAAGTGTCCGCCCGAATGAGTCACCGATAAAGGTCATAATCTTCCTTGGTCGCGCCGCAGTCCGGGCAGTACCAATCGGCGGGTACATCTGCCCAACGGGTGCCAGGTGCCACGCCCGTATCGGGATCACCGAGGGCCTCATCGTAGATATGGCCGCAGGTCACGCAGTGCCATTTCGCGAACGGCACGGTTTCGACGGCACCTGACGGTTCCGCCTCCTGGTCGCCCTTGGTCATCGTTCGGCTCCGGAACCAGATTGAGGCCCCCCCCCCTCGTCTCCGACCTCGCCCGAGTCCAGAGGGATGAAATCGGCTTTGTCGCGCACTGCGCAATCGGGACAGGCCCAATCCTCGGGGATTTGCGCCCAAGACGTATTGGGCGGGAATCCCTCGTGGGCCTCACCCCTAAGTTCATCGTAGATGTAGCTGCAATCGGGACACTGATACCGCGCCATGGCGCCTTGTTCCTTTTGTCGACTTGAGTTTTAAAAACCTTCGGGACAGGCCGCTGACGAGGATGCGATCGCGCGGCACGCCCTTTTCAGGACGCCATCGCGGCCCGCGACTGCCGGCCGAGGAGACTCGGAACGAGCTCCTCGGCTAGTCGCCAAGGCAGGCGACTATTCGGCGGCCGCCCGCGTCGGCCGGTGTGAAGCAGCACCAAACTTGCGTTCGATCTTCTTCCTGCGCGCGCCGTCGATCTGAATCTTGCCAAGATCGCCGTCAGCCCATCCCACGACGCGGCGGTCCATGACAGATCGGAACACAGGCGGAATCAGCGCCATGAAGAACATGCCGGGGTAGCCGCTCGGCAACTCCGGCAGGCCCTCAAAGTCCCGGAGCGACTGATAGCTGCGGGTCGGGTGGGCGTGGTGATCGGAGTGCCTTTGGAGATGGAACAGGATCAGATTGGAGGCGATGTGATTGCTGTTCCAGGAATGCCGGGGCTGGGCGCGTTCATAACGTCCGTCCGCCATTTTTTCGCGCAACAACCCATAGTGCTCGATGTAGTTAGCGCTGGTCAGCTGCCACCATCCAAAGGCGATCTGGATAGGCAAGAACACCAGCAGCTTGGGGTCGGGTCCGAACGCCAGCAACAGGGACGTGTAAAGGACGATTGTAATCAGCAGCGGCGGGATGATTTCGTTGTCCAGGCTCCAGATTCCCTTGTTCAAGCGCTCCAGCCGCACCTTTTCCAGATTCCAGGCGCGC
Organism: Sphingomonas sp. AR_OL41; assembly: GCF_029911635.1. GTDB lineage: Bacteria > Pseudomonadota > Alphaproteobacteria > Sphingomonadales > Sphingomonadaceae > Sphingomonas. The sequence continues at coordinate 201,102 of NZ_JARYTI010000001.1, forward strand.
TTGAAGGCGCCCGGAATTTCGCGCAGCGAAAATTTATAGATGCTTTCTCCCATCCTGGACGTAGCGGGATCCTCGGGGGTCGCAACGTCGCGATGGTGGCCTTTATTGTGCTCGATGAAGAAATGGCCGTAACCCACCACGGCCAGAACGATCTTGGCCATCCAGCGGTCAAAGGCTTCCTTCTTGTGTCCCAATTCATGGCCGGTGTTCAGAGCCAGGCCGTTGACGATGCCCAAAGACAGCGCAAGCGCGACAACTTCCCACCAGGACATCGGCTTGGTCACCACCCACCATGCCGAGACGATGAGTGAGGCATAATGCACTGGGACGGTAAGATAGGTTAGAATTCGATAATACCGATCCGCCTCAAGACGAGCCACCGCGGCCTCGGGCGGGTTATTAGGATCATTTCCAAACAAGACGTCCATCGCCGGGATAACGGCGTACCAGACGACCAGCGTAAAGGCGTAAAACACACTCCACCCGGTCACGCTGACAAGGTAGAGGCCAATCAGCGGCGCCGCTGGCCAGACGACCGACAACATCCATAGATAGCGCTTCCTGTCGACATAGCGATCAGGCGCGGTATAGGGAGACGGATCTCGTGCGATGGTGCTCATCAGGTACTCTCCTCATCTCAATGAAGACACACTTCACTGGACTTATTAAATCGGCTCTCATTGCCCGTTCCCACCAAATTGGATTCATCAAGGTCACGGAACAACCCCACTAAAGTGTGGTTTTAGTCGGGTGCCTCTAAAATCCTGCAGCCTTTAACCGCGTGAGGCGATTCACTGCCACCGGCGAGAGCGGGAGGCAGCGATGGTACAGCACGGTTTCTTCGATGTGGATGAGCGGCTTGCGGCATTGTCGGCGGCGGGCGACCCGCTGGACCGACTGAGTGCGGTGGTAGACTTCGAGCTGTTCCGGCCGGTGCTGGATGCGGCCCTTGCGCGGTCGGATCGCAGCACGAACGGTGCCTCGCCCTGTGACGCCCAACCCGTCAAAACCTCTGTGCAGAGGTACTAGCGGACTACCTGTTCTCGGGGCGCCGTGCAGCCGGTGCGCTACAGTAACGCACCGGCTGAAACAGTGAACGGAGACGCCGGTTTAGTGCTGCGATTGCGGGGTGCGCACGACCAAGCCTTCGAGATCGCCGGACACGGTGATCTGACACGCCAACCGCGACGCGGCGGTGACACCCTCGACCATCTCCAACATCGAGCGCTCGGCCTCGCCGATTTCTGGCAGTTTTCCCGCCAGCGGACCCTCGATGTAGCAGTGGCAGGTCGCGCAGGCGCAGGCGCCACCGCAGTCGCCGTCGATGCCGGGCACTAAGTTGTCGACCGCCGACCGCATCAGCGACTGGCCGTTTTCGGCATCAACGCTGCGCTCGGTTCCGTTGAATTCGATGAAAGTGATCTTGGTCACGTTGTAACCCTTTTAGTGTTGATCCGCATCATGCGGAAATTCGAAAAAATTGGGGATGCGGCACTCGGCCGCGTATGAAATCATACCGCCAGCGCCTTTGCTTCGATGCTGTCGTCACCCAACTGCTGCGGCGACGGCGCCTTGCGGTCCCAGATCCAGCGCTTGGCCAGGGTGAACTCGGCCGGCCGGTTGACGGCGTCGACAGCCAGTAGCCGCCCGTCCTTTAGGTAGAACGCCGCAAACGAGCGCATCGCCATGTTGCCCCGGATCACGACCTGGTCGTAGCCCTGACTCAGACCGGCGGTCTGCAGCTTGAGTTCGTACTGATCGGACCAGAACCACGGCACCTGGTCGTACGCCAGCGGTTTACCGCAGATGTCAGCCGCCGCCGTTTTGGCCTGCTCCAGAGCGTTGTGCACGGATTCAAGACGCAAGCGCCGACCGTACAGGCGGCTCGGATGGTTGCTGCAGTCGCCGACCGCATAGACCCCCGATGCCGACGCCCGGCAGAACGCGTCGACGACGATGCCGTTGTCGCAGTCGATCCCGGCCGCCTGCGCCAGCTCGACGTTTGGCAGCAGGCCGACACCGGCGACGACCAGATCGGCCTCGATCCGGTCACCCGCCGTCGACACCACCACCGCCTTGCCGTCCCGGTCCTCGATCGCGCTGACCGCGACACCGGTGCGCAGATCCACACCAGCACCGCGATGAACGTTTTCGAAGAAGCCAGCGACCTCCGGGCTGGCGACGCGCGCCAGCACCATCGGCGCCATTTCCAGGACGACCGGCCGCAGCCCGTGCTTGATCGCGACTGCCGCCACCTCCAGACCGATGTAACCGGCGCCGACGATGACGATGCACGCGCCCGGAACGAAGCGGGGACGCATCGCGTCGACATCGGCGATCGTGCGCAGATAGTGCACGGCCGGGTGATCCGCGCCCGGACACGGCAACGGCCGCGGCCGGCCGCCGGTAGCCAGGATCATATGATCGTACGTCAGTTGCCCTCCGTCCGACAGCGTCAGGCTACGGTGCCCGGCGTCGAGGCCGGTCACCTCGATGCCCAGACGCACATCGACTCCCGCGCCCTCGTAGAAGGCGGACGGCCGCATCAGCAGGCGCTCGCGCGGCAACTCGCCGGCGAGGTAGGCCTTGGACAGCGGCGGCCGCTGGTACGGCAGGCTCTGTTCGGCCGTGACGAGGGTGATGTCCCCGTCAAAGCCACCCTGCCGCAGGCTGGCCACCGCCTGCCCACCGGCGTGCCCGCCGCCGACGATCACGACGTTCGCGCTCATTGCGTCGATCGCTCAGGCATTGATCCGGACCGGCAGCGCCTCGAAGCCCTTGACGAAGGTCGAGAAAACCCGGCGCGGCTCGCCCACGACCTCGATCTGCCCGGGCTTCGGCCATCGCTTGAGCGTTTCCTCCCACAGCACGCGCAACTGCATCTCCGCGAGGCGATTGCCGACACAGCGATGGATGCCGAAGCCGAACGACAGGTGATGACGCGGATTGGCACGGTCGATGATGAACCGGTCGGCGTTCTCGATCTCGTCGCCGTCACGGTTGCCCGAGACGTACCACATCACGACCTTATCGCCCTTCTTGATCTGCTTGCCGCCGAGTTCGAAGTCTTCCAGCGCCGTGCGGCGCATGTGCGCCAGCGGCGTCTGCCAGCGGATGATTTCCGATACCATCGACGGAATCAGTGTCGGGTCCGCGCACAACTTGCGGTATTCCTCCGGATTCTCATTGAGCGCGAGCAGGCCACCGCTCATCGAGTTGCGGGTGGTGTCGTTGCCGCCGACGATCAGCAGCACCATGTTGCCCATGAACTCTTCCGGGCTCATGTTGCGGGTGTTTTCCGAGTGCGCCAGCATCGACAGCAGATCGGGCTGCGGATCAGAGTTCGCACGCTCGTTGAACAGCTTGGTCATATAGGCCCCGCACTCTTGGATCTCCTTGATGCGCTGCTCTTCGGTCTCGACCCCGCAGGTGCCGAGTTCGCAAGTCGTGACGTCTGACCAGTGCGTCAGCTTGGTGCGATCCTCGAACGGGAATCCGAACAGCGTCGCCAGCATCTGCGCGGTCAGGTTGATCGAGACGCGCTCGACCCAGTTGAAGGTCTCACCGACCGGCAGCGCATCGAGTGCATTCTGGGTGCGCTGACGGATCAGGCCTTCGAGCTTGGCGAGGTTTTCCGGCGCGACGATCGGGGTCACCGTCTTGCGCTGCACGTCATGCTTGGGCGGATCCATCGCGATGAACATCGGCAGCGACGCCGCCGCATTGTTGTCCATGATCGTGATGCCGCCGGAGCGGGACGCGGACGAGAACACCTTGTGGTTGGTTTCCACGCTCATGATGTCCTTGAACCTGGTGACCGACCAGTACGGCCCGTACTGGCTGTCATTGCAATAGTGAACCGGATCTTCCTTGCGCAAGCGCTCGAAGTAGGGCCACATCATGTTGTCGCGGAACAGCGCCGGATCGGCGACGTTGATCCTGTCCAGCGGAATCGAATATGCATCGGCGCGATCGGCGGTCGCAGCAGCCTGAGTCATCTCCTGGTCTCCTTCTGAGTCATCTCTAGTCTCCTAGTCTTCTTTTTGGGCGCAGCGGCGGGCTTCGATACCAGCAAGGTGCTGGCGCCGGTTCGGTGGACGGATTTCATGCGATGGTGCTCATCCGGCGTTCTCCTCATCCCATTGGAAGACACATTCACTGTGTTCTAAAATCAGTTCTAATTGACAGTCCTCAGCGAATGGGGTTCGGCAAGGCACGGAACAACCCCACTAAAGTGTGGTTTTCAACCCCTCCCCTTCAGGCCCCCTTATGCTTGGAGCAGGCTCGCAGGCGCGGCGGGTGCTTTGACATCGCGCGCGAGGCGCTCGGTTTGGGCGAGAGGGCTTCTGTGAGCCGATCGGACGCGCATGTGGTGATCTTTGGCGCGGGCCACGCCGGGGGAAATGGTCACCGCCCTGCTTCGTCAATATTGGTTTGAGGGAGCCGTAACGCTGGTCGGCGAGGAACTCATCGCGCCTTATCATCGCCCGCCGCTGTCCAAAGCGTGGCTCCGGAACGTCCCGGCGCCGCATCGCTCCCCTTGAAGCCGGTGGAATTCTGCGCCGGACACGGCATTGGCCTCCGACCTGGTGTTCGCGCGGAAAAGCTGACGCGTCAAACCAAGGCAGTTCATCTCTCGACGGGCGAAGTCCCGAGCTGGGCAACCCGCCTTCGCCCTGAAGGAGATCGCGGAGATCGCAGCCTAACTAACAGCCGGAGATTGAAAGTTGATGACACGGACACTGCCTTGAACGCATACGAACGGCGAGTGAGGGCCTGCGGTCGGCCAACCCAATCGGCCCAAAGCCCACACTAAAGAGTGGTTCTGGATTGCACACGGGCGGCCTGCTGCTATAGTTCCGCCCCGATGACGCATGTAAAAACAGACACAGCATCTGCGAAAGTGAGAGGCATTCGAGCGGATGAGCCTGCGTCGACTCATCCGCTCGGATTTGAAATGCGGCCTCGGGAGACCGACTCTAGCCCGCGACAAAGGGCACAGCCTCCCACAGGCTCTATCAATGAGCGAGTGGCGTCGTTGGCCTCCGGATGCCTTTCGCGCCCTCGCCTCTTCGCTGCCGAAAAGCCGACGCGCTGCTATCTCCTTCGCGCGCCTCAAGGTTACGGAAAGACTGTCGCGATGGCACAGCATTGGGCCGATCGTCGGCAAGCCTGTGCTGCGGCGGCATGGGTTTCCATCAAAGAATGCCGGGGCGATCTGCAACTCCTCGCGGACCGTATCTGCGCGCAGCTCGCCGCTACCCAAGAGGCCGGCGGCCACGACACGCCGCCCCCGCCGCGGCCGAGAGAATGTCCTCGCAGCCTCTATGACCTCGCCACTTGGCTATGGGAGACCAAGGATCGACTAGGATCGAAGGTTCTCATCTGTTTCGATGATCTCGAATTTGATCTGCATTCGATAGACGAGATCGAGGCCTTCATGCTGGCGACGCCAGCCGAAGTGGAATTCATCGCGGCAAGCTCGGCAGACATCGGCTTTGCGCGCATGAAAGCGCGGCGAGAAACCCACGAGCTAAGACATGACGCGCTTGCCTTCAATTTCGACGAAGCAAAAGCAGTCGGGCTCACCGAGGAAAGGCGAGCAGCCTCAGAAGTTGAAACTTATTCGCTTTGGAAGCGCACCCAAGGCTGGCCAGAGATATTCTGCCTTTTGATGCAAGCAGCATCGGAGAACCACTCAACCAATCGCCTTATAGTCAACAGCATCACAGGCGTAGATATTGACTTGGATAAATATTTCCGGAGCACAATACTACACTCACTTCCGAATGATATTCGAGAATTTTGTCTCTGCGCCTCCATTCTTGGATCGGTATCAGCAGAATATTTCAACCATGCGTTCCAACGAAACGATGCGGCTTATTTTATAGACAAACTTTCCACCGAGCAGATGCTTCTCCAGCCTCTGGACCGATCGCAGACAGCTTATGAGTTCCACCCTTTGCTTCGCGAATTTCTAGAGCACAGATTCTCGGTGGAGAACCCCGGCTTGAAGCCGAACCTGCTCGCCCGCGCCGCCCAATGGCAAAGACAAAACAACAACATTCGCGACAGCATCAATCTCTCCTTACGCGCGGGTGAGAACGAATCGGCCGCTGATGTTGCGTCTGAAAATATGATGGATATTGCTCTGCGGGAAGGCGAGATAGATCAAATCCAGTTTTGGCAAGGCAGTTTTTCCGCTGCTGTCATTTCGGGTTCTCCAACAATCGCCCTTGGCCTGGCCTGGGCCCAGATTTTTAGTCACGACCACCGGCGGGCGAGTGGGCTGTTGGCCGATTTGCGGGCCACGGAACTTAGCGGTCTTGATCAACAAGTACGCCGACAAATAGAGTGCTGGTGCGACCTCATCGAAGCCATCGGAGAAGCAACCGGCGACAATCTGTCGGAAAGTCGGCGGCAGTGCGAAGCCTGGATGAAAGTCTATAACGAGGCGGACCTCGTCAGCAAAGGTGCTGTGCTCACCTGTCTTTGCTTCCTTGCGGCCAGCGAGCACCGGTTTGGTGATTTAAGGACACTGTCCTTGGAGACGTCATCGGTAAACAACATCGCGGATCACCACTACGCACTGGGATGGCTTTACGGCGCCATGATTCTCGCCGAGCTTTCAAGAGGAGATATGCGCGCAGGTGCTGCCTTACTCAAAAAAGCGCGCGGTGACGAAAATGCTCAAATCAACACGACCCCTTTCTCAGTAAACCTTCTGAACACGCTGGAACTAGAAATTCAGTACGAGGCGAACCAACTTGACGGCATAGAAGCACACGTCGACGAGATTCTTGATTTTGTACGGCGGCATGGCATTGTCGATTTTACATTCTCGGCCTATCGCACCGCTGCAGCAATTGCCCGCTGCAAGGGCAATCCAAAACGTGCTGCCGAGCTTCTTAACGAGATGCGCGTGATAGCGGGAGAATCTGGTTTCGTCCGGCTTGAGGTCCTGGCGCGACTGACGCTCGCGGATATGTTCGTTGCAGAGAGCGCGGAGCAGGCGCTCTCCACCTTGCCGAACCACAATCACCCAATTTTTCTCTCGACACATGGACCGTATCTCCGCGCACGGCAATCGCTTACCGAAGCGCGCATTGCGGCGCGACAGGGGAAGTTTCACCTTTCCAACCGCTTTGCAAACGTCGCTCTAGACCATGCACGCCGATTTGAACTTGGCCGGCTGGAGGTTGCGGCGTTACTTTGCACCGCCGTTGCTTGTGCCGGGACAGGAAGATCGGCCGTGTCTGAACAGCGCGTAGCCGACGCGATCGCCATTGCTTCGCGACTTGGATGTTATCGCACATTCCTCGATGAACGGTGGCATCTGGAAGCGCTTGGACCCATCTCGACGCCACTGTTGAATCTCATTCCGAGCGAGGAGGAATTGGGGCGTCGAGAACCCGCGCCCGGCGACTATCGCGTCCGCTCGCCGAGAAGCACAACTTCGGTTGTGCTCACGAGAAAGGAACTGGCGATGCTTCAAAGGATAAGAGAAGGCCTCTCTAATCGTGATATCGCGTCCAAGCATCGCATAAGTGAAGACACCGTCAAATGGCACATTCGCAATCTATTTGCCAAACTGGCAGTCAAGAACAGAGTCCAAGCGCTGCTGGAATCGGAGAGGCTCGGAATTCTACAGTAAAACTACCCGCGACCATGAGCGCTACACGATTTCAGAGGTCGTTCCTTCGCCAAATCACCCTCCGGTTCCGCTTCGCTCCACCTGCAGCCAACACTGGCGAGGGAGACAACGATGCGCTAACACTTAAGCGGGACCGCCCGGTGGAGGCGATCAAAATGCGGGCTGTCGGGTCGGGCGCAGAAATGAGATCACCTATGAATGAACCAAGCCGAGCGATCTTCAGAACAACCGATGGCCTCGACCTCGCCGCAGATATGCATGGTCGGCCAACGCGCGGCTCAGTACTCGTGGCGCACGGCGGCGGCCAGACACGGCATGCCTGGGCCAAGACGGCGGCGGCGCTTGCGGATCGGGGCTGGGAAGTGGTCACGCTCGATCTTCGCGGCCATGGCGAGAGTGGCTGGTCACCGACGGGCGACTACGGGATTCGGCGGTTCTCGGAAGATCTCGCGGAGGTCGCGCGCGCGATGGGTGGCCGTCCGGCGTTGATCGGCGCGTCGCTCGGCGGTCTCGCCGGACTGTACGCGGAGGCCGAGATCGCGCCCGGGGGTTTCAGCTCGATCACCCTGGTCGACATCGTTCCGAACATGGACCCAGACGGCGCCGCCAAGGTCATGGAGTTCATGAACGCCCATGTCGCCCAGGGATTCGGCAACCTTGAAGAGGCTGCAGACGTCATTGCGGCCTATCTACCTCACCGACCGCGGCCAGCGGATCATTCTGGACTGGCCAAGAACCTGCAGCAGGGCGATGACGGGCGGTTCCGCTGGCATTGGGATCCCGGCGTTGTCTCTGGCATGCAAAGCTGTCGATCCCTGCGGGATGCCGACGCGTTCCAAGCCCGATTGACCGGCTTGACGCTTCCGGTGCATCTCATCAGGGGTCGGCTGAGCGAGTTGGTTTCTCGGGAGGCGGCGGAAACCTTCGTCGCGCAGCTTCCGAACGGAAAGTTCACCGATGTCGCCGGCGCGTCGCACATGGTAGCTGGTGATCGCAACGACGCCTTTCTCAGCGCCGCGGTCGGATTTCTTGAGCGGCTGGACCGGCAGACGCGAGCCTATGACGGCTGAAGCCTTACCGAACGTCTTCGCCCTGACTCCTCTCGACCCGAAATTCAGAGCCGATCCCCATGATGCGCTCAACGACCTGCGAACATGTTGCATCGTGAATTGCGATGAGGTTCGTCCTCCTCGTGTGAGGATCGGCTCGGCCCACCCGAGCAACCCTCGGATCACCAGTGTAGGGCGAACCACCTCTAACAACGTAACCGACCGGTTGAGGCCGCCTGCCTTGCGGTGATGTGAGCGCGTAAGGGACGTCCATAAGGACGTCGTTATGGACGTCCTGAGCCAAAGCGAGGGACGGCGGTGGAGATATTGGGCCGGGAACGGCGTCGTCGGTGGAGCAACGCGGAGAAGCTCGATATCGTCGCCGCTGTGGGAGTGAACGGAGAGACGTTGGCGCGCGTCGCGCGGCGCTACGATGTGTCGCGAAGCCAGATCTATCAATGGCGCCATCTGTTCAGGAAGCGGGGGTTGCTACCTGCGGCGGACGGACCGACCTTCTTGCCGGTCGATATCGGGGTGCCCATGCTAAGCGCGGAGCCCGTGCTCGATGACCGGGTGGTGGTCTCGCCCTTGATCGTCGAGCTGGAGATGGTCTCGAGCAGCCGGTCAAAGGTGTGGCGATAGGCGTCGCGCGGAAAGAGCTGATCGCGGTAGACGAGGCTGAGCAGCGCCATAGGCTTGCGGCGCAGCGCGTGGATGACATGGCGATAATCGACGACATGGCCATGTTTGCCGTTGCTGCTGGCGCGCCCGCGCACCAGCGTGATGAGCGGGGTGCCGCCGATGAACAGGTCGAGACGGTCGTCGTAAAGGCGGACCCGCAGCCGGTGCCCGATCAACCGCGACGGCACTGTGTAGAACACTCTTTTGAGCAGGAAGCCGCCTGAAGAAGTGACGATGACGATGGTCTCCTCATAGTCGCAGGTCCGGCGGCCCGGCAGCGGTTGCAAGGCGGGCCGCTCGGCTTCGATACGCTTTGCGCTGCGGGCATTCTTGCGGCTGACGATCTCGTCAATGAAGCCGCGATAGGCGGTAAGATCGCCCGGTCCTGCGCCTCTCTGCCGAGACCCGCTACGCCGCGAAAAGCTGGAAGCACGAGCGCCGCGTTGTCGCCCGGATCGAAGCCCGCACCATGGGCATGGACATCCGCACCGTCGTCACCTCGTTGACCGCGCCCGGCCCGGAGAACCTGTACGAGGTCTATTACTGCGCACGTGGCAATGCAGAAAACCTGATCAAGCTGCACAAGAGCCAGCTTTCCAGCGACCGGACCTCGTGCCGGTCGGCCAACGCCAACCAGATGCGCCTAATCCTGCACACCGCTGCCTACTGGCTGATGTGGCGCGTACAGCAAGCCATCCGCAAAAAAGCCGCGCTCGCCACGGCCGAGTTCGCCACAATGCGCGTGCGTCTCCTCAAAATCGCCGCCCGCGTCATCGAAACATCCACCCGCATCCGAGTCGCGTTCGCTTCCGCCTGCCCAGATGCCGACTTGTTCCGCACCATCGCCAACGCGCTTAAACCTGCGCCACATAGTCGACGCGGCGGTGCCGCCGAACACTCGAACCCTGTCCGTAAAACCTGCAAACCTGTCGATCCGCCGCGATGAAATAGACGCAACGACGGAGTACAGCCTGCTTGGGCCTATGTCCCTGCCGAAAGCCAGACCGAACCAGTCAGCGCACCCTCACGAATAAGAGAGGTTAGTCCGGTTAGCAGGGGAATCGGGTGAAGGCATCAAGCGGCGATGAGACCTGCGAGGAAGTCATCGTCCCATGCGGCGATTTTGCGTCGCGATCGAAGCGAATCGCTGGTGTTGGGCAGTCGCAGGAGATTGGTCGCGATGTGCTTGATGGTGGTGAAATTGGCGGGAGCGTTGTCGGTTCTGACGCGGCATTCGTCATCACGGAACACCATATCCAAAACCCAGTGCAGGCTGTTTTCGACGGCCCAATGGCTGCGGACGATCGGCCCGAGTTTGTCGGCCGGCAGGTTCAGGGAACTGATATAGAAGCGGGTTTCGCGCTCTATCTTGCTGCCGGTTTCACGGATGCTTTCGATAATGACGATGGTCTTCAATCCGGGCCATTTGTGGCGCTCTTGTAGCCAGATGATGTCGTGGATGACCGTGGCGACCCGGGTCTCGATCCGGCCGTGATCGCCATCGACCGTCTCATGGCGGCTTATTTTGGTGTCGGCAAAATTCCTGGTTTTCTGCTCGACGGCGAACAGCCTGACGTCGTCGTGAAGCGCGCTTTGATTGCCTTTGAGCGCGAGGACATAGTCGGCCTTCTGATCGATGATCTGCCGCGTGATGGCGCGCTGGCAGCCCATGGCATCAATGGTGATGATCGCACCCTCGATCTCCAGCATCTCCAAAAGCCGGGGGATGGCGACAATCTCGTTAGCCTTGTCGGCGACCTTGACCTGACCCAGCACCAATCGTTGGCGCGCGGCAAAGGCCGATACCATGTGGATCGCTGCCTTCGCACCCTTGGATCGCCGCACCGTCTTGCCGTCGATGGCAATCACCTCTGATGCCATGCCGGTCAGTGACGATACCCAGGCGACAAAACAGTGCTGAAACGCATCGGCATCGAGGGTCGCCAGTATGTCGCCGAGATGATCATGGGACGGCGTGCCACCCGCAAACGACCGAAACCGGCGTAGGAACGCCAGCTTGCGAGCTCCAAAATTGGCGATGTCCGTGATCGTCTCCGCCCCCGACAACACCGCCAGCAGGCACAGCAGAAGAACCTCGGTTAGCGGATAACGCACTTTGCCCGGCTGTCGCGCGTCGGGAAGATCCTCAAAATACCCCAGAAATAGACCCGCTTCCGCGAAAGCCCCTTCATCCACCCGTCCGCTCGCCATCCTCCCTGCCGCTCCTCCTGTAGAAAGGAGCCCCACTGATTCAGCACATCAGCGCTTTGTCACGAACTTCTTCACCCGATTGCCCTGGTCCGGTTAGGGTCAATACTGTTCACTTAAGATAATCTTTGCTATGGTATTTGCTATGATAGTAGCCGGTGCTAGGCATCGGGAGGCATTGGCATGGCACGGACAGTAGCAGAACTTCCTTCGGGTCGCAGACATCAGGCGGCGCATGATGCGCTGCTCGCCGAAATCCTCGACGAGGTAATTACTTATATGGGGAGGAGTTATCCGGGATAGCATTATGGCGGCATTTCGTAAATCCTGATCATTGGCTGGATCCAAGGAGAGAACCCGTTGCATGACGCGACTCGATACCGAGCCTAATCCAACTTATATACGGTCGCTGCTCGAGGCAGCAGCACCAGCATTCCGCATTCGGCGGACTTGGGTTCATCGACGAGACCAATCTCAGCGAGCGGCTTTTCAGGCCCTGTAATTACGCGGTTCGTCATCCGAGCATCCACCCAGGGCTCGAAGCCGTGGGAGAATTCCAAAAAGGGCGTACGGAGCGCTACGCGGTGGTCAATTCGGCGCCCTCGATGATCACGCCAGCGCTGACATATTTCCATAGAGCCACGAGCAACTTGCGGGCGAGCGCGACGATTGTCGATGACGTGACCGGCAACATCCTTTGTGGCTACGATAAATTTCGACATCTTCTCGCCGTTCCCCGGCGCCAGGGACGTGACCAACCATTTCGATTGCGAGAGTTCCAGCGAGATAAAAAATCGCGGTAAGCTCGGTGCGAACAGCGGACGGCGCTTGGGAACGATGAGCTGCAACCGGCATGTCGATCTCCAGAGTGAGTTTTTTAGCGAGACCAGTCTGGCAGAGCGCCGCTCGCTGTTCACCTCCTCATGGAATCTATGCGAAGCTCTACGAACCTGGCGCGGATGGGAGCCCGCGTTTCCGGGAAGCAGCCTGCTTTGCCCATTGGCGACGCGATTTCCACGACATCTGGACGTCCCAAAAATCCGAGATCGCACACGAGGCGCTCGAGCGTATCGGGCAGCTCTATGACATCGAGCGCGAGATCGCCGGCAAGTCTGCCTATAGCCCCACATCATCGTGCTGGCCCAATCAGGTCGAGCGCTTCTTCGCCCTGCTGACCGAAAAGAGGATCAAAACGAGGGGCCGATAGCTCCAGGAGGGCGCTAATCGAGGACATCGAAAGCTTCATCGACAACACATCCAATCGACAAAGCTGCAAGCTCGCCTGTCGTCTCTTGGCTCAGTTGGTTTATCCACTCACCCCCATCGCTAGTGCTTTTTGCAGCGCGACGAACTGTGTCGTCAGGGCCATCCGGGCCTGAATCTGTAGATCCGCAGCCGCCAACTGATCGTTTTCGGCGGCAAGCGCGGCAAGCGCGGACGACCGCCCTGCACGGCAGGATTGCTGGGCGAGGCCAGCGCTGTGGTCCGCCAGCAGAGAGTTGCGCGTCTGCATCGCGAATGCCTTGCGTGCCTCGCCGAATCTGTTGAGTGAACTTTCCGCATCCTGAAGGGCCACGAGCACGGCGGCGCGATACGCTGCCGCCGCCTCATCGCGACCGGCGACGGCCTGCAACACGCCCGCCCGCCCGCGTCCAAAATCGGCAAGGTTCCATTGGATCGTCGGACCGGCGAGCGACCAGAGATTGTCGGCACTCGCAATATCGCCCTTCATGGCGCTGCCAAGACCGACCACGCCTGCCAGGCTGACCTTGGGCATCCGCGCGGCTTCCGCCACGCCAATCCCGGCATTGGCGGCATGCAGGTGCTGCTCGGCCGCCCGGATATCGGGCCTGCGGGCGAGCATGGCGGTGGGATCGCCGACCGGGACGGCGGCGGGGGGAAGCGGAACCGGGCCCGTGCCATCGAGCATGGCATCGAGCGCGCCAGGGGCTTCTCCCAGCAGCACGGCTATCGCGTCCTTGCGATCGTTCCGGTCCGCTTCCAGAGCCGCGATGGCTTGCCGCCGGACTTCCACGGTGCGATCGGCCTGATCGCGCTCGATGCGCGACAGCTTGCCCGCGCCTTCAAGCTGCGCCGTGAGGTTCGCGATCTTCTGCTGGTTGGCAAGCAGACGGCGCGCGAGGTCCAGACGTTGTCGGCTGGCGCGCAGGGCAAGATATTGGCGCGCGATCTCCGCAGTCAGGCTGAGGCGGGTATTCTCCGCATCGGCCTGCGCGGCCTCGAATTGCGCGCGCGTGGCCTCGATATTCCGCCGCGCTCCACCGAATAGATCGATTTCCCAAAGGGCGTCGAAGCCTGCGAGGAAGAGCGACGAGGACTTGGCCTCTCCACCCGTCACCAATCTCGATGCCTGGATATTCCCGGCCCCTGCCCCGGTGCCGACAACCGGCGCCAATGCCGCGCGCGAGCTTCGCAGTTGGGCCCGCGCCTGCCGGACACGCGCTTCGGCGATATCGATCGCCGGGTTGGAGGACAGCGCCCGCCCGATCAGTTGATCGAGCAGCGGATCGTTCAATTCCCGCCACCATGGCGTCAGTTGCGGCGTGGCGGGCATCGAAACCTGATCCGTCCGCAAGAAGGAATTGCCCATCGAGGCGGGGGGTGGCGGTGCACCTTTGTAATTCGGCCCCATCATACATCCGCCGAGTGTGGGCAACAGCAGGAGCGGAGGGACAAAGACAAGCGCACGCATCGACAGTATCTCCGGTTCAGGGCCGTAGCGACGCAAGCTTGCTGGACAGCCACGGACGAATCACTTACTAACCCACTTAACGGTCGTTCAACAAGTGAGCATTCCATGTCCGACATGCGGTCCCAATTACTCGAAACCGCCGCCCGGCTTTTCGCCGAGCGCGGCTACGAAGCCGTGTCGATGCGCAATATCGCCAGGCTGGTCGGGGTGACCCAGGCGAACCTCTATTATCACTTCCGGGACAAGGCCGACCTGATCGAGGCCACCCTCGCCTCGGTGTTCGAGGCTTGCGCCCGCGATCTGGATGCGTGGCTGGCCCAGCACCCGTCGAACCAGCTCGAGGCTTTTGTGCGATGGTTCGTCCGGAGGCTGATGACCGACCGGATATTCGCCCGCCTGCTGTATCGGGAACTGCTGGATGGAGACGAAGCCCGCATCGCCACCCTTTCACGCACGGTACTTCGGCAACCATTCCAATCGATCGTCGCTGCAGTGGAGCAAGGCAGAACGGACATATCTGCCAAGGAGGTCGCGTTGTCGCTGGTTGGCTTCGCGCTTGGACAGGTCCTGATCCTGCCCCTCGCCCCCGGCCTGACCGGAGACAGCGAGAGGTCCGAATCCGTGGATCAGGTGGCCTCTCAACTTCTCGCCCTGATCCAGTCCGCTTCGGTGGTGGGCTGACATGGATCGCAAGCACCGTGTGGCGAAGGCGATCGCCCTGTCGTTTCCTATCCTTCTCGCAAGCTGCGGCGGTGGGGACCAGACATCGCAATCGGCGGAACCTCCCGCCGTCAACCTGCCCGTGACGACTGCATCCCTGACGACATCCATGGACGGAACTGCCGCGAGCGGCACGGTCGAATCCGATGATCGCGTGCAACTCGTGGCCCGCGCCTCGGGCACTATCCGGGCACCCGACCTTTATGACGGCCAGCCCGTCAGGCGCGGGCAAATCCTTGCGACCATCGACGCGCGGCAGGCCGAGGCCGCTGTTCGGCGCGCCAGCGCCGCGCTGGATGCGGCGCTGGCCGAACAACGCAATGCGCATGGGGATGTCACGCGCGATGCACCGCTCGCCCAAAGCGGTGCCTTGGCGATGGATGCCTATCGCAAAGAACAGCTTCGAGACAGCGCGGCCGCCGCCGGAGTCACCCAGGCACAGGCGGCACTCACCGCTGCCCAGGTGGACCTCGCCTACACCTCGGTTGCCAGCCCTTTCGACGGTTTCGTCGTTTCCCGGCAAATCCGCGACGGAGACATGGTGATGCCAGGATCGCCGCTGGTGACGGTGGAGAGCCGTGGCCAATTGGTGTTCCGCTTTGCCGCGCCCCAGGCCAGTCTCGGGATGTTCGTGCCGGGAGCGGCGACTCCCGTGCTGCTCGACGGGCGCGAAGATCGCCCCGTAACCGGCAAGGTCCGGGGCGTCGTCCCCTCCGCGGACCCGGCTACCCGCCGCTACACGGTAGAGATCGTTCTTCCCGCCGATAGCGGAATCATGCCGGGCATGTTCGGTCGCGTCCGGCTCCCATCGGCGACGAATCACGGGGTCAGCGGAGATACCGTCGCGGTGCCTGCCGCCGCGATCACCGACCGCGGCGGGCTGACCGGGGTTTTCGTGGTGGGCCAGGACAAGCGTCTCACCTTCCGCTGGGTGCGGCCGGGTGACCGGCTGGGCGATCGGGTCACCGTAACCTCCGGCCTGTCGGCTGGTGAACGCATCCTCGCCCGTGTCGATCGGACCGTTCGGGACGGCGCACGCCTCGCCGGCGGAGCCACGCGATGACCGAGGCGCCGCTCAATTTAGCGGGCCGCCTTGCCAGGACATTCATCACCTCCAAGCTGACGACCGTCTTCCTGCTGGCCGCGCTGCTGCTCGGCGCGCTCGCCGTGTTGCTGACCCCGCGCGAGGAAAATCCCCAGATCGTGGTGCCCGGTGCGATGGTCACGGTCGCCCTGCCCGGCGCCACCGCCGAAGAGGTGGACCGGCTGGTGGTGGCACCGCTTGAAGGCGTGCTCAGCGAGATGACCGGGCTCGACCACAGTTACGGCACTGCCCAACCCGGCCTCGGCACGGTGCAGGTGCAGTTCAAGGTCGGCCAGCCGCCCGAGGATTCGCTGGTCAAGCTCTACAACCGGGTGATCG
Source organism: Sphingomonas sp. AR_OL41 (assembly GCF_029911635.1). Lineage (GTDB taxonomy): Bacteria > Pseudomonadota > Alphaproteobacteria > Sphingomonadales > Sphingomonadaceae > Sphingomonas. The sequence goes on from NZ_JARYTI010000001.1 coordinate 217,550, forward strand.
CCAACCGCGGCAGGCTTCCCGCCGATGCGGCTATCCCACTGATCCAGGCGGTCGATGCCGACGATGTGCCCATCGTTACCGTGACCCTCGCTTCCTCCGCCTATGACGACTTCGGCCTCAAGCGATTGGCGGATTCGATGGCTGAGCGCCTGCGCAGCACGCCGGGCGTTTCGGTGGTTTCCGTCTATGGCGGGCGCAACCGAGAGATTGATGTCGCGCTCGATCCGGTCCGATTGCAGTCCTTCTCGATCTCGCTCGCCGAGGCACGCGGAGCGCTGGGCGCCTCCGATGTGGGCCTCAACCTCTCTGGGCCGGCACGGGCGGGCCGACTGGAACGACTGCGCTACTCCGGCGAGCTGGGATCGGTGGCGGCGGTACGCGATCTCGTGATCGGGGTGCGCAATGGCCGCACGATCAAGATCGGAGATGTCGCAACCATCTCCGACGGCCCGCATGTCGAAATCACGCGCCTCAGCCGTTTCGGATTTGCGGCGGGCGACCCGCGCGCCAAGCTCGGTGAAGGCGAAATGCCCGCCGTCACCATCGCCATTGCAAAGAAGAAGGGTGAGAATGCGGTCACCGTGTCCGAAGCCGTGGCCAATCGGGTCGCGCGGATGCAGGCCAGCTTCATCCCGCGCGCGGTCCATGTCGTAACCACCCGCGACGACGGCCAGAAAGCCGACGAGGCCGTCAACGCGCTGATGGAGCATCTGGCGATCGCGCTGATTACCGTCAGCTTCATCATGCTGTTGTTCCTCGGCTGGCGCGAGGCGCTGATCGTGTCCGTCACCGTTCCGGTCATCTTCTCGATCACGCTCGGAGCGGACCTGCTCGGCGGGGTGACGATCAACCGCATCACCCTGTTCGCGCTTATCCTGGCGCTGGGCCTGCTCGTCGATGCCTCGATCGTCGTGATCGAGAACATCCACCGCCACTACCATCACGAGCGCTCCGACGCTTCGCAGGAGGATGTGACCGTCCTTGCCACCAACGAGATCGGCGGCGCCACCAATCTCGCGACATTTGCCGTGATGCTGGTGTTCGCGGCCCTGCTGCTCGTGACCGGCATGGCGGGCGATTATTTCTATCCCATCGCCTATAATGTGCCGATCGCGATGCTCGCGTCGATCATTGTCGCCTATATCGTCACGCCCTGGGCAGCGAACCGCTGGGTCAAGCGACCTGCCTCTACCGGCGGCATATTGGATGATGGAAGCGCGGAAGAGGCCGGTGCTCATGCGGAGCGCAAGCCCGACAAGTTGCGGGACGCCTATCTCTGGCTGATCCGACCGCTTCAGGAGCACTCAAAGGCACGTCGTGCCCTGATGATCGGCGCGGTCGTTGCCCTGCTCCTTTCGATCGCGCAAGGCGGCTGGCAGTTCATCCGCCCGGCGGGCGTCGGCGGGCCGGTGCCGCCGCTTGGGGTTGCCATGGGCTTCCTTCCCAAGGACAACAAGAACACCTTCAACATCGTGATCACAATGGCCGAAGCCAGCCCCGTAGAGAATACGGCCCGGATGGTTCACGAGATCGACGGCCTGCTTGCCGCCAATCCGCTGGTGGTGAACTACCAGAACTGGATCGGCCAGGCTGGGGTCCCGGATTTCAATGGATTGATGCAGGGAACGGCGGCTCGCACGGGTGAGAATGTCGCCGAAATCCGCGTCAACCTCCTGGACAAGCACCAGCGTTCGGAAAGCTCGATCACGTTCGTCCGCGAATTGCGTCTGAAGATCGAAGCCATTCGGACCCGCTATCCGGGCGCCCGGGTGAGACTGGTCGAGGATCCGCCGGGGCCACCGGTGCGTGCGACGGTGCTCGCCGAATTGCACGGCGAAGATCTCGTGGGCTTGCGCCGGCTGGCGAAGCAGGTGGAAGCCGAGTTCGCCAACACCTATGACATGGTCGATATCTCGAACAGCGAGCCTACCGACGTGTCGCAATGGCGCTTTGTTCCTGACCGCGAGAAAGCAGCGCTCTCCGGCGTATCAGCTGCCGATATTGCCGAGGTTCTGGGACTTGTCTATGATGGCCAGGTGGTCGGGCGTGCCCATATCGATCCAGAGCGCAACCCCGTTCCGATCCGCGCCTATGTGCCGCGCGCGGATCAGCCCGCCCCCGCACGGCTCGAAGGCCTCTACGTGACCAGCAGGGACGGCCGCCAGATACCGCTGGCCGAATTGGTCCGGCGCACACCATCGACCGCCGACAAGCCGGTCCAGCGCAAGGACAATGAGCGCGTGATCTTCATCGGAGGAGAACTTGCGCAGAGCGTGCCGGTCTATGCGGTGCTCGATCTCAACCGGCGCTTGTCGAGATTGCGCACCCCGGACGGGCAGCCGCTCGCCACCGGCAATCTCAGCCTCAGCGAAAAGGCACCTGACATCATCGACGGCTACCAACTGCTATGGAGCGGCGAAATGCGGATGACGCTCGATATCTACCGCGACATGCTGATGGCGCTCGGGGCGGCGCTGACGGCGATCTATTTCCTACTGGTTGCTTATTATCGCTCGTTCCTCACCCCGCTGATTGCCATGTCCGCAGTGCCTCTGGGGGTCATCGGCATCTTTCCGGGCCACTGGCTGCTGAAAACCGACTTTTCGGCGACCTCCATCGTGGGCATCATCGCACTGTCCGGCGTGGTGATCCGCAACTCGCTGCTCATCATCGACTTCATCCAGGATAACCAGAAACATGGCATGCCGCTGGCGGAGGCGGCGCGGATGGCCGGCGCGGTCCGCCTGCGGCCGATCCTGCTCACCACGCTTGCCATCGTGCTGGGCTCGGCGATCATGATCCCCGATCCCGTGTTCGGCGGCCTTGCGATCTCGCTGATCTTTGGCACGCTCGTCTCGACCGTGCTCACTGTCTTCGTGGTGCCGATCCTCTATGAGCGCCTCATGCGCGCATGAGGCTTCCGTCCCATGCCGCGGCCCTAGGAAAGACGTTTGCGACGCAGGCTGACGAGCACGAGGATCGCCGCGCGCCGGATCCCGGTAGCGGGGCTTCCAATTCGGCTTACGTCGCGTGGTCGATATGTTCCAGCAGCGCCGCTGGCGGCGCATGGTCCGGCCTTCTCGCAAGATTGCGATAATGCCACGCGGCCTCTTCAAGGATGGAATCCGCTTCGATCCGGGCGTCTTTGGGACGACTTGATCTCAGCCCGGCCAGTTCGGCGGGCGAAAGGCCGGCCCTGAGATCGCGCAGTGCTCAGCCGTTGGCGGGCTGTCGAATGCCCCGCGCGTCGTGAGGAGGGCGAGCCGATGGCCCACCCAGCCTCCCACAGCGGCGAGAAGCCCGGCGATCTCGGGCGAAATGCCCCCTGCCCCCCAGACCGTCGTGCCGACAGCACGGTGCCGGCTTTGGGTGGGGTCAAGGTTGGCAGCAAGTTCGGCCTGCCGCACTGTACCAAGCCGCTGCGCCATCGCGAGGGTGTCCATGCCCATCGTGCTGGCCTCGATGCGGGCGAGGACGCGGCGCTGGCATGCCCATTTTTTGGCGCCGTAGTGGTCTCGGCATAATTGCGCAGGACCGGATGCTGCGCCTTCGCCCGCCTGACCGCACAGGCATCGGCAACCGTGACGATTTCAAGATCGGCGCGCAGCACGGCGTTGGTGGGCAGGCCGAGCGTACGCTTCGCGAAGGCTCGGCCATCACGGCCCCGCCATCCCTCCTTCCCAGCCGCCGCCGAGCGCAAGGAACAGCCGAACGCGATCCGAGGCGATGGACGCATCCGAGGCCGCCAGCGCCGCTTCGGTTGTGGCAAGGCTTCGCTGCGTGTCGAGCAGTTCAAGACCCGTTCCAAGACCGCCCCGAGTCATCCGGGCCTGGAGCCCGAAAGCCCTCCGGCTCTCATCGCGCGCGACCCTGAGCTTGGCATTCTGGTCCAGATCGCGGGCATAGGTGCTGAGGACCGTCTCGGTTTCGCGGAGAGCTGCGAGGACGCTGCCGTCAAATGCCGCCAGCGTCGCGCGCGCCGCTGCATCGCTTTCCGCGATCCGCGCCCTGGCGACGCGTCGGTTCGGGAAGGACCACGAGATGAGCGGGCCGAAGCTGAACCGCAACGCCGAATCGTCGACCAGCCCACCCACGCTCCGCGAGGTCGTGCCGAGCGATGCGCCGAGGCTGACGCTCGGATAGAGGTCCGCCGTCGCCACTCCGATGCGCGCCGTCGCAGCCGCGAGCCGGCGTTCAGCTTCGCGGATGTCGGGCCGGCGCCGGATCAGCGCCATACCGTCGCCAATCGGCAGGGGGCGGTCGACGGAAGGGATGATCCGGCAGGTCGCGAGATTGGGCGGATAATCTTCGGGCGTCCGGCCGAGCAGCACGGCAAGACTGAATAGTGCAGCTTTGCGGCCTGCCTCGATCGGCGGCAGCGCTGCCTCGAGCTGAGCCAGAAGCGCGCGCGAGCGGGTAGCGTCGAGCGACGTGTAGAGGCCGGCGCGCACGCCTCTTTCGGTGAGGGCGAGGCTTTGCCGCTGCAGTTCGACCGAATGGCGGGCAACGGTCATCCGCGCGCCGGCCGCGCAGGCATCTCCATAGGCGCCGACCACTCCGGCCACGACCGTCGTGCGCGCAAGGTCATAGGCGGCGGCCTGCGCTTCCGCATCGGCCTGCGCGGCCTCGATCGTGCGCCGAATCCGGCCCACGACGTCGAGTTCATAGGATATGCCGACGCCGGCGTCGAATGTCGCATGGGTCCCGTTGGGCGAGCCGAGACCGAGATTGGACGGCTCGCCCACCGATACGCCGCCCGCCGTGGAAGTCTGGACGCCCGCGCCGGCCTCGACCTCCTGGACAATCGCGCGCGCGCGTTCGAGATTGGCCGCCGCGACCCTGAGGTCGGTGTTGGCCTCGATCGCTTCCTGGACGAGCGCATCGAGCTGGGGAATAGCGTAGAGGCGCCACCAGCGCTGGGGCAAGGGTTCAGCCGAATAGGCCGGCGATTTTCCTTCGGCAAAGCTCGCGGGCCGATCCGAGATGCCTGCGGGCAAGGGCGGCGCCCGATAGCTGGGGCCGACCGTGGCACAGCCAGCGAGCATCAGCGCGCCCATCAGTCCGAGCGGCCTTTTCGTTCCGACGCGCCCCATCGTCATTCGCTCCGGCCGGGGCCGAGCGCATTTTCCGCGCCATTGAGCGTCACGGTGACCGTCCGGCCCGCGATCAGATCGATGCCGGGCGGCACCTTGTCGATGGCGATCCGCACGGGGATGCGCTGGGCAAGACGGACCCAGCTGAAGGTGGGATTGACATTCGCGAGTAGCGTTCCGGACGCGGTCGTCCGTTCGCGATCGTCAATGCCCGCCGATCGGCCTTCAACATGGCCAGAAAGCGGCCTATCCTCGCCCATTACCCGGATCGTGACGCGGACGCCGGGGCGGATGTGCGAAAGCTTCGTCTCCTCGAAATAGCCGGCAACGTAGTAGCTGTCGGAATCGACCAGCGTCATCACGGGCTGCCCGGCGGCGGCATAGGCGCCGGGGCGGAGCGAGAAATTGGTGACGATGCCGTTGACCGGCGCACGCACCTCGGCGCGCGCCAGATTGATGCGGGCGAGATCGCGATCAGCGATCGCCTGGGCATAGCGTGCGCGGGCCTCCTCGGCGGTGGAGCGGCGGTCGTCACGTTGCTGTCCCGAGACGATATCAGAGAGGGCCTGATAGCGGCGGTTCTCCCGTTCGGCGGCGTTCAACGTTGCCCGTGCCGTGGCGACAGCGGCCTCGGCCTGCTCAGCGGCATTGCGCAGCCGAACATGGTCGATGGTAAACAGGATGTCGCCGCGCCTGACCACCTGGTTGTCGCGAACGTGGACCTGCTCGACCCGGCCCGACACGTCTGCCGCGAGCGGGACCACATCCGCCCTGATCTTCCCGTCGCGCGTCTGTGGCGCGTAGGTGTAGTAATTATAGAGGTGCCAGAAGACGAACACGCCCGCACCCACCACCAGCAGGGTGAGCAGGGGCTTGAGCAGGCGGAGGAGGGTATCGCGATCTAGGGTCATGGCGGGCACTTCAGGATGCGGTGACAAGGCGTAGAGCCAGAAAGGCGGTGCCGGTCAGGATGAGGAACAGGGCGGTGTCGAACAGCGGGCGCTGCCAGACGAGGCGGTAGAAGCTGATGGACTCGAGCACCCGCGACAGCAGCAGGCGCATCGCGAAGCCGAGGATCGCGCAGAGGAGCAGCGGCGAAACGAACACGCCCGCGATGTCGATTTCGCCGATCATGTCGCCGGTACCCAGGCCGGCGCGCGCTCGAACAGGGCGATGCGCAGACCCGCTAAGGCATGAATGGCGCGGTCGGGGCGAGCGCCGGGCGAACCATCTCCCGGCCAGAGCGCATCAAGTGCTTCGTCGATGAGCGCGAGCAGACGGGACGACGGCTGCGGCTTGTCGAACTCGCTGCGGAGTTGATCGAGAACCCGATCCGTCGCCTGCCGCCCATCGGCGGGAAGCGCGTTGCCCATCGAGCGCAGGTCGGCGACGTTCGCGCCGACCCGCAGCCGGATGAGCAGGCCGGCGCTCCGCTCGATTTGCCCGGCTGCGGCAAGGCGCGCCGTCACCACCGAAATGCGGTCGAGCGCCCGCTGGACATAGCTGTCCCGCAACCGTCGGCTGGGCGACCGGCTCAGCCGCGCGATCTCGCGCGCTTCGATGCGGAGGACGCGCTGAAGCTGATGCTGCACGCCCCAGGTACGGAACAGGCCGGCGCCGAGAATGGCGGTGAATATGCCCAGCATGCTGGCGACGCTCGCCTCGACGAAGGTTCCGAAATCGGGCGGCGAATAATGGCCCTGGAGATTGATGTTGCTGAGCCCGAAGGCGAGGATTAGCGTCGCCATCGGATTGACGGCCGCCCAGACGCCCAGCGGCAGCATGAACAGGCCCATCATCAACGCAAAGGTCGAGAAATCGGCGGCGAGCGGGAGCAGGCCATAGCACAGGATCCCCGCCAGCAGGGTCGCTAGCAGGGCGAAACGCGCGAACATTCCGATCGCTCGGCCCGGCTCGTCGCCGCCACCGAAAAAGGCCAGCGTTACGGTGCCCAGCAGAACCGCGTTCGCGCCCTGATGCCAGCCCGTCGCATACCAGAGCCCGCAGAGGAGGGCGTAGGTTACGAGGATTCCCGCCGCGATCCGGGCAGCGTGATCAATGTCGGGGTTGAGCGGAAACGCCCGCGTCTCGCTGACTGTTCGCGCGAGCGCGGGCGCAAGCTTCGCCTTTCCGCTCAACGCCGCCTCGATCCGCGAAACCTCGCTCCAGAGCGTCAGCATTTCCGTCAGCATGTCGGCCAGCGCATCATGAACGAGTTGCTGCCACGCGCGCGCGTCACTGGCATCGAGCGGAAGCGAGCGCACGGCATCGGCCAGATCGGGTGGCGGTTCCGTACCGGCATCGAGATGGGCCCTGGCCGTGGCGAGAGAGGGTCGGAGGGCCAAGCGCTCCGCTTCGCCAAGGCCCGCGATGCGGCTGCCGATCGCGGAAAGGAGCGGGACCATGCGCAGCAGGCGTTGCTGGATCGCGAGCGCGTGCCGCAGGTCATCGCGATGGATCGTCGGATCGTAGCGCAGCGCACCGGTCAGCTGTGACAGGGATGTGATGTCGGCCAGCGTCTTTAGCCGGTCATGCTCTCCTTGGGCGTCCGCCTCATGGCCATCAAGGACATCCTTCGCCCAGGTCTCGATGCTGGGCAGCCAGCGATGCAGGCGCGCGCGTAGCGCACCTTCAAGAGAACGCGGAGCGATCACGCCGTCAACGAGGGTCGTCGCGAGGATGCCGAGGGTGATTTCGCTGACCCGCGCCACAACGGTATCGAACATGATCTCCGGATGATCCACGCCGGCGACGGCCACCAGCATGAGCGTGATCGCGAAAAGCTGGAAGCCGTAGCTGCGCGGCGTGCGGTCGAGGAAAGAAATACCGAACGCCAGGGTTGCCACGATTCCCGACGCCGCGATCAGCAGCAGCGGCGCGCTCGCAAACAGCGCGACCATGGCAAGCGTGACGAAGCCGGCGCAGAAAGTTCCGGTGAAGCGATAGACGGCCTTCGACCGGATCGCCCCGCTCATGGAGTTCATGCAGACGCAGCAGGTGACAAGTGCCCAGTAAGGATTGGGCAGGCCGATCCGCACCGCTATCGCGAATGCGATCATGCCCGCGACGAACAGCTTAACAGAGAAGATCAGCTGATCGGCGCTGACTTTCATCGGCCCGTCCGCGCCTGCTGCAGGAACTGACCGATCCGTTCCTCGAACAAACGCAGCGTGCGCGTCGTCGTTTCGATGTCCTGCGAAGGAAGATCACCAAGGAGATCGTCGCGGAGCCGCGTGACCGCCTTTTCCATCTTCTTCGCAAGGTCACGACCTTTCGGCATGACATGGATCGTCTTGATGCGCCGGTCGTCGGGAGAATCGCGCCGCTCAAGCAGGTTGGCGGCTTCGGCCTGGTCGAGAATGCGCACCATGCCGCCCGGATTGACCCCGACTTCCTCGGCCAGCGCGCTCTGCCTGACACCCTTGTCTCCATGACGGGACGCCAGAATGAGCGCCGAAATGAGCGATGCGGGAAGTCCGAAGTCGGCGAGTGCGAGACTGACTGCCTGAACCCATACACGCCGGATCTCCTTCACGAAATGGACCTCGATCCCGAGATCGTCGATAATCGCCCAATCCTTCAGGTTCCGATACAGCCGGTCGGTCTTCTCGACGAGCAGGATCCCGATATCGGGATCGCGGTGGAGATGGCGCAGCATCTCGCCGAAGGCGGTGCGCTCGGCCTTCTTCGCCGTCTCGACGTCCACATGTGTGCTGGCGACGATTATCCCGTTGAGCGCCGCATAATCCTCGAGGAGTTTCATCTGCGCGGGAATCGAATAGCCCTCCCGCTCCTGGTCCGGTGTCGACACCCGTGTATACAGAACTGCCTTTCTGGCGCCGGAGCTGTGGTCAGTCTTCGTCTTAGTCCGCTTATATCGATTTCCGGGATTCCTCGGTCTCGCCAACGCTATCGCTCCTGCTTCATTACCCTCGGGAGCCGAGGCCTATAGGCACCGATTTCGATTCATGTCCGTAACATTTTTCGTCTATGATATTGAATCTGTGGGACTCGCTTCGGACAAAGCCACATCCCTCAGCGTAGCTTGTGGACGGTGCAGCCGCGCGCAGCCTTGAAATTCAATCCCAGATAGAATATATCCCCCGATCTAGGGAGATATTTATGCCAAACGCTTTCACGACCCGCGAGGTAGCCGAACTGGCCGACGTGTCCGTGCGCGCCATCGACAAGGCGATCGAAGAGAATGTTCTGATCGGCATCCGCAGCGTGATGTCACGCGGCAAGCTGCGACGGATGCTGCCGCTTCACGCGGTGCCATACGCCGCGATCGTAAAGCGCCTGCCTATGACCCTCGGGCGGATCGAGAAGAGGAACTTGGCGCGAGCGCTCGCTTCCCGCTCCCCTGCCCTCATGACGAGCGAAGCGCTCGAGATCGCACCCGCCGTATCGGTGGATGTTCCTCGCCTGGTCGACCGTGATCTTGCGGAGCGGGCAGCAAACTATGCGCGGGCGCGCGATGTCCATATCGAGGAGAACCCGGACATCCTCGGTGGCACGCCGGTCATCAAGGGAACGCGTCTCAGCGTCTACGCCATCCGCGGCCGGCTGGACGGTGGCGAGAGCATCGATGCAATCGTCGACGACTATCCGAGCCTGAGTCGCGAAGCGGTTACCACAGCGCTGCTCTATGCCCGTACTCACCCACTCGTCGGGCGTCCGGGTGGGCGGCCCTGGAAGAAGGCTGCTTGAGACTCTTCATCGACGAGTGCCTCTCGCCCGCGCTCGCCCGACATCTCAATCAATCCGGTGCGCATGATGCCCTGCATCCGCGCGACTATGGGCGTCTGGGCGAGCGCGACGCAGAAGTGCTCGCCCGTTGCCTCACCGAGGATCGGGTGATCGTCACCGAGAATGCCGCCGACTTCCGTAAGCTCGTGGCGCGCGAAGATATCCATCCAGGCTTGATCATTCTGCCCAACGTCACCCGCGACGCATCGCTGGCGCTGCTGCTTGCCGCCATCGCCTATCTCAAAACGCTCGGATCTCCCTCGGACGTGATCGTGAACCATGTCCTGGAGATCGACGTCGATGGGTCGGTCCGTCTCTATCCGCTTCCCTGATTTGGTTGGTCGCTTCCCGCTGCAAACCAGTGCACCGCTCCGCGCTTAGCGGCACAACGACATCCTAAACCAAACGACAGAGAACCGATTTGTCATCCCGTTTTCAGAGCGATTCCAGACTCGATTATATTCACCGAGCAAAACGTCACACCAGACGCGACATTCTTGCCGGATAATATAACCGAGGCAAATGATGGTCCGCTGACAGCTTCATGGGGAGCAATCCACACTTATCGGCACCAGACTGCCGGATGCGGTACGTCAGTGCCCTCCCCATTGCGCGACCGAGAGCGTGTCGTCATTCTCGCCACAGACCGATTTCCTGCTCTGGCGCATCATCAGACATTGGTGAGGCCCACCAGAGATCGATCAGGGGATGCATATCGCAAGTTACGCCGGTACAATTGAACCTGGACTCGAAGGTGCTACACGCTCGACATGGCGAGTGATGAACCCTTTGAGTTCGGTGCTACGAAAGTACCCGGAGCCATGCCTTGAGTATATGCCTAACGAAGTCACGCTGCATCGGCAAATGCGGCGCGGTATCGCTCGACCATTTTTCGAGATTCTATTGAAGGAATTCTGAAAAAGTTCGATACGTGTCCAATTTGGGTCACCAGGCAAGCGATTTATCGCATTGTTTTTGCGTGATAAATTGTAAGACCATGCAAATTGAGACCACAAACGTTCCCGCATTTCGCTTGGGATCAACTGGTATGATGCGGGTCCTCCCGACACCCCGTTCGGCCCGCGGCACCTCGCGGACTCTCGGCGATCTTAGAGCAATTTGTGATTAGGTTGACGCATAGCCTGAGTTTCTGAGCTAGTTGGCGTATTCCTGCGGTAAAAAGGCATCGACGAGGGATTTGAACCGACCCGGGTCTGTCGGAGGCTATTTGGCTGAAGTTACGCGGCCGTGCGCGCTTCGTCGAGCGAGGGGCAATATCGTTCTTCGGCTTCGGCTGGCGGGATATTGCCGACAGGCTCCGGCAGTCGCCGATTGTTGAAGCAGTCGACACATTCCAGCGTCGCGAACTAGACGCCCTCGAAGCTTCGCCAGGGACCGCGCCAATGGATTACCTCGGGCTTGTAGAGGCCATTTGATCGTCTCGGCCAAAGCGTTGTCGTAGCGGCCGCCGACGCTGCCGACCCAGGGCTCGATCATGGCCTCCGCAAGACGCTCGGTGTACTTGATGGACACCTATTGGGCGAATTCAATCGGCCGTCGCAACACCCTGATCGTGGAGGTTGCTATGAGGGCCCACAAGCGTTCTTGGGGTCGGTCTACGCGTAGGACATCCGCCCGGATGGCGGCGTGAGAACGCCTGTCGCTTCTTGGTAAGCGATAGCTTGGGGAAGATCGAGCGAGGGCGCGGCGATGGATGCGGGGGTTTCGACACCTGGTGGCGCGCGCTGGTTTCGGGGGGCAGGAGGGGCGCTACCAAACCATTTATCGCTATCGGCGAAGCCGACCATTGGGCGTTATCTGACATTCCCCGCGCCCGAGGATATTGCGACCGAAGTGGCCAAGGTTAGACGTCGATCACGAACGCGACATAGACGCCCCCCACACGTCACCAGCCACATCAACGGACTAAAACGAAATTGCAGGGCGGATTTCTAACTTGGACGACGGCCGGGGAACAAGCCGTTCGGCGCAAAAGACGAATTTTTGCCCGCGTCGCCGAACGGTTTGCGCGCAGCGGCGACACGTGTCGATCAATGAAATTCCTGCGATGCGCTCCAGCGAGGAACTCGAGTATTGTGCGGCATTGTACAGACACGATTGGCGGTGGGATGAGCGCTAGCTTCTGGGGTTCGCGCGCTCCGCTACTACGGCTGATCGCGTCGATCGGGCAGAGCCCGCCCTCGCCAATGGCGATTGATGCCGCGCCCCGGATGCCGGCGGGGCGATGAGAAAAATCGGGGCAGACCATTGATTCCTGGCCGCTGGCACATTTCATTGCATCAAAGGTCATCGGCGCCTTCGAGCGGCAGGGTGCCCCCTGCCCAGTCCGTTCAGCGGCGGATCGTTACGGTGCGGCCATCATATGCCAGGGTCCGTGCGGCATTCGGACTGAAATCCGGCGCGGACGCACTCTTTGGGGAATAGAAGCGAATCGAGATCGATCGCTTCGTCGCCATCCCCTCATAGCTGCCGCTTCGTGCTCCGATCGTCAGCGATCCGGCCTTGTCGTTCCAGCGCACCGGGATGCGGGCATAATTGCCTTTCGCATAGCCATCGCTGAGCCCGTCATCCTCGTAGAGCGAATAGCGGCCGTCGGCCCCCGTAAAGACGTGCAGGACGATCGGCCCGCCGGGTTGTTCGGTGGTGTTCTGAACGTCCGGCCCGGTCGGCAGGATGGCGCCCGAGCGCACGAACAACGGCATGCGCCCGTACGGCGCGGCCGCGAGGATCGACTGGCCACCGGGGTAATAGGTACCGCCATTGAAATCGTACCAACCGCTCCCGGCCGGCAGATAGACCCGCCTGCTCCGCGCCTTGAACTCGGACACCGGCGCGACGAGCAGTGACGGACCGAACATATATTCGTCGTCGATGCCCCAGGTCCGGCGATCGGCGCCGAAATCCATCACCAGCCCACGCATGATGCTGCCGTCGGAAAACCAGGTGTCGGCGGCGGTGGTGTAGATATACGGCATCAACCGGTAGCGCAGCTTGTCGTACCAGATCATCGATGCCTGCATCGCGGGGTCTTTGGCCGAGATCTCGTAAATCTCGCGGTACGGAAATTCGCCATGGCTGCGGAAGAGCGGCGAAAAGGCACCGAACTGGAACCAGCGCAAGTTGAGTTCGCGCCATTCGGCCTGATCGGCGAGGCGCTGCTGGGTGTAGCGATCCTCGACCGCGAACCCGCCAATGTCCTGGCTCCAGTTGGGCACGCCCGACATCGACAGGTTGACCCCGGCCGATATCTGGTCCCGCAGATCGTCCCAGCGCGCCGCTACGTCGCCCGACCATACCGCTGCGCTTGACCGCTGGATTCCCCCGAACGCCGACCGCGTCAGGATGAACGGACGGCGGCCCGTCTGGACGCGGCGCAGACTGTCGGCGACCCCCTCGACATGGACGAGCGGATAGGTGTTGAACACAGCCGCGCCCGGACCGCGCACGGTCGGGCCCATTTGAAACGATCGCTCCTCGATCGACAGGTTCGAATGCCAGTCAGGCTCGTCCGAATCGAGCCACCAGCCGTCGAAGCCCTTCGAGACGAGCTTGTCGTTGATCTGATCGAAATAACGGTCTCGCGCGGCCTTGGTATAGGGGTCGTAGAAGGTGTTGGCATAGCCTGGGCCAACCCAGTCCTTCTGCCCCGCATCGAGCGGACGGCGATAGAGAAAGCCCTCATCGTTGAGCGCCTTGCCGTTCGCGGTGTTCGGATAGAATTTGGCCCAGACCGAAATCATGATCCGAGCGTCGAGCGCGTGGACATCATCGACCATCTTCCTGGGATCAGGGAAGCGGCTCGCATCGAAATCGTGGTTGCCCCACTGATCGTCGACCCAGTAGCGCCAGTCGAGCACGATATTGTCCAGCGGGATGGCGCGCTTGCGATATTCGCGCACCACATCGACCAGTTCGGACGCGCTGTTGTAACGCTGGCGGCTTTGCCAAAAACCATAGGCCCATTTGGGAATCAGCGACGCCTTGCCGGTCAGCGTGCGGTAGCCAGCAATCGCGCCATCGATGCTGCCGCCACCAACGAAATAATAATCGATGTCCTTGCCGACATCAGACGTCATCCACAGCGAATGACGGTCGGCCCTCGGCATCGGATCATTGTGGACCAGCGCGATATAGCCGGCATTGGGTTCCCACTCGACGCGGATCGCAACGGGCTTGCCCGCCGCCATCGGCAAGTCGAAATTGTGGAACCACGGGTTCCAGTTCTGCCGCCAATGCGAAAGCAGCAATTTTCCGTCGGCATAGACCTTCATATAGCTGGACGCGTAGAGCCGGAATTTGTGCACCCCGGTGCGGTCGGCCGTGACGTTGCCGGTCCACACGACCTTCTGTTCCTGGACATTGACGCCGGCAGTATTCTGCCCGCTTTCGCCCGACGGCTTGACCGTGGCTTTTCCCGCTGCGGGCCAGTTCTTCTGGTCGCGGATGAACTGATAGTTGATCGTCTTTTCCTGGCGACTGACCGCAAGCGTGGTGCCGAGGTAATAATCGGCCTTCCATCCCGGCTTGCCCGCACTCGTTACCTTCAGGTCGTCGCCGACCAGCGCATAAGGCCGCGGATTGCCGAAGCGCGTGATGCCGTCATTGTCCCACAGCAGCCCGTAGCCCCGCGTCGAGACGACGAACGGAATCGCAATGTCCATATTGTGCTGGGCGAGTTCGACGTCTTCGCCATTGTAGTTCATCTGCCGGTTCTGATGCTGACCGAGCCCGTAGAACCCCTCATCGGTGCCACGGTTGAACTGCTGACCAAGCGAGAAATACGGTTTCCCCTCGATCGCTACCGGTCGGAACGGGGTACGCGGCGCTTCGGCCAGCAAGGGCTTCCCCGCTGCATCGAAGAAGCTGACCGATCCATCGGACAGGCGGATACGCGCACTCGCCCTGGGCAGCGTGAGCGACACATAGCCATGGCCATTGGCGATCACCGGGTTGCCGTCGGGCCTGGCGATGACCATCAGGCTTTCCGGTACGTCGTCGAAGCCGCTGTCCGGCACCGCGGTCACCCGAAATGTCGCGTCGCCATAGGCAAGGACGCGCACGCGCCTCGCCGCGCCCGAGGCCGGGGTGACGACCACGCCGTGGCCAATCCGCGCGACTGATCCTGCGGCCTCGGGAGCGGCGAACGCCACGCCCGACGCCAAGGCCGCCATGGTCCCGACCGCGGCGATCGTCGTCGATGCAAGAGCCATCCATCGCATCGCGCTCATTTCCACGCCCCCATCGTCACCATCAGCCACACCGGCTTACCGGTGAAATTCAGCCCGTAATCGGTCTGATCGCCATTCCAGACGCGCTCGAACACCCAATGGCCCTGCGCGTCGAAATGCCCTTCCTCGACGCGCAGCATCAGGCCGTTTCCGCCGCGCGCATCGGCGACACGCAGCCGCACGTCGCTGCCCGTCACGAGGAACCGGTCGGGTGCGAGTTGCGCGACCAGGGCGCCACCGAGCGGCTGCCCCTTGGTCGGCGAGGGATCCATCTTGATCCAGGCCCAGTCGCGGTCGCCGAACGGCCAAAGGTCATATTGCGCGGTGATCCGCCACCGCCCGAAGGTCACGGACTGATCGGCGGCATCTTCCATCTTGGCGACGCCCCAGACGGGGTGCTCGAACGCGATTTTCGCCCAGGTCCGCGCCATCGGGGCGAGTAACCGGTATTTCGAGGCGAACGCTTCGATCGTGGCATCGTCCACGTCCTTCGCGCCGAGCGGATAGTTCGAGTAGCCGGTCGCGTCGAACCCGAACGGCGCGAAGCCGATCGCCCCTTTTCCGAGCACCGGCCATAAGAAGCGGGCATAGTCGGCCGAGTTGCCGGTTTCGGGGACCATGAGCGGGTTGTCGGGCCGCGCGTACAGATCGAGATATTTGGCATAGGCCCGCGGATCACGATTGTAGATATCGGGCGCGACCAGCGCGATGTGCGGCGCAGCCGCGCGCCACACTGCGATCACGGGCCAATTAGGTCCGCCGCTCGCACCGTCCGCTTCGGCCGGCCCGAACGGGTCGCTCAACGCGGCATTGGCGTACATTGGCAGGTTCTTGACCTGCTGCCCGGCGGCGGCGATTTCATCGACGTAGCGCGCGACATACCAGGCGTTGAACGCAGTATCGGCCAGCTTGCCGAACGCAGCGGTCCAGTTGCCGGACTTGCCCGTTTTCTTCGCCAGCGCTGCGGGGATGGGCTGCGCGAACAGCTTCTGCGCGTCGGGCGAGAAATCGCGTGGCGAAGTGTAGCTGCCGGTTTCGTTTTCGACCTGTACCATGATGACGGTATTTTGCGGATCGATCGCCTTCAGATGCTGCATCATGGCGACGAAGGCGTGCTTGTCCACCTCCAGCGTGGTCCGGGCGTGCGGGCTCAGCGCGTAATGCGGCTTGCCGTCACGCGTCCGCATCCGCGGAAAGCGCGCATTGTCAGTCTTGACCCATTCGGGGGCGTAGCCGGGCGCCGTGTTCTTCCACGTGCCGAACCATAGCAGCACGAGCCGCAGATTGTGCTCGCGGGCCCCCTTGAGGAGCGCGTCGAGATAAGAAAAATCGAACCTGCCCTCGACCGGCTCGATCTGCTCCCACGCCACCGGGATTTCCAGCGTATTGGCGTTGAGCCGCTCGAGCACCGGCCACACCTTGGGCAGGATGTCCGGGTAGTTAGCGGAATTGTTCGCTTGCGCGCCGAGCATCAGGAACGGTGCGCCATCGACCAACAGTGCCGAGCGCCCGTCCTTCGATACCAGTTGCGGCAGCTCGGGCGCCGCCTGTGCCGGCAATACCGACGCCACGAGCACCAGCGACAAGCAGACTGGTGGCAACGAGTGACGCACCATCAACGCCAGGCGCGATCGGCCCGCCGACCGGATCTGGCCACTGCCCGGCGCGCCCTGCCGCCCTTCGATCATCGCACCGGCGCAGGGTCTGGGGAAGGCTTGGAGGCTGCCGGACTGGTCGCCAGTTCGTAAAGATAGGTCCGCCGCTGCGGCGATCCGATCGGCATCTTGCCGAGACGGCGACGCTGATCGGCGGTCAGCGTGAACTTGGCATAGCCCCGCTCGCGCAGGCAGGCATCGACGGCGGATTGCAACACGGTCTTGAGGTGTTCGATCCGGCGCTCGGGCGCGACGCTGCGGCGGATCCGCTCATACTCGTTGGCGCGACGCACGGCATCGTCGACCGGATCGGCGTTGGGCGCTGCCGTCGCCGCGCTCTGCGTCGCGTCGTCGAGTTCGCGCGAGCCGCGCACAAACGCCTTGGCATCGTCGGTCTGCGCGATGTCGAGATAATAGCCGCGCTCGGCGCAAGCGATCGCATCGCCGCGATATTGCTCGAACGAAACCCCGGGCTTGCTCCAGCTTTCGATCGGCTTGCGGGTCGCAGCCCCGAGCGGCATCGTGGCGATCATCGTCGCTACTATCGCCAGCGTCCCGAGCGTTCTCATTGGTTGCGCGGTAAATGCGACGTGTCGAAATCCGGCCCCAGATCGAACACGCGGATCGGCCCGACATCGACGACATGCTTGTCGCCCGCTAGATGCACCGTCGCCTGCGCGCCGCCTGCCGCCAGCGCCTGCACCGCCTTGCCGGTCGCATAATATTGCGCCCACTGGTTGGTGATTGCAGCATGATCCCCCGCCAGATTGGCATAGGGCGGACCGGAGGTGGTGATGCCGATGAAGGGCATCGGCATCGTCTCACCGTCCTTGAGATTGGGTGCGCGCAGATACACGGCGAGATACAGAACGTCGCCCGCCGCGATCTCCTTTGGCAGCGGCATGACGACACCGGCATCCCAGGCATTGGCGCCCTTGGCGGTCACCGTCACGCGCGTCATCGGATAGCCCTTGGGGCCGTCCTTATCGAACACCACGGCGGTCTGGCCGGGGCCATAGGCATTCCATGGCGTGATCGGGTTGTTGATCATCTTGTCGTTCAGCCCGCCAGACGCTGCGGGTTTGGCAGGCGCTGGCGCCGCGGTCTGCGCTACCGCTGCCGACAAGCAAGACACCGCGAGCGCGGCAGACATGATTAGAAATGCACCCCTCATCCTACATCTTCCTCCATCGTGCGCGGTCGGCACACTTTTGCCGCCGTGTTATCGTCCCGTTACCGTTTCGGCGCATGTTCGAACGCCATCGCCATCGCCGCATGGAGCGGTTTGGCGGCGAATCGGTCGTCATACGGGCATGGCCGACGGTGCGATCCGTCGGGGCGCGGTTCGAACCCTTCGATCCAGCTGTAGCGGTCGGTCATGCCCCAAACGAGCACGTCGCGGAGCTGCGGATAAGCGAACATCACGTCGAGATAGGCGCGGGCATAATCCGCCACCGCCTGATCGCGCAGGCTAATCGCGGCGGGCAGCGCGTTGTCGCGCACGTCGAATTCGGTGACCAGCAACGCCAATCCCAACCCGGTCACTTCATCAACAAACCGCTGCCACCGCTTCTGCATCGCCAACAAGCCCCCGGCCCCGGCCGCTCCTTGCGTGATGATGTGCGACTGGACGCCCAGCGCGTCGACCGGGACGCCCCGCTTCCGCATCCCCTCGAGCAGGCGCAGCACCCCGTCGCAATGCGCCTCCATGCCGGGCTCCCAGCTCATATAGTCGTTATACACGAGCTGCGCCTGTGGCGCCTCGGCGCGCGCCGCGTGAAAGGCGAGATCGACGAGGCCCTCGACCGAACCATAGGCCCTGGACAGCGCGGTCTGCTCCAGCGTCCCGTCATGATCGTTGACCGTTTCGTTGACGACATCGTAGCTGGCGATCCGCCCATGGTAGCGGCGCAGCACGGTCTGAATGTGCGTGGTCAGCAGCCGCTCCGCCTCGATTTTGGGCGTCGGCCCGAAATCATACGTATTGAGCCATTTCGGCAACCACTTCGTGCGGTGCCACAACAGATTATGTCCGCGCACCGGCAGATGCGCCGCATCGGCCCAATCGAGCATCGCATCGAAGCGCGTGAAATCGAAGCTCGTCGGGCCGGGACGGACGGATTGCCATTTCAATTCGTTCTCGGCCACCAGGACACCGCAATCGGCGCGCAACAAACCGGCATAAGCCGGATTGGCGAACGACCCGGCATCGGCGCGGGGGGGACTCCACGCGAAGGCGGATCCGAAGCGCATGCCCTTGGCAACCGCCAGCGCATTGAGGCCCGATGCGGGGGTGGGTGCGGCATGGGCAAAGACGGGCAAGGCAGCCGCAGCAGCTCCCGCAGTGATCGCAGCGCGGCGCGTGATACCCGCGCGCGCGCTCGTGCCGACCAAAGCCATTCCACTCTCCCCGTCGAGCGTTGTCCGGGCCTTTGCCGGCATCGCCATTGATAGCGCTATCGTGGTCGCGCCGCTCCGAGCCTGTCAAGTGCAGAGAGCAGGTTGCGGCAGCATCATGGCCGCCTTTCCCGCTTTCACTATCGCCCCCACAAGAGTGTGCGGACGAACGCGGCAAGACTGACACGCTTGGCAAGCCAATCATGGGTGCGCTACCTTGCCGCCATGGTTTCGATCGCCCCGAACCGCCTTGCCGAGCGCCCGGGGGTCGACCCCGACACGTTCGCGCGCGAGATCGCACCGTCCGCAACCCCGGTCGTGTTGCGCGGCCAGGTCGCGCATTGGCCCGCCGTCGCGGCGGGGAAGGCAGGGCCGCGCGCAATCGCGGAATATGTCGCGCGCTTCAGCGGCGGCGCGCCGCTCGACACAATGATCGCACGTCCCGAGGTCGGCGGCCGCTTCTTTTATGATCCCGATTGGAACGGCTTCAACTTCGTGCGCCAGCAGGTGCCACTACCCGGATTGATGGCGGAATTGCTGCGCCTCGCCGAAAGCGGCGAGACCGCGCCGCACGCAATCTATGCCAATGCCGCTGCCGCACCGGCGCATTCGCCGGGCTGGGCCGAGGCGAACCGGCTGGACTTGCCGGTCGATGCCACGGCGCGGTTGTGGATCGGCAATGCGGCGGCGGTGGCGACGCATTACGACGCATCGCCCAACATTGCGTGCGTGGTTGCCGGGCGGCGGCGCTTCACGCTGTTCCCGCCCGATCAGCTCGCCAATCTTTATATCGGACCGCTCGATCATACGCTGGCTGGGCCGCCGGTCAGCATGGTCGATCCCGAAGCACCGGATCTGGAGCGCTATCCGCGCTTCGCCGAGGCATGGAGGAACGCGCAGACGGCCGAGCTCGGACCCGGCGACGCGATCTTCATGCCCGCTTTGTGGTGGCACCACGTCAAGGCGCTCGACCCGATCAACGTGCTGGTCAATTACTGGTGGGGCGAAGACAGCGCGGCCTCTCCGTTCCTGGCTCTGGTCCATGCGATGATGGCGGTGCGCGATCTCCCCGATGCCGAACGCGCGGCGTGGCGCGGCTGGTTCGATCATCTCGTATTCGACGCCAACGCCCCGCAGGCTGGCGCGCACCTGCCCGAGCGGGTTCGTACCGTCCTCGGCGCGCCAAGCGACGAGCGCAGCGCACGCATCCGCCGCTTCCTGATCGCGGCGCTACAGCGACTCGGTTAGCGCGACGGCGGCGGCGGCGCGTCCAGATATGCCGTCACCCACACCAACGGCGCATTCCAATTGATCGCCACCTCGTTCATCGTGAAGGCAGCGTTGGCGTCGCGCCAGCAACGCATGCCGATGCAATGGCCCTTCATCGTGCGCGCGACTTCGTCGGTCATCGCCGTCGAATTGGGTCCGCCCGACAACACGCCCGGCGGCGGCCCGGGGTAACGCGCATCGAGCCCCTTCGCCCAGAAGCGATGGTGCGGGTTGAGCAAGGGCCGAGTCCCGAATCCCGTCACGAAACTCTGGTCGAGCGGATTGCGGCCAAGCAGATAGTCAACCACCTCGACCGCTCCATCGCGATATTTGCGATCCCCGGTGATGCGCTCCGCAAGCCCCAGGATCATCGCGCGGTTGAGCAGCCCGCTATTCGACCCCCAGGAAAAGGCCGCAGAGGCGTGAGGGATGCGATAGCCCGACCTGGCTTCTTCGGCGAGGAAACCATCCGCCGCCGCGACGATCCTGGCGCGCGCTGCGGCGCTTTCGGTCGGAGTCAGGCCGTTGGGCTGCGTCGCCAGGCTGATCGTCCCGAGCGCGGCGACATTGGCCCAAC
Organism: Sphingomonas sp. AR_OL41; assembly: GCF_029911635.1. GTDB lineage: Bacteria > Pseudomonadota > Alphaproteobacteria > Sphingomonadales > Sphingomonadaceae > Sphingomonas. The sequence goes on from NZ_JARYTI010000001.1 coordinate 238,539, forward strand.
TCGGTTCCGAGAGCGGCGCCTGGAACGCATCCATCTTGCGCAGCGCGTCGGCGAATACAGCGCGACCGGTCGTCACGTAGAGTTCCGCTGCCGCCCAATAGAATTCATCGGCGAGTTGGGTGTCGCCATACCCCCCGCTCCCCGTAAAGGTCGAAGGCGCATAGACCGCCGGATTGCGCAGCGCGGCGGCAAAGGCCCGCTCGGCGGCATGCAGGCATTGTTGCGCGAAAGCCGGGTCGATCGTCCGCCAGATGCGCGCGCACTGTGCGGCGGTGGCGGCGAGGTTGAGCGTTGCGGCCGTGCTCGGCGGATAGAGCAAGCGCTCCTCCCGGTCGTCGGCCGGCGCGGTCGGCAATCTGGTCCAATTGCGATCGGACACCTTGTGATGCGCCATGCCCGATGCGTCGATTTCGGTCAGGTGCAGCGCCGAGCCGCGCGGTTGTGGTCCGACCGGGACCACCGCCCGCTTTCCGTCCGGCACTTGCATCGCCATCAGGAAGCGCATTTCGAAGCGGGCTTCGTCGAGCAGATCGTCGATGCCGTTGCCGCTCTCGGGCAGCGCCACCTTGCCATCGGCGAAGGCCGTATCGCGCCACAGGCGTTGCTGCTCGAAGAGGTTTTGCAACGTCCACAGCGCAATGCCGCCATTGACGACATATTTCCCATGGTCGCCAGCGTCATACCAACCGCCCGTCACATCGAGCGAATAGTCGCAGCCGGGCCAGACATTGCCTTGCTCGTCCTTGCCGGAAAAACAGGTGGCGACCTCATGAGCATGCCCGGCCGGCCGCGCCCATTGCTTGCCACCGGCATAGCGCGCTTCAATCGCGATACCGGCGCGTGACTGGTAGAAATAGTTGAGCGCCGCATATTTGAGCGGCCTAAGCGGTGCCGCGGCAATCGTGACGATGCGCGGCTCAGCCCCCGCGACCGCCAGCGTGTATCGTCCCGCCTGCGTGATCTCGGACAGATCGATTTGCTGCACCGTCTCGTCCGACGCGACATCCGGACCGAAGGGTTTCGCGCTGCCGTTCAGGACCTCGCGGCCCGCTGAATCGGTAAGCGTCCAGTGCAGCGGCACGGCAGACGATGTGGTCACGATCACGTGCTTGGCGTCTTGCGGGCCGAACGCGATTTGCCGCGCATGGACCGCCGGGACGTCCGCATCGGCGGCGAAAAGCTGGCTCCCGGTGCACAGCAGCACGGCGATAATCAAGGCGCGCAACTTCCGGTGCATGATCATCATCCCTGTCGTGAAAGGCTGTCGAGCAAGGTCGCGCGCATGCGACCGAGCTTTTCCGCGTCGAGTTCGCCCAGCACGCCGCGCGCGGCAGGCGGCAGATGCGCTGCCGGATCGCCATGGGCACGGAACACCATCCAGTCGAACATCTCGCGCCACGCGGCGCGCTGATCGGCCGGCAACGCCGCGATCGCATAGAGCCCGGCCAGCAACGCATTATAGGCATCGCCGAGCCCCGGCGGCGCGGGGTTCCACCAATAGTTCATGAACAGGTTGACCGGCGCGAGCGAATCCACCGCATGCCACCAGTGAAATGGAATGTAGATCGCGTCGCCCGGTTCCAGTTCCGCGACCTGCGCATGCCGCGACGCCTCGGCGAAGCGTGGGTAACGCGCAAGATCTGGCGCAGCGGGATCGACCACGCTCACCGGCGTCCCCGCCGGGGTCAGCTCCAGCGGCCCCATATAGAGGTTGGGCAACTGATCCGGCGGGAACAGCGTGAAGCGTCGCCGCCCCGCGATCACGACGCCGACATTTTCCATCAAATCGTAATGCGTTGCGACCCGGATCGCATTGCCGATCCACAGGCGCGGGACCACGTCCGGGTCGAGCAAATCCGTCACATTCTCCGCAACGAAGCCGGGGAGCAGATCGGGCACCGGGGCCGATTGGATCGCCATCGCATAGGGTTGCGCCGCGCCGCGATCGCGCAGCAGCCGATCGAGAAATGGGTCGAGCGGCGATTGCCCACGCGTAAAGTTCAGCGCAGTGAGATCGTCGGTGTAGAAAAAGCGCCCCTTTATGGAGGGCTCGCCGACGATCGCCGGAAACGCCGCCGCGTGGCTGAAGCGCTTGGCATAATCCACAATCGCCTCGTCCGAACTGCACGCCGCCTGCACAGCCGGCCAATCCCTTGCCAGCCCGCGCAGAATCGCCGGCTGGCCCGCAGGGCGAATTTCACCATCGAAGCGCGCGCGATCCACGGCGCCGTATTCTGCGATCGGCGTCACGACGCGCGTTTCACCGGAATCAGCGAGCAACCGATCTGCTGCAGGTACGCTTCCTGTAACGGCATGGCGGCGGCAGTCTCGCGCACCACATCCCGAATATGATGCAGCCGTCTCAGGGTTTCGGCGTCCGACAGCACGTCAGCGGCCGGATGATAGCCGCCCGCTTCGATCCCCTGCCCGACCATCACCGCCAGCCAGCTGGTTTCGGTGAACAGTTCCTGATGCTCCCGGAACACGCGGCCATTGGCGCGGAACATCGAGAGCTTGTCGGCAAGTCCGGCGGGCGGTGGCAGCGTGCGGCAATAATCCCAGAACGCCGTGTCATCGCGCTCGGTCGCCTTGTAATGCAGCACGAGAAAATCACGAATATCGACATATTCGCGCTGCGTTTCGGCATTGAACCGATCAATTTCGACCCGGTCGAAATGGCGCGTCGGCCATAGCGCCAGCAACCGCGCAATGCCCGATTGCACGAGGTGGATGCTGGTCGATTCGAGCGGCTCGAGAAAACCCCCTGCCAATCCCAGCGCGACGACATTGCCGACCCAGGCGCGCTTGCGGTGCCCTGCGGTGAAGCGCAGCGGCTTGGGCTCGGCGAGAGGCGTACCATCGAGGTTGGCGAGCAACGTCGCGGCTGCTTCGTCATCCGAGATATGTGCGCTCGAATAGACATAGCCATTACCGGTGCGATGCTGCAGCGGAATGCGCCATTGCCAGCCGGCCGCGCGCGCTGTCGAGCGCGTCAGCGGTTGGCGGTCGCCGCTGCTTTCGCACGGCACGGCAAAGGCCCGGTCGCACGGCAGCCACGACGACCAATCCTCGAATCCGGACGCCATCGCCCCTTCGATCAGCAGCCCGCGAAACCCCGAGCAATCGACGAACAGATCGCCCGGGATGCGATCGCCCGATTGCAGCACGACCGCGTCAACCAGCCCGCTCTCGGCATTGCGCGCGACATCGACGATCCGCCCCTCGACACGGCGCACACGGCTGGCCTCGGCCAGGCGGCGCAGGAAGCGCGCATACAGCCCGGCATCGAACTGAAAGGCGTAGCCCAGCTTCGACAAAGGGGAATTTGGCTGGTCGGGTCGCGGATGCGCAAAGCGGCTCGACAGCGCGCCCATCACCGACAGCGAATAGGCGTCGAGCGGGGTTTCGTCGCCGAGGGTGCGGCCCTTCAGCCAGAAATGGTGAAACTCCACGCCCTTCATGTCGAGGCCATAAAAGCCGAACGGGTGGACGTAACGATGCCCGATCCGCGTCCAGTCGACGAATTCGATCCCGAGCTTGTACGTCGCGTTGGTTTCGCGAACGAACTCGGCCTCATCGATGCCGAGCATCGCATTGAACAGGACGATCTGCGGAATCGTCGCCTCGCCGACGCCGACCGTGCCGATCTCGTCGGATTCGATCAGACAGATGTCAATCGTCGGATTTTCACCGAGCACCCGCGCCAAAGCGGCGGTGGTCATCCACCCCGCCGTTCCGCCGCCGACGATGACGACGCGGCGGATCGCGTCCTCCCTCATACTGGCGACACCGGCGCGCCGAAGGGCGATTCGGATTCGAACGAGAAGGTCGGCATGTCTGCTGCCCCTGGCGGCGGCACAGGCGGCGCGGTAGCGGCTGCCGCGAGTCCTACACTGTGCCGCACGAACTCGCCGTGCGGCGGGAGTTGCGCACAGACTTGCTGATATTCTTGCCGCATCTGCTCAAGCGCGATCGCGACCTTTTCCTCATCGAGCGCATCGACCGCAGGCTCATAATGCTCGGGGACGATATTCTGGCCGAGCGCGACCGCGACCCAGCTCGTCGTCGCGAACAGTTCCAGCCCGTCGCGGAACAAGCGGCCTTTGGCGCGGAAAAGGTCGATCTTGCGCTGCAGGCTGTCGGGCACCTCCATCGTCCGGCACTGGTTCCAGAAAGGCGTGTCGCTGCGATTGGTCGCTTTGTAATGCAGCACGATGAAGTCGCGCGTATCCTCGTACAGGTCGCGCATCTGGCGGTTATATTCGTCACGCTCGACCGGGTTGAACCGCTTGTCGGGAAAAAGCGCGATCAGCTTGGCGATGCCCGACTGGATGAAATGGATGCTGGTCGATTCGAGCGGCTCGATAAACCCGCTCGACAGGCCGAGCGCGACGACATTGCGGTTCCAGCTCTGCTTGCGGCGCCCGGTCGTGAAGGCGATCTTGCGCGGGTCGGCGAGCGGCGCCCCCTCCAGATTGGCGAGCAGGATGCGCTCGGCCTCGGCATCGTCCATGAACTTGCTCGAATAGATATGGCCGTTTCCCATGCGGTGCTGCAGCGGGATCCGCCATTGCCACCCTGCCGGGCGCGCTGTCGCGCGCGTGAAGGGGTCGGGATCGCCGGGGTAACTGCACGGCACCGCCACTGCGCGGTCGCACGGCAGCCAATGCTGCCAATTCTCGTAACCTGTCTCGAGCGCTTCCTCGATCAGCAACCCGCGAAAGCCCGAGCAATCGATGAACAGGTCGCCCGCAATCGTCTGCCCATCGGCGAGTGTGATCGATTCCACATAGCCGTCACTGGCGCGCAGCGTCGTGTCGACGATCTTGCCCTCGATCCGCCGCACATCGTTGCGCTCGGCATAACGACGCAGAAAGGCGGCATAGAGCCCCGCATCGAAATGAAAGGCATAGAGCAATTCACGCACCACACTGCGCGCATCCGCGCGCGGGCGGGCAAAGCGACGCGCACCCGCCGCGACCGCGTTCATCGACCAAGCCGCAATGTTGGGCATCGGGCGCCGCATCGCTTCGCGCAGATAGAGCTGGTGAAAATGGATGCCTTGCAGGTCTTTCCCGAAAAAGCCGAACGGGTGGAAATAGCTTTCGCCCAAGCCACCCCAATCGACGAATTCGATGCCGAGTTTGTATGTCGCCTGGGTCTCGCGCAGGAACTCGTTCTCGTCGATACCGAGCATGCGGTTGAAGGTGAGCAACGGCGGGATCGTAGCCTCGCCGACCCCGACCGTGCCGATCTCCTCGGACTCGACCAGCGTCACGCGCGTGTAGCCGGTGTTGAGGAAGCGCGAGAGCGCCGCCGCGGTCATCCATCCGGCAGTACCGCCGCCGACGATCACCACTTCGCGGATCGCATGTTCGTTCATAGCGCAGCGTGCCTCGATTGCGCGGCGCGATAGGCCGCATAGGTCGGAAAATCGGAAAGTGCGGTATCGATCGCGCCGCGCATGTCCGCCATGGCTTGCGCCACCTGGGCAGCGGGCATCACCTCGACCAGCGGATCGATCCGCACGGGGAGCTCGCCCTGGCCGAACAACACCGCGAGCCAGCTGTCGCGCGCAAAGGTCTCCTCCTCATGTACCGGCAAACGCCCGCGCTCGCGAAACAGGCCGAGCGTATGCGCGAGCGTTGGCGACAACGGGATCGCCGCAGCGGCGCGCCAGAACGGTTCGGTTCGCCTGGCCGTTACATAATGGAGTAGGACGAAATCGCGCACGCGGATCGCCTCGGCATAGGCCTGACGATTATATTCGGACAGCTCGACGGGTGCGCAATCGGCCCCCGGTAGCATCGCCAGGATTCGGTCGATCGCGCTGTGCGCGAGGTGCAGATTGCTCCATTCGAGCGGTTCGATCGCCGTCGCGGCGTCGCCGATCGCGACGCAATTGCGCTGCCACGGCGCCCGCCGCGTTCCGGCAGCGAATTGGGTTGGCGGCCCAACGGCTTCCAACCCGCTCATCGCGCGCAACTGCCCGGCCGCCGTCGCATCGTCGCAAAACGCGCTCGCATAGCAAAGGCCAAAGGTTGCGCGCGCCACGCTCGCGGCCTGCCAAGTCCAGCCGGCTGCTGTGGCGGCAACGGTGTCGTACAGCGCCACCGTCGCGGCTGCCGGACCCTCGGTGTGCAACAAGCGATCGCACAACAAACTCTGCGACCAATCCTCCCACGCGCCGTCGGCGGGGTCGCACAGGACTGCTTCCGGCCCGGTCGCGTCGATGAACAGGTCGGCCGCGTGCGTCGTGCCGTCGTCGAGCGCGACACGATCGATAAAGCCGTCGGTGCGCCGCTCCACCGCGGCCAACCCGCCAGCATGCACGCGCACGCCGCAATGCTGCGCAAAAGCCCGCAGCATCGCGCGATATTTGACGAGGTCGAGTTGCAATCCGGAGTCGAGATCGTCGAACAACCCATCCGATGTCGCCGCCGCTGGCACGAGCCGCCCGGCCCGTGCCAGCGCCGCGGCGGGGGCGTGGCGATCGAACGGCGCCGCGACACCCGCAGCGGCAAGGCGCGCCCATTGCAGGTGGAACGAGGTCGCGCCGAAAGGCTTGCCGTGCGCACCATAGGCGTGGACATAATCGCCCGGAGCCACAGCCCATCCAGCAAACAGCGTGCCCAGCCGGAGCCCGCTTCCGGTGCGCACCACGGCGTCGGCATCGGAAATGCCGAGATCGGCATGGAACCCCAGGATCGACGGTAAGGTCGGCACCATTGTATCGGCCAGCGCATTCGCGGCGACCGGGCGGGGCAAAATGGCCACATCGAGCCACGGCAAGCGCCGCTTGAACGCCGCCGCCGCCGACCAGGCGACGATACCGCCGCCAACCACCAGCACGCGACGGATCGGTTCGCTCGGCCCTGGGCTACCGGCGTTCATCTCAGGCCGCATCCGCCATCGCGCAGTGACGCCTGATATAATCGAGGTACGCCGGCATGGCCGACACCGCTGCGCGGATATCGCCGTGCAGCGTCCGCATCCCGGCAATCAGGCCGGCCGCGTCCGCCGCTTCGGCGCGCGGATCATAGCCCTCGGGGACGATTCCCTGCCCGACATAGACCGCGATCCAGCTGGCATCGAGGAACACGCCTTCGCGATATTTGACGACACGCCCGCGCCGCCGGAACAGTTCCATCTTTTCAGCCAGACTGTCGGGGATCGGCATCGTGCGGACATAATCCCAAAACGGCGAATCATCGCGCGTCGTCGCGTGATAATGCAGGATCAGGAAATCGCGGATCCGGTCATATTCGAGGTCGATCAGCCGATTGAATTCGTCGCGGTCGACCCTCGAGACCTGCTTTTCGGGGAACAGTTCGATCAGCGCGGTGATCGCCGCCTGCACCAGATAGATGCTGGTCGATTCGAGCGGTTCGAGGAAGCCACTCGCCAAGCCTATCGCAACGCAATTGCCGACCCAACTGCGCTCGCGTCGCCCGGCGCGAAAGCGCAGCGGACGCGGGGGCGCGATCGGATCGCCCTCGACCGCCGCCTCCAGCGCTTCCGCCGCCTTGTCGTCCGATAGAAACGCGCTCGAATAGACATAGCCGTTGCCGGTGCGATGCTGCAGCGGAATACGCCAGCGCCAGCCCGCGGGCATCGCGATGGCGCTGGTATAGGGCGTTACGTCGGTCATCGTGCGGCACGGCATCGCCATGGCGCGGTCGGCGGGCAGCCAGTGCGACCAATCCTGGAACGGCTCTTCGAGCGCACCGCCAAGCAGCATCGAGCGGAAGCCAGAGCAATCGACGAACAGATCGCCTTCGATCACCTCCCCGTCGCGCAGCGTGATCGAAGCGATGTCGCCACTCTCGCCATCGCGCGTTACGCCGACGACCAACCCCTCGCTGCGCCGCACCCCCAGATTTTCTGCAAGCGAGCGCAAATAAGGCGCAAACAATGTCGCATCAAATTGATACGCATAGCCGAAGGTCGAAGCGAGACTTTGCGGATCGGTCGACGGCACGTCGAACCGGTTGAGCCGCGCCAGCATACAGGCGAACGAGAATTCCTCGAGCGGCGGCACATCGACCCCGGCCATCTTCAGACGAGTCCAATAATGATGGAAATCGACTTGCCCGTGCCCGCGCCCGAAGGTGCCGAAGGGATGGACATAACTGTCGCCGACCCGCCCCCAATCACGAAATTCGATGCCGAGTTTGAACGTACCGCGCGTCCAGGCCATGAAGTCGGCCTCTCGGATTCCGAGCCGTTCGTTGAATGCGCGAATGTGCGGCAAGGTCGCCTCGCCGACACCGACGATGCCGATCTCCGCCGATTCGACGAGCCGGATATCGCACCGCCCCCCCAACAGCTTGGCGAGCGCTGCCGCAGTCATCCATCCCGCGGTGCCACCACCGACAATCACGACGCGCTGGCGAGGTGAATCAGCCATCATCATCCCTCCCCTGCCGGACGCAGCCCACCTGGCGCGGGCCTGTCAATCCGTACGATCTCACCATCGACCCACGCGTGGCACAACGGCAACGGGTCGACTGCAAAAACATGTTGCGTTCCAATTTCTGTTAGCGCAACCATTCAATCGATGTTAGCGTGACCATTATTGACCAGTGACAGCTGGCGACATTGTTAAACGCAGGCGCGGAACAGCGCCGTCTAAATGGGGAGGCTGGGGCCAATGAATAATCGGGGGAATTCGTCCGTTTCGCGTTCGGGCAAGGCGACCGCAATGTTACGCGGTGGCGCGTCTATCGGCACCTTGTGCATGATGGGCATGGCCGTACCGTCCCTCGCGCAAACGGCCACCCCTCCCGCTGAAACCCCCGCAGACAAGACTGCCGCGCCACAGGCATCGAGCGACGACATCGTCGTGACCGGGATCCGCGCCAGCCTCGCGAATGCGCAGAGAATCAAGCGCGATGCCGACACCGTGGTCGATGCGATCACTGCGCAGGACATCGGCGCCTTGCCCGACCGTTCGGTGACAGAAGCGCTGCAACGCGTTCCCGGCGTGTCCATCAACCGGTTCGCCGGCTCGAACGACCCCGATCACTTCTCGGTCGAAGGTTCCGGCGTCGTCATTCGCGGCCTTAATTTCGTACGCTCGGAGTTTAACGGCCGCGACTCGTTCTCCGCCGGTGTCGGCGGCCAGTCGCTCAGTTTTGCGGACGTCCCGTCCGAGCTGCTCGGCTCGGTCGAGGTCTACAAGAATTCGACCGCCGACATGATCGAGGGCGGCCTGGCCGGCACGGTCAACCTCAACACCCGCAAGCCGTTCGACAGCCACGACACCAAGTTTCACCTTTCGTTCGATGCCGAGGCCAATTACGGCGACTTCGAAAAGAAATGGTCCCCGACCGGGTCGATCCTCGCCAGCAAGAATTTCGAGACCGGGATCGGCCGCATCGGCCTGCTCGCCGACGTGTCCTATTCGCGCATTCGCAGCCGCGCCGACGGCCTGCAGATCACCAATTACCAAACGCGCGACGGTGTAACTGTTGCGGGGGCAAATGGCAGCGGCAACGTGTGCCGCACGCAATTGCCGTCCACCACCGACACGACCCGGTTGCCCGCTGCCGGATCGCCGTGCGGTACCGCGAGCACGGCAGGCGCCGACGGCTTTGCGGATCTGCTGCCCAAGGTCTATGCCCCGCTCGGCGGCCAGTTCCGCAGCCAGGATTTTGATCGCAAGCGCGATGGCATCGCGCTTGCCGCGCAGTTCGAAACGTCGGACCGCTCGGCGTTGTTCACCGCACAGTTCCTGCGTTCGCACACCAGCAACGCCTGGGGCGAACACACGTTCGAAACCGCGCCGGACCTTTCGGAATATAATACTTTCCCCGCCGGGTGTCAGCAGAACGGCGATTCGCCGACTGGCACGACCCAGGCAGAATGCCCGATCGGTTCGCTGAAGAATTACACCTATAATAGCTCGGGACTTTTCCAAAAGGGCTATATCACGCTCCCCGGAACCGGGTGGCGCACGGCCGGTAGTGGTGCCGGCGATGCAAACTTCGTCCCATCGGGCGGCCAGCAACAATCCCTGTCGCGTCGTCAGGTCTACGAAACCAACACCAACAAAGATTATGGTTTGAACGCCCAGTTGCATCCGACCGACCGGCTGCTGGTGAATCTGGACTTCGACTATACCGAATCGCGTCACACCAACCTCGACGTGAGCACATTCGGCTCGACCTTTGCGGACCAGGAGCTCGATCTCACTGGCAACCTTCCCGTCATCACGCCCCACAAGCCGCTGACGCTGGCGGCGAGCTGGGCAACGCCCAATTCGACCATCGCCAAAGAAACCGACGCTCAATATTTTGCTGACCCGAACGTTCAATTCTGGCGCGCCGCGATGGATCACATCGAGGAAAGCACCGGGCATGAAATCGCGGTACGCGCGGATTTTGCCTACAAATTCGAAGACGGCAATTTCCTGAGCAAGATCAAGTTCGGTGCCCGTTATGCCGATCGCGACCAGACGGTGCGCTACACCACCTATAACTGGGGTGCGATCAGCGAGGTATGGTCAGGAGCGCCCGTGTCGGTCCAGCAGGGCGGACTCAGCAACGTCGACTATTATACCTATCCCGATTTCTTTCGCGGTCAGACCAAAGGTGCTCCGGGAGGATATTATTACAATGGCGACCTGATCGCCAACTATACCGCCGCCTCGAAATATCTGCAGTCGCTCAACGACATTTGGCACACGACTAATGGTGCGACGGCTTCCAATCGCTGGACGCCAGCTGCCGGACGTGCCGGAGTCGTCGCTGGCACGCCCTATCTCCCGTCGGAAATCCAGCCGGTTCACCAGCAGGACAAGAATTTTTACCTGATGGCGGTGTTCAGTTCGGGGAGCAAAATTTCGGGCAATATCGGCGTCCGCTACGTTGCGACCGACACCACATCGACGGGAAGCATCGGCTTGCCGACCGCTAACCAGGCTGGGGTGGATTCACCTTATGCGACGCGCTGTGCGGTACAGCCCGATCCCGGAAATCCCGGGCAGAATCTTCCGCCAACTGGTATCTGCAAACTCAGCGCGACCCAATATGCCGCACTGCAGACCTTCGCCGACGGGACGACGCTCTTCAACGTCGCAAAGAATCATTACGGCTATTGGCTGCCGAGCTTCAACGTGAAGTTCAACGCCACCGACAACTTGGTGTTCCGCCTTGCCGGCTCGAAGGTGCTGACACGACCCGACTCGGCATACATCCGGAACTTCCTTCAGACCGGGCTTGACAATTCGAGCCTCGTCCTCACCGCCCAGACGGGCAATCCCTATCTAAAGCCGGCCACCGCATGGCAATTCGACGCTACCGCAGAATGGTATTTCTCGCGGGTCGGATCGCTTACGGTCAACCTCTTTTACAAGGACGTAAAAAACTTCTTCTATCAGGCCGTTACTGACCGAGCGGTGACGAATAACGGGGTTACGGAATTCGTTTCGGTGCGCGGTCCGGCAAACTATTCTGGACACGGCAAGATCAAGGGCTTCGAGCTTGCCTATCAACAAACCTTCGACTTTCTGCCCGGGCTTTTGAGCGGATTCGGGTTCAACGGCAATTATTCGTACATTGAGAGCAAGGGCTTGCCCAACACCTTCCTCAATGGCGGCAGCCTGGCCAACAACTCGACCGTGCCGCCGGGCAATCTGCCGCTCGAGGGCCTCTCGAAACATAACATCAACGCCACGATCTTCTACGAGAAGGGGCCGATTTCGCTCCGTGCCGCGTATAATTGGCGATCGCGCTTCCTACTCACCGCAGCGGACGTGATCTTCCCCTATTACTCGATCTTCAACGAGGCGACCGGTCAGCTGGATGCTTCGGCGTTCATCAATGTGAACAAACAATTCAAGATCGGCGTACAGGGGGTCAACCTCACCAACACCGTGACCAAGACATCACAAGCCTATACGGGCGATCCTGCGGTCTTGGCGCCACGCTCTTACTTCATGAATGATCGTCGTTTCTCTATCATTCTGCGTGGCACCTTCTGATTGTCCTACACCCGGCGCCGATGTGGCGTCGGGTCTCATTCCCCCTCGGGCGCGTCGACAAAGGCGCGCCCTTTTCTTTGCCTCGACAGCGGCTGCTATCGGTCGTTCGGCGCGCCGCGCGTCCGCTTGCTTGGGACCGAGATCTCCCGAGCGACCATCAATGTCGCCGGGAGCGGCCCGCGATGCACCATCGGCGTCCGCCACCTCGACCCCCGTGCAGAGACAGCTGGGGGCGATGCGCCGCCGCGCACTCCAAACCGCCAGACCTTTTGCTTGATAGCGCTATCAGCAATAGATTAGTCTGTGCAATCAAGACCACAGTGTCGCGACCAAGCGACCAGCCGAAGCAGGAGAGCGCTATATGTGCCTGAAGCGGATCGCGAGCGTCGCGGTGATCATCGGGTTGATTCCCGGCGCGGCTTTCGCCGCCGGGTCCGATCCCCTCGCGCTCGCGCGCATCTTTACCGACCACGCGGTTGTGCAGCGCCAGCGTCCGATAGCAATCTGGGGCACTGCGGCCAGTGGCACGACGGTCACCGTGACCCTCGCTGATCGGTCCGCGACTGCAATCGCCGACCGCGACGGACGCTGGCGCGTGGCTTTGCCGTCGTTGACGGCGGGCGGCCCCTATCGCCTGGTCGCGACGGGGGGCGGTCAGACCATCGCGCGCGACGATATTGCGGTCGGCGACGTCTATTTGTGCGGTGGGCAATCTAACATGGAATTTCCGGCGCGGCTATCGACCGGTGCATGGGGCGGCCTGAACATGGACAATCGTGACCTTCGTTTCGTGACGATCGAAAAGGACAATGCGCCCGCCCCGCGCGCGGATTTGAACACCTCGGTCAGCTGGAAGCCGATCACCGCGGACACGGTCGGCGAGGCGTCGGCGGTATGCTATTACATGGCGCGCTCGCTGCAGGCGTCTCAAAAGGTGCCGGTCGGGTTCATTGACTCCGACTGGGGCGGCACGACGATCCAGAGCTGGACGAGCAGCCCGGCGTTGCGGACGCAAAAGACCTATGCCGACGGGGTCGCGGCGCTCGCGCTTTATGCCGCCGATCCGGCAGCGGGCCTGGCCGCGGATGGCAAGCGCGTCGAGGCGTGGTGGGATGCGCACGATCCGCAGGCTAAGGTGCAGCGCGCATGGATCGCACCCGATTATGACGATTCTGCCTGGGGCACGATCGTGCCGCATGGATCGTGGAAGGACGCGGGACTCGCGCCGCTCGCCGCGTTCGACGGGGTCGCCTGGTTCCGCACGAGCATAACGCTCACCGAGGCGCAGGCCCGCTCGGTTACCGCGCTGCAACTTGGGCCGGTCGACACCTATGACAGCGCCTGGATCAACGGCGCACGCGTCGGCGGCGGGACAACGGCGTGGGTATGGCGCGATTATCCGATCCCGGCGGGGACGCTGAAGGCTGGCCGCAACACGATCGTTCTGCGCATCCTAAGCGGCGGCGGTGGCGGGGGCATGACCGGCGCGCCGCAAAATCGCGGGCTGCGCTTGAGCTCCGGGGCGCTCCTCCCGCTCGATCCGGCATGGCGTTACCGGGTCGGAATGCGGTCGCGCGGTCTGTCGGTCGCGCCGTCGCCGTGGGACGTGCCCACCAGCCTGACGACGCTTTACAACGGCATGATCGCGCCGCTCTCGGGCTATGGACTGAAGCTCGCTGCCTGGTATCAGGGCGAGGCCAATGTCGGCAAGGCGGCCGAATATCGAACGCTGCTGCCGTTGATGATGGCGGACTGGCGCAAGACGTTCGGCCAGCCCGATTTGCCCTTCCTGGTCGCGCAACTCTCCTCGTTCGGTTCGGTCGCGACCACGCCGAGCGAATCGGGGTGGGCAGAATTGCGCGACGTGCAAGCCAAGGTCGTCCGGGCTGATCCACATGCCGGGCTGGCGGTCACGATCGACGTGGGGGACCGTACCGACATTCACCCGACACAGAAGACGGTCGTGGGCGAGCGGCTGGCGCGCGCCGCGCGCGTTGTGGCTTACGGTGCACCGGGCGACGCCGGCGGCCCCGAAGCGATCGCGGTTGAGCGGCGGGGAAGCGATCTCGTCATACGGTTCCGTGCGACGGGGAAGGGCCTGCGCAGCTATAGTGCCGACGTCGCGATCGGCTTCGAAGCGTGCACCGCAGCGCAATGCCGCTTCAGCGCTGGAAAGGTCGACGGCGACACAGTCGTCCTCACCGGAGCGAATACAGCAGACGTGAGCCGCGTCCGCTACGCCTGGGCCGATGCGCCCTATGTGAATCTCTACAACGCCGAGGATCTGCCAGCCGTGCCATTCGAGCTCCCGGTCGCGCCATGAGGCCGCTGGTCGACCGTCGCGCCGTCGTGCTTGGCGGTACGATGGCGCTGGCCGGGGCCGCGCACCCGATTTCGGCCCGAGCCAAGCCCATGACCAAGCGCTTCGTCCGTGTGCGTGGCACTGGCTTTACGCTGGCGGATGCGCCCTACCGCTATGCCGGGGCGAACCTGTGGTACGGTGCATGGCTGGGCGCAGACGCGCGCTCTGGCGGACAAGCCCGACTGGTGCGCGAACTGGATCGTCTCTCCGCACTCGGCATTCGCAATCTTCGCATTCTCGGTTCCGCCGAACTCTCCCCGTTGAAGAATTCGATTACGCCAGCGTTCCGAGACCGGAGCCGCACCTACGACAAGCAGTTGCTGAATGGTCTCGACTGGCTGCTCGCCGAGCTGGCAAAGCGCGAGATGACCGCGGTGCTGTACCTGACCAATTTCTGGGAATGGTCGGGCGGGATGATGACCTATCTCTCCTGGGTCAACGGTGGTCGCTACATCAACATGAACGATCCGGCGCATCCCTGGCCCGAATTTCCCGACTGGAACGCGGCGTTTTACGGCAACGCCGCCGCGCAGGCGCTCTACCGCGACTATATCCGCGCGGTCGTGACGCGTGTGAACAGCGTGACCGGCATGCGCTACGCCGATGACCCGACGATCATGGCCTGGCAATTGGCGAACGAACCGCGCCCGGGCGGGTCGGACGCGGTCGCTGTTCCCAACCTGCCGACCTTCTATCGCTGGGTCGATCGCACCGCGCGCTATATCAAGGCGCTCGATCCGAACCATCTCGTCTGCACCGGTTCGGAAGGGTTGAAAGGATCGATCGAGCGCGCAGATGTCGTTACCGCGACGCATCGGTCATCCGCGATCGATTATATCACCTGCCACATCTGGCCCGGCAATTGGAGCTGGATCGATGCCGCCGCGCTAGCCGCCACCCATGATGCGGGCGCGGCCAGAGTGCGCGATTACATCACAGCGCATGTCCGCATCGCCGAGGGATTGCACAAACCGCTGGTGATCGAGGAATTCGGCTATCCGCGCGATGGTCCGGCCGCATACGACCCGGCACAATCGACCATGTTTCGCGACCGCTTCTATCGCCAGATCTATGCGGCGATCGAGGCCGACGGAGAGCGTGGCGGCCCGCTTGCCGGGTCCAATTTCTGGGCGTGGACCGGCGAAGCGCGCGCGGCGCACGCCGATCACCGCTTCCAGCGCGGCGACACGGCCTATATGGGCGACCCGCCGCACGAGCCACAGGGCTGGTACGGCGTGTTCGACAGCGACGCGAGCACGCAGGCGATTGTCCGCGACCACGCCCGCACGCTCGCGCGCGGGTCGTCGGTCAGACCAACCGGTTCTGCCGGATAACCTCCTTATACCACGCCGCACTCAGTTTCGGCGTGCGCCGTTGTGTCGCAAAATCGGTGTAATGGATGCCGAAGCGCTTGGTATAGCCATCAGCCCATTCGAAATTGTCCATCAGGCTCCACAGGAAATAGCCCTTGAGCGGATAGCCTTCGGCGACCGCGCGGTGGAACTGCCCGACATAGTTGCGCAAATACATGACGCGATCGGCATCATCGATCCGGCCATTGACGACGGGGTCATCGGCCGAGGCGCCGTTTTCCGAAATATAGAGCGCCTTGGGGCTCCACAATTCGCTGACCTGGCGCACGCCCCAATAAGCGACTTCGGGACCGACGACGAGCCACGGCGAGGCCATCCGCGGGGACGACGCGATATGGGGGATTACCGCGTAGCCGCTCGGGCCCGCATCAGCGCGAACCCATTCGGGCGCGTAGATGTTGAGCGCGACGAAATCGAGCGGACTGCCGATCGCCGCCATGTCGCCCGCCTGCACCTTGGGCGCGTTGGCTCCCTCCTGCTGCAAATAGGAATCGATGTAGCGCCCCTCCATGATCGCGGTGAGGAACATCGCGTTGCGCTCGTGCGTCGCTTTCTTGGCGGCGGCGATATGATCGGGTGTTTCAATCACCGGCACGAAGAAAGCCGTGTTGTCGGCAATGCCGACCTTGGTTCCGGCACGCGCATGCGCGCGAATTGCCTGAACGCCGAGGCCGTGCGCCAGCACGCCATGGTGCCGCACCTGATTCACGGCGGCTGCGTCGAGCTTCAGGCCGGGTGCGTGAATGCCGATCTGATGGCCGAGGTCGGTGAAGCAACGGAGTTCGTTGACCGTCATAAACTGGTGCACGCGGTCCGACAGCTTGCCCGCCATATAGCCGGCATAATCGGCGAACGCCTTGGCGGTATCGCGGTTCTGCCAGCCGCCGGGCAGGGCTTGCGGCAAATCCCAGTGGAACATCGTGACATAGGGCTCGATCCCCGCCGCCAGCAATGCGTCGATCACACGATTATAATAGTCCACGCCCTTCGGATTGGGCGTACCGCGCCCATCCGGGAAAATGCGCGACCAGGCGATCGACATACGATAGGTCGACACGCCGAGCGCCTTGAGCAGCGCGACATCCTCGCCAATGCGGTGATAGCTGTCGCACGCGACATCGCCGGTATCACCATTGGCGACCTTGCCGGGCGTATGCGAGAAAACGTCCCAATTGGTCTGCCCGCGTCCGTCCTCGTTTACCGCGCCTTCGATTTGATACGACGCGGTCGCGCAGCCCCAGCGAAAATCCTTGGGAAAGGTCAGGTCGATGGGCGCTGCCTGCGCCAGTGTCCCGATCCCGCTCGCGGCAACGCCCGCGCCCGCCGAAAGCCCCGTTCTGAAGAATTCCCGCCGATCCAAAGCACCCTCCTGTTCGATTATGTTATCGCTACCGAGAAACCGGTCTAAGGATGTTTTGATACGAATTCCAGCGTTGGCAGCGGAGATTCGGTCGGGAAGGACAAGGCGTGCGGAACGCCCCCATCTCCGACGCTCCGCTCAAGGCGCGGATCGCCGAAGATCCGCGCTAAGGCTGGCAAACGAAGTGGAGGGGGAAAAACAATGAGCGCGGTATCAATGACGAGCAGGATAGTCCGTCGCGCAGTTCGCGCCGCGTCGATCGTGCTGCTGCTCGTGACTGGCGGGTCGGCAATGGCGACGACCGCCCTCCCCTCGCTGGCCGCGACCCCACCGATGGGCTGGAACAGTTGGAACAAATTCGCTTGCCAGATCGACGAAGCGAAGGTGCGGGCTACCGCCGACGCGATCGTGGCATCGGGAATGCGCGACGCGGGCTATTCCTATGTCGTGATCGATGATTGCTGGCAGGGTGCGCGCGACCGGGACGGCTTCATCACCGCCGATGCCGCAAAGTTTCCCAGCGGGATCGCCGCGCTCGCCGCTTATGTGCACGCCCGCGGCCTCAAATTCGGTATCTATTCGGACGCTGGTGCGAAGACCTGTGGCGGACGGCCGGGCAGCCAGGGGCACGAATATCAGGATGCGGCCACCTATGCGCGGTGGGGCGTCGACTATCTGAAATATGATTGGTGCGAGACGGGCACCCGCAACGCCGAGGAGGCATATCGCACAATGGCCGCGGCACTGGCTGCGACGGGCCGGCCGATCCTGTTGTCGTTGTGCGAATGGGGAACCGCCAAGCCATGGCTCTGGTCCCCACAGGTCGGCCAACAATGGCGTACCACCGGCGACATCACGGACCGGTGGGACGGCAAGCACGACTATGCCAACGGAATCCTGCGGATCGTCGATCTGAATGAACCGCTCTGGCCGTTCGCTGGCCCCGGTCACTGGAACGACCCTGACATGCTCGAGGTCGGCAATGGCGGGCTGTCGGACAATGAATATCGCAGCCACATTTCGCTCTGGGCGATGATGGCGGCACCGTTGATCGCCGGCAATGACGTCGCATCGATGAGCGCGGAAACCCGAACGATCCTGACCAACCGCGAGGTTATCGCGGTCGATCAGGACGCGCTCGGCCAGCAAGGTCGGCGAGTCGCACAAGACGGGGATCGCGAGACCTGGATGCGCCCGCTGACCGGGGGAAGACGGGCGGTGCTGCTGTTCAACCGGGGCACGGCCAGGGAACGGATCACCGCGCGATGGGATCAACTAGGCTATCCGCCCAAGCTGCGCGCGCGGGTGCGCGATCTTTGGGGCCACCGCGACCTGCCGCGCGCTGCGGAAAGCTTCACGGCGGAGGTCGAACCACATGGCGTGGTCATGCTGGTCGTAACGCCGTGATGTCTAGAGCGACGCGTGCCCTTGCGGCAGCACTGCCGAATGCCGCGATGCAGCAGGGCGCGCGACCAATAAGGCGCGCCCTCGTTACGCTGCTCTTGGTCGCAGCACCGATCGCCGCGCACGCTGACCCGATCGCAACCGTCGAGCGCAACGGTGTGCTGGTCGCGATCGAACCCTATGCTCCGGGTATAATCCGCATCACGATTGCGACCGACCGCGGGCAGACCGGCGCCGCGCCTGGCTATGGCAAAGTCGCCAAGCCAGACGCTGTCGGATAGCGTCACGTCGCTGATGTCGCGGGCGACCATTTCGTCGGCCCGAACCTCAAGGTGACCGTGTCGCGACAATTTTGGCCGAAACCGCCGAGCCAGATGGAGCGCTACTTCGCGCCATCGCTGCCGCCGGTCGCGATCGATCTGGCGCTGCCGGACGGGCCGCCTTTGACGCGGATCACCGGCTGGGAAATGGCGCCGCACGACGTTGCAGGGGAACACACCTTCCGTGTCGGCGCGACCTTTGCGGACACCCCCTCCACCACTATTACGGACTTGGCCAGTATCAGGACGGCATACTCGACTTGCGCGGACGCACGATCGACTGCAGACACGATTACGACCGCCCTTCTGGCGAGGCGGTCTGTGTGCCGTTCATGGTAACGGACAAAGGTTACGCGATCCTGTGGGATAATCCTTCTGCGACCATCGTCTCGCCAGGGCTAAATGGAGCAACGCATTTTCAGTCGAACGTGGGCGAGCGCGTGTCGTTCTTCGTCATTGTGGACCCGACGAGCGATGCGCTCTATGCTGGTTATGCCAGGCTGACCGGCCGTACCCCACTGCCGCCCAAGGCGGCCCTCGGGCTGATCCAGAGCAAGGCGCGCTACGAAACCCAAGGTGAGTTGCTTGGCATCGCCGATGGTTATCGGAAGCGTCGGCTACCGCTCGACGTCATGGTACTCGATTGGCTTTACTGGACTCGCATGGGGCAACTCGAAATCGATCGTGGCGCTTTTCCAGATCCCGCTGCAATGAATGCGCAGCTAAAGGCGGCCGGCAACCGCAGCATCGTCAGCGTGTGGCCACGCTTCGAGAAGGAAAGCCGGTGGTTCGACACGCTGGCAGCCAAGGGATGGCTCATGCGCGATATAAGGACGGCAAGCCGGTCGATGGTCTCGCGATCCGGTCCGACCGGGCCGGCGCGCTGATCAATTCGACCATCCCTGACGCGCGCGCTTGGTAACGGGGCAAGATTCGCGACAATATCGCCAGCACCGGATTTGATTGGTTTTGGCGTGACGAAACTGAACCCGATCTCGTGCCCGATGGTTACTCCTACGCGATCGGATCGGGCGATCGCTATCACAATGTCTTCCCACTGCTTCACACATCGAGCGTAGCCGAAGGATCGGCGTCCGACCGGCCGGACCTGCGCAACATGATCTTGTGCCGCGCGGCCTATTTGGCCGCACAGGCGAACGGTTGCCTGTTTTGGTCATCGGACGTGCAATCGACATGGGAGGCGCTGAAGCGGCAAGTGCCTGCCGGACTCGGCATGACCGCGAGCGGCATGGCCTATTGGTCCAGCGATACCGGCGGCTGGCAGTGGCCGACCGGGCCGGCCGCGACACGGCCGGTGCTGGTCGATCCTGCTGGTGCGACCGCGATGGCGCCATTGTATCGCGACTATCCCGAATTGTTCGTTCGGCGGTTCGAATACAACGCCTTCACACCCATGCTGCGTATTCATGGTCAGCGACCGGGGACCGCTTTGGGATTATGGTGCTGCGGCCGAGCCCATGCTAGAAGACGTCCTGCGGCTGCGGTACAGCTTGATCCCGTATGTCTACGCGCTTGGCCATCAGACCTTTGAGAGCGGAGCACCGTTCATGCGCGCACTGTTCATGGACTTTTCCGACGACGCCGTCGCGAAGACGCTGGGCGACGAATATATGGTCGGCCCGCCTTCCTCGTCGCACCCGTGACCGACCAGGGCGTGACCGAACGCCGCGTATATTTACCCGCGGGTACCGATTGGTACGATTGGTGGACGGACAAACGTCTTGCCGGAGGACAATGGATCGTCGCCGCTGCGCCGATCGGTCAGATCCCGCTTTTTATTCGCGCAGGGTCGATCGTGCCGCTCGGCGTACAGATCGCCAGTACCGCGACCGCGCAAAAACTGAAAATCGTCCGCGTATTTCCCGGGCGCAATGCGCAATTCACGCTCTACGACGATGACGGGGCCACCAACGCACACCGAAAAGGCGTTGGCCGGTCGGCAACGCTGGCATGGAACGACGCAACCGGACGATTGTCGGCGAGCGGTGTCCTGCCGAGCGGTCAGGCGCTGGCGCCGCTGGTCGAGATCGTGCCCCGATAGAATCGTCAGACAAATCCTTCAGCCTCAACTGTACCCGTCATCACAATTGCCGCGCCGGACAAGTCGTCGAGGTGATACATCATTATGATTCCGTGAGTGTCCCAGATGGGTAGACCGGTGCGGCTTCAGCCATTTCGCCGTCGGTCGAAAACCCCATCACGCGACCCGCTCCGGATCATTGCCATATTCGGCGGCATGTACGCGAACGCAATGCACTGCGCGACGCGCGTCCCCGGTAGGCTTCGTCTCGACCGGATACGATGACCCCGCCTCGTTCGCGCGCCGGTGTTTCAGTACCAAGGAGCGCGCACGAACAAGCAGGATTTTCGCGACAAATCACGAGCAATAATTCTGCCGCGGAATGCCGGTCGGACCGATTGCATCCTCGCTTCAAGGGGCCATGCCATGGCGCGCGAGCAAGTCGACGATCTCCGCCTGCTGCGCCCGTGCGACATGCGTGCCGCTGCCGCTGCGTCCGGTGGTGAGCGTCGCCAGCATGAGCGGGGTCGAGCCGTTGCCGTTGGGGCGTCGCGGGTCGGCGCCGGCGTCGAGCAGCGCGGCCACGGCCGCCGCGCTGCGGGTCC
>NZ_JARYTI010000155.1 GCF_029911635.1 Sphingomonas sp. AR_OL41
ACAGATGGGGTGATTGGGGCTCGCACCCCGAGTCGGAGAGGTGGCTGCTCCTCGCAGATGGTAGAACGTGGTCCGTATCGAGCGGCCACAACCATGAGGAGGAGCAACCATGCGCTATTATGCCGGACTGGATGTATCGTTGGAAGAGACTGCGATCTGCATTGTCGATGAGACGGGCAAAGTGGTCCGCGAGCTGCGTGCGGCCAGCGAGCCCGATGCGCTGATCGAGACGCTGGCCACCACCGGCCTGAACTTCGAGCGTATCGGACTTGAGGCGTGCTCATTGTCGGCATGGCTCCATCAGGGTTTGACGCGCGCCGACCTGCCGGCGCTGTGCATCGAGACGCGAGCAGCCAAGGCGGCAATGGGTGCGATGCCGAACAAGACCGACCGCAACGATGCTCGCGGCCTGGCGCAGATCATCCGCACCGGCTGGTATCGAGCGGTGCACGTGAAGAGTGCGCCATGTCGTTCGGCCCGCGCGCTGCTCGGCGCACGCCGCACGATGCTTAACAAGCAACGCGACATCGAGAACGCGGTGCGCGCGGTTCTGCGAGAGGTCGGCTTCAAGCTCGGTACGCCATCACGCAAGCTGTTCGCCGGTCGGGTTCGCGAGCTCGCATCGGCCGATGCCGCGATCTCCGACATCGTCGAGCCACTGCTTGCTGTGCTCGATGTAATGGCGCGCCAGATCGAGCGGTTGACGAAGCACGTGCTGGATGCGGTCAAGGTCGAGCC